>JBIQHU010000139.1:0-13767 GCA_044508395.1 Mycobacterium sp. | reverse complement strand
GACCCCTCGGCGAACACGCCCAATGGTGGGCCTACGACCCCTACCAACCCCAACCACCAAACAACAACTGAGGTGGTGACCGCCGTCAGCACGTGAAGTGAAGGCGGACAGCGGAACTCGCCCTAGCAGTTGAGTTCGTCAAAACGAGCGAGTGCCTGATCGCGTTGGTTGAGGTCGAACGCCTCCATACGCGTCACGCGAGGTCCGTCGAAAAGCAGAACGATGACGGCCGGCAGCTCGATCGCAGTGCCCCCGACTGCCGTGCCCTTGACGACGAGGCTGGTGACAACCCCCTTCGCGGAATGTCTGGGGATCTCGGCGACCTCTATGCGCATATCGGGAATCAACGACGCCATCGTGCGAATCGATGACCAATGGTCACCGATCTGCTCGCCCGTACCCAGCTGCCGGTGATTCACGAAGGTGGCGTCGGATTCACGCGCGGCGAGCGCATCCCAGTCGTGGCGGTTGGCGCAGTCGTAGAGCTGGTTCATCGATTCGATCACTTCAGGGTTTGAGACCTCCCCCGAGGCAACCCAGTGAGCATCGAGTTCTGCATAGGCGGCGTCGATGTCTTCGGGGTCGAAAACCGCAAACCACGAGATCAATTCGTCGTCGCTAAGTCTGCCCACATTCAAAGCCTCGACAGCGATCGGACTACCGGCCTCGCTCTGATCGCGGAATGTCACGCGGCCCAGCATCAGATGCTCTCCCCTGACGGCGATGGGCTCAAACTCCGGCTGCCACCCGGCAGCCGCACCGAATGTCACTGTTTGCGCGTATTCCGGCCTGATTGAACCGGCGTCCCGCAACCCTTTTCGCCGATCTTCGTACATACAGTCCTCGGCGAAAAGTGCGATATACCCGTCAGGGTCGCGTCTGCTGAATGCATCCACCACGCGTGCAAGGATTCGGGCTACTGCGTTTGTCAGCAGAGGTGCGTTAGCGGTCAGTTCGTCGAAGCGACCGAGCGCAACCTTGAGATCTGATTCGTCGAACGATTCGCAGCGGCTGATGACGCCGCCTTCCACCATGAAGACGTCGACCATGCGCAACTCGAAGTCGAAGCCGTCCCGCGAAGTTCCTTGCACCGAGTGAGTAACGACCGCTCCGCGGTCATTCAACCGATGCACAGCCTCAATCCGGGCCTGGATGTCCAGTGTCATGTCCCATGCGGCCAGAGTCGTCTCAGTCAGATCGCTTGAGCCGCTGCCGATGACCTGGCGATGGTCGATCCACTTGAATGCCATCGGGGGAAGTTCATGGTTGCCGAACCCAGCGAAGCCGTGGGTGATTACAGACCACGTCTGTGCATGGTCGGCCGCCTCGCCAACGATCCACCGGGTGTCCAGCTCCGCGAATGCGGCGTTGATGTCGCCCGGATCGAACAGAATACTGCGGCAGATCAATTCGTTCTCCGTGGCTTCTACGAGCGCCAGCACCTCTGCAACGATCGGGCGTTCGGCCTCACCGCTATCCCGGCAGATGTGACGAGTCAGTGCCAGATGGCGTCCCCGGATGGCGACGGGTGCGATCTCCACGCACCAACTCGGTGCTCCGGTGAACAACAGTCCATGTGCGAGTTCCCGGTCCACCGGCCCCTCGTTGCGCAAGCCTTTTCGCCGGTCCTCATAGCGCGCGGTGCCGTCAAACGCCGCGAGGTAGCCGTCCAGATCCCGGTTGTTGAATGCGTCTGCGGCCTGGGTATCACCGCGGATAGCGGCGTTGTTCAGTTGGTTTCCTGTCCGCGTGAGTTCATCGAACGTTGCGAGCGCGGCATCCAGATCGTCCTCGTCGAAAATCTCGACGCGGTCGATCAAATCGTCTTCGAATATGGTTACGCTGATCCCGCGCCACTGGGCGTCGAATCCGTCTGGCGTCGTCCAATCTCCCTGCCACGACAGTACGGCTCCGGCGTCGCTCAGCTTATGCACCGCCTCGATGTAGACCGCGGATTGCGGGACTTCAATTGCAGCCGACAGATAGGCGTCGCGGGACGCTTCCTGAATCATCGGCAGCCGGCGATGATCGTTGACTACCCAATTCGGCGATGCGGCCGGCAATCGGCTCCGATTCATAGCGGCGAAGATCTTCGTGGCCAGCTCCCATGTGTGTGCGTGCGGCGCGGCGTCGCCGGCTGCGTACCGGGCGTCGAGTTCTGCGAACGCCGTGTCGATATCGCTGAGATCCAGCATCACGCAGGCCGACATCCGTTGGTCGCCGTCGATCTCGACGATGCCGAGCACCTCGGTGCGGTATGCCTCGGGCCGCTGGTCATGCCCGACGAACCCGTAGCGGCTCAAGGCGAGACGCTCACCGCGTGTTGCGATGACGGTCGCCGTGATGTCCTTGACCCCAACGTCCGCAATCGCGCGCCAGTCGCCGACGGCAGCATCTCTGCCACGCCTTAGTCCGAGGCCGACAATCGGACGCCGATCGTCTGTCGACGTGTCATCTGCGACCAATGTTGCCATTGTGTTCCAATCGCGGGCCATGAAGGCATCATTGAGGCGCGCATACAGTCGAGTTGCCAAGTTTTCCGGCTGCTTCGCGCGCCGACTGAGTTCGTCGAAATGCGCGAGCGCATCGTCGAGATCAGCTTCGCCGTAGTACTCGAAGCGATTGACCACTTCGCCTTGGACCGTCAGCAGCGCGATGCCCGGTTGTTCACCGTCGAAGCCCTCCCGCGAGGTTCCGCGGGCGACGCAGGTGAGTACTGCCCCTAAGCGGGTGAGGCGATGGACCGCGACGATATCGATATGCCAATCGGGCGCGACTTCCCATGCGGCACGCATGTTCGCCGTGAAGTCGCCCTGCCACAGGGCGGGCCGGTGGTGGTCAACATAGACCCAGTCCGGCGGCGTCGGGGCCAGCTCGTGGCGGTTGAGCGCGGCGTACGCATCGGTGATGACGGACCACACCCGGGCGTATGGCTTCGCTTCACCCGCCACGTATCGCGCGTCGAGTTCGGTAAGGGCCGCATTGATGTCGTCCGGATCGAACACCACTCTCGCCGCGATCCGGCCGTCGTCATCGCTGGACGCAACGCACAACGATTCGGTGTGGAACCTCTCCGACTCTTGGCCGCGGCTCGACAAGTGCGAACGCGCAAGAAACAGGCGGTTGCCGCGCGTGGCAATGACTTCCGAGGTGATCTCGGTGCCGCCCAGATCCGCGACTGCGCGCGCGTCGGCAATCGCAGCATTTCGGCCACGACGCGTCCCTGCGTTCACGACCCGCCGGCGATCGTCGAGAGCAAGGTCCTCCGCCAGATACTGGGCCATGGACACCCAGTCGCGGGTCGCGAAGCACTCCAAGGCGCGCTGTTCCGCTTTACTCGCCGCGTTTTCGAGTCGCTGCTCGCTGCTGAGTTCCTCGAACCTTGCGAGCGCAGCATCGAGATCTGCCTCGTCGAAGAGTTCGCTGTGATTGATCCGGTCGCGATTGATCATCGAGACATTGATCCCGCGCCACTCGGCCTGGAAATCCTCTGCCGACGTGCCGCTGGCACTGTAGGTCACGACCGCGCCGCAGTCATTGAGACGATGCACGGCCTCGATACGCAGGCGCAGATCCGGAGTTTGATCCCATGTTGCATGGACGTACGCAGTCTCGTCGCCCGAGACGAACCCCATCACCTTGCGGTGATCGAGGTGCTCCACGTCCCGCGTCCACGTCGGAAGTTCGTGATTGTTGAAAGCAGCGGCATTGCGGACAATGACCGACCAGGTCTGTGCGTGCACTGCCGCCTCGCCCGCGAGATACCGGGCGTCGAGTTCCTCGAAGGCGCCATCGATGTTGTCGCCATCAATGGCCACAAGCGCCGCGATCCGATTGTCGTCGTCGATCTCCACGATGTTGAATACTTCGGAGTCCGTCGCCGATGATCGGACGATGCTCATGGCGAGTCGGTCTCCACGGACCGCTGTGAGGGTCGTCGTAAGATTCTCGTTCCAGAGTTCGGCAACCGCTCGCATATCGGCGATCCCGGCGTTCCGTCCATATCGGATCCCCGCGTTAACGATCTTGCGGCGATCATCGAAGACGGTGTCCGCGGCTAGTATCTCCGCCAAAGCCGTCCAGTCCTTGGCTCCGACAGCGCTCCAAAAGCGCTCGTACACTTCTGCTGCGGGGTTTACGAATCGGCTTCCCGGACCACAAAGTTCGTCGAAACGGGCGAGCGCTGCCTCGATGTCCGACTCGTCGAATAGTTCGCAGCGACTGACCTTGTCGCCTTGAACCGTCAAGAGGTTGACCATCCGCCACTCGGCGTCGAAGCCCTCCGGCGAAGTTCCACGCGAGACCTGAGTGACAAGCGCTGCGTGATCGTGCAACGCGTGCACTGACTCGACATGATTCGTGAGATTCGGCGTGAGCTCGTTGAGCGTGCTCACGATTTCCCTGAGGTCGGTATCGGCAAGCGGCGTACCTCGCCGGTGATCGACATATGTCCAGTCCGGCGTTGCAGCCGGTACCTCGTGACGAGCAAGCGCAGCGTAGACGCCAACCACCACCGACCAGGTCTTTGCATGCGCTGCCGCTTCGCCTGCGAGATAGAGGGAGTCGAGCTCCTCGAACGCAGCATCGATATCGTCGGCGTCAAACGCGATCCGCCGTGTGATCTGGTCATCGGCGTTGATTTCGATGATATCCACGATGTCGGTATGGAATGCCTCTGGGCCCTGCTCCCGTCCCGAGAATCGGGTTCGCAGAAGGGCGAGACGCTCACCGCGAGTGGCGACGACGGTGGACACCGCACTCGCAACACCTAATTCGGCGATCGCCTGCATATCCGCGATTTCGTCATGCCGACCGCGCCGGATCCCGGCGCCCACGACCCGTCGACGATCGTCATTGCACATGTCCTCTGCCACCACCGCGGCCATTGCCTCCCAGTCGCGCGCAGCCAGACACGCGTCGAAGTGGTTGTTGACCCGACTCGCCGCGTTTTCCAACTGCGGTGCCGACCGGGTGAGCGCGTCGAACCTTGCGAGAGCGGTGTCAAGATCGGTGTCCTCGAAGAGCTCACAGCGGATGACCATGCCGCCGTCGACTATCGAGAGGCTGACTTCCCGCCATTCGGCGTCGAAGCCCTCTCGTGACCGCGCATACGCCGCGTAGCCGACGACGGCCCCGAGGTGGTTCAGCCGATGCACGACCTGGACTTGGGCCTTGATGTGTTGATCGAGGTCATGCCCGGCCTGGAGATACGCCTGGAGGTCGCCGGGAGCGAAATTTCTCGTCCGACGGTGGTCCAGGGTGATGCAGTCGGGCGACATAGCTGGAACCTCATCGTGGCTTACGGCCACGAAGGTATCCGCGATCACCGACCACGTGTGCGCGTGCGCGGCCGCTTCGCGTGCGACGTATCGCGCGTCGAGCTCCTGGAAGGAGGCCTCCACGTCGTCTGCGTCAAACACCACCCTGGCTGTCATCAGGCCGTCGGCGCCAATCTCGTTGATTTCAAGCGATTCGGCGTAGTAGGCGCCGGGGCGACCGTCACGCTGCTGGAATCGAACGTGGGTCAAACTGAGCCGGTCTCCCCGCACGGCGAGGGGCGTGTGCACGATGACCATGTCAAAGTCCGCGATCGCACGGACATTTTCGAGCGCCGCCGCACGGCCGAGACTCTCCCGAGCGAGACCCTTCCGCCGATCTTCGATTCGGATGTCGACGGCATACAGCGCGGCGATCTCGTCAAGTCGCCCCTCGGTGAACAACGCATATCCGCGGTCATCGGCACGGGTCGCGGCGTTTTCTAGCCGTGTTGTAGGCGGTACTTCCTCGAGTCGTGCATGAGCAGCGTCCAACTCCGCCATCGCGGCATCCATGTCCTCGACGTCGAACCACACCTGCTGCGCGATCCGACTGTCTTCATCGAGGCCGACGAGCTGGAGCATCTCGTCCTGCGGCGCCCCTGGAGTGTCATCGGCAGTGCCTACCACGGTTCGCGTCAGCGCAAGGCGCTCTCCCCGGATGGCGATGATGGGCCGACGTCTTTGTACGGCGCGCATGTCGCGGATGAATCTGTCCGCTCCACTAGCCATTGCACTGGCGGGCAATTCAATCCGCTTGAAGCCGACAATCTTGCGGCGGCTCTCGATAGAGCCAAGCGGTGCATGCTCTCGCTCGACTTCGCTCCATGCGCGACGGCTCACCGCGTCCTCGACTCGGCGGAGGACTCGCACACACTCGTTCTCTAACTCGAAGCCGGCCTGCAAGACATCGAGTTCCGCCATCGCGGCGTCGATATCCTGGACGTCGAACCAGATCTGCAGAGCGAGTCGGCCGTTCTCATCCAGTCCGTAAAGCTGGAGCAATTCGTCCCGCGGTGCCCCCGGGCTCAGATCTTCAGGTCCTACTTCCAACCGTGACAGCGCAAGGCGATCGCCACGCACGGCAACAACGCTGTGGCGGTATCGAACCGGGGCCAGAGTTTCGCGATATTGTTGAGCCCCAGCTACCCACTCCGCCCTTGGGCGGTCGAGTGGTTCCAGGCCAACGATCCTGCGACGGCTCTCGTTGTGGACGACATCTGCAACTAGTTGCGCGACCTCGTCCCAAGCCTCGCGATCGTATGCGGCGTCAAGTCGGCGGAGCAACCGCACACACTCGTTCTCCGGTTCAGCGCGTGGCAAGTCGGGCATTGATACGACCGGCGATATTCGGGTGCCGACGATCCCATGCGCTTTCGCCGCCAGTGCCGCAGCACCTTTCAGTTCATACAGCTCGGCTGCCCGCTCGGCAGCCGCCCGTGCCCCTGCGACATCACCGGCGATGCCCAACACCGTCGCCAGTGCCAGGCAGGCGTCGCCGTGGTCGACCAGCAGATCGGTGCGCTCGGCGACCGCCACGGCTTCCAGCGCCACCCGCTTCGCCTCATCGTGGGTGCCATTGCGCGCGAGCAGTTGTGCGCGAACCGTTCGCCAAGCGATCGACGGCTTCAGCGCGTGGCCCGCAAGACGCTCACTCTCCGAGCACAATTCGTCGGCCTCGGCGTCCCTGTCGAGCGCTAGACACGCTCGCGCCAACAACGCCGCCGTCTCCGCCGTGTCCGCGTCGAGCCCCATCCGCCGGAAACCGTCGTACGCCCGGCGAAGCAACGGCTCCGCGGCCGCAGCATCGTCGGCGACCAACTCCACGATTCCTGCGAACTGGTCCACCTCGAGTAACGCGTGCCGCATACCGAGCTCAGTCAATGATCTGCGAGCCGAGTCGATCAGGGCTCGTCCCGCGGCGGCCCGTCCACGCAGCGCATCCAGCACACCCTGACACCTCGTCGACGTCGCCTCCACCACCGGTGATCCGGTCGTGATGCGAAGCAGCCGAACAACATCCAGACACCGCCCACCCGCGCGCGGAACCGGATTCGGTCCCCACAACGCCGCCAACGGCGCACCTGCCAGCACGGCATTCACCCGGCGGTGCTCATGCGCCCGCCGCGCCGCCGTCAGCGCCTGGTCCAGCGCAGTTTCCGCGTCGCCGATCCGGCCGAGCCGGGCCAGACACGCGGCCCTCACGGTATGGGCCTTGGCCTCCCCCGCCGCGTCCTCCAAACCGGCCAGCTTCTCGGCCGCTGCCGCCACGGCGGCTTCGATTTCATCGAGGCGCTCGGGGTGGGTCAGCATCAACAGCTCACCGTCGAAGCACGTGCCCCAGGCGGCCAGGCGCACGGAATCGCCTGCGGCTCTCTGCAACTGCGCCACCGCACCAGCCGCCGACACGACATCCCCGGCGGCCAGCAGGGCCTCGCATCGCGCGACCAGCAGTTCGGCCTGCAGAGCGTCGCGATCCGACAGTTCCTCGTCAAGCTCCTCCAAGGCGTGCAGTGCCTTGTCAAATAGATCGGCCGCACCTTCATAGGCCAGCCGTGCCATCGCCTGGTCCGCAGCCCGCCGGCAGTACTCGACTGCCTTGGCCGCGTTGCCTGCCCACGCACATTCGAAGTAGTGGTACGCCAATTCGGCCAACAGCTCATCGTCATCGGCGCCCGCCTCGGCCTCCAGCGTCGCGGCGATCTTCTGATGCAGCCGCATCCGCCGCACGGAGGCGAGTTCGGCAAGCAGCGACTGCCGCACCAGGGCGTGGTTGAACCGATACCGTCCGCCGGGTTCCTCGATGACGATTCCCGCCTTGCATGCCTCGTCGAAGGCGTCGATCAGGTCGTCGCCGACCACACTCTCCACCAACGCCAGCGGGAATCGACTGCCGACGACCGCCGCCGCGGCTAAAGCTTTGTTGGTCTCCAGCGGCAGCCGAGAAAGCCTGCGGCTCACCGCTTCTCGAACGCCCTGCGGCAGGGTACTCGGGTCCCACCGGCCGCCGCTCTCGTCCACGTGACGCAACGCCTCGATGAGGAAAAACGGATTGCCGCCCGTGACCGACGCCAGTGCCCTGGCCAACTCCTCATCGTCGTAACCGGCCTCCGCGACGTAGGCGGTGACGTCGTCTTCGTCGAGACCGCTGAGCGCAAGGCGAGTGGCCGAGCCGTCGCGGTGAAGGTCGGCCAGCATCGCCGCCAGCGGATGCGAGCGGTCCAGGTCGGTGCTGCGGTACGTGCCGACGATCTGCACACGGGCGTGCTCTCCGAAGCGAAGAAGATGCCGCAACAGCAGCAGCGTCGGCTTGGCCGCCCAGTGCAGATCATCGAGGATCAGCACGACGGGCGCACTGTTCGACGCCGCCGCCAACAGCGCAACGACCGCGTCGAACAGTGCGTAACGTTCGGTGTCCGGGTCGGAACGCGGCGGCGTCGGCAGATCGGGAACGACTTCGGTGAGGCCCGCAACCAACGGCAGCAGCGCTTCGACGCCGCGCAGGGCGCGCAGCCGCTTGGCGCCGAGGCACGGCACCAGCAGGCGTAACGCCTCCGCGAACGGCTGGTATGCCGCGCCGAGATCCTCGTCGCAGCGGCCGTAGAGGACCACGGCACCTTGTTCGTACGCCTGACGGGACCATTCGCCGGCCAGCCGCGTCTTCCCCACCCCTGGCTCACCGGCGACTAGCACCGCTTGCGTGCCTATCGCGAGCGTGGACTGCCAAGCTGCCAACAGCCCGGCAAGCTCTCGTCCGCGCCCGACGAACGGCCCCGCCCCGGTCAGCACCGCGGGCAGATCGGGTCGCTGGATCGACGGCTCGGTCGGTTGCGCGGGGGCGTCGTCGGCGGTTTCGAGGCGGAGTTCGAAGACGTGCTCGGGTCGCGCGAGGTTGCGGAGTTGGCGCATCCCCAAGTCGGCGAGGACGACATCCTCGGCAAGAGAGTCGATGACGAGTTCCGCCGTCGCGCCCGAGCACAGGATCTGTCCGCCGGCGGCCAGCGATCGCAGCCGGGCGGCGCGGTTGACCGCCCGGCCGAAGTAGTCGCCGTCGCGCAGTTCGACCTCGCCGGTGTGCAGCGCCACCCGGATACGCATCGGCTCCGCCAACGCCCACGGCTCGTGAGCGATCGCCTCCTGTAACTGGATCGCGGCGGCGGCCGCCGCGGACGGCCGGTCGAACACCGAGAAGGTCGCATCGCCCTCACCTCGGGTCTTGACCAGCCGCCCGCCACGGGATGTGACGACCTGTTCGACGATCTCGTCGTGGCGGGCCAGCGCCACCGCCATGGCATCCGGTTGCGCCTCCCACGCGGCCGTCGACCCCTCGATGTCGGTGAGTAGGAACGTGACTGCTTTGGTGACCGTCGAAAGCTGCTGTGACACAGGTATTTCCAGCGCTGGATCCTGAGCGACGATCGCGGCCTCCAGCCGGCGCAGGTTCGGGCCGGGGTCCACACCCAGCTCGTCGGCCAGCATCGATCGCGCCCGTTGATACGCGGCGAGCGCTTCACCCTGCCGTCCCGCGCGGTAAAGCGCGAGCATCAACTGTCCCCAGCGCCGCTCGCGCAGCGGCGCGTCGGCGATCGCCGCCTCCAGCTCACCGATGATCTCCGCGGCCCGACCCGTCGCGAGCAGCGCGTCGGCGCGGTCCTCCACCAGCGCGGCATGCCCCTCGATCCAGCGCGTCTTCTCAGATCCGGCGCGGGGTCCATCGGGCAGTTCGGGGACTCCACGCCATAGCGACAGCGCCTCGTCGAAGCGGGCCACCGCGTGACCGGCATCCCCGCCCGCGATCGCGTTGCGACCCAGCTTGGCGGCCGACTTGTAGCGGGTGGCGTCGATCTCGGTCGTGCTCAGAATCCAGCCCGACCCCTCGGTCAGGACGAAACCGTCGCCAAGGGCGCGACGCAGGGAAGAGATGTGCGTCTGCAACGCCTTGGCCGCGGTGCGCGGTGGGCGAGCACCCCACAGGAGCTCGGCGAGGGTGTCGGCTGAGACGACGGATCCGCCGTGCAGACCGAGCATCGTCAGGATGGCCCGAGGTTTGGCGCCGGGAACTGCGACCGGCAAACCGTGCTGCCGGACCTGCAGAGGCCCCAAAACCCCCAGCTCCACGTGTTGAAGCGTAGTCACGTGACCATCGTCAGGGCGGGGATTCAATGAGCGGTCAAGGTTTGGTAAAGGCCGCTCCGTTCTGTGGCAGGCTCGGCTTGTGGAGCTGCCCAAACCGGATCCGGATATCCCTCACCTCGCGGACGTGATTCCGTCGGTTCTCACGGCGATGGGTATCGAGGGTTTCGGCGGCAGGATCCCGCTACCCGGCGACGTAAGCGGCGCCTGCGTGCTGCTCGTCGACGGGCTTGGCGCAGAACTGCTCGATGCCCACGCCGACGACGCCCCGGTCATGGCTGGCCTGCGTGGCCGTACGTTGCAGGTCGGATTCCCAGCCACCACCGTCGCCGGACTTGCGGCCCTGGGCACCGGCTGCCGGTCCGGCGAGCACGGCCTGGTCGGCTACTCCTTCCGACTGCCGGAGGTCGGCGTCGTGAACACTTTGCGGTGGCGCATGCATCCGTGGGGTGACGACCTCCGTGATGTCGCGCCACCCGAGCAGGTCCAACCCATGCCGACGACGTTCGAGCGGGCCGTCGCAGCCGGCGCGAAGGTCAGCGTCATCTCCGGTGCGGAATTCGCGGGATCCGGCATGACGCGCGCGGTTCTACGGGGCGGTCGGTACGTCGGCGTGCAGGCACTCGGCGACCTGGCCGCACGCGTGCAGGAGGCCGTGGACGATGGCGGGTTCTGCTACGCCTACCACAGCCAGCTCGACATGATGGGCCACCTCTACGGGCCCGGATCGCCCGCATGGCGGCTGCAGCTGCGCCAAGTCGACCGCCTGGTGGAATCAGTGGTAGAGGGCCTTCCGACGGGTGGGTTGCTCGCGGTGGTGGCCGACCACGGGATGGTCTCTGTGGATAACGAGGAGGCCGTCGACATCGACACAGAGCCCGCACTGACCGAGGGCGTGACGGACGTCGGGGGCGAGGCGCGCGCAAGACACATATATGTAGTCCCCGGCGCCGTCGACAGCGTGCTGGCCGCCTGGCGGGAAACCGTTGCCGACCGCGCGTGGGTGGTGGCGCGCGACGAGGCGATCGCCGCGGGGTGGTTCGGCGAGCGCGTGACCGACGCGACCCGGAGCCGCATCGGCGACGTCGTCGCCGCCGCCCGTGGGTCCGTAGGTTTGCTGAGACGAACCGCAGAGCCGCTCGAGTCTTCGCTCATCGGCCAGCACGGATCGCTCACCACCGCCGAACAGAACATCCCGCTGCTGCTCGCATACGCATAGTCACGATGCAGCGATGCCAGCGTTATGCACATAATTCCATGAACTACAACAGTTTTCGTCTACTCGATGAGTATCGATACGCGCGTTGGAGTTGAATAGTCGCTTCAGCCAACCGAATCGCCATCCATTTCAGATAGCCCAGCAACGGTCCTCGTCAATATGCCCTTTTATGCGGCATTTTCAGTGAATCAGTCCATTGATTCCCTAGGTTGTGAGCGCTGTCACACCATTTCGCGTGAACGTGGTCACAGATTTTGGAGGCCCACAAATCGCTCTGTTAACGTCCGGCCACATGTTTGCTGTCGCAACGCTCTTGACGCTCGTCAACTCAGTGTCGGGCACGCCGTACATCAGCGGTGGGGATTCCCCTGCCGGTACCGACTGCTCGGGTCTGGTCTCCTGGGTCACCAACGCGGCCACCGGCCGACCCATCTACGGGGACCGGTTCCACACCGGAAACATCGAGCAAGCACTGCTTGCGCGTGGCTTCCAGTACGGCTCGCAGCCCGGTGCCCTCAACGTCGGCTGGAATGGCGGCCACACGGCCGCGACGCTGCCCGACGGCACTCCGGTGTCCTCCGGTGAGAGCGGCGGAGTGAAGGTCGGCGGTGGCGGCGCGTTCCAGTCACAGTTCACCAAGCACATGTTCCTGCCGATGCCTGCCGACCAGGTGCCGCCGCCCCCGGGCGCCCCGGTCGTGTTGATGGCCGGGCAGGCGCCCGCCCCGCCGATGGCCCCGCCCCCGGCGCCGGACCCGATGCTGGCGCCGCCCCCGGCTCCCGCCCCGCCGATGGCGCCGCCCCCGCCACCCGCCCCGCCGGTGGGACCGGACCCGATGCTGGCGCCGCCTCCGCCTCCGCCGCCGGCCGATCCGTTCGCACCGCCGCCGCCTCCGCCGCCGGCCGATCCGTTCGCACCGCCGCCGCCCCCGGGCATGCCGCCGGCACCGATGCCACCGGCCTGACCTCACGGCAGCGCCGGATAACGTCTGCGGCGTGATCGTTCTGCTACCACCGTCGGAGACCAAGCATCCCGGCGGCGACGGACCGCAGTTGCGCCTGGACAAGCTGTCCCTTCCCGAGCTCACGCCGATGCGCGCCGCGCTGGTCGACGAGCTGGTCGAGCTGGCTGCCGACGAGCCGGCGTGCATGCACGCGCTCGGGCTGTCGGCGTCACAACGCGCAGAGGTTGAGCGCAACGCCGCGCTGCACAGCGCCTCGACGCTGCCCGCGATCAATCGATACACCGGCGTGCTGTACGACGCGCTCGACGTCCAATCGCCTAAGGGTGCCGCCGCGGAACGGGCACGAGCCAGGCTCGCGGTCGGCTCGGCGCTCTTCGGCATCCTGCGCGCCGACGACCCCGTACCCGCATATCGACTTTCCGCGACCTCGAAGCTGCCCGGACAGCCCGGTTTGGCCAACCGATGGCGGCCGCTGCTCGAGCCGATCTTGGCGCAGCTGGCGAAAGAGGAGTTGGTCGTCGATCTGCGGTCGGGCTCGTACGCATCGCTGGGCCGACTACCCGATGCCGTTCAGGTCGAGGTCGTCTCCGAGCGCGCCGACGGCAAACGCGCCGTCGTGAGTCACTTCAACAAAGCGCACAAGGGACGGCTGGCGCGCATCCTGGCGGCCAGCCGCTCCGAGCCCGACGACGCGAGTACGGTCGCCACCATCGCGCGGCGTGCGGGAATGCGCGTGGAACGCAACAGCAGCCGACTGACGATCGTGGTGCCTGCCTGATCCGCTAGATCGGAGCGATCAAGTCCGTCGTGTAGAACTCCGCAGGATTCTGCGAGAACCGGTCGGGGCGGCTGACGAACACCCACGCGCCCGTCGCCCACGGCTCGATGTTGTCCTGAAGTGTCACCGCGGCGGCACCGGCCCCGTCGGCGTTCAACGAACCCTGTGCGACGCCGGGGTCTGCACCCCAGCAGTGGGCAGCGGACGACCGAGGTACCTGGATCAGCCTGACGTCGTAATGCATACCGGGCGGCGCGCTGGCGAGCTGGATATCCGCCGTCAGAGTCGATCCGTCGGATCGCACGGTGCCGGTGACCCGTGCCATCCCCGTTGGGCTGTTGTAGTCGGTTTCGCTGAA
>JBIQHU010000138.1:0-13946 GCA_044508395.1 Mycobacterium sp. | reverse complement strand
AACACGGCGGCTGGAGGACCACCATCAACGACCACGGCGACGTCGAATGGCACCCCCCACCCGACCTCGACACCGGCCAAACCCGCATCAACACCTACCACCGCCCCGAACTACTCCTCCGCCCACCAGAGGAAGGGGACGAAAACCCCGAACGCGGACCATAAGAGCCTGCGACGAGCCAAGTTACGAGCCGAAGCGCTTTGCCAACGCCCGACGGTCGACCTTGCCGATGCCGCGGCGCGGGATCTCGTCGACCACGTGGATCTCCCGGGGCGCCGCCGTGATGTCCAAAGTCGTTGCGACATGGGCACGTATCTCAGCGATCGTAGGGGCGGTGCTGCCCGGCGACACGACGATCGCCGCGACGACTCGATGGCCCAGCCGTTCATCGTCGACACCGAATACCACACATTCGGCCACCCCGGCATACGTCGCCACCGCTGCCTCCACCAATTGCGGCAACACAGTCAACCCGCCGGTGCTGATCGCGTCGTCCACTCGGCCGAGAACCGTCAACACACCTGAGTCGTCAACGGCACCAACATCATCCGTGCGGAACCAACCGGGTTCGGCGAACGGATCCGGATCAACAGGATTGCGGTATCCCTTCGCCAGCGTCGCACCACCCAGCACCACCCGGCCATCGTCGATCCGCATCCGCACACCCTCGAGCGGCACCCCGTCATACACGCAGCCGCCCGCGGTTTCGCTCATGCCGTACGTCCGCACCACGCGAATTCCTGCGTCGGCAGCTCTCTCGGCGACACCCGCCGGCATCGGTCCGCCGCCGATCAGCACCGCATCCATCGACGCCAATGCCTCAGACGCCCCACGATCGCCCAGCGACTTGTCCAGCTGCGCCGCGACCAACGACACGTACCGCCGCCCGGACCCAAGCAAGGCAACGGCCGACACCAGTTCCTCCGCCGAAAAGCCTGCCGAGATCGCCACCGGTGAAATGCCTGCGACCACGCTGCGCACCAAAACTTGAAACCCGGCAATGTGATGCGCGGGCAACGCCAGCAACCACTGCCCGGCACCGCCAAGCCGATCGTGTGTCGCCGTCGCGCTTGCCGTCAACGCCGAGGCCGTCAGCAAGGCGCCCTTCGGTGTACCCGTCGTGCCGGATGTCGATATGACAACGGCTACATCGTCGTCGATCTCAGCGCCTGCCCGCAATGACGTTGTGAGCAAGGAGGTTTCGCGGTCATCGCCTACCGGCACCGGCAACACCGTCGCGTGTCCGCCGAGCACATCCTCCACGACCGGCAACGCCGAAGCTCCGGACGGCACGGCGATGGGGCGTAGGACGGCTATGCGTCCTCCTCCGGGTCGCGCGGGTCGTCGAGCGGCCAGCCCTTGGCGGCCAACCGCTGCCGCACCCGCTCGATCTCCTCGGGCGTCGGAAGCTCATCGGTGATCTGGGTTATCAGCCCACCGATGTCGGCGCTGTCGAAGTCCTTGAGATCCTTGAGCTCCCGCGCGACGGCCTTCACCTCGTCGTCGGACAGGCGGCGCTTGAGAAGGGCGAACAGCGGCACCCGGTCGGGGCCGGGCACTCCCTCTGGATAGCCGGATGTGATCCACGCGACGATCTTGGCCAGAAAGGTCACCGTTGCCTTCCCCTCCCTTCGAAACCTCGCGCGTGTGTGATCAAAGACCTACGGAAGTTCGATGCTAATGCGGCTCCAAACGACGGGTCGGCATCGCGACAGGCGAAGATGTCCTCCCCAACGGGTGAATAGTGAATTAACAGCTGCCGTGGTCAGATGAACTGCCTGTTCGACACGCCCTCCAGAGGTGGTCATGAGTTAGGCAAATCGCCTCGCCAGGCCGCAGAATATGGCCGTGAGCGCAGAGCTGGTCATCCTCGTGCTGCTGATCGCTACGGCCCTGGCATTCGACTTCACCAACGGATTCCACGACACCGGTAACGCGATGGCCACGTCGATCGCCACCGGAGCGTTGAAGCCGAGGACGGCAGTGCTGCTGGCAGGCATCCTCAACCTGGTCGGCGCCTTCCTCTCGGTCGAAGTCGCGGTCACCGTCACCACCTCGGTCCTGAAGGTCCAGGACGGCAAGACCGGCGCGCTCATCCCGAACATCGATGCGTCCACCGGTCTGACGATCATCTTCGCCGGCCTCATCGGCGGCATCCTCTGGAACCTGCTCACCTGGCTGTTCGGCATCCCGTCCAGTTCGTCGCACGCCCTCTTCGGCGGTCTGATCGGCGCGGGCCTGGCCGCACTCGGCACGGCAGGGGTCAACTGGTCCGGCGTCACCGGCAAGGTGCTGATCCCGGCAGTCGCCGCGCCCGTCATCGCGTGCCTGGTCGCCGGATGCGGTACGTGGCTGGTATATCGACTGACCCGCAGGATCGTCGAGAGTCGGCGGCGAGAAGGCTTCCGCTGGGGTCAGATCGCGACCGCGTCGCTGGTCGCGCTGTCCCACGGCACCAACGATGCGCAGAAGACCATGGGCGTCATCGCGCTCGCGCTCATCACCACCGGTCATCTCTCAGGCGATGTGAAGGAACAGGGGCTGCCGCTCTGGATCATCTTCAGCTGCGCGGTCGCCATCGGCCTCGGCACCTACCTCGGCGGCTGGCGCGTCATCCGCACGCTGGGCAAGGGACTCGTCGAGATCGACTCGCCGCAGGGCTTCGCCGCCGAGGCATCCTCGGCGGCAATCATTTTGAGCTCGAGCGCCGCGGGCATGGCGCTGTCCACCACCCACGTCGCCACGGGATCGATCCTGGGCAGCGGCGTCGGCAAGCCCGGTGCCACGGTGCGCTGGGCGGTGGCGGGGCGGATGGCCGTCGCATGGCTGATCACGCTGCCCGCCGCGGGATTCGTCGGCGCGCTGTCGTACTGGCTGTCCGACGCCGTCAAGACGTTGACCGGCTCGGCGTTGGCCGGTGACGGCCTGATCTTCCTCGTGCTGGTGGGCCTGTCCTTCTACATGTGGTGGCGCGCCCAGCAGCAGAAGGTGGACAGCAGCAACGTCAACGCGGAGTGGGACAGCTCCACCAATTCCGTGGTGCCTGCGGAAGTCCGCGAGACCGCCAAGCAACCCAAGTCAGCGGTCACGGTCTAAGGAACATCGATGACTTATTTCGAGAGCATCCTCAAGGTGCTCGCGGTGGGACTGCTCCTCGGGGCAGGGCTGCCCGCGGTGTTCGCGGCGGGGCTGGTGGCGTTCTCCAATGGAGCCGGCGGCCAAGACGCCGACGGCACAACCGTCGCGCCCAATCCGGTGCTGAAGTTCGCGGGGATCGCGCTGTTCGTGTTCGTCGGCTGGGTGATCCTCACCGCGGTCCTGTGGATCACGCGCGCGACGATCATCCATCACACCGGTATCGACCTCTTCCCCTTCATGCCCAAGAAGTGAGCTGACACAACATGACTGCGAATCAGACCGTTCTGGAAACCGTGCTCGCGTGGTTGCACCGGGGTTATCCGGAGGGTGTGCCGCCGAAGGACTACTTCGCGTTGCTCGCGCTGCTGAAGCGGTCGCTCACCGAGGAAGAGGTCGTCAAGGCCGCGCAGGCCGTGGTGAAGGACAGCTCGTCGAAGACGGTCAGCGAACGCGAGATCCGGGCCGCGATTCAGACGATCACCGACCAGGAGCCCAATCCCGAGGAGATCCATCAGGTGGCCGCGCGGCTGGCCTCCGTGGGCTGGCCGCTGGCGGCCGCCCGCTGAGCTATTGGCGGTTGTCTCGCCGCAGCGGATGGTTCTCGGGGACCTGCACGAAAATCAGCATCACACCATCGGGATCGGTGACCTGCAGCTCGTGCAGACCCCACGGTTCCTGACGCGCCTCGCGGGTGATCGGCACACCGCGGCCGATCAGTTCCTTCTCGGTGGCGTACACATCGCGGACCTGCAGCCACATCGTGCCGCCCGCGCTCGGCGTGCCGTGGCCGGCGAGCTCGATCAGCGACTGACCGGCGTAGAACACAGTGCCCGCACCGTAGTCGCGGGCGATCGCCAGGCCGATCTCGTCGCGGTAGAACGTCAGCGATCGTTGATAGTCCGCCGGCCGGATGAGCATGCGGCTGGCCAGGATCTCCATACCAACGTGTCTATCACGGCCGCTCAGCCGATACGCCGCTCGACGCCCGCCCAGTACGGCTCGCGCAACTCTCGTTTCAGCAGCTTGCCGCTGGGATTGCGGGGCAGCACCCCTACGAAGTCGACGGACTTCGGCAGCTTGAACCCTGCGAGGCGCCCGCGTGCGTACGCGACGAGTTCGGCTTCCGTGGGTGCTTTCCCGGCGGCAGGTACGACGATCGCCTTCACCGCCTCGCCCCACTTGTCGTCGGGCACTCCGATGACGGCGACGTCGTCGACGCCGGGGTGCGTCATCAGGACGTTCTCGACCTCGATCGGGTACACGTTCTCGCCGCCGGAGACGATCATGTCCTTCTTCCGGTCGTGCAGATAGATGAATCCGTCGCGGTCGACATAGCCCGCGTCGCCGGTCTTGAGCCAGCCGTCGTCGGTGATCGTCGCGGCCGTGGCCTCTGGGTTGTTCCAATAGCCAAGCATGTTCTGGGCCGATCGAGTCCACACCTCGCCGATCGTGCCGACGGGTACGTCGCGCCCGTCGTCGTCGACGATGCGCACCTCGACCCACGGAAAGGGCTTACCGCACGACCGCAGCAGGTGCGGACGACCTTTCGGGTCGTGCTCCTCGAGTTGCGTTACGGAGCCGGTGGTTTCGGTCATGCCGTACACCTGGAGGAACTCGCACTTGAAGCGTTCGAGACCTCTGATGAGCACGTCGTCGGTGATCGGCGAGGCGCCGTAGACGATGGCACGGACACTGGAGAAATCCGCATTCTCGACACCTGGCGCGGCCAGCATCATCTGGATCACCGCTGGCACCAGCAGCAGGTTTGTGATCCGATGCCGGACAATGGAATCCAGAATCGCGATCGGATCGACCTCGCGCAGCACCACGGTGGTCGCACCCTCGTAGAGTCCAACCAGAACCCATCCCGAACCTGCCATGTGGAACATCGGCATCACCGCCAGGCTGACGCTGTCGGGACTGAACCGCCACTCGTTGGCGATGCCGGTGGCCTTGCAGAGATAGTTGCCGCTGGAGAGCATGACGCCCTTGGGCAGTCCGGTCGTGCCAGAGGTGTACATCAGGAAGGCGATGTCGTCGGATTCCGTTGTGACACCGGGGTCTTCGTCGGGATGGTCGGCAATCCAGTCCTCGAAATCGGGCCAGCGGTCGTGGGCTCCGACCGCGACGATGGTGTGTACCGTCGTCAGCCGGTCCTCGATCGCCTCGAGATGGTCGAAGAACTCGGATCCGACGACGACGACCGTCGCCCCCGAATCCTCGAGGATGTGCAGCATCTCCGGCGGAGCGAGGCGCCAATTCACCGGCACGGCAACGGCGCCCAGCTTGAACAGGCCGAAGGCGACCTCGAAGAACTCCGCGCTGTTCTTCTCGATGAAGGCGACGCGATCACCGAAGCCGATACCGGCTGCGCGGAACGCCTGGGCGGCTTGGCTGGACCGCGCGTCGAGCTCGGCGAAGCTGATGGTCCGGTCACCGACGACCAGCGCCGTGGCGTCGGGGCGATTGCGCGCGTGGACGCGGACGATGTCGGCGAGCGTCGCGATATCGGCCATGGATCAGCTGCTGGGTTGTATGCGTTGACGTTTCATCACTGCGTTGACCGCGCCCGGTGCGAAGGTGTTGATCGCCTGGGCGGTGACGGCCATCCGCGGGGCGATGCGTACCGGGCGCTCGCGTGCAGCGGTGATCATCCAGTCGGCCGCCTCGTCGGCGCTCAGCCCTGGCAGGCCGTCGTAGGCGCGCGTCGGCGCGATCATTGGCGTG
Organism: Mycobacterium sp.; assembly: GCA_044508395.1. Classification (GTDB taxonomy): domain Bacteria; phylum Actinomycetota; class Actinomycetes; order Mycobacteriales; family Mycobacteriaceae; genus Mycobacterium. The sequence goes on along the minus strand of JBIQHU010000138.1, from coordinate 8,081 downwards.
AGCACGAGCGGATAGAACAGCGTCGTCGAGTGCACCCCGTCCTCGCCCCATTCGGTCTCGATGATCCGGCTGACCGACGTGAGGGCGGCCTTCGACGCGTTGTACACCGAGAACAGCGGCGACGATTCGTTGAGCACACCCCAGGTCGACACGTTGATGATGTGGCCGTCGCCGCGCTTTCGCATCCCTGGCGCCAGCCCCCGGATGAGCCGCAGCGGTGAGTAGTAGTTCAGCGCCATCGTCCGCTCGACGTCGTGCCAGCGGTCGAGGGACTCGGCCAACGGCCTGCGGATCGACCGTCCGGCATTGTTGATCAGGATGTCGATCCCCCCGAGGTCCCGCTCGAGCGTGGCGACAAGCTCATCGACGGCATCCAGATCGGACAGGTCGCAGGCGTGGGCCTGCGCAATCCCGCCGTCGGCGCTGATCCGGTCGACCAATTCGTCCAGGAGTTCCTGGCGGCGAGCGGCGACCGCCACGACGGCGCCGCGTCGGGCGAACTTCGCCGCGGCCGCCTCGCCGATGCCCGACGACGCCCCGGTCAGCAGGATCCGCTTGCCCCTGAGGTCGACGAGGTCGCGGTCGGGGCGGCGGTTCAGCAATTGCGGGGCGAGCGGCGGTCGCATGCCTGCCAGCAGCACCTGGTCGGAGAGCCAGCGCAGCGGGTTCTTACTCACAGTCGGCGAGTCTATTCCGGCGATTTCGGCGTGGATGGTCACGCTGAGCGAGACCCAGCACGCCGAAACCATCTAGAAGTAGCGCGGGAACTGGCTCCAGTCGGGGTCGCGCTTCTCCAGGAACGCGTCGCGGCCCTCGACGGCCTCATCGGTCATGTAGGCCAGTCGCGTCGCCTCACCGGCGAACAGCTGCTGTCCCACCAGCCCGTCGTCGGTCAGGTTGAACGCATACTTGAGCATCCGGATCGCCTGCGGCGACTTACCGTTGATGGCCGCCGCCCATTCCAGCCCGACGGTCTCCAGCGAGGCGTGGTCGACCACCTCGTTGACCGCGCCCATCGCGTGCATCTGCTCCGCGGTGTAGGGCCTGCCGAGGAAGAAGATCTCGCGGGCGAACTTCTGGCCCACCTGCTTGGCCAGGTAGGCGCTGCCGTAGCCGCCGTCGAAGCTGCCCACGTCGGCGTCGGTCTGCTTGAAGCGGGCGTGCTCGCGGCTGGCCAGCGTCAGGTCGCAGGTGACGTGCAGGCTGTGCCCGCCGCCGGCGGCCCAACCGTTGACCAGACAGATGACGACCTTCGGCATGAACCGGATCAGCCGCTGCACCTCGAGGATGTGGAGCCGGCCGGCACGCGCGGGGTCGACGGTCTCCGCCGTCTCACCCGAGGCGTACTGGTAACCGCTGCGGCCACGGATGCGCTGGTCGCCACCCGAGCAGAACGCCCAGCCGCCGTCCTTCGGGCTGGGCCCGTTGCCGGTCAGCAGCACGACGCCGACCTCGGGCCACATCCGGGCGTGGTCGAGCACTCGGTAGAGCTCATCGACGGTGTGCGGGCGGAACGCGTTGCGCACGTCGGGCCGGTCGAACGCCACCCGCACCGTCGGTTGCGGCTTCCCGTCGACGACGTGCCGGTGGTAGGTGATGTCGGTCAGGTCGAAACCATCGACAGGTTGCCACAGTGACGGGTCAAAAGGGTTGTCGCTCATGCGTTTACGGGATCCAATCGGAAAACGGGACAGCGGCCGGCAAGGGCCTCGAACTCGTCGGGGTTGGGTCCGGTGACCAGTCCGGCGTTCTTCATGAAGCCGACGCCGGTCGGCACCTCGACGGGGAAGGCTCGCAGCAACGGCCGCGCCTCTTCGGCCGACATCTCCACCATGCGAACCCGCTGGGCGCGGCGGCCTTGATGCAGCGTCGCCTCACCCGCGGCGCGGGCGTTCGCCGACCAATCGGCCCCCGGAAGGCCGGCCACGATGTAGCGCTTGCCGTCGACGGTCATCGGCGTGACGGGTGTCGAGCGCGGTTTGCCCGTCTTGCGGCCGACGACCGTGAGCACCACCGGCCCCTTGTCGCCCATGCGGACGCCGAGTTTCTGCATTCCGATCATGACCTTGTTGACGTACTTCAGCCACCAGGGCGGCCGGATGCGCGCGCTGTCGGACATGTCTGGAACGCTACGCGACGGGATCGATGCGAAATACGGGCAGTCGTCCGGCCAACCCCTCCAACTCCTCGGGTGTGCCCGTCGACAGGACGCCGGCGCGTTTCATGATGTCGACACCGGTCGACACCAACACCGGGAACTGACGCAGGACGGGGCGGGCGTCCTCGGCGCTCAGTTCCTCCATCCGCACCGTCTCGGTGCGCCTGCCCTCGGTGATCGTCACCTCTTCGGCGGCGCGCACGTTCCGGACCCACTCCGCTCCGGGAAACCCGTTGACCACATAGCGTTTGCCGTCCAGGTGCATCGGCGTGACGGGCGTCGAGCGCGGCTTGCCCGTCTTGCGGCCCGGCGCTGTCAGCACGACGGGCGACTCGTGCCGCGAAACCGGCACCCCGAGTCGCAGTAACACCGTGAAAACCTTGTTCGCGTACTTGAGCCACCGCGGCGGACGGATCGGCTCGAGCCCGCTCACAGGCTTACCCCGTACTCGGCCACCGCGGTGCGCAACCCGTCGTGACGCTGTGCCGTCGGAAGCGGATCCACCAGCACGAAACCGCAGCCTATGGCACGCGCGCCACCGTCGGCCTCGTCGCTGTCGCCGACCATCACCGCGTTCGCGGGGACAACCCCGAGCCGGCCCAACGCGGTCTGGAAGATCGCTGGGTCGGGCTTGATGGCGCCGACCTCGAAGGACAGCACGAACTCATCGACGAACTCGGCCGCTCCGAGCGATTCGAACGCCGGCCGCACGTCGAACGCGATATTGGAGACCACCGCGGTCTTGATGCCCTGTCGGTGCAGGCCGGCCAAGACGTCGGCGGTGTCGGGGTACGGCGTCCAGTTGAGGGGGTCCGTCATCAGGCGGTACAGCGACTCGGCATGGTGGTCTGCGACCCCGGATTCGCGAAGGACGTGCAGGTAGGCCTCGCGGTGCAGGTGCGGTTCGAGGTCACGGTTTTCCCAGGCGTGTAGTGCCTGGTCGGTCATTTCGACGTGCTGACCGGTCGGCGCCGTCATCCTGCGCATCAGCTCGGCCTGCACGTGGCCGTCGATCTGCTGTTCGTCGACCTCGATGCCGTGGAACCAGCTGTCGTCCTCCTCCAGGCGGAAGAGCGTTCCGGAGTAGTCGAACAGGACGGCTTCGACGCTCATCCACCCCATGCTGCCAGGGCGCGCATCCGACCGTCGCCGCGGACCGGGGGTTAGTTCCGCGCCCGGGCCGCTTTGTCCGCCAACACGTCCCGCTCGCGCTCGTTGTCGGTCAGTTTCGCGGCGCGGTCGAACTCGTCGGCGGCCTCGGTGTGACGGCCCAGCCGGGCCAGTAGTTCGCCGCGCACGCTCGGTAGCAGGTAGGAGTCGTCGAGACCGGTCAGGCCGTCGACGATGTCCAGGGCAGCCGCCGGCCCGTCGGCCATCGCGACCGCCACCGCGCGGTTGAGCTGGACGACGGGCGATGGCGTGATCTGCGTCAGCCCGTCGTACAGCATCACGATGCGCTTCCAGTCGGTCTCGGCGGCGGTGGGTGCGGTGGCGTGGCATTCGGCGATCGCCGCCTGCAGCGCGTACGGTCCCCAGCCAACACCCTTGCGCTGCAATGCTTCCGCGGTTCGTTCGAGCGCGGCCACCCCACGCTGAATCTGCGCCCGGTCCCACTTGGCGCGGTTCTGGTCCGCCAGCAGGATCGGGTTGCCCTCGCTGTCGGTGCGCGCGCCGAACCGCGACGACTGGAACTCCATCAGCGAGACGAGGCCGTGTACTTCCGGTTCGTCGGGCACCAGCGCCGCGAGTACCCGGCCCAATCGCAGTGCCTCGCTGCAGAGTTCGTCGCGGATCCAGCGCTGGCCGAACGACGCCGAATATCCCTCGTTGTAGACCAGATAGATCACGGAGAGTACGGCCGACAACCGCTGCGGGTACTCCGAGCGGTCCGGTACCTCGAACGGCACGTCGGCGTCGGACAGCGTCTTCTTCGCGCGGGTGATCCGAGCGGCGATCGTCGCCTTGGACGTCAGGAAGGCGCGGGCGATCTCCTCGGTCGTCAGGCCGCCGACGACGCGCAGCGTCAGCGCGATCTGCCCCTCCCGCGACAACACCGGGTGCGCGGAGATGAAGATCAGCCGCAGCACGTCGTCGTCGATGCGGTCGGGATCCCACGGTTCGTCGACCTGCGTCTCGAGTTCGTGGGCCAGCACCGCGTACTTGGTGTCGAGGTTCTCCTGGCGGCGCCACTGGTCGATGGCCTTGCGTTTCGCGACGGTGGTCAACCAGGCGTCTGCGTTGCGCGGCACACCGCTGGCGGGCCACTGGGTGAGCGCGTCGACGAGCGCCTCCTGCGCCAGATCCTCGGCGAACCCGACATCGCCGACCGCCCGCGTCAACGTCGCGACGATCTTGGCGGCCTCCATCCGCCAGACCGCATCGACGGTCTGCTGGATCTCGGTTTCCGGCACGTCCCCATTCTGCCGAGCAGCCGCAAAAGTCCCCGACACGCCGCGCAAATGGCGCCCTTTGCGACTGTTCGCGCAGACAGTTGATGGTGATGACACACCGGTTCGTGACGGCGTACTGGGAAGGCCACCGGGCCTACCCGAAGACGATCGCGAACCCGTACGCGGGCATCGGCGATCGGACCGTGGCACGCATGTGGCGGCTCGGATGGCAGCGCGCCGCCGACAACAACCGCGTGATCCCCAGCGAAGAAGAGCGCATCGCTCGGCTCGCCGCCGAGATCGATGAACTCCTGGACTAGCCGACTGGAGGCTCTGCTCGCCCGGCAGCCCCGCGTCATCCTCGGCATCACCGGGCCGCCCGGTGCAGGGAAGACGGCGATGGCTGCGCAGATCGCGGCGACGGTCGACGGCGCCGTTCAAGTCCCCATGGACGGTTTCCACCTCGCCGACGTGGAGCTGCGACGGTTGGGGCGGCTCGACCGCAAGGGTGCGATCGACACGTTCGACGGTCACGGGTATCTCGCGCTGCTGCAACGGATTAGGAGCCGGAACACCGAGGTCGTCTACGCTCCGGCGTTCGACCGCAATATCGAACAGCCTGTCGCGGGCAGCATCCCCGTCGGGCCTGACGCGCGGCTGATCGTCACCGAAGGCAACTATCTGCTCGACGACGACGAGCCGTGGCCGCAGGTGCGGGGTGTGCTCGACGAGGTGTGGTTCATCGACTGTGCGCCCGACGAGCGGCGGCGCCGGATCATCGCTCGCCATGTCGAGTTCGGCAAGTCACCAAAGCAGGCGCAGGCCTGGGTTCGCGACGTCGATGAGCCAAACGCCGAGCGGATCGAGCGCGTCCGGCACAAGGCCGATCTAGTTGTCTAGCGCACCGATGAAATCGTTTGTCTCCCAAAGGGTCAGGAAGTTCGTCATCATCAACAACCGGCTGCGGGCCTGCTCGTTGTCGGCGATCTGCGGGTCGAAGCGGTCGTTGACCCGCCCCGGCAGCAGCCGCACAAGGAAGGACGGCACGTCGAGCAACCACGCCAGCCCCATGACCGCGACGTAGCGCATCAGGTGCTGCTTCACCACGTCCGACGCGAGCTCGGGCCCACCCGCCGCGCTGAACTCCTTGCGGAACACGTCGAGCAGGTCGTCGAGGTGCCTGTTCCACAGCTCGGTCTCCGCGCTGCACATCGCACCCCAGACCGCCATGGCCACGTTCATCTGCCCTGCGCAGCCCCAGTCCATCAGTCCGCATTCGAGATTCCCGTCGCGGCGCCAGAACCATGCGTTGTCCACGTTGGCATTCCAGTGGCACAGCGCCACGTAGTCGGCGTCCGCTGTGAGCCGGTCCCAGATGGCGTCTTCGCGTGCGGGGAACCGCACCACCTCGTCCCGCAGCCGGGACAGGAACGCGGGGGAGCGGAGGTTCGCGGGCAGCAATCCGGGTTGAGCGGATGCGAAGTCGGCGAGGCGGTCCACCCGGCGCTGGAGTTGTTCCGCTGTGTAGGGGACGCTTTCACCGACCGACAGCTGCTTCATGTCGACGGGGAAGTGTTGGACCAGCTCCGCGGGCAGCCGACCCGATTTATGCGTGCCCGCGAGGCGGCCCAGCGCTCCGAGCAGCGCCTCGTAGTGACCGACGGGATCGGGCATCGTGTAGTCCATACACTTGTGATATTGCGGCTCGATACCGCTGGCTCCGTAAGGAATACGATCGGTGATCAGCAGCCCGGTGCCCGACGCCGCGTGGTAGTCGGCGAACAGACACGTCGGGACCGCGACCGGAAACTCCGGCGTTCGGGACAGCAGCGCGAAACGGACTTCGAACTCCATCTGAGTGCGGCCGTGGTCGCGGCGGGGATCGTCGAAATCGCGGGAGAACTTCGCGAAAAGCTCCGTCGGTAGGTCAGCTCGGTCATAGGCGATCGACAGCAGCGCCTTTCGGCCGGTGCTGCCACCGCGGAACTCCGTCAGCTCGGTGATAGCGGTGACGCTGTCGTCGGGCCCCAATACGCCGCTGGTGCGGAACGCCTCGGTGAGGAAGCGCGGGCCACCGCTGCGCAGGGCGTCGGCATGAGCGGGCATGTCGAGGCCGAAGTAGTCACCCCGCACCCAGCCGTTCATCGAGCCTTTCTATCGCGAGCAGACGCAAATGCACCCGACACGCCGACGTGCGTGGGCACTATGCGTCTGCTCGCGATGGGAACATCAGCCGACGGTGCTGAATTGTCGGCTCAGCCGACGGTGCTGAATTGTCGGCTCAGCCGACCCCTCTTGAATTGTCGGCTCAGCCGACGGCGCGGTCCGCGCCCTCCCAGAACTGGGCCCGCACCGCCTTCTTATCGGGCTTGCCCAGCGCGGTCACGGGCACCGAGTCGACGACGATCACCTGCTTCGGCGACTGCACCGATCCCTTACGCTCCTTGACCGCGGCCTGGATCTCGGCGGTCATGCGGGCGACGGCCTCGTCGGAGCGGTCGGCATCGGGCCGCAGCACGACCACCGCCGTCACCGCCTCGCCCCACTTCTCGTCGGGGGTGCCGATCACGCAGACCTGTGCGACCGAAGGATGCTCGGCGACAACGTCTTCCACCTCGCGCGGGAACACGTTGAACCCGCCGGTGACGATCATGTCCTTGGTCCGGTCGACGATGTAGTAGAAGCCGTCCTCGTCCTCGCGGGCCAGATCGCCGGTGTGCATCCAGCCGTCGCGGAACGTTTCGGCCGTCGCCTCCGGCTTGTTCCAGTAACCGCCCGACACCAGGGGACCGGACACGCAGATCTCGCCGACCTCGCCCTGTGGCACCGGGTTGCCGTCTGAGTCGAGCAGCGCAACCCGAGCGAAGACCGTCGGCCGCCCGCACGACGTCAACCGCTTCTCGTCATGATCGCCCTTGGCCAGGTAGGTGATCACCATCGGCGCCTCGGACTGGCCGTAGTACTGCGCGAAGATCGGGCCGAACCGGCTGATCGCCTCCTTCAACCGGACCGGGTTCATCGCCGAGGCGCCGTAATACACCGTCTCCAGCGACGACAGGTCGCGCGTATGCGAATCCGGATGGTCCATCAGCGCATATATCATCGACGGCACCAACATGGTCGCCGTGATCTTCTGCTCCTCAACGGTTTTCAGCACTTCAGCTGGATCGAACTTGGTCAGCACGAACAGCTGGCCACCCTTGATGATGGTCGGCACGAAGAACGCCGCTCCCGCATGTGACAACGGGGTGCACATCAGGAACTTGGGACGCTCGGGCCACTCCCACTCGGCGAGCTGAATCGTCGTCATGGTGGTGATCGACTGCACGGTGCCGATCACGCCCTTGGGCTTACCGGTCGTTCCGCCGGTGTAGGCCATGCCGCCGATGTGGTCGGGCGGCAGGTCGGCGGCCACCAGCGGCTTCGGTGTGTACTTCGCGGCCTCGGCCGTCAGGTCGACGGCGACATCCGCCAGTTCCTCGGGCACCGGTCCGATGGTCAGCACCTGCTTCAGCCCGGGCACCTTCTCCAGC
>JBIQHU010000137.1:0-14174 GCA_044508395.1 Mycobacterium sp. | reverse complement strand
CGCCCACTTTCACGCCCCCATCCCGAGGCTCATCCACAGGTTCTGATCATTGCTCACGAACGAGCTTTTGAGGATCCTGACCGGTTTGATATCACCCGCAAGCCCGCAGGCCACAACCTTGGCTTCGGGTACGGCATCCACAGCTGTCTCGGCGCGGCGCTTGCGAGGATGGAGGGCCGCATCGCCCTGGACATCATGTTGGATCTGATCCCCGAGTACGAGGTCGACGCCTCCGGGCTCGAACGGGTAAAGATGCCGAATGTCTACGGGTGGAGGCGGGTACCGGTTCGTCAGAGGTAGCCGTCACTACTGCCGGAATGCCGCGCTCGTGCGGATGGCGGCTACCGGGTGTGGCACCGATGGCTCCAGTTATGCCTCGCTGTTCCCACCGACGAACTCCCGGTCTGGAAGGGACGCCGGCTCAGTGGTGAGCACGCGGTGGGTCCGCTCGATGCTGGCCATGCACTTGTTGCGATGAGTACACAACGAAGGGCTATTGAGGCGATTGCCGAATTCAGTTGAGCAGCTGGTGGTCTCGTAGCAGTGCGGGTGCCATGGCCACAAACTCGAAGCCTTCACGCATTGCCAGGTCCATGGCTGCTTTGGTGGTGAGGCCACCGAGCAGGATCAACGGCCCTTCATTCTCGTTGGGCTGGACGTTGCAACGAAAAGTCAGCCGGCTAGTGCATCTCCGATCGACAGTCTGAAGGATGTCGGTGGTCATCCGTACGTTGACGGTATGACAGCCGACGTCTCGCCGAGGCCCGTATGCGAGTGACGAGAGCCAACAAAGGCTTTGACGAGTCGTTCGAGATTCTGAAGCGCACGGGCGAGAAACCACTGGTGTGGTCAGTTGACGAGCGAGGACGCCTCGTGTGGTGGAGGCCGGCCGCGGCGGTCGCTGTTGGCAGTTTCGTGCAAACGTGTTGCGCTAGATTCGCCCCGATCATGTTGGCGCACATGATCGGTGTCGGCTCGTGCGTGCGGCGGCAACCGGTGCGATATGCCTCGATCGACGGGAGTGCGAGCGCAGGCACAAAACTGTTGACGTTGTATCGGTATTGTCAATATTCTTGACACATCGCAATGATAAGGGGAGCATGGTGAACAGCGACGTCGCTGACCTCGCCAAATGGGCGGAGTCTCAGGGCTGGACTGTCAACGACGACACCAAGGGCTACACCAGGTTCTACGACGTCAATGGCAACTACATCGCGAGTTACCCGGCCACACCGAGCAACCCGCGACGGCGAATGGCGGACCTACATGTCGCACTACGTAAGGCGGGCCTGCAGGTGCCGCCGCCCAGCAAGAAGGAGCAACGCGCACAGCGCCGAAAGGAGAAGGCGGAATGAATGACTGGGTTGCCACCGTCAGCTACGCGCTCGACGCCACGGTGGACACGATGGACCACTGGTCCGAGCAGTTCGACGCCACGGTCTCGCGTGTCCCCAAGCGTGGTGTTGTCGACGTCACGGTCTATGCGCCCGCCGAGCTGCATCTGGTCGACGTGATCGCCAAGTACGTGGACAACATCAGTGAGGTCGTCGGTGCCGCGCCGGCCTGCATCGAGATTGTCCGCGAGGACGAGTGGCGACGGCGCGCAGAGGCTCCAACCTTGCCTGAACTCATGTCAGCCGCCGAGATCGCTGACGAGCTGGGTGTCGCGCGTCAACGAGTGCATCAACTGCGCTCGACTGCCGCATTTCCAGCGCCCCTGGCCGAGCTGCGAGGCGGCGCAGTCTGGGATGCCGCCGCAGTACGCAAGTTTGCTCGGGAATGGGAGCGTAAGCCGGGGCGTCCGGCCGGGCGAACAAGCCGCTGAACGGGCTATCTCGAATCCGGCCGTCTCGTCGACCGCACCCACATCAAGGACGGCCCCCAGTCGGACCTCAACCGACGCCGGCCGCACACACGCCGGGTCAACGCTCAGACTCCCGATCCAGCGCATGCAAACCGATCGAATACGCGGCTTGATCGTTGTGGTCCAACGGATCTCGGCCGGTGAGCTCGTAGATCCGCACCAGCCGATGCCGCACCGTGTTGATATGTAGATACAGCTCACGGGCGGTGTCGCTGAGCGAACCGTTCGCGGCGAGGAAGGTACGTAGCGTGCGCACGTGCTGGGTTCCCTTGCGGCGATCCATCTCGGCCAGCGGTTCGATGAGCTGCTGCCGGAACGGCTCCAGCTGGGCCGACGGGAGTTGCTCGAGCAGGCTGTCGAGCGTGCTGAGCTGATCGGGTCCGACGCGCAGCCCCCGGCGCTGCGCGAGATCCAGCGCGATGCGCGCCTGCCCGATCGCCGACCCGAGCTCGGTCAACGGCACCAGCGCCGAGTGGCCCGACGGCAGCGAAAGGTCGTCGGTGCCCTCGAGGGGCTGCGTCGTCAGGATCAGGCACAGGTCGGGGGCATCGCCGACCAACGCGTCGGGCACCGCCATCGACAGCAGGGCACCGGCCCCGGCCGGCCAAGCCGAGCAGCTCAGTTGCCCGGCCGCGAATCCGGACCAGTCCAGCAGCTGGCTCAGCGCATCGGGCAGCAGCATTCGGCGTTCGACGAGGGACAGCAGTTGTCCGACGCGTTCCCGGGCCAAGGCGGCCTCGACATCGCGTTCCACCTGGGTCGCCCGCACGAACCGTGCGATCAGTTCCAGCAGCGCCGGCTCCGGCGGCACGCCCCTGCCCATCCAGCCCAGGGTGCCGACGCCGGGCACCTCGACCGACACCGACGCCGCGTCGTCCGTCGGCTCCGGGTCCAGCAGGAAGTAACAGCCCAGCAGCTGGCCGGCGGTGTCGAGCATGTCCCGCGCCGACGCATGCCGTCGCAGCGCGGCGAGCAGTTCGGGCACCAGTGCGTAGGTCGCCCGCGCGACGGCAATCTCCGCGCCCAGTTCGTGCTCGGCGATGAACCGGCTGACCGTGCTGAAGGGCACGCTCGGCGCGGCGATCAGCATCGGCAACCGGTGCCGCCGACATTCGGCGAGCAGGGCGGCGGGCACCTCGTCGTGGCCGTCGCCGACGCCGAAGCACACGCCGGCGGCGCCCGCGCGAGCCAGCGCCTCGGCGAAGGTCCGGCAGTCCTGCGGGTCCTGCAGGCTCAGGCCGACGGTGCACACCAGCTCGCCGCCGCGCAGGTAGCGCGACGGATCACGCATCTCGGTGATGTGGACCCAGCTGATCGGCCGGTCGAGATCCTGGGGCGCGTCCGGGACGGCGAGACCCAGGCGCGCGTCGAGCAGTGCCCGAAGAGTCGGAGCGTCGGTGTCGCGCGACCCTTCCTTCATTGGACGAGCGTAACGCCGACGACACATTTGCGGGCCCCAGCGTTGTGCAATCGTCCAACGGCGAGGCGTCGACCGGTGGGATCGCTGCGTGTTCCGCACCTGGTGTGGCTTCCGCGCTGAGCTGGGGAGATAGTTCGGGGATACCGCGCACGGACCCGAAGGGGAGTACCTCATGTCGTCATCGATCGCCGAGCAGCAGCCGCAGGGGCTGCGCCGGGAGTTCTCCCTGTGGTCGGCGTTCGCTTTCGCGTTCGCCTTCATCTCGCCGATCGTCGCGCTGTACGCCATCTTCGGCCTGGCCCTGAGCGCCGCCGGCCCGTCGTTCTGGTGGGGCTTCGTGCTGGTGTTCGGCGGACAGTTCCTGGTCGCCCTGGTCTTCGCGATGCTGGTGTCGCGCTGGCCGCTGGAGGGTTCGATCTACCAGTGGTCGCGTCGACTGCTCGGCACCGGCTACGGCTGGTTCGCCGGCTGGGCCTACATGTGGACGCTGGTGATCGCGATGGCCACCGTCGCGCTCGGCGCGGCCGGCTTCGTCGCCAACATCATCGGCATCGAGGCACCCTCGGGCGGTCTGCAGGCGCTGATCGCCCTGGTGATCCTGTTGGGCGGCACCGCGGTCAACCTGATCGGCCGGGGCGCGTTGAAGGTGTTCATGACGGCCAGCATCATCGCCGAGGTGATCGGCTCGGTCGGTCTGGGCACCTGGCTGCTGCTGTTCCACCGCCACAACTCGCTGTCGGTGCTGTTCACCGGCGGCGGAGCGGACATCGACCTCTTCGCGTACCTGTCCGGGCCGTTCCTGCTGGCGGTGGCGTTCATCGGCTTCTCGTTCGTCGGCTTCGAAAGCGCCGGCTCCATCGCCGAGGAGGTGCACCAGCCGCGGCGCTACCTGCCCAAGGCGGTGCTGTTCTCGCTCGGGTTCATCGCGCTCGTCGTCGCCTACTCCAGCCTGGCGATCATCCTGGCCGTCCCGGATCTCGACGCGGTCGCCGAGGGCGCCGTCGCCGACCCGGTCTACGAGACCCTGACCACCGCGCTCGGACCCGGGATCGCCAAACCCGTTCAGGTGCTGTTCATCATCGGCTTCCTCGCGAGCTTCCTGGCGCTGCAGACCTCCGGTTCGCGGGTGATCTGGGCCTACGCCCGCGACGGTGCCCTGCCGGCCTCCGGCGCACTGGCCCGGCTGCACAGCCAGGCCCGCATCCCGACGATCGCGATCCTGATCACCACCGTGGTCGGTGCGGCGCTGTTCGGCCTGAGCATCGTCGCCGGCGACATCTACACGCTGATGGTGAACTTCACCGCCGGCGGTTTTTACCTGGCATTCCTGTTCCCGTTGATCGGTTTCCTGGTGGTGCTGCTGCGCCGGCAGTGGACACCGGCCCGGTTCTCCCTGGGCGCCTGGACGCTGCCGGTGGCGGCGACGGCGGTGGTGTGGGCGGTGCTGCAGTTCATCAACATCGCCTGGCCGCGGGTCGCGTTCGACGAGCGCTACCTGGACTGGTCGGTGTGGATCGGCGTCGGGGTGCTGCTGGTGCTCGGCACCGCGTTGTTCGCGTCGGTGCGCGAGAACATCACCCCCGCAGCGGTGGTGGACGACCTCGAAGCCGAGGACGAACTGGCGGATCGCCGATGACGGCGCCGGTTGCGCTGGTCACCGGCGGCGCCAGTGGCATCGGCGCCGAGGTGGTCACCGCCCTGACGCGGCGCGGCTACACCGTTGGCTGCCTGGACCGCAACCCGGCGCCCAACGTCGAACACACTGTCGCCGTGGATATCTCGGACGCGGACGCGGTCGCGGCCGGGGTGGCCGAGTTGCGCGACCGGCTCGGGCCGATCAGCGCGGTGGTGAACTCCGCCGGGCACTACGAGATGGTCCCGGTCGCCGACATCACCGCCGCGGCGTGGCGCACGATGCTGCGCGTCCACCTCGGCGGACTGCTCAACATCGCGCGGGCCTGCCTGCCCGACCTGCTGGCCAACCGCGGCACCCTGGTGGCGGTCGCCAGCGAGTTGGCCGTCGGTGGCGGCGACGGCGACGCCCACTATGCGGCGGCCAAGGGCGCGGTGCTCGGCCTGGTCCGCAGCCTGGCCGCCGAGGTCGCCGATCGCGGTGTGCGGATCAATGCGGTGGCCCCCGGCCCCACCGACACCCCGCTGCTGGCCGCCGACAACCCCTGCCGCGCACCGGAATATCTGAACTTGCTACCCCTGCGCCGGCTCACCACCCCGCGCGAGGTGGCCCGCTGCGTCGAATACCTGGTCTGCGATGCAACATTCAGTACCGGGGAAGTCCTCAACGTCAACGCGGGAGCGGTGATATGAGCCTGCACGGACGCGTCGCGCTGATCACCGGTGCGGCACAGGGCATGGGCGCCGCGCATGCGCGCCGGTTGGCCGCGGCCGGAGCGACGGTGGCGGTCAACGACATCGACGACAGCGCAGCGCTGCGCGCGCTGGCGACCGAACTCGGCGGGTTGGCTGCCCCCGGCGACGTTTCCGACTCGGCGGAATGCGTGCGCATCGCCGAGCACGTGGTCGGAGCCGCCGGACGCCTGGACGTGCTGGTGGCCAACCACGCCTATATGACGATGGCGCCGCTGCTCGACCACGACCCGGACGACTGGTGGAAGGTGGTCGACACCAACCTCGGCGGCACCTTCTTCCTGGTGCAGGCCGTGCTCCCGCACATGCGCGCACTCGGCGGCGGACGCATCGTCGTCGTCAGCAGCGAATGGGGAGTGACGGGCTGGCCGGAGGCGACGGCCTACGCTGCCTCGAAGGCCGGGTTGATCGCCTTGGTCAAGACGCTGGGGCGGGAACTGGCGCCGGAGCGGATCATCGTCAACGCGGTGGCGCCGGGGGTGACCGATACGCCCCAACTGCAGGTCGACGCTGACGCCGCCGGGGTGGACTTGTCCACCGTGCAGCAGCAGTACGCGGGGGGTATCCCGTTGGGCCGCATCGGTTCTGCAGACGAGATCGCCACGGCGGTGGAACTGCTCGCCGACTTCGAGGTCGAGGCGATCGTCGGACAGGTGATCTCCAGCAACGGCGGATCGACAAGGGGGAGGGTATGAGCACAGACGGAGAGAACATGCAGTACGTGCGGTCGGAGACCGGAATGTTGGGTCAGGTGGACGCGCAGGCGGTGCCGCGGTATGCGGGTCTGGCGACCTTCGCGCGGCTGCCGCAGCGCCACGAGGTCGACGACTACGACATCGCGGTGGTGGGTGTGCCCTTCGACGGCGGGGTGACCTACCGGCCCGGGGCCCGGTTCGGCCCGGCGGCCATCCGGCAGGCCTCCCGGCTGCTCAAGCCCTATCATCCGGCCCTGGACGTCAGCCCGTTCGCGCAGGCGCAGGTGGTCGACGCCGGTGACATCGCGGCCAACCCGTTCGACATCACGGTCGCGGTCGACGAGATCCGCGCCGGGGTGCGCGGTTTGCTTACCCGGCCCGAACAACGGGTCGTGCTGCTCGGCGGGGACCACACCATCGCGCTGCCTTCGTTGCAGGCAGTCAACGAGGTCCACGGCCCAGTGGCGCTGGTGCATTTCGACGCCCACCTCGACACCTGGGACACCTACTTCGGCGCGCCCTGCACCCACGGCACCCCGTTCCGGCGGGCCTCCGAACAGGGTCTGCTGGTCAAGGACCACTCGGCGCACGTCGGCATCCGCGGTTCGCTCTACGACCGCGCGGACCTGCTCGAGGACGCCGAACTGGGATTCACCGTGGTGCACTGCCGCGACATCGACCGCATCGGCGTCGACGGGGTGATCGAGCGGGTGCTCGAGCGGGTGGGCGCGCACCCGGTGTACGTGTCGATCGACATCGACGTGCTGGACCCCGCGTTCGCGCCGGGGACGGGCACCCCCGAGATCGGCGGCATGACCAGCCGCGAGTTGGTGGCGGTGCTGCGGGCCATGCGGGGCCTGAACATCGTCGCCGCCGACATCGTGGAGGTGGCGCCGGCCTACGACCAGGCCGAGGTCACGGCGGTCGCCGCGGCGAACCTGGCCTACGAGTTGATCACGCTGATGGCCGACCGATGAGCGAATTCAATTGGCCCGACGGCAAATCCGCGGCGGCGGCGTTCACCTTCGACGTCGACGCCGAATCGGCTGTGCTGTGGGGCAACGAGGCGGCGGGCGCGCGGATGAGCGTGATGAGCCACCAGGCCTACGGGCCGCTGGTGGGGATTCCGCGCATCCTCAATCTGTTGGAGCGTCACCAGATCGCCTCGACCTTCTTCGTCCCCGGCCATACCGCCGACCGCTATCCCGAGGCCGTCCGCAGCATCGTGGCCGCCGGTCACGAGATCGCCCACCACGGTTACCTCCACGAACAGCCCACCGCGTTGACCCTCGAGCAGGAGATCGACGCCATCGACCGCGGCCTGGCCGCCCTCGCCGACGTCGCCGGGGTGCGGCCGGTCGGGTATCGCGCACCGATGTGGGATCTGTCGTGGCGCACACCCGCGCTGCTGGCCGAGCGCGGCTTCCTCTACGACTCCAGCCTGATGGATGCCGACCTCCCGTACGAGTTGGCGGTGGACGGGCACGGTCCGCTGGTCGAGATCCCCATCCAGTGGGCGCTCGACGACTGGGAGCAATTCTGCTTCCTACCCGACATCGCCGGCAGCGGGCTCATCGAAAGTCCCCGCAAGGCACGGGAACTGTGGCAGCTGGAGTTCGACGGTCTGCGGCGGGCCGGCGCCTGCTGGGTGCTGACCAACCACCCGTTCCTGACCGGACGGACGTCGCGCGCCGCCGAACTCGACGATTTGATGCGCTACGTCCTCGAGCACGACGACGTGTGGACCACCAACCTTGGTTCGATCGCAGAACACGTCCGGACGCTGGGTCTGGAGCCGCGGAGCATCACCCCGCCCGATGTGCCGCGCTGAGCGCATATTCGGCGTGCTGGGTCCGGTCAGTGCGCGGCGTCGTAGGCCTGGAGGACCGCCGCCGGAATCCGGCCGCGGGTAGAAACGGTGTGCCCGTTGTCCGCTGCCCATTTGCGAATCGCGCGAGTGCGCTCCGGGCCGGAGACAGCTGCCGATGCGGTTCGGCGCGAAGCAGCCTTGCGCCGCGTGGGCGTCTTCGAGGTGTTTGCTTTTCGCGATGTGGGTTTGGCCGGTTTGCGTGCGGCCCGTGCTTCGCGGGCCTGGGCCTTCTTGGCGGCGGTGATGTAGCGAGAAATGTCCTTATCGAACTGGGCACCGTTCTTCTTGGTCAAGACGAGGCTGTATTCCTGCCCTCGATACGAAAACTCGACGGTGTCAACCGATTCCGCGTCAATCGATGTCCCGTCGAAGTCGTCGACGTACTCGATCGTCACTATTTTTCCCACGGGGGTCCTTCCCAGTTCACTCAATTGTCGTCAGAAGCCTAGCTGTAATTGCCAGGAAGGTTGTGAACTGCGTGGTGTGCGGACGGCGCGGAGGGGATCGTCGCGTCAGCGTCTCATGATCCGTCGAGCAGCAAAGTCGGCGGCTTGATCGGCCATCCCGTTGCTGACGTAGGCGCTGTGCGCGCTGCGGTCGAGGCTGCCGAACTGGCAGACCGGATCGGCAGGCGCGCACAGGTCGAGGGTCTTATCCGCGAAGGCGGAGCCGATCCTCATGGGAGGCGCACCTTGCTGCAAAAGCTTGACGACGCCAACTGACGGCTTGCCGAACAATGCAACAGCGGCAACGTTGTTGGCCACCGCAGGTGACAGCGGCCCGGATAGGCCTGCGGGCAGTGCGTAGCCGGCGGGCACCGTGTCACTGGTCGCATAGGTGGTGACTGCGGCTCCTTGGGAGTAGCCGCCGAGCACGATGTCGGTGGTGGGGCAGTGGGTGGCCATGTCGTTGAGGTGATTGCTGACGTCGGCTACGCCGTCGGCGGCGCGGGCAAAGTCCGTCGAGGCGGGGTAGTTGACCGCATAGACCCCGACGCTCTGGTCGGGCAGTCGGGCACGGAGGGCCTCGACGAAGGGGACGCCGACTTTTCCGATACCGGGCGCTTCGAACGTACCGCGGGCGAAGACCACCTCGACGTCGGCGCAGCCGGTGTTGGCAATGCCGGTCGGTGCGGCCGCGGCGGGGCCGACAGACGCGCTCAGCAGTGCCGCGACGCCCGCGGCACCGACGACGAATGCCTGCAACAGGATTGGGATGCGACGGCGGCTCACCGACGATGAGACGCGTGGGCGGGAGTTGAACAGGCGAAACGTCATGGCAGGGAGGGCCTCTCGGGCGCGGTCTCAGTGGTCGCAACGCTGCGTGTGGGGTGGAAGGCTCCGGGCCGCTGGGTGTCAGCCGCAATGGGCGGACGGCGTCGGGGCTCCATTCGATGTACAACGCGACGCGTCGACGAAAATTCCTGCCCACACCGCGCAGGCCGCACCCCCGAAAAAGTGCCCCTGCGGCGCGGCTGTTTCGGGGCTCAGGACCCTAACGACTTCCGACCCGTGCCCCGAGTGTGTCAGAAGAGCTGTCGGAGGTTGGCCTTCGCCAGGTCGATCAACTCGTCGCCGCGGCCCGACATGACGGTGCGGATCGCGTAGAGCGTGAAGCCCTTGACCTGCTCGGCGTTGATCGCGGGCGGCATCGACAGTTCGTGGCGTTCCGTGACGACGTCGAGCAGGGCCGGCCCGTCGTGGGCAAGGACATCGCGAACCGCGTCGGGGAGATCCTCGGAGTGCTCCACCCGCACGGCGTGGATGCCCATGGCGCGGGCGACCTCGGCGAAGTTGGGGTTGACCAACTCGGTTCCGTAGTTGATGAAACCGGCGGCCTTCATCTCGAGCTCGACGAAGTTCAGCGACGAGTTGTTGAACACCACCAGCTTTACGGGGAGCTTGTTCTGGGTGAGGGTGATCAACTCGCCCAACAGCATCCCCAGTCCGCCGTCGCCGGCCAGCGCCACCACCTGGCGTTCCGGAAACGCCGCCTGCACGCCGACGGCATGGGGCAGCGCGTTGGCCATCGATCCGTGGGTGAACGATCCGATCAGCCGTCGGCGGCCGTTCATCGTCAGGTAGCGCGCGGCCCAGACGACCGGGGAACCGACGTCGGGGATGAACACCGCGTCCGCGGCGGCGTGCTGGTCGACCAGCCGCGCGAGGTATTGCGGGTGGATGGGCGCGTCCCGCTTCGACGGGGTCGCCAGCTCGTCGAGTTTGGCGCGGGTGCGTCGGTAATGGTCGCGGGAGTCCTCGAGGTGACTGCGGTCAGTCTTGCGCTCCAGCAGGGGAAGTAGGGCGGTGGCGGTGTCCTTGACGGTCCCGACCAGCCCGAGTTCCAGTGGATGCCGTCGGCCGAGTTGTTCGCCGCGGATGTCGACCTGGATGGTGGTGGCGTGCTCGGGATAGAACTGCCGGTAGGGAAAGTCGGTGCCCAGCATCAGGACCGTGTCGGCGTTCTCCATCGCCCGGTAGCCGGAAGCGAATCCGAGCAATCCGGTCATGCCGACGTCGTAGGGGTTGTCGTACTCGATGAATTCCTTGCCGCGCAGTGCGTGCACGACGGGGGCGCCCAGCGCCTCGGCGACGGCCAGCACCTCGTCGTGCGCCCCGGCACAACCTGCGCCGGCCAGGATGGTCACCCGTTGACCCTCGTTGAGTAGCATTGCGGCGCGGTCGATTTCGTTTGCCGCGGGCACCACGACCGAGTGGCTCGCGCGGATGGCGGCGGCCCGGTCGGTGACGGCGTCCGCGAGCGCCACGTCGCCGGGGATCACCACGACCGCGACGCCCTGCCGCTCCACGGCAGTGCGCATCGCGATCTCCAGCACGTGGGGCATCTGACTGGGGTGGGCGACGTACTCCGTGTACACGGAGGCTTCGCGGAACAGGTCTTGCGGGTGGGTCTCCTGGAAGTAGCCGGTGCCGATCTCGGCGGTCGGGATGTGCGCCGCGATCGCGAGGACCGGTACCCGCGAACGGTTCGCGTCGTACAGGCCATTGATGAGATGCAGATTGCCCGGCCCGCAACTGCCGGCGGCTACCGCGAGTTCACCCGTCACCGCGGCGTCGGCCGCGGCGGCGAAAGCCGCCGCCTCCTCGTGGCGTACCAGCACCCACCGGATGCCACCGTCCTTGCGGAGCGCATCGGTGAACCCGTTGAGGGAGTCGCCCGGAATTCCGTAGACGCGACGGACGCCGCTGGCCCTCAGTGTCGCCACCATCTGTTCCGCCACCGTGGGCATGCGAATCTCCTTCATCTCGGGGTTGTCGCGAGCGTCTGGGTAGGTGGGAGCTCGCTCATCGGCGAATATCCACGGTGACAGTCTTGCGCGATGTCGAGTTGTCGAGCGCCCTCTTGCGCAAAACCGCAGGTCGGGGAGGTGTCGACCACTCGAGCGCACCGTGCCCGTACTGTCCGGAGTGGACAATGACAACGAACGTAGTCAGAATGGACTGACCCCGACGGAAAGATTGGCCAGTGACTCAAGACGCGTCCGACACCTGCCCGGTTACCGAGGCTGAGGCCGCAACGGTGGCAGCGGGCTGTCCCGTTACCGCCGGCGGCTACGACGCCCCGCCGGTACCGCTGGGCCCCGATTCGCTGACCTGGAAGTACTTCGGCCAGTGGACCGGGTTGTTCCAGGGCACCTGGGCTGGCTCGATGCAGAACATGCATCCGCAACTCGGCGCCGCGGTGCAGGAGCACTCGATCTTCTTCCTGGAGCGCATTCCCCGACTGCTGCGGTCCATCTATCCGATCGGCGGCGTGGTTTTCGACGGCGACCGCGCACCGCAGACCGGCGCCGAGGTCCGCGATTACCACATCGGCATCAAGGGCGTCGACGAGCAGGGGCGTCGCTACAGCGCGCTGAACCCGGACGTCTTCTACTGGGCGCACGCGACGTTCTTCAAGTCGACGCTGCTGGCGGCCGAGAAGTTCGGCGGCGGGATCAGCGAGGCCGACAAGCGTCAGCTGTTCGACGAACACGTCACCTGGTACCGGATGTATGGGATGAGCATGCGGCCGGTGCCGAACTCCTGGGAGGAGTTCGAGGAGTACTGGGACCACATGTGCAGCAATGTGCTGGAGAACAACTGGGCCGCCCGCGAGGTGATGGATCTGTCCACCATGCCCAAACATCCTTCGCTGCAGTGGGTTCCGGATCCGCTGTGGGCGATGAACCTGAAGGTCATGCAGCGCTTCCTGACGTTCATGACCGTCGCGCTCTACGACCCGTCGGTGCGCGAGCTGATGGGTTACACGTGGTCGCCGCGACAGCAGTGGGCGCACGACCGGCTGTGCGACGTGATCACGCTGGTCTCGAAGTACGGACCCAAGCGCCGGCTGATGCACCCGCGCAAACGCTCCGCCATGGATCGCAGCCAGGGACGGCGACCGGCCGATTCGCCGCTGGTGCAAACGCCGGCGCGGAACCTGCCGCCCGAGGAATACCGCGACCAACCCCAGTTCTACTGCCCGATGGTCTGAGAACCGCGCCGTGCGCAGTTGACGACGGGAATCCCGCCGGCCGCCTCGTCGTACCGCAGCTGGACGTCCTTGGCCGCCGGATCGAGCCGGTAACCGGAGGACGCGATAATGAGGCGGCGCACGGCATCCGGATGGTCGGCGGCCAACTGCAGGGCCGTGTGCCAGCACGCCCTCGGCGATGTCGAGGTCAGCGGGTTCGGCCGACATGACGCAACTCCTCCGGGCGGGCCCGACATGGGCAGCGCCGATGCTACCGACGGGGACGCCGGGCGTGTTTCAGCCGAGGTGGGGCATCAGATCACCGCCACGCGCGGACAAAGTAACCCTGCGGCACCCCCGGGGTTCCGCGGGGAGCATCGGGAAACGGCCAGCGACCCAGCTCGGTGCCCATTGCGCCGACGCTGGTGACCTGCGCTTGCCAGCCCCGCTCGGTGAGCAGTTCTTCGGGCTCTTCGGTGCCGAAGACCCAGGCCATTCGGTGCTCGGCGAAGCTTTCGAGCATGGGTTGTAGAGCGGGGTGATCCAGCAGGGACTGGCCGAGGAAGTCGATGACCAGGTGGCTTCCCGGCGCCGAAAGTGCAGTGATCCGGTCCAGCAGCTGGTCAACCTCGGCGGCGGTGAGATATGGGGTGAGCCCCTCGATCAGCCAGCAGATCGGCCGGCTCGGGTTCAAGCCGACATCCTGCAGGGCCCTCGGCCAGTCGTGCGTCAGGTCCGCGCCCACCGGTCGAAGCGCACAGCTCGGCACCGCGCTGTTTGCGCCCACATCCGCAAGCAGAGCCGCTTTGAGGCCGAGCACCTCTGGGTGATCCACCTCGTACAGGGTGGTTCTCGGTGGGAAACCCAGTCGGTAGGCGCGAGTGTCCATGCCCGCCGCCAGCAACACGATCTGCTCGCCGGCCGCAGGGTCGGCGACCAGCGCAATCAGGGCGTCGTCGAAGAACCTGGTGCGTACCGCCACGGTGGGGTTGTCGAAGGGAGTCGTCCTACTGAAGTGAGCAGCCAACTCTCGTCCCACCTCGCCGGCTAGGAGCGCGGCCAACGGGTCATCGAAGAGCCGATCCGGGCGGGCGGACTCGGCGGCCCGCTCCGCTGCGGTCATTCGCGCCGTGGTCCCGACGGGGGTGAGCTGTGGCATCGTTTGCTCCTGTCCTGATACTTGTTGATTCCGTGCATAGTTGGCGGCCATGAGTTGCTGTCCCCTCACCGCGCGACGGGCAGCTAGTTTCCGTGGAAGCCGGCCGGTACCCGGTGCGGCAGGTGGATGTTCGCGAGGGGCTGATCATCTCGAACTCCTTTGTTGACATGGGTATTGGTCAGTAGCTATCGGTCCGATGCGTCCCGCTCAGAGGCTGCCGACGACCACTACCGCTGCGGCCGCCAGGAAGACGACCTCGACGCCGGTGCGGGCACCCAACCGCGAGTGCATGGACTTCGGCGCGT
>JBIQHU010000136.1:0-14300 GCA_044508395.1 Mycobacterium sp. | reverse complement strand
AGGTTCTCCTCACATCAAGCCAACACGCCTGCTACCAACGTCCTGTCCCGGTACACCTAGACGGTGTCAGCTCTGCTGGTTCCAGTAGTTCTTGTGCGGCTCGAGCACGGCCTCCGCGACCTCCGGGACTGGGCCGATCACCTCGATGTCCTTCTGCCCGGCGCCGAACACCTTCCGGCAGTCGAGGCTGAGCGTCGGGTTCCTGGGATCGTCGCCGGTTTCGGCGAGCAATTGCTTCTCCGTGATGCCGTACACCAGGCGCCGCACGTTGGCCCAGTACATCGCCCCCGCGCACATTGAGCACGGCTCCGCCGTCGTGTACAGCGTGCATGTGGCGAGGAAGTCCTTGTCGTATTTCTTCGACGCCTGACGCATCAGCGCTGTCTCCGCGTGACCGGTGGCGTCCGACTCGGTCACTTCGATGTTGGTCTGCTCCAAAAGGATATTGCCCTCGCTGTCGACGAGGACGGACCCGAACGGATGATTCCCTTCGCGCATCGATCGTTTGGACACCTCTACGGCCTTCAGGAGAAACTTCACGTCGTCCATCAACTGACTCCTTACTTCGCGGTCTCGATTGGCAGGGGATCCGCCGTAGAAGGCGGTGAGAGAGTTCGGTCTTTCAAGGCGATCGCGCACAACGCACCGATGCCGAGAACGACGAGCAGCGGTAGCAACGCCCCCCGATAGTGGCTGATCGCGATGTCCGTGCCGGCCGGCGGTGCCTCGCCCACGAGGACGCCGATCACGTAGTCCAGTCCCGCGCCGGTGAGGAATCCGAAGCTCGTCATCAAACCGAACGCGGTCGCCTGGCCATTGTCGGGAATGTGCTGCCCGATCTGCGCGAATCCGAGGATGTTGCTACCCAACAGGAAACCGAACACGAATAGCAGGATGAATACCCCGGGGGTTGGCAGGCGTGGAAGGAACAACACCAGGGCCATCGTGATGGTCAGTAGCCAGATGGTGATCTGGGTGATCCGCGACCGCTTTCCGAGTCGGTCCGAGATCCATCCGAAGAGTAAGCCGCCGATACCGGCGGCGATGGCTCCGGTGGACGTCAACGCCGTCGCCATCTCGAGGGTGCGCCCATAGGCTCGCTGGTTCATGATGCCCCACAGGTCGTTCCATGCGATCAGGACACCGAACACGCTCGCGAAAAATGCTGTGCCCAACCAGAATTGCGGTACTCCCATAACCATCCGCAACTGGCGGGCGATACCGACCTCGCTTTCGCCCTGCGCCTTGGCGTCGACGTTGGTTGGCCTGGAGACCAGCAGCAGAATCGCGATTCCGAGCACCACGTAGCCCACAGCCATGCCGACCATCGCCGTGTGCAACGGTGGGATCGTTTCGGTGACAGACAGGCCGATCAACATGACCGCCAGAATCACATTCGTCGCCAGCTGGGAAATCGACGACATGACGGCGAAGCGTTCGGGAGGAAACCAGATCCTGGCGAGATAGATCGCTCCGAGGAAGCTGGTCGAAAGTCCGATCCCGAGTATCACCCGTCCGGTTACGGTGACGCCCAGGCTCGACGCGTTGGCGAGCAGCACGCAACCGACCGCGGCGATCAGCGACGAGACTCCGAGGATCCACCGCGGGTTGAGACGGTCGAGCATGATGCCACCGATGAACTGCGCGATCGAGTACGCGATATAGAAGACCGCGCTCAGCATGCCGATGGCGTGTTCGGACACCCCGAGACGGTCTCGGACCTGTTCAGCGACGATGCCGATCATGACCGCGGTGAGTAGACCTACCCCGAGGAAGAGGGTCCCGAGTCCCCAGACCACGATCGCCTTCCCCCGCCGCGGCGTGTGCTCAGTCGTTTTCATGCCCGTCCCTTCACAGCCCGGGCGCAGCTCTACGGGGTCTGGCTTGGGCTTAACCGGACATGAGAATAACGGCTGCTCGGCCGACGGTTTGGGATTTGCCAAATTTCGCTATTCGTGCGAGTTTTTCATCCCGGCGCGCGGCCGGTCGTCAACAAGGCGAAGAACCGATGTGAGGGATCATTCGCATCGGGGCTCCCTTTGAGCGTGTCTGCCGTGAGCGGATGGCCCATATCCATCGCCGACGGGTCGCTGACTCGGGCCCAATCGGTGACGATGGTCCGTTCGATCAGTTTCCATACGTCATCACGCTTTTCGTACCTATCGAGGTAGCGACCACCGATCACGAGATCGATGTCCCGTCCTTTGCCGGCGAGCGTGTGGACCGCGATGGTGTAGATCTCACCTTCGGCCTGATTCCTGCGGATGGCGAAGTTCACCGTCGTGATGTGGTGCTGCATCGCCCGTAGGTGCGGACGAGCCGCGACGAGTTCCGCGAAAAACCCCTCGACCGCGCCCGTGGAGAATCGGCCGTGCGCGTCGACCGCGTCATGGTGATAAAGGTTCCGCAGCGCATCGACGTCACCTCGATCCACCGCGCGGCAATAGGCGTTGACGAGTTTGCGAAGTGCATTCTCGTCGAGCATTTCCTGCAGTGCGGGGTCCATCGTTGTCTCCTGTCGAGCTTCGTTCCACCGGCTTCACTGCGGCAGACGAGATATCACCCACGCAGCGGCGCCAACAGTGCACTCAGCCCGTACTCGAACACGGCGTCGTAATCGGTGGGGGCTTGCAGCGCCTCGACCAGCGCACGGTCGGGCCACGTGTCCGCCCACAGGGACGGATCCTCTTCGTCGTGTTTCGCCCCGCGGACCGCCGAAAATTGCATCACCGCAGAGGAAATCACGTGAACCTGGATGGCCCGCAGGATTAGGGCGGCCTCGCTGCCGGTGACCGCCAATTCGGACAGATGTGCCGCCAACCGCTGCTGTATCGGCAGGAACAGCCGTGGTGTCCGGTCGCGTTCATGGGCGATCGCCAGGAGATGCTGCTTGTCGATGAGCATCCGGCGTTGCGACCGCGCGAGCGATGCGATGCGCTCGACAGGGTTTTCGCCGTCGCTCGGCAGATGCGCCATCTGTCCCAGCAGTTGCTCGACCAAACTGTCGAAGAGTTTGTCCTTGCCGCCGACGTGCCAGTAGATGGAGGTGACGGCGACGCCCAACTGCTCAGCGAGCCGGCGCATGGTGAATGCCTCGACCCCGTCGACGTCGATCATCCGGGCCGCGGTGTCCAGAATCTGGCCGGCCGTGACGGGTTCGCCGCTACGGTTACGGGGCTGCACCAAGCGGCTCACCTCCGGTGATTCGTTCCGACTCGGGCAGGTCCAGATAACGTTCCAGATTACGGTGCATGTTGATCACGCGGCGCTCCTCGTTGGACAGCACCACATGGGTGAACCCGGGCTGATGAAGGCCGCGCTGGAGACCCGCCAACACCGTGATGTCCTGCGTCAGAACCAGACCCGGGTGAGCATTGGCGGCCGTCATTCGCACATCGGTCGGCCTGACACGGGGTGCCTCCGGCGGCATCCGCATCCACACGATCATCACCAGCTCACCATGATCGGGATCGGGGCCGGGACGGGCGGTCAGCACCGTCAAGTGGTCGGCGTTGGTCAACAGCGACATGTTCGGGAACACGTTGTACTGGTGCAGCCGCATCACCTGATCGGTACTCGCCCAGCTCAAATCGACACCCCGCTCACCGGCGAACGCCTTTGTCCGCTCGGCGATCACGTCGGCCGCCGAGCGCCCGTCCTGATCGACGGGGAACGGCGTGTCCTCCGCGACCCCCATCAGCGCACCCTGCGTCGCGACGTAGGCATCCCACACCTCGGAGTCGGTCAGTCCCTCCTTGATGCTCGGGCTGGGCACCCCGTAGAGCTGCTCCGACTTTCCGGTATGACCCCAGATGACTTGCGGTGCATAGACGTCGTCCATACATCTGTGAAGCTCGGGATGCAACGTCTGAATGTGGTAGGTCTCGCTGAACCCGTCGGCGATCGTCTTCCAGTTCGCCTCGACCTCGATGGTCATGGTGGCGTAGCAGCGGAAGTCGCCGAGCCGGTTCCAGGCGATGTCGGCCGGCATCGCCTCCAGGTAATCCCGCAATGGGATCGCGTCGGCGCCGAGATTGGCGAACACCAGCCGTTCCCAGGTTTCGACCCGCACCGGCAGCAGGGGATAGTCAGTCAGCCGGAGTGCGCCGAAGCCCTTCCTGTTGGGCACCCGCCGCAGTGCGCCGGCCAGATCCCAGGTCCAGCCGTGATAACCGCACCGCAGTTCGCGCAAGTCCGATCCCGACCCCGCGCACAGCGAATTGCCGCGATGGCGGCACACGTTCTGAAAGCCGCGCAACTCGCCGTCGTCGCCGCGAACCAGCAGTACGGAGTGGACGCCGCACCGGTACTCGAAGTAGTCGCCGGGTTCGGCCACGTGGTCGACCGTGCAGGCGAACTGCCACACCCTGGGCCACATACGTTCGGCCTCGAGCCGGGCGAACTCCGGGGAGTGATAGCGCTGCGCCGGTACCAGCGTGGGCCGTTGCGGTGGCGTGCCGATCGCGTCTTCGCGCCGGGTTTGGGCCGGGTCGCCGACGTTCTCGCTGACCGGTGCCGTTCGCGTCACGATTCGCCTCCGAAATCCGGCTGCCGCCGCCTGTAACGGTGTTACATTCGACACCATAACGGCCGCCCGGGCGTCGAGGGAGAAAATTGTGTTCGACCTGAAAATCACTGGCGGAACCGTGGTGGACGGCACCGGTGCGGACCGGTTCCAGGCCGATGTCGCCATCAAGGACGGCCGGATCGTCGAGATTCATCGTCGCGGCCCCGCTGATGCGCCGCTGGAGGGCGACGCGACGGAAACGATCGACGCGACAGGCAAGATCGTCGCACCCGGATTCGTCGACATCCACACCCACTACGACGGACAGGTGAGCTGGGACAGCTCGCTGGAACCGTCGAGCGCGCACGGTGTGACGACCGTCGTCACGGGCAACTGCGGGGTCGGGTTCGCGCCCGTGCGGCCGGGCCAGGAAGACTGGCTGATCGGGTTGATGGAGGGCGTCGAGGACATCCCGGGCACCGCGCTCACCGAGGGCATCTCGTGGGGCTGGGAGACGTATCCGGAATATCTCGACGTGATCGAAAAGCACGAGTTCGCCGTCGATGTGGGCAGCCAGATCGCCCACGGCTCGGTGCGCGCCTACGCGATGGGGGAGCGCGGGGCCCGCAACGAGCCCGCCACACCGGATGACATCGCCGCCATGGCACGCATCGTGCAGGAGGGCATCGAGGCTGGGGCGCTTGGCTTCTCGACGTCGCGCACCCTCGGGCACCGCGCCATCGACGGCGAGCCCGTTCCCGGAACCTATGCCGCGGAGGACGAGTTGTTCGGACTCGGGCGCGCCATGGCGGCCGGCGGGCGCGCGGTCTTCGAGTTGGCCCCGCAGGGGGTCGCCGGCGAGGACATCATCGCGCCCAAGAAGGAACTGGAGTGGATGCAGCGCCTCGGTGCCGAGATCGACCGGCCCATCTCGTTCGGCATGATCCAGGTCGATGCGGCGCCGGACCTCTGGCGCGAACAACTCGACATCTCGGCGGCCGCCCACGAGGCCGGCAGTGAGCTCTACCCGCAGATCGCCGCGCGTCCGTTCGGCATGCTCTTCGGCTTCCCCGGCCACCATGCGTTCACCCATCGGCCGACCTTCCGTCGACTCAAGGCCGAGTGTGATCGGCAGGAGTTGGCGACGCGGCTCGCCGACCCCGCGATCAAGGCCGCGATCCTGTCGGAAGACGACCTGCCGCCGGACCCAACGAAGCTGTTCGACAACATGTTTGCGCTCGTTCAGTACTCACTCGGTCGCATCTATGCCCTTGGTGATCCGCCGGACTATGAACCGACCGTCGAGCGCACCGTCGAGAAGATCGCCAGCGAGCGCGGCGACGATCCGCTGTCCACGCTGTACGACCTGATGCTCGAAGACGATGCGACGGCCATGTTGATGCTGCCGTTCTACAACTACTTCTACGGCAACCACGACGCCATCCGCGAAATGCTGCTGCATCCGGCCGGGGTTGTCGGGCTGTCCGACGGTGGTGCGCACTGCGGCATGATCTGCGACGCGTCGTATCCGACGTTCCTGCTGACGCACTGGGCGCGCGACCGTCACCGCGGCGAGAAGCTGCCGCTGGAGTACTTGGTGCGCAAGCAATCTCACGACACCGCACAGCTGTTCGGCCTCAGCGATCGTGGTGTCATCCAAATCGGCAAGAAGGCCGACATCAACGTCATCGACATGGACGCGGTGACGCTGCACCCGGCGAAGATGGCCTACGACCTACCCGCCGGTGGTCAGCGTCTCGTGCAGGGTGCCAGCGGCTACAGTGCCACGATCGTCAGCGGTGTGGTCACCCGTCGCGACAGCGCGGACACCGGCGCACGGCCCGGACGTCTCGTGCGCGGCGCGCGCTGAGCGTCAGAACTTCGCCGTCGCTCCCGCATCGACCGGTAGTGCGGCGCCGGTGATGTACTTGGCCTCATCCGATGCCAGGAACAGCACGGCGTTGCTGACCGCCCGCGCCTCGAAGTACGGCACCGGCAGCAGGTGGAAGTGCCCGATGATTTCGCCCGCGTCGGCCATGGTCGGCTCGGCGAGGTCCGGGCGAAGGGTGCGGCGGAACTGATCGTTGTCGATCATCGGCGTCAGAATGTTCCCCGGGTGAATCGAGTTCACCCGAATCCATTGCGGAGCCAGTTCATTGGCGAGCGAGTTCATCAGGCCGACGACGGCGTGCTTGGCGGACGCGTAGTGGGCCATATAGCCGCCGCCGCGCAGTCCCAGCATCGAACTGACGAGGATGATCGATCCGCCCCGCCCGTCCGACATGTGCGGGACCGCCACTTTGATCGTGTGCCACACGCCGGTGATGTTGATGTCGAGCATCGTTCGCCACGCGGCTTCCTCGATCATCGCGGCGGGGGCGGGACTTCCGCTGATGCCGGCATTGGCGACGACGATGTCCGGTCGGCCCAGCTCGTCGACGCCTTGCTGCAACGCCTTCCCCAGCGCTTCGACGTCCCTGACGTCCGCCTTCGCGGTGACGATGCGACGGTCCAACTTCTCGACCAGCGCGGCGGTTTCGTCGAGGTCGGCCTCGGTCGCCCCGGGGTAGGGGACGCCGTCGATCTCGCCGCACACGTCGACGGCGATGATGTCGGCGCCTTCCTCTGCGAGGCGGATGGCGTGTTCGCGACCCTGACCGCGGGCCGCGCCCGTGATGAACGCGACCTTGCCGGCTACCCGGCCAACTGTGTTCGGCATCATCACCTCTCGGTCACCTCTCGTTGCTTGGCCTCTACACATTCCGCTGTGACCGCAATGAAGTCAACGAAGAGGGCGTCACGTCGCGCGTGAGATCGGCCGGACGAGCACTTCCTGGGCGGTATTTGCGACGACGTGTCCCGCCGTGTCGCGAATGACTCCATGAACCAGCGCCCGATGTCCGGCGATGGCAGCGATCTCCTGCGTGTAGAGATGCCATTCGTCGAAGTGGACGGGACGGTACAACCAGATGGCGTGGTCCAGGCTGACCGCGGCCACCGAGGCGTAGTCGGCGGGTTGAGGATGGCTACGAAGGGCCATGTCGAGCATCAGGTAGTCGCTCGCGTAAGCGAGTATCGCGTTGTGTAGCGCGGGCCTGTCGCCGATGCTGCGTGGCAGGCGCATCCAATGGGAACGCGGTCCGGACGTCTGCCGACCCCCCAGGAAAGTCGTCGGTTCGGCGATGCGCATTTCCACCGCGGGCGGGACGTCGATCCACGTCTGCGCGTTTCTGCGCATCGGCGGCGGCACCTGATGCACCCAGTGCTGCAGCAGCGGCATTTCTTCCGGACCGGGCACGCGCGGCTGTTGGGGGGCCAATTCGGGTTCGGCCGGGTTGCTGTGAAATGACGCCAACGCCGTGAGCAGAATCCGATCGCCCTGCGCCACGCTCACCTGCCGCGCTGCCATGGACCGCCCGTCGCGAACAGGATGCACGACGATCTCCACCGGTCGCCGCGAATCGCCCGTCTGAAGGAAGTACGCGTGCAGCGAATGCGGCGGGTGCGCCTCGACGGTCGTCGCCGCCGCGTACAGCGCCTGTGCGAGCAGCTGCCCGCCAAAGATGCGTCCAAACCGATCGGCTTCGTTGATCGCCTGAAACCTGTTGTCGCCCAGAGGCTCCAACTGCAAGGCTCGCTCGAGCGTATCCAGCGCACCAAGGACCGATGCCTGCAGTGTGGTATCCCGCAGCGGCCCCGTCAGATCGTCGGCCGAAGTGGACTCGTCAACGTCCACCTGCGTCCTCCTGCTCTGTCGCGCGAGTGGTTGCAAATCTGCGCTCTGAAACCCTAGAGTTCATTAGATTAGCTCACTACATCGAGGTAGGGGTGGCTTTGGCGCTGGCGTCCGAATCATCGCCATCATCGTCGACTCGATCAGTCGGGCACCCGATAACCGCCCCGGGTCATGATGCGCACCGGGTCGCGGCCGTCCCAGTTGGCGCAGGTATCGGAGATGTTGCGCACCTGATCGAGGAAGCCGGACGGGGCGTCGACGACCTCGGTATAGAACCCGAACTCTGCCGCGGTGTCGATGTAGGCCACCCGAAAGCCGCCGCCGAGGCTCTCCGCGGCGATCGAATAGCCGAGAGCCTTGAAATGTGCGATCTTTCCCTCGTAATCGGCTGTCAGCGTGGCCATCTGGTGGAAGGCGGACGTACCGTGTCGGCTCCATTCAGTGAAAATGCTGGGCGTCTCGCAGTGTTGCTGAATCAACTCGATTTGGACTGGTCCCGCTTGCGCGACAGCGACCTGGATCTGAACGGTGCGGATCTCGCTGCCATAGTCGGCTTGTTGCCCGACCACGGGAAGCACGTGAAACGGCCCGATGCCGAAGGTCTGTACCCAGCGGCCAGCGGCGGCAACGACATCGTCGACCACGTGCCCCAACTGGAAGAACCGGTACTCGTCGGCGGGCCAGGACTCCTCGAACAGCGGATGTGCCGGTGGCGTCATGCGGACGATCATGGCATGAGGTCATCACCCATCACGCACACTCGGATGAGACGGGAGTGTGGCACATGTTGAGCGGCGAAAAGATCCTCATCACCGGACCGGGCGGGCGAATCGCGCACGGCATCGCCAAGACGTTGTCCCCGCACAACGAGGTGTGGGGCATCGCCCGGTTCTCCGACCCCGCGGCCCGCGACGAAGTCGAGGCGCTGGGGG
The DNA here is from genome assembly GCA_044508395.1 of Mycobacterium sp. Classification (GTDB taxonomy): domain Bacteria; phylum Actinomycetota; class Actinomycetes; order Mycobacteriales; family Mycobacteriaceae; genus Mycobacterium. The sequence goes on along the minus strand of JBIQHU010000136.1, from coordinate 5,125 downwards.
TCACCACGCGAACCGTCGACCTGGGTGACCCCGACTTCGGTTCCCTTCCCGACGATTTCACCTACCTGCTGCACATCGCCGCGGATTTCGGAGAGGACTACGAACAGGGGTTGCGGGTCAACGCGGACGGCACCGGATTACTGCTGTCGCACTGTCGCAACGCCAAGGCCGCGCTGGTGATGTCGACGATCACGGTTTACAAGCCGCATCCAGATCCGTGGCACCCCTTCGCCGAAGGCGATCCGATCGGTGATGCCGGGCTGCCCACCCCGCAGCCCTACTCCATCGTGAAGATCGCCGAGGAGGCGGTCGCGCGGTATTGCGCGCGCGAATTCGATCTGCCGATCACCATCGCCAGGATGGGCAGCGCCTACGGCGACCGCGGCGGGCTGCCGCTGTGGCATCTCAACGCGATCGCCGAGGGTAATCCCGTGGTGGCCCGATGGGACCCGCTGCCGTACAGCCCCATTCACTACGACGACATCAACGCACAGGTGGAGGCGCTGCTCGGAGCGGCCACTGTGCCCGCGACGATCGTGAACTGGGCCGGCGATGATCCGGTCACGGTGCAGGAATGGTCGCGCTACTTCGCCGACCTCCTCGGGGTGGAACTCGACCTTCGTGTCGAAGTCGTTCCCGGCGCGTCGATCGGATCGATCGGCGATCACACCAAGCGAACGTCGATCACCGGGCCGTGCACGGTGGACTGGCGTGACGGGTTTCGCGCGATGGCGGCCCACCACTATCCCGATCGCGTGACGAAGCGATGAGCGGTAAGCGCTACCCGTCGCCCGACCAACTGCTGTCCGAGGCCATCGCGGAGGGTGGTCACGCGGACTTCGGCCCCGGCGATTTCCGCGAAGGCCTGGCGGTGCTGTTGGAGAGCCTGGAACGCGACGGCGATCTGCATCCGGACACCGACGCCGCGGTGATCGGTGATCTGCGGCGCCGCCTCGTGAACCGGCTGGAGGTCGAAACCTGGTATGCCGAGCACCCAGAGGTGCACGACGTGCCGGTCAGGGGTCCCATCGACATCAACGGGCTGCCGCGTACCGGCACCACCGCGCTGGCGGACATGCTCTCGCTCGATCCGCAATTCCGGTGTCTGCGCGGCTGGGAACAGACCAAACCGGTGCCACCGCCCGTGGCCGAACGCGAAGCCGAGGATCCGCGACGGCTGGAGTTCGTACGCATGCACGACCAGCGGTCGGCGGAGAGCGCCGCCATGCACATCTTCGAGGTCGACGCCACCATGGAGGATACCGAGATCCTCGGAATGGCCTTTCACGGCCAGCAGATGACCCTTCCGGTCGCCGGCTACCGAAAGTGGTGGCGCAGTGCGGATTTGACACAGACCTACGAGTACCACCGTCGGGTGGTCAAGCTGCTCGGGTCGACGCGGCCGCCCGACCTGTGGTTGTTCAAGGCGCCGCACCACAAGTTTCATCTGAAGGCACTGGCGCGGGCATATCCCGACATACGGTTCGTGATGACGCATCGCGATCCGGCCAAGGTGGTGCCGTCCTACACCAGCCTGGTGTCGACGATCTTTCCGCCGGCCGCCGGTGACCGGGATCTGCACGCTCTCGGTCGCGAGGTCAGCGAGCACCTGCGTGAGGGCATGCAGCGTGCCATCGAGGAACGGGCGCGTATCGGAGAGGACCGCTTTCTCGACGTCCACCACCGTGAGCTGGTCGTGGACCCGAAGGGCACGATACGACGGGTGTACGACTGGCTCGATCTCGAGCTCACACCCGATGTCGAGCACACGATTCTGCACTGGCAGGAGGAAAATGCCATGGGGGCCAAGGGTACTCATCGATACACCGCCGAACAGTTCGGCCTCAGCGTCGCGCAGATTCGCTCCGACTACGACTTCTATATCCGCCACTTCGACGTGGCGGTGGAGGGATGACACCGTGACCGGACTTCCGACCTGGGACGACCAGATGGAGGCGCTCAAGGGCGTGGCCGACCACCTGCTCGCGACGTGGCGGCCCGACGCGTCCGAGGCAGAGGTGCAGGACATGAACAAGCTCGCGCTGTCGATTCTGGCGTGCGGCTATCTGTGCCACGTCTACACCGACGCACGCAGACCGGTGTTCATGCCGCTGTGGAACTACGCCTGCAACCAGGGCGGCCCCAACCCCGACTACGTGTACCTCAACACCGAGGTCGACGGATCCGGTGTCTACGAACTCACGGGCCGACGGGGGACGGTGCGTTTCGTCGAGATCACCCAGTCCCCTCCGGGAATGATGAAGAGCCTCAAGGGTGTCGAGCGCCAGATGAAGTTCGAGGCCATCACCCATGATCTCGACGACCTGACCATCGCCGAAGACGGCTCGTTCCGGGTGATCCTCAGCGCGGAGCGCCCCGAGGGCTACGACGGTGACTGGTGGCCACTCAACCCCGAGGCGGGCAAGCTGCTGATGCGAAAGTGCGCCTGCGACTGGAACACCGAGATCGATGCGCAGGTCGCGATCAACCGGCTCGACGACGGCGGTGAGGACATGACGCCGGCCGAGATAGCCCGCCGCTTCTCGGAGATGGGCGACTGGATCAAGGGCATGATCGACTTCGACATGGAGCTCGTCCGGTACTACCGGGAGCATCACGGAATCAACGTGCTGCTGCGCTCACAGTGGATCCAGCAGGGCGGCGGCCTTGCCGCCAAACAGGCCTACTACGACGGCATCCACGAGGTCGCCGACGACGAGGCGCTCATCGTGGAGTTCCCGGTTCCGGCCAATTGCCACTACTGGCAGATCCTGGTCGCCGACGACCGATTCTCGACCGTCGACTGGGTGAACCGCCAGTCGAGCCTCAACGACGTCCAAGCCCGCATCGACCCCGATGGCTGGTTCCGCGGCGTGGTATCGAAACAGGATCCGGGCGTTCACAATTGGCTCGACAAGGCCGACTGGCCGTGGGGAATTCTGCAGGCCCGCTTCTACCGCGCCGACGATTACCCCGAGGCGACCGTGACCAAGGTGCCCGTCGCCTCAGTGCTCGAGCACCTACCGCCCGGCACACCGGTGCTCACACCGCAGGAGCGCGCGGAGCAGCTGCGGCACCGACGGACCGGGGCGCAACTTCGTCGCATCTGGTGAGCGGCTGCACTCAGGGAGCCACCAGGCGCGCTACCGATCCCAAGAACCGGGGGTTGCGGCGCGGCGAACACGCGCGCGGTCGGTCAGCGTCGCGTCGACGGAGTGACTGATTGGTGCGCCGTTAGTGCCGTGACGAGTGCGATCGCTGTCAGAGAGCGAACGAAAATCCACCGTTCACCGGAATCGTCTGTCCGGTGATCCACGATCCGTGATCGCTGGCCAGCAGTACGGCGATACCGGCGGCGTCGTCCGGGTTGCCGGGTCGGCGAATCGCATAGTTCTGCAGAATCGCCTTGGCTTGTGGTGAGTCGGCGTGCTCGGCCCAGAACTGCTCGGTCATCGGTGTGCGCATGGTGCCGAGCGCGATGTTGTTGGCCGTCACCCCGTGGCGCCCGTTCTCGGCCGCGATGGAGCGCGTCAACCCGGCAGCGCCCGCCTTGGACGCGGCGTAGGCGGCCCCGTTGGCGTCGCCCGTGCGGCCGGCATCCGACACGATGGTGATGACGCGACCCCAGCGTCGACTGATCATCGCCGGGAGCACTGCGCGTGTGCAATGCATCGCGCCGTACAGATTCACACGTAGATGCGGTTCCCAGTCAGCGGGGTCGGATTCGGCGAACGGGCCGCGTCCGACGAATCCCTCAGCACCCGCGTTACCCGCGTTGTTGACCAGGATGTCGATACCACCAGCTGCCGCAACAGCTTTCGTGACCGCGTCGAAGTCGGTGACGTCGAACACCGCCGGGCCCGCTTGAGCGTCGGTCGCGCGCAACTCGTCGACGACGGCGTCGGCGCGGCCGGAGTCGATATCGTTGACGAGCACTTCGGCGCCCGCGGTGGCGAATGAATGCGCCAACCCGCGGCCTACTCCCTGGCCGGCGCCCGTGATCAGTACTCGACGGCCGGTGAGGTCAATGTGCAGCGTCACAGCTGCAGAGTCAATCACAGTGATCGCGCTTGGCCTCGCCGGCTCCGAGGTCAGGAGATGCTCAGCAGCGCGTGATCGACTTGCGTCCTGGTACCCGCTGGAAAGGTGCCTGCCATCTCAGCGAGGAAGCGGCGGGCGAGTTCACGAACCTTGATGTTCGTCTCCTGTGACCGCCAAACGAGGATGTCGAAGGCGCGGTCCGCGCTGATGCCGTACGCGGCCATCAGCAGCCCTTTGGCCTGTTCGATCTCGGCGCGTGCCTCGGCCACCTTCGACACGGCCGTCGAGACGTCGGTTTGCATGGTGTCGGTGTAGTCGACGTAGAAACCGGATGTGCCGATGACCTCGCCCGCCTCGCCGAGCATGCGGTCGCCGATGACGATCACCCAGTGCGTGCGTCCGTTGGTGTCGACCAGGCGATGGCGACTGCTGAACGGTTCGCCGTGCACCACTTTGTCCAATATGGCCGCGACCTTCTCCCGGTCGTCGGGGTGTTTGTGGCTGAGCACCAGTTCGGTGGTCGGTGTCACGCTGTCGGGTTCATAGCCATGCAGCCGTGCGACGTTTTTCGACCATTCCCACCGCTGGCCGTCGATGTAGAACCGGAACCGCCCGATACTTGCCGGCTCTCCGGCGCCGTGCGAGAGGCCGACTTCCTGCACGTCATCGATCGAGCCCGAAGAGCCTCCCGCCGCAGAATCGCCGTCAGTCGATGCCGCCGACCGCGCCCTGTCCCAAGCGAGGTCGGGGGCGCCGTCGTGCGGGTTCAGCACCATGATCGTTAGTCCTGGATAATTCCCATTGTCTAGGCGAGGCAATAATCGATGGCTGGAAGTATAGATTCTTTATAGCTACGGCCGGAGTGCTTGTGCAACGACGCTGCTATGTGTTGGCCTTTGTCCGGCACACATTTCCCGTCACCAACAGGTCGAGTTCACACAATGACTGCCTGATCACCGAAAACACGAGGTCAAGCATGGCCCTCCGGCCTCTGACCGCGGGGTTTACGGGATCTCGGTGGCGTCGGATTTATCGGGTATCCGCGAACAGTCCTAGGTGGCTGAGCGCGCCTTTCGTTCGGCCT
>JBIQHU010000135.1:0-14385 GCA_044508395.1 Mycobacterium sp. | reverse complement strand
GAACTCCACCCTGGTGTTGCCCTTCCCCGTCGAACTACTCCGATTCCTGGAAAAAGCCACCCCACAACAGCGCGGGGCCCAAGACACAGTCGGCGCGACGCCCACCGAAGCGGTCCCGCTTCGCAACGGCAAGACGCCGCATGTGGACACCGCACCGATCCCCGACGACGCTCGCGGTGTGCCACTCGAAAGTGTTGCGGGCCAGCCCTTCCGGCTGAACCAGTAACGCCCGAAACGCGCAGCACCGCTGGCACGGCAAACCGCCTTAGTGAGTGGCGACTGCAGCGCCCACTCGAAGAACAGATCGGAGTCAGGACGATAGCCATGACCGAGCAGTCCCGAACCCAGTCAGTGGTCGTTGGCATTGACGGCTCCCAGGCCGCACTCGACGCCGCCGCCTGGGCGGTGGCCGAGGCGGACAACCGCGGCGTGCCCCTACGACTCGTACACGTCAGCCCCGCCACACACGCACGCCGCCCGCCTGCTGAGGGTCGTCCGTGGGACGTCACACGCGCCGAAACAGCCTTATACCGCGCAGAGATGGCCATCAACGACACGGGAAAGCCGGTCCACGTCGAAACCGCCATCCGGCGCGGCCGTCCCGATTGTGTGCTCATCGACGAATCCCGCGAGGCCTCACTGGTCTGTGTCGGCTCGCAGGGAAAGGGACCCTGCGCGCGGATGCCGCTCGGTTCGACCGCGGCCGCCCTAGCCAGGCATGCGCACTGCCCGGTAGCGATCGTCCGGTCCGGCGGCACACCCCAGACAGACAGCGGTTGGATCGCTGCTGTGCAAAACGACGACCCTGACAACGACGCGGTCGTGCACCGCGCGATGGAGGAAGGACGGCTGCGCAGAGCGCCGGTTCTCCTGATCGATATGCGACTCGACAGCTGGGTGCGACGCTATCCGGACGTTCATGTGCAAACCGTAGCCGCGCGCCGAGGAAGGACACGACGCGACGACAACCGCAGTGAATCAATCCAATTGGCGGTGGTGGGCAGCGCAGACGCCGAACACGTCGCTCGACTCGTCTGGCCGAACTATCATCCGGTCCTAGGCGACGCCAACCGCTCAGTGCTGTTGGTCCGTCATTGATCAAGACATCGCCGGAAGCGTGACTACAACCGTGCCCACTCGTGCATCCTGCCGACACACCCGGAGGCTTTGATACCTGCCGGCATGAAGGACACGCTAAGCACCGCCAACGGTCGAGTCACACGATCGAGCCCGCGACAACACGCCGGCAACTTCTCAGCCCTCGGCCCGCACTAGGGCTGCGGCGTTGACGAGGTTGCGCAGCGAGGCGTTCACCTCGGTGCTGCCGCGTGTCTTCAGGCCGCAGTCCGGGTTGACCCACAGTCGGTCGGCGGGAACGGCTTTCAGTGCCATTCGCAGCGATTCAGCGATCTCGGCGGTGGCGGGGATTCGTGGTGAGTGGATGTCGTAGACGCCCGGACCTACGCTGTTTGCGAACCCGATCGCATTGAGGTCTTCGAGGACCTCCATGTGGGATCGGGCGGCCTCGATGGAGGTGACGTCGGCGTCCAGGTCGGCGATCGCGCCGATCACTTCGCCGAATTCCGAGTAGCACAAGTGGGTGTGAATCTGCGTGGAGTCGGCGACCCCGGAGGTGGCGAGCCGGAACGCGGCCACCGCCCAGGCGAGGTAGCCAGCCTTGTCCTTGTTCCGTAATGGCAGCAGTTCGCGCAGCGCCGGCTCGTCGACCTGGATGATCGCGATCCCCGCTGACTGCAGGTCCACGGTCTCGTCGCGGATGGCCAGCGCGATCTGGTTGGCGGTGTCGGCCAGCGGCTGGTCGTCACGGACGAACGACCAGGCCAGGATGGTCACCGGACCGGTCAGCATGCCCTTGACCGGCTTGTCGGACAGAGATTGCGCGTAGGTCGCCCAGTCCACGGTCATCGGATGCGGCCGGGACACGTCGCCGTAGAGGATCGGTGGGCGCACGCAGCGGGTGCCGTAGGACTGCACCCACCCGTTGGTGGTGGCGTAGAAGCCGTCGAGTTGTTCGGCGAAGTACTGCACCATGTCATTGCGTTCCGGCTCGCCGTGCACCAGAACGTCGAGGCCGAGGTCTTCTTGCAGCCTGATCACGGCGGCGACTTCGGCCCGCATCAAGCGGTTGTACGCGGCTTCGTCGAGCTCACCGGTCCGATGTGCGGCACGTGCCTTGCGGATTGTGGCGGTCTGCGGGTACGAGCCGATCGTGGTGGTCGGCAGTGGCGGAAGATGCAGCCTGTCGTCCTGGCTCGCTCGGCGGACTTCGGCGCTTCCACGCTGGGTTCCCGAGGTGGCGATGCCGTCGATGCGGGACCGGACCTGCCCGTTGTGGAGTCGGGGATCACCGGCGCGAGAGGAGACTGCGGCATGGGACGCCTCGACTGCCGCGGCGACCGTCTCCCATCCACCGTGCAGCGCCCGCGCCAGGGTGACGACCTCGGTGACCTTCTCTGCGCCGAACGACAGCCAACTGCGCAATCGGTCGTCGATATCGGTCTCGGCGGTCAGCGAATAGGGCACGTGCATTGTCGAGCAAGAGGTCGACACCGCCACCGTTCGTGCCGCATCCGACAGCGGGGCCAGCCGGGCCAGCGCAGCCTCGAGGTCGGTGCGCCAGACGTTGCGTCCGTCAACGATTCCGGCCACCAGGGTCTTGTCGGCCAGCTCAGGCACCCCCGCGACGCCCGGATCGCCGCCGGCGACCACGTCGATGCCGATGGCCTCGATCGGTGTGCGCGCCAAGGCGGGCAGCGCGGCGTCGAGCCCACCGAAGTAGGTCGCGACGAAGATCGCCGGCCGCTGGGCGTGCGCTCCCAGCGCGGTGTAGGTGCGCTCGGCCAGATCGGGACCGTCATCCAGGATGTCGGTCACCAGCACTGGCTCATCGAACTGAACCCAGCCCACCCCTGCCCGGGCGAGCAGGTCCAGCAGCTGGGTGTAGAGCGGAATCAGCTCGCTCAGCCGCGCAATCGGCGCGCTCGCGCCTTCAACGGCCTTGCTCAGTGCCAGAAACGTGATGGGCCCGATGATCACCGGCCGAGCCGTAAAGCCGTGCTGCTGAGCCTCTTTGCACTCGGCAAGAACTTTCCCCGGATTCAGCGTGAATGCGGTGTTCGGGGCGATCTCCGGAACCGTGTAGTGATAGTTCGTGTCGAACCACTTCGTCATCTCGAGTGGCGTAACGTCCTCGGTCCCGCGCGCCGCTGCGAAATAGCGGTCGAGATCGTCGGCGATACCGGTGACGCGAAGTGGCAGTGCGCCCAGCAGGACCGCGGTGTCGAGCATCTGGTCGTAGAAGGAGAAAGTGTTGACCGGCACCGAGTCCAGCCCGGCAACCGACAGGGCGCCCCACGTTTCGCGGCGTAGGTCAGCGGCCACCGATTCCAGCTCCGCGCGGGTGATCCTCCCCGCCCAGTACCCCTCGATCGCGCGTTTGAGTTCGCGACGTGGGCCGATTCGCGGAGATCCGAGAATGGTGGCGGCGAACGGCTGAGATGGCATGAGACGTCCTCAATTCTGCGATGAAAGGGTCAAACCCTGGGATCTGCGGCCCGACCGGTCACAATGCGCACCGGCGGGCGGCGCGCAAACTGCTACGGCAGCCATGCCACCAGTCAACGAGGCGATGAACCGCCGGACGCGGCGCGCCCGGCACAACTAGCAGGGCTTCGAACTCACAGGCGCACACCGCTGTCGGCGTTCCTACTCGCCGTCGCCGCTCACGCGCAGACATGCCGGCGAACCAGTGCTGATGTCGGCGGTCGTTGCCGCACACCGCTGCGGGACAGTCCCGGACTCCCATCGGGTTTGCGCTCACGATGCGCCCCTGACGGCGCTCGTCATTCGATGCCGAGACCGCGCCAACCCGCGTGCCTTTCTCGGCCCGTTGCCGCAGCGCGATTCCGATGTTCGCGACCACAGTCCCCATCAGCCACCGACCTCTCTTTAGAGGACTATAGCCCTCTAAATACGGCAGCACAGAACCCGCGCCCAATGAGTGGAGCACGGAGTCGCCGGCAGCACCGGTGCCCTCGGGAGCCAGCGTGATGTCGACGGTTACCTGGGTGGGTAAGTCCAGTACAGCAACACGGGACTGCAAAGCGCTCGTGATCCGTCAACGCGACGTAGCCGGGTGTTATCGGCGAGCCGCCGCCGGCCGCCGCTGTTGCGCTCGAACGCGGGCGGCGAGTCAGCGTTTTGGGTTAAGCAATCCGGCGCAGGAGTGCACCCGTTCGATGACGTCGTCGAACGTCGGCGGATTGGAACCGTAGTAGAGGTCGCGCATTGCGATGTCGTGTTGCCTGCGTAGCTCTGCCGCAAACTGACCGTCTGACGAGAAGGCGTCTGATGCAGCGAATCCTCCAGTGGGCACAGGGTGGTCAGGTGAGAACTGTTCTGACACTTGGAAAATGCTCTGTAGGATTGCGCCGATCCGTGCCTTATCGGCGAGGAGTTCGGTGACGGACGGCTCATGAAGCAATGCCCAGATGTCATAGAACTGCCGTCCGATCCGAGGTAGCCCGTGGGGAGTGTCTCTTCTGGCCGGATCAACAACGAAGTTGTTGACTCGCAGCAACTTTTCCAGCAGTGTCCGTCCGGGGTGAAGGATCGTTACTGGGAAGGGCCGCAGGTCATCCCAGTCTTCCCTGACGGCGCCATGTAGTGCTCGAGCGAGCAGCGACTCGACCGTGCCGTCCAGCGACGGATTCGGGCCGCCAGATTGGCCGAGTTCGATGAGGACTGCCGTGGGGTCGGCAAGTCCGACGGATTGCTCGCTGCGTTCGAGCGGCAACTCCAGGTAGGCCTTGCGATGCAATGTGCCGAGGTTGCCGCCCGATTCCTCGTCGGTGCACTTCCCACCGATGGTCGATGCAGCTGCGGACAGCATGGCTTTCATGGCGCTTTTTGCGGCATTTTTCGAGCTGTAGTTGCCCACGACGAGGAGGTCGAGATCCTCTGAGAAGCGCTGAATGATGCGCAGCTTCTCGAGGCTGGTGCCGCCTTTGAATACGACCTCATCGCCGTGGGCGCCAACGATGGCTCGCAGCACTTCGCAGACCCAGTAGTCTTTTTCCACCGCAATCGGTTGCACGCCGAGTTGCTCCGCGGCCGTGGCGATCGTCGCTTTGAAGACTTCTGGTTCGTCGTCGCGCCAGACTGCCACGTTTAGGCGACGGCCAGGCCGGCAAGCGCCTTGGACTCGATACCCCGGCCGGGGGAACGAACCTTGTCAGCCAGAGTGGGCATTCCGGCGCTCCGTAACAGATAACGGAGCCGCGCACGCGAGGAACCGGGCTCTGTTTTGCTCGCACGAGCGAGACGGCTCGGATCGATCCGGCCCGATCGAATCAGCTCCGTCAATCGAGCCATTGCTTCCCGCGGGCCCGTTTCAATCACTCGGTCCCAGCCGTCGAGCACCTCCAGCGCCGCCACGTCTGTAGGGCTCAGCTTGCTGCCAGAACGACTGCGCCGGGCTGACCGGTTCACGAAATGCACCAAGTCCGTATCAGAGGGTGGTCGGCTCACCACGGCGTACTCCGCGCGCCGCGGAATCTGCGTGGACAGCCGCAATGCATTCGCGGCGGACAAGCCTGCAGGCCCGATGCCGTCGCTATTGGCGAGCTGTGACACCAGCGCTTCGGGCGACGGTGGAGCCATCCCGAGCGGAGTCTTGATCCCGCGCCAGTACAGGCCCTTGCGGATGTGACGGAGTTCGCCCCTTGTCACCAGGTCAGCGAGGATGCGTTGGACGGTGGAAGGCGGGGCGTCGATGTCCGTCGGACGCCAGAATTGATTGCGGGAATCCAAAATGGACCGGCGGGTAGCTTCCGCATTCCGTCGGCTATACGTCGCTTGTTTCATCGACATCGGCACTCACCTCCTCCTCTGTGCAAAATGATACGAGAATCTCTCAATTTTCGCACCTGCCTATGGACAGGCCGAGCAGCGTAGCGCCGATAACCGCAGGTCAACGAGAGTCCGGTCCTGATCGAGCCGCCGAGGCCAAGATGCTCGATCCGGCTCAAAGTCGAGCGGGTAAGGATCGAACAGCTCACGGCGTCGCTGATCCGCTAGGTCCGCGCAACCAAGCCTTCGGAAGTGAGCCGGATGCCGACGGCCTGTTTCGACACCTGGAGAAGCTCGGCGAGCGTCGCGGTGAGCCTTTCTGCGTCGGGCGCCGCGACGGGCGGCGAGCCTAAGCCGAGTTCGCGCGATTCGCGTACGGTCAGCCGCTTGAAGATCCGGCGCGGCATTAGCAGGGCCGCCATCGCCCGGTTGGCTTGAACTTCGCGCCAGTCTGGACGCCGGCGCACTGAGTTCCACTCCGTCACGGTCGGTGAGATATCGCGGTGCAGGCATCGCATCAGCCCACCCTCGACCGGTTGGTCAACGCCGCTACGGCCCGTCAACCGAGCCATTTCTGGATCAAATAGGTAGCGGTGCAAGAAGATATGGGCCGCCTCGTGCGCCAGGGTCGCTCGCCACCGACCAACCACTCCTAAGGCTGCACTTTCGCCGTCTCGTGCCGCGGTCAAGGCCCTGTCGATCAGCACCTTCGGCGCGCCCCGAGCCGGGAAATCGGTGAGCCCGAGGACTCCGTCGGGCAGGTCGGCGTACAGGTCGAGTTCAGCGTGGAGATGGATTTCGATCAATCGCTCAACGTCTGTGACCGGTTGATGCAGGGTGGGCATCAGTTCAGCTCGGCGAAGTTGCTCGGTCGCGATCTGTTCGATGTCCTCGGCTTCGTACCAGATCCGCTGATCGCCCTCCGGGCCGGAATACCACTGCACGCCTATCGCTCCGAGCTGTCGTCCTGTGTCATCTTGTCGACCTGTTTGATCAAGCGTTGGAGCTGGTCTTCGGTCAGTCGATCGTCGGTGACCCGCCGAAACAACACCCCGGCGCTCGGGGTGTCGCGGATGTACTGCTCGCCATCCTTGGTGATGCCAACCCGCCCGGCCGCTGCCAAGAGCGCGTCGAGATCAAGGACAAGCCGGTCTGCAATCTGCCGCAGCACCTCCGTGGAAGGCACTCGACGGTCGAACTCGATGTCGTTGAGGTAGGACGGCGACAACTCGAGATCGCGCGCCAGGCCGCGCAACGTCTGATTCGCGGCGACGCGAGCGTCCCTTACTTGTTGACCGAGCGATTTGCCCCTGCCGTGGCTTGCCATGTTCGCAAACTAGCGTACGCCGCTGGTCTGCGGAAACCCCTTGTCGGCGCGCCGTGCTACACTGTAGGCGTGTACACGGACATGCGTACAGAGGACAGGCGGGACACTCACGTCGGAACTGGCATCGAAAGGACCGATCTCTGATGACTGAAGACCAGGTGACTGCGGGCGTCGACCTCGCGGATCGTGCCAAGGACAAGGAGTACGCGATCGTGATCAATGGGGAACTGGCCGTCGTCCCGCACGAGGTCGTCTCCTACGCCGAGGTGGTGGCGATCGCCTATCCCGAGCAGTCCGATCCGAACACCACCTACACCGTGACCTTCCGCAAGGCGCAGGGACCCCGCCATGAGGGTGTCCTCGTTGAGGGGCAGACGGTCACAGTCAAGCACAAGGGCACGGTGTTCAATGTCACCGCTACAAATAAGTCGTAGCCCGGATCTGCAGCGACTGCGCGACGAGGGCTTCAACATCGAGGTCCGCGCCAACTATCTGCACGTGCACGACGTCCCGTACGTCACCTACGCCGGCGAGGTGGCGTACGGGACGATCGTGAGCGAGCTGACCACCAGCGGCGTGAGCACAGTGGCGCCCAGCGACCACACGGTCTGCTTCGTCGGCGGGATCCCCCACGACATACACGGCGAGCAGTTGTCGAAGATCATCAACAACCCCAACGCGATCACCCTCGCAGAGGGAGTGGTGGCGGACTGCCAGTTCTCCAGCAAGCCGCCCAGCGGCGCCTACGTCGACTACTACGAGAAGGTCGTCTCCTACATCAACATGGTGTCCGGGGCCGCCCAGGCCATCGACCCGCACGCGACCGCCAGGACGTTCCCTGTCGCGGCGGTCACTGCCGAGGAATCGGTATTTCGGTATCACGACGCGGCGTCAAGCCGCGCCCGGATCAGCGCAGTGACCGAGAAGCTGGCCATCCTCAGCGTCGCCGTCGTCGGCCTCGGGGGGACCGGTGCCTACATCCTGGACCAGGTGGCTAAGACTCCGGTCGGAGAGATCCATCTGTATGACCCGGATCATCTGTACGCGCACAATGCATTTCGATCGCCCGGCGCAGCATCTACTGATCAACTCACGCAGTCGCCACTTAAGGTCGATTATTACAAGAGCATCTACGACGCGATCCGTTACGGGATCGTGGTGCATCCTGAGCGCGTCGACGAGAACACCATCGCGCAGCTGCAGTCAATGACGTTCGTGTTCTTGGCGATCGACTCCGGCCCCTGCAGGAAGTTCATCTCCGAGCGGCTGCTGGAGTACGGGGTGCCGTTCATCGACTGCGGAATCGGCATGTACCGCACGGGCGAGTCCCTGGCCGGCATCGTCCGCACCACCGCATGCACGCCGGAGCGGCACGAGCTGCACCGACTGCCCGTCGTCGACGACGATGATGAGGAGTACGACAACATCCAGCTTGCAGACATCAACGCGCTCAACGCAATTTTCGCAGTAATCAAGTGGAAGAAGCTGTTCGGCTTCTACGCCGACTTGGAACGCGAGCATCACAGCGCCTACACCATCGACGGCAACCATCTCACCAACGAGGATTCTCCCGAATGAGGCACACCACGCTGACGCCCGAGTTCGTCGAGTACATTCCCCGTCAGCTTGACGACGGCGCGCTGTATGTGTCGATCCCGTACTGCACCGCGGTCCACAAATGTGCATGCGGGTGCGGCAACAAGGTCGTCACCCCGATCTCACCGGCTGACTGGCAGATCCTGTTCGACGGCGAGGCGGTGTCGCTGTTCCCGTCGGTGGGCAACTGGGAGTTCCCGTGCCAAGCCCACTACTGGATCCGCTCCAACCGTGTGATCCGGGCGAAACCCTGCACCCCCGAGCAGATTGCCCGGGGCCGGGCTCGTGAAGACCGGGCACGACGGGAATACTTCGCCCGCAGATCAGGCGACATCGACCCGTCGGTCGAACAACCGCAGACCCGGACGATCCCCGACCGCTTCCGAGCAATTCTCTTCCAACGCATCGCAAAGCGCAGGTGGTGGCGATCCGCGCGCGCCGGCCGGACCATGGCGACGGGGAAGGATCAATAACGCATGCTGCGCGGCCTCTTCATCGGAATTGACAAGTATCCAGCGCCTATCACGCGGTTGACCTGCGCCAGGGCCGACGCCCTAGCGTTGGGCAGCCTCTTTGAGGACAACAGCGACAACCGATCGGTCACCAAGCTGGTCGACGCCGACGCCACCCGCGAGAACATCTTGCACGCCATCGAAGACCTCAAGACCGCGCGCGAAGACGACTTCGTCGTCATCACATTCTCCGGCCACGGAACCGATGACCACCGCCTCGTCCCGATCGATGCGGACGGCAGCGATCTCGCCGGCACATGCATATCCCTCGATGAACTGGCGGTCCACCTCGATGAAATTCCCAGCCGCCAGATGTTCGTCGTCCTCGACTGCTGCTTTTCCGGAGGCATCGGAGGCGCGCGCGTATTCGCTCCGACCGCCGCCCGGCTTCCGATCGAGGACCGGCAGAGCGTTGAGCGCCTGATCCGGGGCGACGGGCGCTTGGTGCTCACGGCCTCAGCCGCATCAGAGCCCGCGATTGAAACGAAGCAGTTCGGCCATGGCCTGCTGTCCTACCACCTCATCCGCGCCGTTCAGGGTTACGGGGACTACCTCGACAGTGAATTCATTCCGTTGCTGGCCTTGATCGACTACGTCACCCTGAACGTTCTGGATTCGGCGCAGCTTCTCGGTGAGATACAGACCCCCACCGTCTATGGGGCGGTCGAGGGTGCGCCGGCTCTGCCGCGCTTGACCCCCGGCGCAGCGTACGCTGCTGTCTTCCCTGAACGGGTTCGGAAATCAGCAACCAGGGACTGGAATTCATTGCGGCCGTTCGGTTTCAGCCAGCCGGTGCTCGATCGCTGGTCGTCACAGATGGCGGCGCTTAATGAGCTACAGCTCGCCGCCATCAACGACTGCGGCGTGCTTGACGGGAAATCGTTGCTTGTGGTCGCCCCCACATCGTCGGGTAAGACCATGATCGGCGAGCTGGCAGCGGTACGAGAAGCCGAGCAGGGTGCACGCGTGGTGATGCTGCTGCCGATGCGCGCCCTCGTCAACGACAAATTCGAATACTTCCGAGAGCTGTATGGCGATCACCTAGCCGTTGTTCGGGGCACAGGCGAGCACGCCGATCAGGTCGGCATGATCTACAGCGGGCAATTCGATCTCGCTCTACTGACGTACGAGAAATTCCTGAGCATCGTTACCGCGTCGCCGTGGGTGTTGCGCGGTGTCACACTCGTCGTCATCGACGAAGCCCAGAACATCGCTGAGCAATCGAGGGGACCGAGTCTTGAGTTCCTACTCGCCCTGCTGCGGTCTGGTCATGCTCGGGGAGGCGCCCCTCAGGTGGTGGCACTCTCCGCCGTGATCGGCGACACCAATGGTCTCGAGCGTTGGCTCGGAGCAGAGCTGCTGCGCAGCGAGTACAGACCGATTCCGCTGAGGGAAGGAGTAATTGACGGATCAGGCCACGCTCAGCACCTCAATGCCGACAGCACGTCGGCAACGGAAGCTTTTGTCGTTCCTGATTGGGGGGTTGGTGGTGAAGGCAGCAAGCACATCATCATTCCTCTGGTCCGACGTCTAGTGGGGGAGAACAAGAAGGTGATCGTGTTCCGAGCCACCAAAGGCGAAACCGTCGGTACAGCTCGATACCTTGCCCACAGTCTAGGTCTGCCGCCGGCCAACTCCGTCTTATCGCTGCTGCCCGATGGGGACCTGTCGACCGCCTCGCACGCACTGCGGGACGGCCTCGGAGGAGGCGTTGGATTCCACAATTCAGACCTCAGCCCCGACGAGCGCGCCGCACTGGAAACGCGGTTCCGAGATCCGTCCTCAGACCTGGAAGTAATCGTCGCGACGACCACGCTCGCGATGGGTATCAACACACCAGCGGAGGCGGTCGTCATTGCCGGGCTCACCCATCCGTGGCCGAACTCGAACCCATACTCGGTGGCCGAGTACAAGAATATGGCGGGGCGCGCCGGCAGAGTTGGGTTCGCAGACGAGGGCCAGTCCTTCATCGTCGCAACGGGCGATCCGACGCCGTCACAGGCGTGGCTCGGCTACGTCCAGGGTCAGCCCGAGTCCATCCGATCGCACTTTCTCAGCGCAAGCACCGACCCGCAGACCCTAGTTCTTCGAAGCCTTGTCACGTTGGGCGGATCCGTTCGGCGTGCAGAATTGCTGGCGTTACTCGACAACAGCTTCGCAATTTGGCAACAGGTAGACCGAGGCGGGCCGGGTTGGGACCACGACGCACTCAACCGCGATCTGGAATCACTCAGCTGCGCCGAGCTTCTCGATATCGAGCCCGACGGCCGAGTCTCGGTTACCGAACTCGGACGGTACGCCGGTGAGTCCGGCATCGAGGTTCGGTCAGTAACACAGGTATCGTCCCTTCTGCGGTTCGCGCCCGCCGGACGGAAGCTCACGGAAGCCGACCTCGTCGCACTGGCTCAAGTCACCGTTGAACTCGACGCGACGTATCTGCCTGTTGCGAACCGGTCTCGACAGGAGCAGTTCCGTTGGTACCCAACCGCTTCCGCGCTAGGAGTCAGTGAGGCGTTGCTTCGTGGCTTGCATGTCGGAGGTGGCGACCCGCTGACGCGAGCGAAGAAGACTGCCGCTGTATTACTGTTCGCCAGCGACGCGCCGATAGCCAACATTGAGGCTGAACTGATGCAGCATATGCGCAACACTGCCGCAGCTGGCCCGATTCGTTCCGTTGCTGCACGGACTCGTGACGTTATCGATGCTGTCGCGACCATTTGTCGGGCGCGAGGTTATCAACTTGCCGATGAAGGCGAGTTGTCGAATCTTGGCGTACGGCTAGAGATCGGGCTGCCAACCCGAATCGGTGCAGTTGCAACGACACTCGGTGCACGGCTATCCAGAGTCGAATACCTCAAGCTGCTCGCTGAAGGACTCGACACCATCGCGGGCCTCGCGGCCGCAGGGGATGCTTTGGGTCGTGTTCTTGGCGAAGATCGAGCCGAACAGGTCGTCCTGTGGATTTCAGATCCGGCCGACTCCTGAAGCTGCACGCCAACGAACTGGGCATAGCAACGGACTGGTCGCTTCCGACTGCATTTGAGGCGATACCCATCGGGGAACCGGCAGCGACGATCACTCTGTCGCGTGACAGAACAACTGTCGACGAGACAGCAACGATGATTCGCAGGCTGTGGAGAGTCTCGGCGGCGAGCTGAGAAGTGGCACGGGTTCGGGACTGAACGCAGATGACACGAAAAGGGACGGTTGGCATCGCCGCAAGTCAGCGCGCCACGAAATGACCACCGACAGGTGGCCGTGGCGGCGTGATCCTGCATCCGTTGCCAAAGTTGTTTTTGGCATGCTTGTTTGGCATCGGTCCGCCAAGAGCGATCTGATTGTCGGACCGCCTTGATAGCGTGCACTCTGGTCATGATGGGTAAGACGTTCTGATCGGTGAAGCGCCGACAATGGGTAAGCGAAACGTGCTGCCGCAGCTGACGCCGGGACAGGTTGTCGAACTGTACGACGAGCTGTTGGCCAACGCTGATCGGCTTCTTACAGCTGCGTTGGACATGCTTGACGGTGGAAATCTGGGATTAGCTCGGTCGCTAGCGATTCTGGGCCTGGAAGAGTCCGGCAAAGCGATCGCTATTCATGGGCGGCGTTGTGAGATGGCCTACGAGGACGAGGGTTCGTCTTTCGTCAACTCTCGATTGGAGAAGCTCTGGGCCAGTCATCAAAGCAAGCTCGCGCTGGCGTATGACTTCCTCGTAAGGGAGGAGTATTGGTTTGGGACAGGTCCATCGGATCCTGAGGCCAACCGTGCTTGGCTAGGTGAAGTCGAAGTATGGACGCGCGAGCACAACATGCTGAAACAGCGCGGGTTCTACGTTGATGTCGACGAGCAGAGCGGCATCCTCACCCCTGAGTCAGCCGCCGACGAGCGGTCGCTGCGCGAGGTGATTGGTCATGTACACCAGATCGGCTGGCAGTTGCGGCTGGGTGAGCACATCGTTGCGAAGCAACAGGAAGAATCTGCGCGCGCGATTCCCCCTGCAGCCGAGCAAGACATCGTCCGCTTGCGCGACGCGGTCTCCGGGGTCGACGGGATTGACGCTGCGGAGGTAGACCGAATGTGTGAGGACATGCGCGCAGGCAAGCCAGCCGGTGTCCTGAACAATGACGCCTATCGGCTGCGGTTACCCGAACCCGGTGCGAATCCGTTCGCCAATCTAGGCAGGCGTGGCTACGAAGCGGAATCGCGGGAACTCTTCCACCTGGCCGCGCAGATCGGTCTCAGTGACAGCAGCGACGAGGCTGGCGAATAACGTCGTCGGGGTGCATCGGGACCACTCTGATCTGCACTTTTGCAGTGAAGATTAACAAGCTCCCACGACACGCCGATGTTTTGTCAAAGTAGCCAGGCGTGTTTTGTCAATCTTCATTGCATCTCGACACCCAGCCCAATTGTCGAGATTCAGCGACGATTACCTGATGTCGTAACAGGGATACGGGAACAGTGGGGGCGGTCATCGTCGTCACCGGCCTGCTCGATTTCGAGGTTGGAGTGCCGTTCTACCCCGACCACACCACGCACCGTTTAGACAAGGCAGCGCGGGCGCGCACGCGACCGGGTTCTATGACTGGCTGCTGGTGCGACCGCCGCCGTAGCCGACGAGGTTATCGATCTCGTGTTGCCACGCGGTGGCACGGAAGCGGTCAAGGACTAACCGCGTAACGGCGAAGAGGGTGGTCGCACCAGCAGCCACGCTCGACCAGATTGCCACCGCAGACAGCACCGCGTCTTTAGCGGCGTTAGAAACCGGCGGCGGCTTGCCCACCTGATGACCGTCGTTGTCCACCCAGAGGTCAATACGGTCGCCGGTGTTGACCGTCGGCTGCGCTTCGACTTGGCCCATGTATTCGCGGCGACCGACAACCCATCGCGCATCCACGGTGATCATCTTCCTTGGCGACGCTTGCTGATCTGCGACGCGGTCGTTGATCACGGTCGCGGTGACGATATGCCGAGTCTGGGCCTGTTCGGTGTAGCGCTGGCTCATGGACTCGTGCACGGCGGTGCCGATGGCAGCGGCGACCGGGGCGGGCAGGATGCGCTTCAGCGATTCGTTGATG
>JBIQHU010000281.1:0-1966 GCA_044508395.1 Mycobacterium sp. | reverse complement strand
CCGGCCTCGCCCTGGAATCGCAACACCGACTTGCCCAGGCCGCCCTCAAGCGACACTTCGCAATTGCTGCGCAGCTTCTCCACAAGAGTCAGAGCAAAGGCCCCTGTCTGGGCGCCGTCGACGAGCAGCCCCAATTCGGCGCCACGCCGCACCCGTGCCAAACGATAGGGCTGAGTCGATTCCGACGCGGAATCGTCCCACAAAATAGCCAAAGGCAGAAAATAGCGCGCTCGCGCGTTCTTGCACTGCACTTCGAACTCCGCCATGAACAGATCCGGCTCGCCAGGCAAGGCAGCCAGATAGGCCAACTCGATACTCTGCATGGTCTGGCCGGCCGCGAACCAACGCTGGCGTTCCATGTATAAAGGCAGGACTTGCTTGCACAGGACGTTCTTCGAACTATCGAGCAACTGGACCTGCCCGTGTCCCCGCTGGCGGAATACCAAGGTCGCGTACTCCGGCATGCGCTCCGGCACAACAGCATGCCAGACCGGCGGCGACGCTTCGCTGCTCAGGTCGAACCAGTAAAAGCCATAAGGCGGCAAGGTCAACAGATAGGGCAGCTCGCCGATAGTCGGAAACGGCGTGCCGCCTAGCAGTTCCACCGGCACACGCCCAGCCATACTGCTCAAGTCCAGCTCCACGGGCTGCGAGGCGTTCGACAAATTCGCCACACACAGCAGAACGGCGCCATCGTGCTCGCGCAGATACGCCAGTATCTTCCGGTTTCCTGGAAACAAAAAACGCTGGCTGCCGCGCCCAAACGCATGTGTTTGTTGACGCTTGGCCAGCATGCGCCGCGTCCAGTTCAAGAGTGAATGCGAGTCGCGCTGCTGGGCTTCCACGCTTACCGCTTCATAGCCGTAAAGAGGATCCATGAGCACCGGCAGGATCAGGCGCTCGGGGTCGGCGCGGGAGAATCCGCCGTTGCGGTCCGCCGACCACTGCATGGGAGTGCGCACGCCATCGCGATCTCCCAGATGTATGTTGTCGCCCATCCCCAGCTCATCGCCGTAATACAGTACTGGCGTGCCGGGCATCGTCAGCAGCAGGCTGTTCATCAGCTCGATCCGGCGCCGGTCGCGCTCCAGCAGCGGCGCGAGCCGACGCCGTATGCCCAGATTGATGCGCGCGCGGCGATCGGCGGCATAGACGTCCCATAAATAGTCGCGTTCGCTGCTGGTAACCATTTCAAGCGTAAGTTCATCATGGTTACGCAGGAAAATCGCCCATTGGCAATTTTCTGGAATCTCCGGGGTCTGCTGCATAATGTCGGTAATCGGAAAGCGGTCGGCCTGCGCGATGGCCATATATATGCGCGGCATCAAGGGAAAGTGAAATGCCATGTGGCATTCGTCGCCTTTGCCGAAGTACTCCTGCGCATCTTCCGGCCACTGATTCGCTTCGGCCAACAATACCCGGTCCGGATATTCAGCGTCGATCACCGCACGGATGTCCCGCAGCACCGCATGCGTTTGCGGCAGGTTCTCGTTGCTGGTGCCCTCGCGCTCGACCAGATACGGCACGGCGTCAAGCCGCAAGCCATCAACCCCCATATCCAGCCAGAACCGCATTACGCTTATCACTTCCTTCAATACTTGGGGATTGTCGTAGTTCAAGTCGGGCTGATGCGAATAGAACCGATGCCAAAAATAAGCGCCCGCGACCGGGTCCCAGGTCCAGTTGGACTTCTCGGTATCGCAAAAAATAATCCGTGTTCCGGCGTAGCCTTGATCGTTGTCGGACCAGACATAAAAATTACGCGCCGCCGAGTCCGGCTTCGCCCGGCGTGCCCTTTGAAACCAGGCGTGCTGGTCGGAGGTGTGGTTGATGACCAGTTCCGTAATGATATGCAGACCGCGGCGATGCGCCAGCCGTATGAACTTTCGTAGATCGGCCAGCGTGCCGTAATCGGAATGCACATCTCGATATTCGGCAATGTCGTAGCCATCGTCCAGCCGCGGGG
>JBIQHU010000134.1:0-14618 GCA_044508395.1 Mycobacterium sp. | reverse complement strand
GAGAAGTCGACGATGCTCTGGTGGATGGGCGATTTCGTCCGGTTGATGTGCTTGACGAAGTCGACCAGCCCGCCGGGGTAGTGGAAGGTGCGGTACTTCACTTTGTGCGGTGCCGCCGCTTCGGCGGCTTTCTCCTCGGCCGACTTCGGGGCCTCGGCGGTGTCGCTGACGACCTCGTCGGTGACTTCAGCTGCGGTGACACGCTCGTCGGAGAGCGTGATGGTCAGCCCCTTGTTGAGGAAGGCCATCTCCTGCAGGCGGCGCGCGACCGTCTCGAAGTCGTAGTTAGTGGTCTCGAAGACATTGGGATCGGCCCAGAACCTGATGGTGGTGCCGGTCTTCTTGGTCTTCTCGCCCTGCTTGAGGGTTCCTGGGACCGAGTTGTCGTAGGACTGGAACCACTCGTAACCATCGGTGCAGATGTCGGCCTCCAGCCTGGAGGACAACGCGTTCACCACAGAAACGCCCACACCGTGAAGCCCGCCGGAGACGCTATAGGCGCCTTCTTCGAACTTGCCGCCCGCGTGCAGCACCGTCATCACGACGTCGACGGTGGGGATGCCGGTCGAGTGCATGGCCACCGGGATCCCGCGGCCGTTATCGGTGACCTCCACGCCGCCGTCGTCGAGAAGCCGGACCGAGACCTCGGTGGCGAAGCCGGCCATGGCCTCGTCGACCGCGTTGTCCACGACCTCCCAGATCAGGTGGTGCAGGCCCCGTTCACCGGTGGACCCGATGTACATACCGGGGCGTTTGCGGACGGCTTCGAGACCTTCGAGGACCTTGATCGAATCGGCACCGTATTGTTCCTGGGCTTTCTTCTTCGCAGCAGCCACGGGCGGAGGCTTCCCTACTCTCTTTGGGGGTGGGGCTCGGGCGGTTATCTGTCACCGCCGGCAAGTCATGTCATCAGTCTACCGTCACGCACCGTCAGCACCGATTCTGAGGCAGCGTTTCTACTCACCTATTTGCGCCGTAAATGGAATTTTTCGATCAAAGGTGCGTGATGACGCTTGAGAAAGGCGCTCGTGGCGTTCTCGCGGCTCTCAGCCAACTGCGAAAACCGTCGTCAACCATACGTGTCGCGGGGGCCCCGGCCCGCGATGTGATAGCGGCCCTTCCGCCAGGATGGGGCCACCGGGCCGACGATCTTCAGTGACTTCACCACACCATCACCGACGGCGGCAGCGATCTTGGCCAAAAGTTGCGCCTGCACCATCCGCAACTGGGTGGCCCAGGCCGTCGACTCCGCCGAAACCGTGAGCACCCCGTCCTGTAATCCGGTCGGCGTGGCGTGGGCTGCGATCTGTTCGCCGACCACCGCATTCCACCGCCCGAACACCGACCCTTGCGCCACTCGGTCGGACCAGCCGCGGCTGCGCGCGAGGTCGCGCGCGACCGACGCCAGTAACTGCGGGTCCCGCGAATCCGGACCAGGACCCGACCAGCGCCGGCGACTCGCACCCGCGACCTTGCGTGGCCTGGCACTTCGCCCGCGGCCCACATCTTTACCTTGGCTGCGGGCCGCCCCGCGCGCCTCTTCCAGGGTGCGCCGCACCAGATCCATACCCTTTAGATGGCTCAGGTGCTGCGGGGGTTCCACGTCGTCGGTACTCATTCCCGATCCTCGTTCGCTCGAGTTCTCGCTCGTACCTGGGAGATCCGGCCGGTGTCGTCGTCACTCATGGTGATCTCGATCATGTCCGCATCCCAATCCTGTGGGATGTCCTCACGCACCGCCGCGGTGACGAGCACCTGTTCGGCCGATGCCGCGACATTGGCCAATGCCTGTCTGCGGGCGCTGTCGAGTTCGGCGAACACGTCGTCCAACAGCAGTACCGGATCGCCGCCCTCGGCGCGCAGGAGTTCGTAGGCCGCCAATCGCAATGCCAGTGCCATCGACCACGATTCGCCATGGCTTGCAAAGCCTTTCGCGACCTGATCGCCGAGCCGTAACTCCAGATCGTCGCGGTGCGGACCCACCAGACAGACGCCGCGTTCCAGCTCGGTGCCCCGGCGGCGCGCCAGCGCGTCCAACAAGGCTGCTTCGAACAGCTCCGCGCTCCCGGTTCCTGCCGCGGCCTCGCTCTCGACCAACTCGACGCCGCTGCGGTACCGGATGGCCGCCGGACGCGACGACGGCGCCAGCAGTTGATAAGCCTTCTCCACTTCGGGTGCCAGCTGGTTGACCAGGTCGACACGCGCCGCGATGAGCCGGGAACCATGTGCCGCCAGATGACCGTCCCAAACATCGAGGGTGTCCAGCACGCTGCGATCGCCGCGATATCTCGCGCCGGCAGCGCTCTTCAGCAACGCCGTGCGCTGTTTGAGAACTTTCTCGTAGTCGGCGCGGATGGCGGCCACCTGAGGCCGCCGGATGGTAGCCAGTTCGTCGAGGTACCTGCGCCGTTCGCTGGGATCGCCCCGCACGAGGGCGAGGTCCTCCGGTGCGAACAGCACCGCGCGCAGGACACCGAGGATTTCGCGCGCACTGCGGACGGGGGAGCGGTTCAGTCGGGCCTTGTTGGCGCGCCCGGCGTTGATCTCCAAGTCGACGGCGAGTTCCCGACCTTCGTTCACAACGATGGTCGAGACGACGGCGCGCTGGGCGCCGGCCCGGATGAGAGGCGCATCGATACCGACCCGGTGTGAGCCCAGCGTCGATGAATACCACAGTGCCTCAACGATATTCGTCTTACCGAACCCGTTTGGG
Organism: Mycobacterium sp.; assembly: GCA_044508395.1. Taxonomy (GTDB): domain Bacteria; phylum Actinomycetota; class Actinomycetes; order Mycobacteriales; family Mycobacteriaceae; genus Mycobacterium. The sequence continues at coordinate 11,905 of JBIQHU010000134.1, read as the reverse complement.
CCGACGAAGACCGTGCGGCCCGGCGAGAGATCGATCTCGACCCGTGCCCAGGACCGGAAGTCGGTCAGTGCAAGGTTCCTGATGTACAACTATCCGGACTCGCTGATCCTCGTCACGGCGTGGCCGCCGAACTGGTTACGCAATGCCGACACCGCCTTCATCGTGGGGGAGTCCTTTTGGCGTGATGCAAATCTGGCGAAAAGCGACGCCGCGATCACCGGCATCGGCACACGGTGGTTGATGGCTTCTTCCACGGTCCACCTGCCCTCACCGGAGTCTTCCGTGTACCCGGTGATGTCGCAGAACTCCGGGTCTTCCTTGAGCGCCTTGGCCAGCAGCTGCTGCAGCCAGGACCTCACCACGGTCCCATTGGTCCACGCCTGGATGACGGCCTGGGTGTCCTCGATCAGATCTTCGGCCGCCAGCAGTTCGTACCCCTCGGCGTACGCCATCATCAAGCCGTACTCGATGCCGTTGTGCACCATCTTCGCGTAGTGTCCGGCCCCGACAGGTCCGGCGTGCACGAATCCGTCGGCCAACTCGCCCGGGGGTCGCAGGGTCTCGAAGATCGGCATCACCCGGGCCACGTCTTCTTTACTGCCGCCCACCATCATGCCGTAACCCTCGGTCAACCCCCAGATGCCTCCCGATACTCCCGCATCGATGAACGCAATGCCCTTGTCTCCCAAGAGTTTTGCGTGCGGGCCGTCCTCGGTATAGCGGGAGTTGCCGCCGTCGATCACCAGGTCACCCGGACTCAACACTTCCGCCAGCGACGTGATGGTCTCATCGGTGATATGCCCCGACGGCACCATTACCCACACCACGCGGGGGGCGTCGAGAGCCTGCGCGAGGGCCGCGAGCGTCGGGACGTCGGTGACTTCTGGTCTGGGGTCGTAGCCGATGACCTCGTGCCCGCCCTCGCGCAGGCGCTGGCGCATGTTGAAGCCCATCTTGCCCAGGCCGACCAGACCTAATTGCATGTGCGCCCCCGTCGTGGCGTCAGGCCGGTCAGCCAGGAAGCCGCACCGGCATCAACAGATAGACGTAATCGCTTTGCGCAGCCGGGAAAGGTCCCGTCGCGCCCACATCCCCATCATCGTCGCCTGCGGGCCGCAGCACCGCAGGCCGGCTGGGGGTCGTGAAACCGAATGTCACGCGCTCGGAGTGAAGCGACCCCAACCCGTCCGTGAGATACGTCGGGTTGAACGCGATGGTCAGCGGCTCACCTGCGAAGGCGACCGGCAGGTCTTCTTCCGCGCGGCCGACGTCATCCGCGCCCGCGGACAACCGCAGGACATCGTCGGCGAACTCCATGCGCACCTGGGCACCACGGTCGGCGACCAGCGCGACGCGTTTGATCGCTTCGGTGAGCTCGGCGACACCCATGGTCGCGATGGCCGTGTGCTCGGTCGGCAACAACTGACGAAACTTCGGGAACTCGGCGTCGAGCAGACGTGTAGTGCTGCGCTTGCCGTTGCTGCGAATACCCAGCAACCCTTCCTTACCCAGTTGGGCACCGGATCCCAAAGACAGGTGGACCTCGGATCCGTCGATGCCGGCCTTGGCCGCTTCGGCCAGAGTCTTGGCCGGAACCAACACCGCGGCCTCCGTGTCCGCCGCCGCGGTCGACCATGTCAACTCCCGAACCGCGAGACGGAAGCGATCAGTCGCCGCCAAAATCACGTTCTCACCCGAAATCTCGACGCGGATGCCGGTCAGCATCGGCAGGGTGTCGTCACGGCCGGCCGCTACGGCGACCTGACCGATGGCCTCGGCGAACAGGTCCGCTGGAACGACACCGGTCTCGTCGGGCAGCGCAGGCAACGTCGGGTAATCCTCGACCGCCATCGTCGGCAGCGAGAACCTGGCGCTACCACAGGTCAACGACACCCGGGTGCCTTCGACGCTGACATCGATCGGCTTGGCCGGCAACGCCCTGGTGATGTCCGACAGCAACCGGCCAGATACCAAAACGCTTCCGGGAGAAGCGATTTCGGCCGCGACCTGGACCTCGGCGGACACTTCGTAATCGAAACCCGAGATCGTCAAACCGTCCTCGGAGCCGGTGAGAAGAACACCCGCCAGGACCGGAACCGTCGGCCGGTTCGGCAGATTGCGCGCCACCCAGGCCACGGCATCGGCGAAGTCTTCGCGTACCAGACGGAACTTCAAATCTGTGACACCAACGGTTGTGGCCGCCACGTCCATACAGTCCCTTCGATCAAACTCACAACAAGCGCTAAGCAGCGGTTTCCTGGTGTCTCAACACGTCTTCGACCGATGCGTCGTGACGACCGTAACGGCTGTCGCTGAACCACCGTAGAGCTTTCGGCCCCAAGTTAAAAGCTAATCGATCACGCTGACATTCGGGCGCTCGAGCGGGCTCGGCCATGAGGTTTCCGAGTCTTCCCCAGCAGGCTTCTTCGAAGAACTTTCTAGAGAGATATACGAGCAACAGTATTAGGGCCTGTGGAGACTGGGGATGAATCGGTGTCTGCCCTGGATGTGGGCTGTGCGGGGCTGTGGAGTTCCTGTGGATGAATGCGGCGTCGTTGTTCAGCTGTTGTGGAGACGCCCGCGGTTGTGAAACAAGCGGCGAATCATTCGACGGTTGATCCCAAATTGTCCACATGGATGTGCACATGGCCGGCGTGTGACAAGTGATACCGGCGGGACGCAAGTTTTTCGGAGATTTTTTGGGCGCACAGCAGTGCTCGGCGCATGCGAGCGCGTTCGGGGGAGCAGAACGGGGGAGTTCAGCGCTTGGCGCGCTGCCGGATTCGCGTCGTGAGTTCCTTGACGTGATCGAAGACCTCGCGTCGTTCGGCCATTTCGCCACGGATCTTTTTCTCGGCATACATGACGGTGGTGTGGTCACGGCCGAACGCCTGGCCGATCTTGGGCAACGAGAGATCGGTGAGTTCGCGGCACAGGTACATCGCGATCTGGCGGGATTGTGCGAGTGCACGCGTCTTACCGGGCCCCCGCAGTTCTTCGACGGTGGTTTCGAAGTATTCGGCGGTCGCGGCCATGATCGCGGCGGTGCTGATCTGCATGGTGGTCGCGTCGGAGATGAGATCGCGCAGGACGATCTCGGCGAGCGATTTGTCGATCGTCGTCTTGTTCAGCGATGCGAATGCGGTGACGCGAATCAGAGCGCCCTCGAGTTCGCGGATGTTGCGTTCGATGCTGCTGGCGATGAGTTCGAGAACGTCACCGGGGACGTCGAGGCGGTCCATCTGCGCCTTCTTGCGCAGAATGGCGATGCGGGTCTCGAGCTCGGGCGGCTGAACGTCGGTGATCAGACCCCACTCGAATCGAGTGCGCAGCCGGTCCTCGAGGGTCGCCAGCTGTTTGGGCGGCCGGTCCGAGGAGATGACGATCTGCTTGTTGGCGTTGTGCAGGGTGTTGAAGGTATGGAAGAACTCTTCCTGGATACCTTCCTTGCCTTCGATGAACTGGATGTCGTCGACAAGCAGCACGTCGATGTCGCGATAGCTCCGCTTGAAGGACGCTTTGCGATCGTCACGCAGTGAGTTGATGAAGTCGTTGGTGAATTCCTCGGTCGAGACGTACTTGACCCGCATCCCGGGGAAGAGGCGCTGAGCGTAGTTCCCCGCCGCGTGCAGAAGGTGAGTCTTGCCGAGGCCGGATTCACCCCAGATGAAAAGTGGGTTGTAGGCCCGGGCGGGTGCTTCGGCGATGGCGAGCGACGCCGCGTGGGCAAACCTGTTGGACGCACCGATGACGAAGGTGTCGAAGGTGTATCTGCGGTTCAGGTTGACCGCGGCCGCGTCGTCGGAGACATCGCTTTGCGCGCGGCGGGAGAAGTAGGTGGGCCAACTCTCCTCCGCGCTGGCCAGCGCCGCTTGGTCCTCATCGATGTCGTCGTCGTTGTCCTCGGCTTCGGTGACGGTCGGCGCGGTACCGAAGCCGTTCAACCCGTCATCTGGATCGGCGGTCTCGGGTGCGGCGATGCGGACCCCGAGTTCCACACGCTGACCGAGTTGACGGCTCAGGGCGCTGATGATCGGCTCACGAAGGTGGCGTTCGATCTCGTTCTGGACGAACGGGGTGGGAACGGACAACAGGGCAAAGCCCTCGGTGATGACCAGAGGTTTGACCAGCTTCAGCCATGCTCTTTGCTGCGGCGTGAGCACCGTGCCGGCGTCACCGTTCGCCACTCCGACCGCTTCGATGTCACCGTTGAGTTCGGCTACGACCGTGTTCCAGATGGCTACGAAAGGAGGATCGGGGTCAGCTGTCAATGACGCGTACCCCCTTGCCGGCCAAACTAGGGAAGGCCAAAGTGACGATGACGAACTGTCCACATAGTTATCCACAGGTTGTGGAGATCGGACAGTCGTCGTCGTTCGGTTGTCTACGGGCTGAGATTCCGCTTGCCGGGGCTCGTCACAGGGGTACTGCCGGTCTGTGGGCTCGCGACTCGATGGGTATCTCCGCTTCGTTGTCTGTCGCCGTTTCGTTATCGAACCGACACTGGCAGAAGCTAACAGTTTTCTTCGCGGGTGCCAACCGTTCTGCAACATTGCTTTAGGGCTAGTTTGGTCGGCCGAAAACACGGTGACGGCTGTGGCGAATGTGAAGATCTGAGCCTGGCCGAGGCGGCCTTGAGCGCGGTTTGACCTAGGGATATCTCGTCAGTACCCTCGAACAGTCGCCCGAACGTGGCGGCACGGCTGCGACCCGCAGATTTTGTGGGGACCGCGCCGGTTAAGCAAGACGGACGAGCTTACCAACGGCAACCGCGTCCCACCGGCATGACTGTGCACCGGTGTGGGCCGTGGGCGCCAGACGGAAACGAGGAGAGACAGCCGTGGCCAAGGGCAAGCGGACTTTTCAGCCGAACAACCGGCGCCGCGCGCGTGTGCACGGATTCCGGCTGCGGATGCGGACCCGGGCAGGCCGGGCGATCGTGTCAAGCCGGCGTTCCAAGGGTCGCCGCAAGCTGACTGCGTGATCCCACACAGGGTCTAGCAGTGCTTCCGGCGCGGTACCGGATGACGCGGTCGTCCGAGTTCGGTGCCACGGTCAGCCAAGGGGTGCGCACGGTGCAGCCCGATCTCGTCGTGCACACACTGCGCAATGCGGTCGACGACCAAGGCCCTCGGATCGGACTCGTGGTCTCGAAATCCGTTGGGAGCGCGGTACAACGGCACCGCGTGGCCCGGCGGCTGCGCCATGTGGCGCGCACGGTCATCGACGAATTGCAGCCGACGGACCGAGTGGTCGTCCGGGCGTTGCCGGGTAGTCGGTATGCGATCTCCGCGCGACTCGAACAAGAGTTGCGGACCGCGTTGCGCCGCGCGCTGGTGAAGAGCGGGCCGTCGGGAGCGGCACGGTGAAGCGCTCGATCGGGTCGTCCGCGGCGCGTGCGCTGATCTATGTCATCCAGCTCTACCGCCACATGATCTCTCCGCTGCGACCGGCGACGTGTCGCTTCATGCCGACGTGTAGCCAGTACGCGGTCGACGCACTCACGGAGTACGGCGTCGTGAAGGGCGGATGGCTGGCCATGGTGCGGTTGCTGAAATGCGGGCCGTGGCATAAGGGAGGATGGGACCCGATACCGGAGCGCCGCACCGGTTCGCATGAATCGTGCGGTGATGCAGACGAGCACCGGGTAGATCCGGATGCAGCCGACGATGTGACGGGTACTCGGACATCGCGAGCAGAGAGCGAGACGCGTGTTTAATTGGTTCAGCCTGGACATCATTTACTACCCGGTGTCGGCGATCATGTGGGTCTGGTACAAGGCGTTCAGCTTTGTGCTCGGCCCGGAGAATTTCTTCGCTTGGGCGCTAGCGGTGATGTTCCTCGTCTTCACGCTGCGCGCGATTCTCTACAAGCCGTTCGTCAAGCAGATCCGCACCACGCGGCAGATGCAGGAGTTGCAGCCACAGATCAAGGCGCTGCAGAAGAAGTACGGCAAGGACCGTCAGCGGATGGCGCTGGAAATGCAGAAGCTCCAGCGCGAGCACGGGTTCAACCCGATCCTCGGCTGCCTGCCGATGCTGGCGCAGGTGCCCGTCTTCCTCGGCCTCTATCACGTGCTGATGTCCTTCAACCGGACCCAGACCGGTATCGGCCGCCTCGGCCTGTCGGTGGAGGAGAACCGGTCGCTGGGCAACTACGTGTTCACCGCGGCGGACGTCGGCCACTTCCTCGATGCGAATCTCTTCGGCGCGCCGCTGGGTGCGACGATGATCCAGCAGCACGGCCTCGAGGCGTTCACGGAGTTCAACCGGTGGGCGGTCGTGGGCGTGGGCGTGCCGTTGATGATCCTGGCCGGCATCGCCACGTACTTCAACAGCCGGGCGTCGGTCGCGAGGCAGAGTCCGGAAGCCGCAGCCAACCCGCAGACGGCGATGATGAACAAGCTCGCGCTGTATGTGTTCCCGCTCGGCGTGGTCGTCGGTGGTCCGTTCCTGCCGCTGGCCATCATCATCTACTGGCTCGCCAACAACGTGTGGACGTTCGGACAGCAGCACTACGTGTTCGGAATGATCGAGAAGGAAGAAGAGGCGAAGAAGCTCGAGGCGAAGGAACGGCGCGCGCAGAACGCCCCGCCGCCCGGGGCGAAGCCGAAGAAGCAATCGAAGGCGGCCGCCGCGGAGCCGAAGGAGATCACGACGAGCGACGGCGCCGAGGTCGACGAGTCCTCGGAGAACGGATCGACCACCGCGAAGGCGACCGGCGGGAGTCCGGGCAAGACGGCGTCGGGTTCCGGCAGCGGAAGCCCGCGGCCGGGGGCCGCGCCGCGTCCGGGCGCTCGGCCCAAGAAACGGAAACGTTGACCGGCCCGCAGTAGTCACCGCGGCAGACACCTCCGCGGCCGCAGGGCAACAGGACAACCCGAAGACGACCGGTGTGATACCGGAGGACAGGGAGAGACACACAAATGACTGACGCTGAGACGACCGAACGCAGCGAGGAATTGGTAGAGGCCGCCAAAGAAGACGCCAACGAAGACGCCAACGAAGACACTGAGAACGCGGCGGCATCGGGCGCGGACGACCTGGAGGAGCGGTTGGTGGCCGAGGGTGAGATCGCCGGCGACTACCTCGAGGAGTTGCTCGACCTCCTGGACTTCGACGGCGACATCGATCTAGATGTTGAAGGGGACCGCGCGGTGGTCAGCATCGACGGCGGCAGCGACCTCAACAAGTTGGTCGGCCGCAAGGGCGAGACGCTCGACGCGCTGCAGGAGTTGACGCGGCTGGCGGTGCACCAGAAGACCGGGGAGCGCAGCCGCCTGATGCTCGACATCGCGCGCTGGCGTCGTCGCCGCCGCGACGAGTTGGCGGCGCTCGGCGACAAGGTCGCTCGGCGGGTCCTGGCGACGGGCGAGCGTGAAGAGTTGCAGCCGATGACGCCGTTCGAGCGCAAGATCGTGCACGATGCGGTCGCCGCGGTGGACGGCGTGCACAGCGAAAGCGAGGGCGTGGAGCCCTCGCGCTGCGTCGTCGTCCTCATCGATTGAGCGCCGCCAGAGTTACATCGATGTAGTTCGGTGCAACCTGACGCGCCGGCCCCGCGAGATTCCGGAGGATGTTTCACGTGAAACATGACGAGGTGTCGGCGGCGCCGGAAGCCGCGGACATCTTGTTCGGATCCGCATTGCCGATTGCGCTGCGTTACGCAGAGATCCTGGCCGGCGCCGGCGTCGAGCGTGGATTGATCGGCCCCAGAGAAGTCGACCGGTTGTGGGAGCGCCACCTATTGAATAGCGCCGCGATCGCCGAATTGCTGCCGGCCGATGCCCGGGTTGCCGACATCGGTAGTGGCGCCGGGCTGCCCGGGATACCGTTGGCGTTGGCGCGCCCGGACCTCCGGGTGACGCTGATCGAACCCCTGCTGCGGCGCAGCGATTTCCTGCACGAGGTCATCGACGAGCTCGAGATCGACGTGACGGTGGTGCGCGGCAGGGCGGAGGAGCGGACGGTTCGGCAACAGGTGGGGGAGATGGACGCAGTGGTCTCGAGGGCGGTCGCGTCCTTGGACAAGATCACGAAGTGGAGCATGCCGCTGCTGCGGCCGGGTGGCCAGATGTTGGCCATCAAGGGGGAGCGTGCTGAAGAAGAAGCCCGCGAGCATCGGCGTGTGATGACGTCGCTCGGGGCTGTCGATGTGAGGGTGAGGAAATGCTGCGCGGATTTCTTGGATCCACCCGCGACCGTCGTCGTGGCGCGTCGGCGGAGTCCGGACGAACACCGGCCGACGGCCGGGACGCGACGATGAGCCGCGCCCCGGAGCCGGCTATCCCGGGAGCCACGCGTAGCGATGTTTCACGTGAAACAACTCACGCGAATGTTTCACGTGAAACATGGGACGGCGGAGTCCCGCCGGCGGAGGTGCCCGCCGAGGTGTGGCCGGACCCGCCTACGGTCGACACCCCGATCGGCGCCGAGGCGGAGCGTGCGGTGCGCCTATTGCACGCCGCCGCCAAGAGCGGGCTCCCCCGCCCGGAGCGTCAACGCGTCTTCACCATCGCCAACCAGAAGGGCGGCGTGGGCAAGACGACCACCGCCGTCAACATCGCCGCCGCGCTCGCACTGCAGGGGCTGCACGTTCTGGTGATCGATCTGGATCCGCAGGGCAACGCCAGCACCGCGCTCGGAGTCGAGCACCGGGAGGGCACGCCCTCTTCGTATGAGGTGCTCATCGGAGAGATCCCGCTCGAGGCGGCGATGCAGCGCAGCCCGCACAGCGAGCGCCTCTATTGCGTACCGGCGACCATCGACCTTGCCGGCGCCGAGATCGAGTTGGTCAGCATGGTGGCGCGGGAAGGCCGACTGCGGACCGCCCTCGCCGGACTCAAGAACCACGATTTCGACTACGTGTTCATCGACTGCCCGCCGTCTTTGGGATTGCTCACGATCAACGCGCTCGTGGCAGCGCCGGAGGTACTGATCCCGATCCAGTGTGAGTACTACGCCCTCGAAGGTGTGGGCCAGTTGCTCCGCAATATCGAGATGGTCAAGGCGCACCTCAATCCGGAGCTCAACGTCTCCACGGTGATCCTGACGATGTACGACGGCCGGACGAAGCTCGCTGATCAGGTCGCCGACGATGTGCGTGCCCACTTCGGCAACAAGGTGCTGCGCACCGTCATCCCGCGCAGCGTCAAGGTGTCGGAGGCGCCCGGTTACGGCATGACGATCCTCGACTACGACCCGGGCTCGCGCGGTGCGATGAGCTATCTGGATGCGAGCCGTGAGATCGCGGAGCGCCGATGAGGGGGATTGCGATGGGCGCTTGCGCGAAGAGCGGGGGAGCTGGATGAGCGCTTGCGCGAAGAGCCGGGGAGCCAGATGAGCGCTTGCGCGAAGAGCCGGGGAGCCAGATGAGGAGATCGGAATGACTCAGCCCAAGAACAAGCGCAGCGGTCTCGGTCGCGGCCTGGCGTCGCTCATTCCCACGGGTCCATCGGACGGCGAGCAGTCATCGCTCGGCAAGATGGGTGACGCCGCCGCCGACGTGGTGATCGGTGGCCCGGTGAATGTGTCGGGCGCCGTCTACCGCGAAATCGATCCGGCGGCGATCGACCCCAACCCGAAGCAGCCCCGCCAGGTTTTCGACGAAGAGGCCCTCGCGGAGCTCGTGTACTCCATCAAGGAGTTCGGGCTGATGCAGCCGATCGTCGTGCGCGCGGTCCCCGGCGAGTCGACGCCGCGGTACCAGCTCGTGATGGGGGAGCGGCGGTGGCGCGCCGCACAGCAGGCGGGGCTGGCGACCATCCCGGCGATCGTCCGCGAGACCGGCGACGACAGCATGCTGCGCGATGCCCTGCTGGAGAACATCCATCGCGTCCAGCTGAATCCGTTGGAAGAGGCCGCCGCCTACCAACAGCTGCTCGATGAGTTCGGGGTCACCCATGATGAACTGGCTGCCCGCATCGGGCGGTCGAGGCCGCTCATCACCAACATGATCCGCTTGCTGCGGCTGCCGATCGCGGTGCAGCGGCGGGTGGCCGCCGGCGTGCTATCCGCCGGGCATGCGCGCGCGCTGCTCTCCCTCGAGGGCGGGCCGGAGAAGCAGGAGGAGCTCGCGGCGCGCATCGTCGCCGAGGGTCTCTCGGTGCGCGCCACCGAAGAGGCCGTCACACTGGCAAACCGCGCCGAAACGACGACGCCCACGGCGCCGCGGCGCAAGCCGATCCAGATGCCGGGACTGCAGGATGTTGCTGAGCGGCTGTCGACGGCGTTCGACACCCGCGTCACGGTCGCTCTCGGCAAACGTAAGGGCAAGATCGTCGTCGAGTTCGGGTCGGTGGACGACCTACAGCGGATCGTCGAGTTGATGAGCCCGTCCGAGCGCTAACCGTCTACCCGCGGTAATTACGTCACTGTGACACATACCCTTGAGAGGTGACTCGTGGAGGTCGGCTCTGCCCGGAAACACCGTGTGCACCAACGACTTTCGTCGCCGCCGCCATTCCGGAAGGATTACATCGGCGATTTTGGGCCATCCGCGCGCCGTCCTTCTATCCTGGAGTGGCAGCCGTGCGCAAAAGCACCGTGCGGAACCCGGAGTAGCTAGTGCCGTCACGTATCACGCCCCTGCGGCTCGAAGCGTTCGAGCAGCTGCCCAAGCACGCCCGCCGGTGCGTGTTCTGGGAGGTGGATCCGTCGACCCTGCCGACCACACAATCCGGCGGCAATCAGCTGTGGGACCCCGAATTCGAGAAGGAAGCCTGGCTGTCGATGGTCATGCTCGAGTGGGGTGCCTGCGCTCAGATCGCGGTGCAGTGCCCCGAGTCGGCGGGTGGCGACCAGGTGCTGACAGGAGACGAACCGTGCCTGGGCTACGCGTTCTACGCGCCACCACGCGCGGTCCCGCGCGCCGGGCTCTTCCCGTCGGGTCCGGTCAGCGCCGACGCGGTGCTGCTCACCACCTTGGGGGTGGAGCCCTGCGACGATGCCGACGGATTACCGCGCAGCCTGATCGCCGCCGTCGTCGGTGATCTCGTGCGCCGCGGCGCCCGAGCGCTCGAGGCTTTCGGTCACACCGCGGATGTGGCCGAGCTGTCGGACCCGCACGCGGTCTCGCCGGTGCTGCGCCCGATCGTCGACGTGTTGGGGGACTGCTCGGTGGACCAGTGTGTGCTGGGCGCCGACCTGCTGCAGGATGCCGGATTCGTCGTGGTCTCACCGCATCCGTATTTCCCGCGACTGCGGCTGGAGTTGGAGCAGGGACTGGGCTGGAAGGCAGACGTCGAGGCGGCCTTGGAACGCCTGCTGGAAAGCGCGCAGCTGCAGCAGCCGGTGGGAGCGGGCGCCAACCCTTGGTAGGGCGCGCCGGAATCAGCTGGGGCTGACCCGCCCGGCCTGTTCGACGGAGAGTTCGTGAGCCAGGAGTTCGGCGAAAGTGAATGTGCCCGTTGGGCGATCGTTCTTGCCGAGCAGATACAGCCGTTTGACGGCGGCCAGAATGCCCTCGGCGATCGAGTCCCTGGTCTGATGGGACACCAGCAACGCGCGGTCACGCGGGTTCGTAACGTATCCGACGTCCACTTGCACGGTGGGCATCCGGGTGAGCCGCAGTAGATCCCACGTCCGCCCGTGTGTGCGGCAATCACGTAATCCGGTGCGCGCCACCACTTCTCGTTGAATGAAGTCGGCCAGATTGCGTCCGATGGTGGACACCGAACCGTGCGAGTTGCCGAAATGGAAGGAGGCGACGCCGTTCGCGGCGGGGCTGGGCTGCGTGGCGCACCGCAGGCTGATCATCAGGTCGGCCCCCACCGAGTTGGCGGTTGCGGCGCGTGCGGCGTCCGACGGTGAGCGGTTGGCCGGCCGCGACAGGAACGTCTCCATACCGATGGCCGTCATCCGGCCCTCGAGCCGACTTGCCAAGTCCCACAGGATGTCTGCTTCGC
>JBIQHU010000010.1:8026-86557 GCA_044508395.1 Mycobacterium sp. | reverse complement strand
TGGCGGGCCAACCTGCTCGGCTCGTCGAGCAAGGGCAACGAGTACTTCCTGCGCCATCTGCTCGGCACCACCTCCAACGTGCAGGCCCAACCCGGCGAGTTACGGGCGCGAGACATCGCGCATACCGACGACATTCCAGAGGGCAAGCTGGACCTGTTGATGTCGATCGACTTTCGGATGACGTCGACGACGTTGTTGTCGGATGTGGTGCTGCCCGCCGCAACCTGGTATGAGAAGGCCGACCTGTCCAGCACCGACATGCACCCCTTCGTCCATGCCTTCAGCCCGGCCATCGACCCGCCGTGGGAAACCCGCTCGGATTACGAGGCATTCGGGGCGATCGCCAGGGCCTTCAGCGCGCTGGCCGCTAAACACCTGGGCACGCGTACCGACGTGGTGCTCGGCACGCTGCAGCACGACACCCCTGGGGCGATGGCGTATCCCGGTGGCACTGAGCATGACTGGCGTACCACTGGTGAGACCCCGATCCCGGGCAAGACCATGGGCCCGATCGCGGTGGTGGAACGCGACTACTCGGCGATAGCCGAAATGTGGGTGACCCTCGGCCCACTCGTCGACAGCCTGGGCGTCACCACGAAAGGCATCACGACCCATCCGAACGCCGAAGTGGGCGAACTGGCAGCCAAGTTCGGCGTGATGGACTCCGGTGCGGCACAGGGTCGCCCGGCCATGACGTCCGCGGAGCGGATGGCCGACGTGATCCTCGCGCTGTCCGGTACGTCCAACGGCCGGCTCGCCGTCGAGGGGTTCCGGGAGCTGGAGCGGCGGACGGGCCGCAAACTGGTGCACCTGGCCGAGGGCAGTGAGGAACGCCGTATCACCTACGCCGACACCCAGGCGCGGCCGGTGCCGGTGATCACCAGCCCGGAATGGTCGGGCAGCGAGACCGGTGGCCGCCGCTACGCCCCGTTCACGGTGAACATCGAGGAACTCAAACCGTTCCACACCCTGACTGGGCGGATGCACTTCTACGTCGACCACGACTGGCTGGAAGAACTGGGCGAACAACTGCCCATCTACCGACCACCGTTGGACATGTCCCGGCTCTTTGGTGAACCCCCGGTCGGCGCTTCCGACGGTATCGGTCTTACGGTGCGCTATCTGACCCCGCATTCGAAGTGGTCCATCCACTCCGAGTATCAGGACAACCTGTTCATGCTGTCGCTGTCCCGCGGTGGGCCCGTCATGTGGATGAGTCCGGCGGATGCGGCGAAAATTCAAGTCAACGACAATGATTGGGTCGAGGCCGTCAACCGCAACGGTGTGGTGGTGTGCCGCGCGGCGGTCAGTCACCGGATGCCCGACGGTGTGGTTTTCGTGTACCACGCCATGGAGCGCACCATCGACGTGCCGCTCACCGAGACCACCGGAACCCGCGGCGGGATCCACAATTCGCTGACCAGGTTGCTGATCAAACCCAGCCATCTAGCCGGCGGCTATGCGCAGCATTCCTTCGCATTCAACTATCTCGGTCCGACCGGCAACCAGCGTGACGAGGTGACGGTGGTGCGCCGTCGCTCCCAGGAGGTGAAGTACCGGTGAGAGTCATGGCGCAGATGGCGATGGTGATGAACCTCGACAAATGCATCGGCTGCCATACCTGCTCGGTGACCTGCAAGCAGGCGTGGACCAACAGGTCGGGCACCGAGTACGTGTGGTTCAACAACGTCGAAACCCGTCCGGGCCAAGGATATCCGCGTACCTACGAGGATCAGGAGCGCTGGCGTGGGGGATGGCGCCTGGACGGTCGAGGTCGGTTGCGCCTGCGCGACGGCGGCCGGCTGTCGAAGTTGTTCCGGATCTTCGCCAACCCCAAGCTGCCCTCCATCGACGACTACTACGAACCCTGGACGTACGACTACGAGAACCTGACCGCGGCGCCGCTCGGGGATCAGATGCCGGTGGCGCCCCCGCGCAGCCTGATCAGCGGCAAGCCGATGAAGGTGTCCTGGTCGGCCAACTGGGACGACGACCTCGCGGGATCACCCGAAATCGTGCCCGGTGACCCGGTTTTGGCGAAGGTCAGCGAAGAGGTCAAGCTGCAACTGGAACAGACGTTCATGTTCTACCTGCCGCGAATCTGTGAGCACTGCCTGAATCCCTCGTGTGTGGCGTCGTGTCCCTCCGGCGCCATGTACAAGCGCAGCGAGGACGGCATCGTGCTGGTCGATCAGGATCGCTGCCGTGGCTGGCGGATGTGCGTGTCCGGCTGCCCGTACAAGAAGGTGTATTTCAACCACAAGACCGGTAAGGCCGAGAAGTGCACCTTGTGCTACCCGCGTATCGAGGTCGGGTTGCCCACCGTGTGTTCCGAAACCTGCGTCGGTCGGCTGCGCTACCTCGGTCTGGTGCTCTACGACGTCGACCGCGTGCTGGAGGCGGCATCGGTGAAGGACGAGAAGGATCTGTACGAGGCGCAGCGCCGGATCCTGCTCGACCCCACCGATCCACAGGTCATCGCCGGTGCGCGGGCAGAGGGTATCTCCGACGAGTGGATAGAGGCCGCACAACGGTCGCCGGTGTACGCCCTGATCAACACGTATCAAGTTGCGCTGCCGCTGCATCCGGAGTTCCGGACGGTGCCGATGGTGTGGTACATCCCGCCGCTGTCGCCGATCGTCGACGCCGTCAGCCGTGACGGCCACGACGGCGAGGACGTCGGCAACCTGTTCGGCGCGCTGGACGCGCTGCGGATCCCGATGGAGTACCTGGCCGGACTGTTTACCGCAGGGGACACCGGAATCGTGGAGGGTGTGCTGCGGCGGTTGGCGGCGATGCGTTCGTACATGCGTGACGTCAACCTCGGCCGTGAGACGCAACCACACATCCCGGCAGCGGTCGGGATGACCGAGGAACAGATCTACGCGATGTACCGGCTACTCGCCCTGGCGAAATACGATGAGCGATACGTGATCCCGACGGCGTATGTCGCCGAGGGCGGGCGTCTCGAGGAGCCCGGCTGTTCGTTGTCCTTCGAGGGTGGACCCGGGATGTACGAATCAGGCCCGTTCGGGGAAGCCAGTGGGGGGCCGGTTCCGGTGGCGGTGGAGACCTTCCACGCGCTGCAACACCGGCAGAGTCACGAGGGCATGGCCGCTAATGCCGAGAACCCGTCGCGGGTGAACCTGCTCAACTGGGACGGCAGGGGAGTGCCGTCAGGAATGTTCCCGGGTGGGAAGTCGTGAAACGCCGCGATCGGGAGCTGCAGGACCGCCTGGTGTGGCAGACGGCGTCACTGTTGTTGGCGTACCCCGACGGGCGGCAGGACCGTCGACTCGACACCGTCGACCGGCTGCGGGAATACATCACGGGGCCGGCCGCGGCACTGCTCAGCGAGACCGTCGAGGTGCTGCGGAGTTGGGAGCCGACACAGGCGGCAACCCACTACGTCGAGATATTCGACCTGCGACGACGCTCGACGATGTTGTTGACCTACTGGACTGCAGGGGACACCCGCAACCGCGGTGCGCAGATGCTGGAATTCGCACGAACCTACCGCGCTGCAGGCGTCCAGCCCCCCAAAGGCGAGGCGCCAGATCATCTTCCGGTGGTACTGGAGTTCGCCGCCACGGTCGATTCGCAGAGTGGACGACGTCTGCTGGCTGAGCACCGCATCCCGATCGACGTGTTGCGGCAGGCGCTTGTCGATGCCGACTCGCCGTACGCGCCCACCGTCACCGCGGTGAGTTCGACGTTGCCCGCTGTCGGGGAACACGACGCGCGACGACTGCTGCACGCCGGGCCGCCCTCCGAAGCGGTTGGCCTGCAACCCTTTCAGTTGACCGTGCCACCGCGCCGGGCGGAAGGAGGCCGCTGACCATGTCCGGTTGGGAGATCTTCTGGGACGTGGTGCCGTACGTGACGCTCGCGATCGTCGTCGTCGGCACCTGGTGGCGCTACCGGTACGACAAGTTCGGTTGGACCACCCGGTCGTCCCAGCTTTACGAGTCGCGGCTCTTGCGGATCGGCAGCCCACTGTTCCACTTCGGGATGCTGGTCGTCATCGTCGGCCACATCATTGGATTGGTGATTCCCGAGTCCTGGACCAACGCGATCATGAGCGACCACGTGTACCACCTGCAGGCGGTGATTCTCGGCGGGATTGCCGGGATCGCCACCCTGACCGGAATCGCACTGCTCATCTATCGCCGCCGGACCACGGGCCCGGTGTTCATGGCGACCACCGTCAACGACAAGGTGATGTACCTCGTGCTGGTACTGGCGATCGTCGCCGGGTGCAGCTGCACGCTGATCGGCGCGACGCCGGAGGGTGCCGAGCACGACTACCGGGAAACGGTCTCACCCTGGTTCCGCTCGATCTGGGTGCTGCAGCCGCGGGGCGATCTGATGGTCCAGGCGCCGCTGTACTTCCACATCCACGTAATGATTGCGCTCGTCCTGTTCTGCATCTGGCCGTTCACGCGGTTGGTGCACGTGTTCAGCGCACCGATCGGCTACCTGTTCCGGCCCTACATCGTGTACCGCAGCCGCGAGGTGGTGACCGACAAGAAAGGCGCTGAGATGGTGGGCTCGCATCCTCGACGCCCCGGTTGGTGAATTCAGACGCTCAGCCCACGGCCACCGCGTCGATTTCGCCGGCGTCGGCGCCTCTCAGGCGACGGTGCATGGCCCTGGCGATTCGGCCGGCCTGAACCTTCGCCCGCTCGGCCGCGGGACCCTCGTACATCTCGTCCACGGTAGCCTCCCAGATCGCAAGCCAGCGTGCGAAGTGCCTGGCGTACAACGGATGTCGGCTATCCAGCTGCCGATGAACCACCAGTGCGTTGCCGCGGTAGAGCCCGGCCCCGAACAGGGCCGTCTCCCAGAAGTCGCACATCACCGGGATGTGCGATTCCAGCCCTGTTGCGCGCAACTCGCTGAACGGTTCGGCCAGAACATCGTCTGCGAACACTCGACCGTAGAAGCGGCGCAACAGCGCCTCGACGTCATCGCGATCGGTCAGGTCGCGGGCACGTTCACTCATCACAACCCCTTGGTTTTTACAAGAGCAGTTGTATAAACTCTAGCGTATGCCGAGGGTGCAGACCGTGAGCTCCGCGTCACAGCCGGCCGGCCGTCGCGAGGACGTGCTGGCAGTGTTGAGGCGTGCGAACGGCGCCATGACCATCGTGGATGTCGCCGAACAACTTGGTGTGCATGCCAACACGGTCCGATTCCATCTGGAAGCCCTGATCGCGGACGGCAGGGTCGAGCGTGTCGAGCCGGACCACAAGCGCCAGGGCCGACCGCCGCTGATGTATCGCGCGGTCCGCGGAATGGACCCTGGTGGGGTACGCCAATACCGTTTGCTCGCCGAAATCCTGATGCTCGGTCTGGCCGGTGAACGCAACGCAAGTGCCAAGGCGCTCGAAGCCGGTCGTGCCTGGGCATATCGGGTGACCCGCCCGGCCCCGAAGCCGCTCGGCGTCCGAGCGTCGGTCAACCGGCTCATCGGCCTGCTCGACGACCTCGGGTTCGCGCCCCAGCGGCTGGACGCCGGCGGTGAGACGCGCGTCGGTCTACGCCATTGCCCCTTTTTGGAACTGGCCGAGGACCGGCGGGCCGTCGTCTGTCCGATCCACCTGGGTCTCATGCAGGGCGCACTGAAGACGTGGCGTGCGCCCGTCACGGTCGACAGGCTGGAACCGTTTGTCGAGCCGGACCTGTGTCTGGCCCACGTCACCGTCGAGAGGTCGCCATCATGAATGCGGGTTTCGCCGTCGCTAGCGCACTGACGTTCGTCTGGCTCGGGATGGTGTTGGCCATCTCGTTCCTCGAGGCACCGCTGAAGTTCCGGGCTCCCGGGGTCACTCTGCAGATCGGGCTGGGCATCGGCCGGCTGGTTTTTCGCGCGCTCAACACCACCGAAGTGGTGCTGGCCGCCGGTATCGCCGTCGCCTTGGGGCTGAGCCATCCGCGTACCGGCGTCATCGTGGCGCTGGCCATCGCCGCGGTCGCCCTGATCGCCCAACTGGCTGGAGTGCGACCGCTTTTGACGCGCCGCTCCGATGCGGTGCTGGCCGGCGAGAACCGTCCTCGCTCCCGTGTGCACTACGTGTACGTCGGTCTCGAAGCGGTGAAGGTCGCCGCGCTGATCGTCGGCGGAATTCTCCTGCTGTCCAGCTGAATCCGCGCTGGTTGTGTCCAACTCAGCAGCGTTGGCGCGTCCGATCCCTAGACTGCGTTGATGGCCAGCGAACTGATGAACGTCCTATCGGCGGACGAAAGTTGGAACCTGCTTTCGAGTAGGTCGCTGGGCAGGCTGGTCATCTGCGTCGAGGGCTCGCCGGAGATCTTTCCGGTCAACTACGTCGTGCAGCGCAGGACCGTGCTGTTTCGTACCGCGGAGTTCGCCAGCAAGCTGTTCGCCCTCGTGATGAACGCCCGGGTGGTGTTCGAAGCCGATGACTACAACGTGTCGGATGGCTGGAGCGTCATCGTCAAGGGCTTCGCCCATGTGCTGCACACCAACGCCGAGATCGAGGAAGCGCAGCGAGCACAACTGATGCCGTGGACGGCTGGACGCAAGGCCCGTTTCGTCCGGGTGGATCCGAGGGAAATCAGCGGTCGGCGCTTCCGATTCGGACCGTCAGTCGATGTCGACTGACCGACCCAACATTTGCCAACGAAGGGACCTTTGCCTCTGCCGCACAGCTCGGTAAATGCCCACAGTGGTCTCATGGAGCAATTGACGACGCTCGATGCGGGGTTCCTCCACGCTGAGGACTCCGACCGCCATGTCAGTCTCGCGATCGGTGCCGTCGCCGTACTCGCCGGACCGATGCCCGATTTCGATTTGCTGACGGCGACCATCAGTGAGCGCGTGCTGCCGGTACCGAGGTTCACGCAGATACTGCAGACGCAGCCGCTGGACCTCGGCGCTCCTACTTGGGTAGAGGACACCGAGCTCGACATCTCCCATCACATTCGGCGGGCGGCACTACCGGGTCCGGGAGACGACGCGGCTTTGTCGCGTTGGGTTGCCGACGTCATGGAGCGCCGTCTCGACCGTGACCGACCGTTGTGGGAATGCTGGCTCGTCGACGGCCTGTCGCATAACCGGTGGGCGATCCTGATGAAGGTCCACCATTGCATCGCGGACGGTATCGCAGCCAGCAACCTGCTTTCCCGGATCTGCGACGGCGGGGCAGTCGAGACGTTCGCGACCGAAATCCGTGCGGCGCAGCGGTCGAAACGCGGACCGCGGCTGCCTGCCCTGTCGCTCAACCCGATCGACTGGATCGCCGGAGCATGGCGCACATCGCTGAGCGTGACGACCGCCGCGGCACACGCGCTGCAGGGGGCGGCTGAGATCGCAGGCGGCCTGCTGCGTCCTGCGGCGCCGTCGTCATTGACCGGGCCGCTGACCAGTATGCGACGGTACGCTTCGGCCGAGGTCTCGCTCGAAGACGTCGAAAAGATCTGTGCCGGCTTCGGGGTGACCGTCAATGACGTTGCGCTGACTGCGATCACGGACAGTTACCGCACGATGCTGCTGCGTCGCGGCGAGCTGCCCCGGCCCGACTCACTGCGCACGCTGGTGCCGGTTTCGGTGCGCTCAGCCGACGCCGCGGACGAAACGGATAACCGCGTCTCGGTCATGTTGCCGTGCCTTCCCGTGGAGAAGACCGATCCTGTCGCGCAACTGCAAGCCGTGCACGCGCGCCTCATGCGTACGAAGGCAAGCGGACAACGCCAAGCAGGGAACATCTTCGTATCCGCTGCGAAGGCGATGCCGTTCCCGTTGACGGCCTGGACCGTGCGGTCGTTGACCCGGCTGCCGCAGCGCGGTGTCGTCACGTTGGCCACGAATGTGCCGGGGCCACGAAAGCGCCTCTACGTCAAAGGTCGAGAAGTCGTTCGGCTACTGCCGATACCGCCGCTGGCGATGAATCTCCGCACGGGCATCGCGATCATGAGCTACGCCGACCATCTCGCGTTCGGAATCATCGGCGACTATGACGCGGCACCCGACGTCGATGAGCTAGCGTGCGGAATAAAGCGCGCAATCGCCCGGTTGACCGCCGTCAGCGGTGGTCACTGGCGCTCCACGCCGATGGGGACGCTCGCACTGGTACGAGGGAGTTGACGACCATGCCGCACACCAAGGAACTCGATGTGCTCAACCGCCGCCAGTGTCTGGACCTCCTACAACAGGTTCGCGTGGGCCGACTCGTCTTCACCGAGGACGCACTCCCTGCGGTGCAACCGGTCAACTTCCGGTTGTGGCACGACGACATCGTGATCCGTGTTGCCGGTGGGCCGAAGCTCGATGCGGCCACCGACAACCGGGTCGTCGCGTTCGAAGCCGACGAACTCGATCCGGACCTGCGCACCGGATGGAGTGTCACGGTGGTCGGGCATGCGCAGCGGATCACCGATGTCGACGATTTGGTACAGGTCTCAGGAACTTTCGTGGAGCCGTGGGTCGAGGGTCGGCGTGATAACTTCGTGCGGATCCGGACCGAGAAGATCACGGGGCGCCGATTCCGCGAACGGAGTCTGCCGCACTACGGAAGTGATGCCGACAGCTAGGCGCAGCCGGGTCAGCCACCGCGTTGGTAGAGGGCGCGAATGGTGTCGATGGTGTCGGCCTCGGCCGGGCTCTTGTCGTCGCGGTACCGCAGCACCCGCGCGAATCGCAGCGCCATCCCGCCGGGGTAGCGCGTCGACGTCTGCACACCGTCGAGCGCGATCTCGACCACCTGTTCAGGCCGCACCTTGACGACGTAGCCGTCGGTCGGACCGTCGGCCAGCTCGGTGAACCGGGCGGTCTGCCAATCCAGCATGGCGTCGGTCATCCCCTTGAACGTCTTCCCGAGCATGATGAAGTCACCGGACTCCGGATCTCTGGCGCCGAGGTGGATGTTGGACAGCTTGCCGGTACGCCGGCCAGAGCCCCACTCGACGGCGAGCACCACCAGGTCGAGAGTGTGCACGGGCTTGACCTTGAGCCAGCCCGCGCCGCGGCGGCCCGCCTCGTAGGGTGCGGCCGTCGATTTCGCCATCACGCCTTCGTGACCGGCCGCCAGTGTGATGTCGAGAAAGTTCTGCGCGGCTTCTGCGTCGTCGGTGATGAGCCGGTCGACCCGGTGCAGTTCAGGGATCACGCTGTCGAGAAACGCAATGCGCTCGCTGGTCGGCAGATCGAGCAGATCGGTGCCGTCGAGATGCAGAAGGTCGAACACGAAAACCGACAACGGCTGGGCAGTTCTCGCCGCGTCGATGTCGACGGAGCGCCCGAAGCGGGACGCGGTGACCTGGAATCGATGTGGCCGGCCGTCGGGGCGCAACGCTATCGCTTCGGCGTCGGCGATCAAGTCGGTGACCGGAAGCGCCAGCGTCGCGTCGACCACCTCCGGCAGTCGTGCGGTGACGTCGTCGAGACTGCGCGTGTAGATCGAGACCGAGTCGCCCGACCGGTGGATCTGCACCCGCGCGCCGTCCAATTTGGCCTCGAAAATCGTTGTGCCACCTAACTGTTCGAGCGCCTCGACGACACCGGTTGCGGTTTGCGCCAGCATTGGACCGACAGGCCGGCCGACTGTGAGCGTGAATCGCTCCAGCGCGGCTTCGCCTCTGGTGAGGGCAACCGCCGCGACCGCAGGCAGGGCGCCGCCGAGCATGGCCGCGCGCCGCACCGCCGCCGCGGGAACGTCGGCCGCCTTGGCGACCGCGTCGGCCATCACGCCGATCAACGCGCCCTGCCGGAGCTCACCGCTGAGCAGGCGTCGCAGGAAGGTCTGCTCGGCCTCGGTGGCCTGGCTGAACAGTCCGGACACCAACTCCGCGCGCCGTGCCTGCGATCCCTTTCCCGCGACCGCGCCGATCTCGCTGAACCGCGCATCGACGTCCAGGACCGTGAGTGACGGCTCCGCCGCCGCAGCGGGTAATGACCGCAGCGCGGCCCAGCCGACCCCGATCTGGCGTTGGGGCAGCTCACCCGACAGCCATGACACGACCACCGCCACGAGGTTGGCGTCACTCTCCGCGCCGGCCCGGCGCAGGAGCTCGGCGATTCTGGCGATCTTCTTCAGTCGGGCCGAGGTGGCGCCGACCTCGGTTGAGGCGGTGGCGACGTCAAGCAACTGCACGTAATCAGCCTGGCACGGGTGTCAGACATGTTCGAGGAGGGTTGCGGACGTGTTCGCCTTGGCACCGTCGGGGGTCTGAATTACTTGACCGCGAACGACACGGTGTGCCAGCCCGTTGCACCGTCGGGAACTGGATCGGCGATGTCACCCGTCTGGACCGCGCCGGTGTTGTCGATCGCTCGCACCGAGATGGTGTGCAGCCCCGGCTCGGTGGCCTGCCACCGGAAGCTCCAGAGCCGCCAAGTGTCGTTGGCGTAGTTTGCGCCGAGGTCGGCCTGCTGCCAGTCGTCCTCATTGATCCGCACCTCGACGGCGCGCACACCGCGGTTCTGCGCCCACGCCACCCCGCCGAAGGTCGCCGCTCCCTTGGGCACATCCTGACCGCTGCGTGGCACGTCGATGCGCGATTGCGTCTTGATGGGTCCGTGCGCGGACCAGCCCAGCGGCGTCCAGTACCCCTGGGCGCGGTCGAACCGGGTGAGCTCGAGGTCGACGACCCACTTGGTCGCCGACACGTAGCCGTAGAGGCCGGGCACGACCAGGCGCGCGGGGTAGCCGTGTTCGGTGGGCAGCGGCTGGCCGTTCATGCCGATCGCAAGGAGGGAGTCGCGGTCGTCGGTGAGCGCCTCGACGGGGCTGCCTGCGGTGAACCCGTCGATCGACATCGACAGCACCATGTCCGCGTCGGAGTGAATACCGGCCTCCGCCAACAGATCCCGCATGCGGTACCCCGTCCACGCGGCGTTGCCGATGAGATCTCCGCCGACGGGATTGGACACGCACGTCAAGGTCACCAGTTTTTCGACGACCTCGAACTTCTCCAGATCCTCGAAGCGATAGGTGATCTCGCGGTCGACCATGCCGTGAATCCTTAGCTGCCAGTCGGCCCGGCTCAGCTGCGGCACCGACAGCGCGGTGTCGATCCGGTAGAACTCGTCGTTGGGTGTGATGAACGACGGCAGCGTGACGCCCTGCGGTTGGACAGCCGACGGAACGGGCGGTGCGGCGACGTCGATCTTCGGCAGCGCGAAGGCCTTTCGATCGCCGGCGACCGAGGTCGTCAGCCGCGACAGCACGGCGCCCCCGACACCCGCGAGCGCACCCGCGCCGAGAAATCCGAGCGTGATGAGCGACAGTCGCCTGCCGCGGTCCGGGGCGTCCGTCGCCGGGTCGCCCTCCGGCTCGTCGGTGAACCGTCCCGACGTGAGCAGCCGCAGCACCGCGACACCACAGATTGTGCCGAGCGTCGTCGGCACGATGTCCGCGACGCCCGCTCCCGCCCGGGACAGCACGGCGGCGCAGCCCGCGACCCCTGCGAGCACGATCGCGGCGCTGCCCACGGGCACGCGACGCGTCTCGTACTGTGCCGTCACCGCGGCGATGGCCGCGATCACCGCCACCACGAGCACCGACAACACCAGCTTGTCCGCCATGCCGAAGGTCTGGATGGCCCATTCCTTGACCGGGCCGGGCGTGAGGTCGATGACGGTCGATCCGACCGCATTGCGCGCGTCGGCCTCCGGCCCGAACAAGACGGCAAGCAATTGGGTCACGCCGAGCGCGACCGCTGCCGCCGCGATACCTGCCATCGCCTTGGCGCCGCGCGCGGTCATGAGGCCAAGCTACCCACGCACCGACCCGAAAGGCTTACCGAAAAATGACATCGGATAAGTTGCTTTACGGTTTGGGCACTTTTTGGAAAGGAAGCCAAATGGAGATCGAGGGCAAGAACGCCATCATCGTGGGCGGGGCGTCGGGCTTCGGTAAGGCCACGGCGGAGCTGCTGGCCAAGCGCGGCGCGAACGTCGCGGTGCTGGACCGCCCGCAATCGAAGGGTAAGGAAGTCGCGGACGCCATCGGCGGCTCGTTCTTCGAGGTCGATGTCACCGACTTCGAGGGCACGGAGAAGGTGTTGCAGCAGGCCATCGACAAGCTGGGCAGTCTGCACATCATCGTCACGACGGCCGGCGGCGGCGCCGCCGAGCGCACCGTCAAGAAGGACGGCCCGCACAGCCTGGACACGTTCCGCAAGTGCGTCGACCTCAACCTGATCGGCACCTTCAACATCAGCCGGCTGGCCGGCTGGCAGATGAGCAAGCAGGACCTGGTCGACGACGAGCAGGAAGAGCGCGGCGTCATCATCAACACCGCCTCGATCGCCGCATTCGAGGGTCAGATCGGGCAGGTCGCCTACACGGCGTCCAAGGCCGCGATCGCCGGGATGTGCCTCACGATGGCCCGCGATATGGGCAGCCTGGGCATCCGTGCGCTGGCGATCGCGCCGAGCCTGTTCGCCACCGGTCTGACCGAGGGCATCCCCGACGAATTCGCCAAGGCGCTGACGAAGGACGCGGCGTTCCCGAAGCGGCTCGGCAAGCCGGAGGAGTACGCGAAGCTGGTCGCCGCGATCGTCGAGAACCCGATGCTCAACGGCCAGTGCCTGCGGCTTGACGCGGGCCAGCGCTTCGCCCCCAAGTAGGCGTAGCTGCGATTTCGGCGTGTTCAGTCACGCTGAGCGAGACTGAACACGCCGAAATCGCATAGGGTGGCCGGGTGGCGACCGTCGCCGATCGCGTCATTGACGCTCTGAAGGTCAGCGGGGTGCGCCGCGTCTACGGGCTACCCGGCGACAGCCTCAACGGCTTCACCGACGCCATCCGCCGCAGCGGCGAAATCTCCTGGGAGCACGTCCGTCACGAGGAGACCGCGGGCTTCGCCGCCGCGGCCGATGCGGCGCTCACCGGCGGCCTGGCCGTCTGCGCAGGCAGCTGCGGCCCCGGCAACCTGCACCTGATCAACGGACTGTTCGACGCGCAGCGCAGCCGCGTTCCGGTGCTCGCGATCGCCGCGCACATCCCGCGCACCGAAATCGGTTCGGAGTACTTCCAGGAGACGCACCCGCAGGATCTGTTCCGCGAGTGCAGCGTCTACCGCGAACTCGTCAGCACCCCCGAGATGGCACCGCGGATTCTCGAGATGGCAATGCGTGCCGCCGTTGAGGAGAACGGGGTCGCGGTCGTCGTCATCCCCGGCGAGATCTTTCTCGAGCGCACCGACGCCTCCGGGTGGAACGCGCGCCCGGTCCTTGCGTCGCGGTCGGTGGTATGCCCCGACGACGAGTCGCTGCGGCAGGCCGCCGCGATTCTCAACGACGCCCAGGCGGTGACGATCCTGGGCGGTGCCGGGGTGGCCGGCTCGCACGACGCCTTGGTGAGCTTGGCGGCGACGTTGAACGCCCCGATCGTGCATGCGCTGCGCGGCAAGGAGTTCATCGAATACGACAACCCGTACGACGTCGGCATGACCGGACTGCTCGGCTTCGCCTCGGGCTACAAGGCGATCAAGGAATGCGACGCGCTGCTGATGCTGGGCACCGACTTCCCGTACCAGCAGTTCTTTCCCGACAACGCCAAGGTCATCCAGGTCGATATCCGCGGCCGAAACCTCGGCCGCCGCACACCCGTCGACCTCGGACTGGTGGGCACCGTCGGCGACACCGTGGCGGCGCTGGCACCGCTGTTGCGGCAGAAGACCCAGCGCGAGCACCTCGACCGATCCCTGCGCCACTACGCCAAGACCCGCAAACGCCTGGACGAACTCGCGGTTAACGATCGCGATCGGACGCCGATCCGGCCCGAATACGTTGCCGGGATTGCCAATCGGTTGGCGGCCGACGATGCGGTGTTCACCGCCGACGTGGGCTCGCCGGTGGTGTGGGCGGCACGATACCTCACGATGAACGGCCGGCGCCGGCTCATCGGGTCGTTCAACCACGGCACGATGGCGTGCGCGCTGCCACTGGCGATCGGCGCGCAAACCGCCTACCGCGACCGCCAGGTCGTCGCGCTCGCCGGCGACGGCGGGCTGACGATGATGTTCGGGGAGCTCGTGACGCTGATCCAGAACCGACTGCCGGTCAAGGTGATCGTGTTCAACAACTCCTCGCTGAACTTCGTCGAACTGGAGATGAAGGCCGCGGGCATCGTCAACTTCGGTACCGATCTGGTCAACCCCGACTTTGCCGCCGTCGCGCAGGCAATGGGAATCTTCGGCCGCCGCGTCGAGCAACCGGCCGATCTGGAAGCGGCACTGGCCGACGCATTCGCACACGACGGGCCTGCTCTCGTTGACGTGGTGACGGCCCGCCAGGAGTTGTCGATTCCTCCGGCGATCACCGCTGAGCAGGCGAAAGGCTTCTCGCTCTATGCCATCCGCACTATCCTCGCCGGGCGGGCCGATGAGCTGCTCGACCTGGTGACGACGAACGTCGCACGACGAGTTCTGGACTGACCCGAACCAGCTGTGCACTTACCGCAAAAATTTTGATCTTGGCCGCTAGTGTTCGCCCATGCGCACATGGGTAGCCGCGGTGGCGGCCGTCGTCCTGCTCGTGGCCGGCTGCGGAGGTGGCGCCAAATCGCAGTCGGCGGCACAGGGTGAGAAGAAGGATGGGGCGCCGGACACCAGCACCGTGAAGATCGACGGTGACGCGTCGGCGCCGGTCAACAAGATCGCGATTGAGGCGATCGCCGACCTCGAGAAGTATTGGGCCGAGCAGTACCCAAAGCTGTACGACAAGGAATTCGAGCAGATCGCCGGTGGCTACTACGCCGTCACCGAAGAAAGCCCCGCCCCGCCGTGCACGACCGAAGCCGCGGAGGTCGCGGGTAACGCGTTCTACTGCTCGACAGAAGACGTCGTGGCGTGGGACGCCCAAGGGCTGCTTCCCGAATTGCAGGACAAGTACGGCGAATTCGTCATCGCGGTGGTGATGGCGCACGAATGGGGCCACGCCGTCCAGGCGCGGTCGCACTTCACCGCGCGCACCGTCACGAGCGAACTGCAGGCCGACTGCTTCGCCGGCGCATGGTCACGACACGCGCAGGACGACAACGTGTTCGACATCAACGCCGCCAACCTGGACAGCGCCCTCGCCGGTGTGCTCGACCTGCGCGACACCCCCGGCACGTCCAAAATCGATCCGAACGCTCACGGCAGCGGATTCGACCGGGTCAGCGCGTTCCAAGACGGCTACGACAACGGCCTGGACAAATGCAAGGACTACCGCGACGACGAGCCGATGGTGCTCGCACTGCCGTTCAACGATGCGCAGGACGAATCGCGCGGAGGCGACGCGCCCTACGACTCGATCGTCAACGGAGTGCCGTATGACATCGAGGACTATTTCACCCAGCTCTACCCGGAGATCTCCAACGGCAAGCAGTGGACTCCGCTGCGGTCCATCGAGCCGTTCGACCCAGCCAATCCGCCGATGTGCGGTGACCAATCGGCTGAGGGTTACGCGCTGTTCTATTGCATACCAGACGATTACGTCGGGTGGGACAACGTCGACGCCATGCCCGAGGTCTACCGGCAGGGCGGCGACTACGCGGTCGTCACGCTCCTGGCCACCCAATGGGGACTGGCGGCGTTGACCAGGCTGGGCGATGAGTCCGACGAGAAGACGTCGACGTTGCGCGGTGATTGTCTGGCGGGGGGCTATACCGCCAGCGTGATCCTCTACAACCGTCCGGAAACCAGCACGTACCACATCTCACCGGGTGACCTCGACGAAGGCATCAAGGCGCTGCTGGTGTTCCGCGGCGACGGCGACGTCGAACGCCAAGGCGCCGGCTGGGCCAGGGTGGAGGCGTTCCGCCAGGGTGTGATCGATGGCGCCGTATCGTGCCTGAACTATCAGGCGTAGCACGTGACCTGACACTATGTCTGCATGCCCGAGGACGCGCAGCAGCTGCCGACACTGAGCGACGAGGACCAGGCCATCCTGCAGCAATGGGTGGAACAGCAGGGGCTGGGCTCGGCCGTCACCGACGTCGAACCGCTCACCGGCGGGACCCAGAACATCGTGGTGCGGCTGCACATCGACGGCCGTCCGATGGTGCTGCGCCGTCCGCCTCTTCATCCGCGGCCGACGAGCGACAAGACGATGCTCCGCGAGATCGCGGCGCTGCGCACGCTCGCGGGTACCGACGTCCCGCACCCCGGCTTCATTGCCGGCTGCGAAGACCCCAGCGTGCTCGGGGTCGTGTTCTACCTGATGGAGGAGATCGACGGCTTCAACCCCGGCAGCGAGGTGTCCGAGGCGTATATCCGCGACGAAAAGTTGCGACACGACGTCGGCCTGTCGTACGCCGCG
This sequence comes from Mycobacterium sp., assembly GCA_044508395.1. Lineage (GTDB taxonomy): Bacteria > Actinomycetota > Actinomycetes > Mycobacteriales > Mycobacteriaceae > Mycobacterium. The sequence goes on along the minus strand of JBIQHU010000010.1, from coordinate 70,285 downwards.
AGCCTTGCGCGGTTGGGCAATGCCGAATGGCGGGGCAAGCCGCTCGAAGCGCTGAAACGACCGGGGTCGTTTGTAGAGCGCCAGGTTCCGCAGTTCCTCCGGCTGCTGGAGAGCTACCGCCACGAGCATTACGACCCCGAATCGCTCGCCGTCACCGACCTTGCCGACTGGCTGCAGGCCAATCTTCCCCCGGAGGGCGAGCCCGGAATAATGCACGGCGACCCGCACATGAGCAACGTGCTGCTGCGACGGGACAAGCCCGAGTTGGCAGCGTTCGTGGACTGGGAGATGTGCACCGTCGGAGACCCGCTGCTCGACATGGGCTGGATGTTGATCACCTGGCCGCTGAACACCAGCGTGATCACGGCGGGCAGCGCGCTGGCCGCGCACGGCGGGCTGGCCAGCCGACGGGAACTTCTCGAGGCCTACTTGACTGCCGGCGGGCGTGAGACGCCGCACCTGGACTGGTACATGGCGATGGCGTGTTTCAAGCTCGGCGTCGTCATCGAGGGCACATGGTCGCGCTATCTGATGGGTAAGGCGAGCCGGGACGCGGGGGAGGCGTTGCACGCCAGCGCGCAGAACCTCATCGATGTCGGCACCCGGGTCGTCAAGGGCGACAACCCGTTCGACCTGACTTAACTTCTCCCGCGAGCTGGGCCCACACCGAAGGTAGGGGAACGCGAAAACCCCCGACACGCCGCGAAAATGGGGGTGTTTGCGACTGCTCGCCGTCCTAACCGTAGGTGTCGACGCCGAGTTTGACGGCCAACGCGATGCCCGCCGCCCCGATCGCCAGGCGCATCGGCCTGGCAGGTACGTGGCGCACGACGACGGGGCCAAGCCGAGATCCCACCAGGCAGCCCAGTCCGAGAGGGATCACCGCCGACCACTGCACCGGCGCCACCACGACGAATATGGCCGCCGCAACGACATTGGCGAGTCCGAGGACGACGTTCTTGCCCGCGTTGGCATGGGCCAGCGTCGGCCCACCCGTGCGCAGCAATACCGCGATCAGCAGCACCCCGGCGGCGGCGCCGAAATAGCCGCCGTAGATACAGATTCCGAAGATCGCGACCCACTCCAGCAGAGCGGTCACCGTGTGCCTGCGATGGGTCGCAACCGTCACCTCCTTACGGGGGCGGGTAGGGATGACGATGGCCACCGAGGCGAATCCGAGGAGCAGGGGCACTACCTTCTCGAAACCTTCGGCGGGTAGCGACAACAACAGAACCGCGCCCACCAGGCCGCCCAGCACCGCGGCCGGCGCGATGCGCTTGAGCCACGCCCCCTGGCCCTTGAGTTCGGGGCGCGAGCCCAATACCGACCCGATTCCGTTGAATACCACGGCCACGGTGTTGGTCACGTTGGCCGTCACCGGTGGAAGCCCGACCGTCAGCAGGGCGGGGTAGGTGGCCACCGACGCCAAACCCGCGATGCTGCCGGTAAGGCCGCCCAGCACCCCTGCCGCGGCGAGAAAAGCCGCATCCCACCACGTCATCGCGCGCACACGTTACGCGGCAGGCGGCGGCGCGTCGCGCCAGGGAAGACACCTGTAAAAACCGTTTGCACGACGCGTTCCCCGGGGTCTAACATCGCGGACGTGCCGAGGCGACTCGTAGTAGCAACCCGCAGCGGGGTCTGATCCTGACCGACCCCTCGCTGTGGGTCGTCGCTACTTCGTCGGTCATTTCCTCTGAACTGAGAAGACCGGCACATGACATTCGAACCCGCAACCAGTGCAGGCCCAACACCGGGGCCGTCATCGTTCCCGCCGTTCGCGACCTACCTGGACGGACCGGTGCCCCGCGGTCTGCGTGAGGAGGCCGCTGCCATGTCGTTCGAAACCTTCCTCGATCGGTTTGCACCCACCAACGGACCGCTGCGACTGGGGCAGTGGGCCTGCACCGACGCTGAGCGGCCGGCGACCCGGCTGGGCCCGCAGCCCCGCACCTTCCAGGCCACGCTGGCCCTGGGGGACCGCATCAGCACGGCATCGGCCAAGGCGCCCGGGCCCGTTGCGGCGCTGACGGAGATGCTCTACGAACAGGGGATCGCGGTCGAGATGACTGCCTTCCACCAGTTGCCCGTCGGCGCGAACACCGCCACGTTCATCTGCGGCTCCGACGGCGGGCATTCGGAATGGGCGATGGGCCTGGCCGACGACCCGACGCAGTCGGCGTTGCGCGCCGTGATCGCATGCGCCAACCGACTGTTGACGACGAGCTGACCGCGACCCGGAGAGTCAGCGCAAGGGCCGCAGCACAATAGGCATGCCATCCATCGGTACCGGCATGCCGCCGTAGTCGTAACGCGCCTCATAACCAGGCCGTGGCAGCTCGAGACGGTACCGGCGCAGCAGCCGGTGCATGATCGTCTTGACCTCGAGCTGGCCGAACACCATGCCGATGCACTTGTGCGCGCCGCCGCCGAACGGGCTGAACGCGTAGCGGTGCTTCTTGTGCTCGTTGCGGGGTTCGGTGAAGCGGCCTGGATCGAACTTGTAGGGGTCGGGGTAGAACTCCTCAAGCCGGTGGTTCATCCCCGGATACGCAATCACATTGGTGCCCTTGGGCAGGTAGTAGCCGAGCAGTTCGGTGTCGCGGACCGTCTGCCGCATCGCCCACTGCACGGGTGTCACCAGCCGGATCGACTCGTTCATCACCAAATCGAGTGACTCGAGCTTCTCCAGTGCGTCGATGTCCACCGGCCCGTCACCGAGCCGGTCGGACTCGTCGCGGCAGCGTTCCTGCCACTCCGGATTGGCGGCCAGGTAGTACGACATCGTCGTCGCCGTGGACGTCGACGTGTCATGGGCCGCCATCATCAGGAAGATCATGTGGTTGACGATGTCTTCGTCGGAGAACTTGTTGCCGTCCTCGTCCTCGGTCTCGCACAGCACGGTCAGCAGGTCGTTTCCTTCCTTGCCGCGGCGCTCCTTGACCCGTGCCTCGAAGTAGCCCTCCAGATATTCGCGGGCCTTGAGGCCACGCCACCACGTGAACGGGGGCACGCCTGTGCGGATGATGGCGTTGCCCGCCCTCGTGGTGATGGTGAATGCCCGGTTCACCTTGGTGACCAGTTCCTTGTCGGTCCCCGGCTCGTGACCCATGAACACCATCGAGGCGATATCGAGGGTGAGTTCCTTCATCGCGGGGTAGAGCAGGAAGCGCGGGTCGTTGGTGACCCAGTCGTTCGCGATGACCTGCGAGACGACGGTGTCCACCTGCTCGGTGTAGCCGGCGAGGCGGGTCCGGACGAACGCCTCCTGCATGATCCGCCGGTGGAACATGTGCTCGTCGAAATCGAGCAGCATCAGGCCGCGTTTGAAGAACGGCCCGATGGCCGGGACCCAGCCCTGCTGGGAGAATTCCTTGTTGCGGTTCGAGTAAATCGCCTGTGCCGCATCGGGTCCCAGCGCCGCTACTGATGGAATGATTGGCGAATCCATCAGGAACAGCGGGCCGTGCTTGCGATAGAGGTGCAGGAAGAAGTCTGGGCCGCCGCGGAACATCTCGACCATGTGCCCGACGATCGGCAACCCGAGATCGCCCATGACGGGCTTGAGGTCGCTGCCCGCAGGCGGTTCCGCCCATGCGCGCTGAGGCCAGTCGTAGGCCAGCAGCCGCTTCTCCAGCAAGCCCATCCCCGGCAGGGTGAGCAGCGGCGACGTCGTGATACGCCGCCTGGCCTGGTCGAGAACGTAATCTTTGGTGCTGATCGTCGGCATCAACGCTCCTGAATCAGAAAAGACTGTGGCCGTTGTCACTCTCATACCCATCCTGGATGGCAGACTTGACGCATGTCAAGTTTGGCGCAGACGTGTCACGGTGCGAAGGTCTACTCCCATGACTGCTGAGTCCGCACCCACCGAACTCCGCCGCAGCAGAGGCGACCGGCAACGCGATGCGATCGTGACCGCAGTACGCGAGCTCCTTCAGGAGCGCTCCTTCGCCGATCTGTCCGTCAGCACCATCAGTGAACGCGCCGGCGTCGCCAGGTCCGGCTTCTACTTCTACTTCGACTCGAAGTACGCGGTGCTGGCGGTGATCCTCGCCGACGCCGGTGATCTTCTCGACAGCCTCACGCACCACTTCGCATCCCGGGAGCCGGGGGAGACGCCCGAGGCGTTCGTCAAGCGGATGGTCGGCAGCGCCGCGGCCGTGTACGCGAATGACGATCCGGTGCTGCGGGCCTGCGCGGTGGCGCGCAACACGGATGCGCAGATCCGGGAGATGATGGACGACTTCTACGACGGCATCATCGAGAAGCTGATCACGCTGCTCGAGCAGGATTCCGAGTTGCGGCCGATCTCCGACGACCTGCCCGCGCTCGTACGCACGATGGCGGCGGTGACGACCATGACGCTGACGCACGACAGTACATTCGTCGGCCGCGACCAGGAGTACGCCCGCGCCGTCGACATCGTCGAGAAGCTGTGGCTGAACGCGATGTGGTGCGGTCCCGCAAAGACGAGTAGGTAGTGTCGGCCCCATGGCGGGCGATTTCGCAGGCAAGCGTTGTCTTCTCACCGGAGCCGCCAGCGGTATCGGCCGCGCGACCTCGCTGAGGCTCGCCGCCCAAGGCGCCGAGCTGTTTCTCACTGACCGCGACGCCGATGGCCTGGAGACGACCGTCGCCGACGCTCGCGCGCTGGGTGGTGTCGTCCGCGTGCACCGCGCCTTCGACATCTCCGACTACGACGCCGTCGCCGCGTTCGCTGACGACATTCACGCCGACTATCCGGCGATGGATGTGGTGATGAACATCGCGGGCGTCTCGGCGTGGGGCACGGTCTCGACTCTCACCCACCAGCACTGGAAGTCGATGATCGACATCAACCTGATGGGTCCGATCCACATCATCGAGTCGTTCATTCCGCCGATGGTCGTTGCGCGCAACGGCGGGCACCTGGTCAACGTGTCCTCGGCCGCAGGCCTGTTCGCGATGCCGTGGCACGCGGCCTACAGCGCGAGCAAGTACGGGCTGCGTGGTCTCTCCGAGGTGTTGCGGTTCGATCTGGCGCGACACCGCATCGGGGTGTCGGTCGTGGTGCCGGGAGCGGTGAAGACGCCGCTGGTGCAGACAGTGCAGATCGCGGGTGTGGACCGCGAAGATCCGCGGGTGCAGAAGTGGACCGACCGATTCGGCGGACACGCGGTGTCACCCGAACATGTTGCCGAGTGCATCCTCAACGGTGTGCGGCGCAACCGTTTCCTCATCTACACCTCGACCGACATTCGGGCGCTGTATCTGTTCAAGCGCACCATGTGGTGGCCCTACAGCGTCGCGATGCGCCAGGCGAACGTGTTGTTCACCAAGGCGCTGCGACCCTCGGCGCGTCGCGACTAGCGCTTACCCCAGTCCCACGGGGGCATGGTGAGCATGCCGAGGCCCTCGACCCGCGTTTCGCCGAGGTCCTTGTACAACGGGATCTCCACAGCGGCTTCACCCTCGCCGTCCTCGCCGACGGGAACGGTGTCGAGATGGTCGAGCAGGGCCTTGGAATGGGTGACGACGACGACTTGTGTGGTGTCAGCCGCGGCGCGGATCAACGACGCCAGCGGACCCACCAGGTCCGGGTGCAAGGACGTCTCCGGTTCGTTGAGCACCATCAGCGATGGGGGCCGCGGACTCAGCAGCGCGGCGGCCCACAGGAGGAATCGCAGTGTGCCGTCGGACAATTCGGCGGCCCGCAGCGGGCGTAGCATGCCCGGCTGTTGCAGCTGTAGATCGAAAAGCCCGTCGTGCACGGAAGTCGTCACGGTCGCGCCGTCGAAGGCTTCGGCGATGGCCCGTTGGAGGTCGTTCTGGCCGGCCTCGATGATGGTCTGGATGGCGGCGGCCAGGTCGCTGCCGTCGTCGGAGAGCACGGGCGTGCGGGTGCCGACGGTGCGTTGCCGCGACGGCGCTGCGGCGTCGACGCGAAAGCCGTCGTAAAACCGCCAGTCGCGCAACCGGTCCCGCACCGCCGCAAGCTCGGGATGCGCACCGGGATGGGCGTATTCGCCGAGCACGCTGCGGTAGGCAGGAAGTGTTTGCGTCACTTTGTCGAACCCGCGCCCGCTTTCGGCCCTCGCCTCGACGTAGTCACGGGTCCGCCGCACCAGGGTCGAACTGGTGCGCATGACGGGGCCGGCGAACACCGCCTCACGTTTGATCTCCGGATCGAGCGAGAACCGCGACCCCGGTCCCGCCATCTGAGGAAGGCCGAGGTCGACGAGGTATCCGAAGTCGTCCGCGGCGAAGCCCATTTCGAGTGACACGGGCCCGGTCCGCGTCGTACCCTGCACCCGTCCCGTGCGGCGTGCCCCGCCGAGTTGTTCAGGGCCCGCCCACAGCACCGACTGCAGGCCACCCTCGCGGGCCAGCGATCCGATCACCTCACCGCGGCCGCAGTCGGCGAGCAGGCGCAACGCCCGATACAGCGACGACTTACCCGTCCCGTTGGCGCCGGTGACGACGGTGAGCCTTGCGAGCGGCAACACGATCTCACGCAGCGAGCGATATCCGCGGATGGCGACCGTGGTGAGCACCTCAGTATCCGCCTTCCGGGGGGCGAGTTCCAGCCGCACGCCCAACAGTCGGACCGGCCGGTCGAGTTCGGTCGCGATGATCGCCGGCTCCTCCACTGAGGAGAGGGTAGCGGAACCGCGCGACCAGGACCGGCGCGACGACTTCCACTTCGACGCAAGCCTTGTACCACCGGCTCCTCGTCGACGAGCTGATGCGCCGCGTCGTGTTCAGCGGGCGACAAGCAGGACATCGAGTGTCCGCGGACCGTGCACACCTTCGACTCGGTTCAGCTCGATATCGCTGGTGGCGCTCGGCCCCGAGATGAAGGTGAGCGGCGCTGCCGGGTCGAGGGCGGCAAACGCCTGTGGAACAGTGTCGACGATCTGGTGGGCGAAAACGACGCAGATGTGGTGGTCGGGTATGAGCGTGAGCGCCCGCCTGCCCTGGGTCGCGCCTCCGTCGAGCACTACTGTCCCTGTTGCGGCGATTCCGAGTGCGCACCCGGTCACAACCGCGCCGACTTCATCGAGCTGCTGCGCCGTCGCGGGCGCTGCTGGCGCGTCAGCCAGGATGTCGATCCCGACCATCCACTGATTCGGCACATCGGCGGGCGCGGCGACGCGATTAGTCTCTGCGGTCAGGCTTCTGATGGTCGTCGGTATCGCAGCCGTATCGGGGATGTGGTGCACGCGGGAGCCGTATGCGGCGACAGCCTCGGCGAAGCGGTCCGCATTGCCGCTGCCCAAGAACGCCGCATGTTCGTAGTCCCGCGGCACGTCGACCCGCTGAGGAGGGGCGCAGGTCAACGCCGAGCGGATTCTCGCAAGCATTGTCGTGCGTGCATCGGTGCTATTCATCTCGCGCCGTCTCGTGCGTGTGCTTCCACCATTGGCGGAATGTTTCCGTCGGCGGCCGTGGCACATCCCGGCTTGTGGTCCAGAGCGATGCCGGCCACGGCAACGTACTGATCTGCCTGTCGGTTCCGGCGATTAACCGCAGTGCGGACAACGATCTTTCGGCGTAGTTGAACAGGCCTGGCGAACGCATGGTCCACGCAGCCGCCTTCATCGCCAGATGCTGTCCGCGGGGTAGCGCGCCGCGCTCAGAGTCGACCTGCTTCGCGCGAAGGTGAACCAGAATGCTGGGGATGTCGATGCGCACCGGGCACGCGTCGAAGCATGCCCCACACAGTGAAGACGCGTACGGCAGTGAGGCATTGGGGTCGTCATGACCGTACGTGCCGGTGAGCTGCGGGCTCAGGATCGCACCGATCGGCCCCGGGTAGATCGACCCATAGGCGTGTCCGCCGGTGCGTTCGTATACCGGGCAGACATTCAGGCAGGCGCTGCACCGAATGCAGTGCAGTGCCGCACGACCGTCCGGATCGGCCAACACTCTGCTCCGTCCGTTGTCCAGCAACACCAGATGAAACCGCCGCGGGCCGTCATCGGCGTGAACACCTGTCCACATCGACGTATACGGGTTCATCCGTTCGGCAGTGGACGACCGCGGAAGCAGTTGCATGAAGACTTCCAGATCGGTGAATCGCGGGACGAGCTTTTCGATGCCCATCACCGTGATCAGCGTCTCCGGCAGCGTCAGACACATTCTTCCGTTACCTTCGGATTCGACCACCACCAGGGTTCCGCTCTCGGCGACACCGAAGTTGGCGCCGCTCACGGCGACCTTCGCGGAGAGGAACTTCCGGCGCAAGTAGGTACGCGCAGCCATCGCGAGCTCACGCGGATCATCGGTGAGCCGTTCGGTTCCGACCATCTCGCGCAGGAAGATCTTCCGAATCTCGGCCCTGTTGCGGTGGATTGCGGGAACCAGGATGTGGCTGGGCTTGTCCCGGTCGAGTTGCACGATAAGTTCGGCGAGATCGGTCTCGACAGCGGCGATACCCTGCGCTTCCAGGTGCTCGTTGAGCCCGATCTCCTGTGTCGCCATCGATTTGACCTTGACGACCTCGTCGGTGCCGCAGTCGCGCACGATGTCGGTGATGATCCGGTTCGCCTCAGCCGCATCTCGGGCCCAGTGCACTGTTCCGCCGCGGTCCATGACGTTGTGTTCGAACTCCTCCAACAGCTCGGGGAGGCGCGCCATCACGTCGTTCTTGAGCGCGCTCGCCGCGGAGCGTAACTGCTCCCAATCGCTGCATTCACCGACTGCCGCCAGTCGTTTGGCGCGAATCGTGCTGGTGGCATGAGAGACATTGCGCCGCATCTGGCTGTTGGCGAGCTCGTGGCGCGCGGCCGCGGGAAATGACTCGTGCCCTCGTAGATTACCAATGCCAGGTGTGCCCAGAAAGATGTTCATCGCGGGGCGGACTCGCGGAGAGGGTCGGTTCGGGTGGATGCCAGGATCTGGGCGAGGTGAACAGTCCGTACCGAGGCGCGGATCCGGCTCAGACCGCCGGCGATGTGCATCAGGCATGACGAATCGCCGGCGGTGCACACCTCTGCCCCGGCAGTGAGGAGTGCCGCCATCTTGTCGCCGAGCATGGCCGTAGAGGTATCAGCGTTCTTGATCGCGAAAGTGCCGCCGAATCCACAACATGTATCGGCGTTCGGCAGGTCCACCACAGTCAGTCCGGCGACGTTGCGGAGCAACTGAAGCGGTTTGTCCGCGGTACGCAACGCCCGCAGGGAGTGACATGTCGGGTGGTATGCGACCCGGTGCGGGTAGTACGCACCTACGTCACATACACCCAGAACGTCGACCAAAAGTTCGGACAGCTCAAAGGTGCGCGCCGCCACCGCCTCCGCCCGCTGCGCCAACTCCTCGTCACCCGCTCGGCGTGCGAGCCACGCGTGTTGGTGGCGTACTGAACCCACACAGGAGGCCGAAGGTGCCACGATCACATCGCATCTGGATCGTTCGAAGACCTCGACGTGACGGCGCACCAGGGGGGTGGCTTCCGCGAGATAGCCTGTGTTGATGTGCATCTGACCACAGCAAGTCTGTTCGCTGGGAAACGTGACCTCGTGGCCGAGCCGCTCCAGCAGCTGGACCACGGCGATTGCGGCCCGGGGAAACAACGCGTCGGCGAGGCAGGTCGCAAGCAGTGCGATACGCAATACGCCTCCAGAAGCTGTCGTCTGATGCCGCGCTCCGGCTCCGCGTCGAATCGAGCGGCGGGCCGCCTAGGCGATGAGCGTATTACCAACAGCGAGTGTCGCTGATCCGTACTTCCACGGACCGCCTCGGCGACGACGTGATCGACGCGGGCTGTCGCAGAAGTACCGGAAGGTTCGGTAGCGCTACTGATGTCGCTGACATGGATCTCTGCGACTCTGTCGGCGCGTGGCCTTGCCGGTCCGATGCCGGTGAATGCAGGGCCGACGCTGTGAACACAAGAGGGATTGCGTACGAGGTGACTACCGTCGAAGACTGGCCGGACCTGAAGAACACCTCTGTGAGCGATCTTCGCGAACAGATCCGGGGTTGGCTCGACCGCGAACTTCCTTCCCAGCGTCGGCGATGTCTCGGCATGTCCGGGGGCCACGATCCCGACTTCTCTCGCCGCCTCGGCTTGGGCGGGTGGCTGGGGTTGTCGGTGCCGAGGACCTACGGCGGGCGCGACGGGACCGCGGTACAACGTTTCATCGTTACCGAGGAACTGCTGGCCGCGCAGGCTCCGGTCGGCGCTCATTGGCTGGCCGATCGTCAGGTCGCACCGTCCATCCTTCGGATCGGCACCGAAGAGCAGCGGCGCACCTTTCTCCCGCAGATCGTGCGGGGTGAGTGCTACTTCTCCATCGGGCTGAGCGAGCCGGATGCCGGCAGTGACCTCGCGGCGGTCCGGACACAGGCTCGCCCGGTGACCGGAGGTTGGCGGGTGTCCGGAACGAAGATCTGGACCACATTCGCCCAGTACAACCATTACCTTCTCGCGTTGTGCCGGACGCAGCCACGAGGCGAGGACCGACACAGCGGTCTGTCCCAACTGATCATCTCGTTGCGATCAGAAGGCGTGCAGGTGCGTCCCATCCGGACGATGGATGGCCAGGACGAGTTCTGTGAGGTCAGTCTCGACGATGTCTTCGTCCCCGAGGACCGCCTGCTCGGCTGCGAAGGTCAGGGATGGACCCAGGCGGCCGCCGAACTGGCGTTGGAACGCTACGGGCCGGAGCGCTGGCTGTCGGTATGGGGATGCCTGACCGGTATCGCAGGCAGGATGAGCGCGGATCACCCGGCAATGGCCGAGATAGCTCGATTGCTGGCGAAATATCGTGTGGTGCGGCGGGTCTCGTTGAACGTCGCTCGCGCCATCGATCACGGGCTGACTCCGACCGTGGAGGCGGCGGTGGCCAAGGATCTCGCGACCACGCTGGAGCAGGAGACCGTTGAGGTCGTACGGCGCCTGTGGGGAGGCGAGTTGACGACCTCATCGCCGGACGGGTTGGAGTCACTGCTCGCTCGTGCCGTGTTGACCTCGCCCACCTTCACCATCCGGGGCGGGGCCACCGAGGTGCTGCGCAGCCTCATCGCGCGTGCCCAACGTTCGGCGGCGCCCGCCGGTCACAACGGCATGATGACGGGCGCGCGGTGAGCGCCGACCACAGCGCGGCCGCGGCAGCGGTCGCCGAACTGCTGATGCGGGCGATGAATTCGTCAGAGACGGTGGACGCCGACAACGGACCATGGGAAGCGTTCGTGACCGGTGGGTTTCCCTGGGCGGCGGTACCCGACGAGCGTGGCGGCCCGGGTGGAACGGTGCAAGATGCGGTGGAGATCGTGCGCGAGGTGGGGCGGGCCGGCGCGGCTGTTCCCGCCGGCGAGACAGACTTGTTGGGCGATTGGTTACTGCGACAGGCCGGACTACCCGCGGTCACCGGTCTCCTTGCTGTGGCGCAGGGCAATGAATCCGATGATCTGCACCTGATTCGCGACGAGAGCACGCTCGTGTTGGCCGGTGGTGCCACGGGTGTCGCGTGGGCCTCCCGTAGCAGTTTCGTGGTCGCCTTGGTGAGCGACTCAACCGCGAATCATGTTGTGTGCGTTCCTGCTGAGCGCTTGACGATCGTCCGCGGTGAGTCTCTGGCCGGTGAGGAACGCGACGTCATCGCCGCCGACGCGCTGACCCTCACCACGGACCAGGTCGGTCCCGCTCCGCAGCTCGACATCCCGGCCCTCCGGGCGAGGGGAGCGGCGACGCGCGTCCTGTTGATCCAGGGTGCCGTGGCGGCGGTGGTGGACATGACAACGAGATACTGCTCGGTGCGTGAACAGTTCGGACGGCGCATACGGGACTTTCAGGCGGTCGGCCACCAGCTGGCGCTGATGCGCGAGCACGCCACACTCGTCGACGCCGCAGCGGGACTGGCCGCGGCTGCGTTGGACGGCACCGGCTCGTGGGAGGATGCGGCCACCGCGAAGATCGTGGCGGGTGAGGTCGCCGGCCAGATCGCCAGGGCGGCACATCAATTGCACGGAGCCATCGGCGTGTCCGAGGAGTATCCGCTGCACCGCTACACGCGCCGACTGTGGGCCTGGCAGGACGAATACGGCGGCGAACACGAATGGGCCGGCCGACTCGGATCCGCCCTTGCCGAGCGTGGACCCGAGAGGTTGTTTCCATGGATAACCTCGCCGGACCGGTTTCCGGTTCAGCGGGCTGAAGCGGCCGCCACCACGGGCCGAGGCTGAACCGATGCACCGGGCGGAATGCGTACTGGGACGAATCGCGCACGCGCACAGAAGGATCAGAACATGAAATATATTGACCGAAGGGCCAACCGGTATGTCACGCGACCTCCTCGCGAAGGGCAGCGGTGTACGCCGAAGACCCGGGGCCGACCGTGAACGGTGCGGCTGATGTGGGGCTGCTTGTACTGCGCTGTGCCTTGGGCGTCGTGTTCATCGCCCATGGGTACAACCACATCTTCGGTGGCGGGAAGATCACCGGTACGGCCCGGTGGTTCGAGGACCTGGGCATGCGCCCCGGACTCGTGCATGCATGGCTCGCCAGCCTGACAGAAGTGGTAGCGGGAGCACTGTTGATCGCCGGGTTCGCGACCCCATTCGCGTGCGCAGGGGTGGTCGCGGTCATGGCGGTGGCCTGGATCACCAACCACCGCCGCAACGGCTTCTTCATCTTCCGGCCGGGCGAAGGGTACGAGTATGTGATGACGTTGGCGCTCACCGGGATCGCCATCGGAGGTATCGGGCCGGGGCGGTGGTCGCTCGATGGTGCCCTGGGTCTGATGTATCCGCCCGGTTGGGCCGGTTTGACGATCACCACGGTAGGCGGTCTCTTGTCGGGCACCGTACTGCTGGCGTTGTGCTGGCGGCCTCGGGCTCGTCTGTGACTGGTCGGGTGAACGGAGGATGTGTGATGAGTGATCCCTTGCTTATCGAGCGTGTCACCCCTGATGTCGTGGTGCTGACGCTCAACGTGCCCGACCGGCGTAACGCGATGACCTCTGAACTGACTGAGGCGTGGCGGAAAGCGATTGCGGCACTTAGCCGAGATCGCTCGGCCCGTACAGTCGTGGTCACGGGCGCCGGATCGGCCTTCTGCGCCGGAGGCGATCTCGGCTGGCTCGAGTCGACGGTGGGCTCCAGTGATTCGGTAAGTGCTCTTCGCTCGACGATGAGCGAGTTCTACCGGACGTGGCTTGCGATTCGAGCGTTACCGATTCCTTCTATAGCCGCCGTCAACGGGCCCGCAGTCGGGGCGGGGGCATGTTTGGCGGTCGCGTGTGACTTGCGATATGTCGGTCCGGCGGCGAGATTCTCGGCGCCGTTCACCTCGTTGGGAGTGCACCCAGGCATGGCGGCGACCTGGTTGCTGCCTGAAGTCGTCGGTCTGGCTCGCGCCCGGGAACTGCTCTTCACGAAGCGCATCGTCTCGGCGGAAGAGGCCGTCGAGTGGGGGTTGGCCTCCGCGCTGGCCGGCGACGTCGTCGCTCACGCGGTGGAGGTGGCCAGGGAGATCGCCGCGACAGATGCTGTGTCAGTCGAGTTCACCAAGGCCGCGCTCGCTCATCCGCATCGGACTCTCGCGGAGGGCCTGGACTGGGAGAGCTTCGCTCAGCCCGTGACGATGATGCACGGGGAGGGACGCTTGAGCCGTCCTGGTTCCATGGTGCCGCCCCCAATCGGTAGCAGTACGGATCACGCGGCACCACTGCGCGTGCACGATCTGTAGGGTGACAGAGACCGAGACGACGGCCGGTACAGTTCGGGGTTTCACTCGCAACGGGATCGCGGTCTTTCGAGGCGTGCCGTATGCCGCTCCGCCGACAGGTGACTTGCGCTTCCGTCCGCCGCGACCCGCCGAGCCGTGGACAGGGGTACTCGATGCGACCAGGCAAGCGGCCGCATGTCCGCAGCCAGCCCTCCCGCGCCTGTTCGACAAGCTCGACTCGGCCGATCCGGCGACGAAATTCGTGGAGAGGTACGACGAGGACTGCCTGACCGTCAATGTCTTCACCCCCGGGCTGGATTCGGGTTCACGCCCGGTGATGGTGTGGCTGCACGGCGGATGGTTCTCGGTCGGGTCGGGTAACGAACCCTGCTACGACGGCAGCAATCTCGGCCGGTTGGGTGACGTTGTCGTTGTCACGGTCAACCACCGCCTCGGCGCCCTGGGGTTCCTGTCACTGGCCGGGCACGGTAGCGAATTCGAATCTTCGGGGAACAACGGCCTTCTCGACATTGTCGCCGCGCTCGAGTGGGTTCGCGACAATATCGCCGCGTTCGGTGGCGATCCCGGCCGCGTCACGCTGTTCGGGGAGTCCGGCGGTGCCGCTAAGGTCAGCGTGCTGCTGGGCGTGAGGCAGGCGCGAGGTCTGTTTCATCGCGCCATCGTGCAGAGCGGACCGATGTTGCGAGCGGTTGAACCCGAGCGTGCCGCCGCGACGACGAAGGCTCTTCTCGCTGAACTCGGGACGACCTCGGTCCGGGAACTGCGTGAGGTGCCGGTCCCGGTTCTCCTCGACGCACAATGCGCGGTCCTCGGGGGCCCGATGGGCGGAATGTACGGCGACGGCCATCGATTGGCGCCCACGATCGACGGCCGGACCATCGAGGATCACCCTTTCAGCCCCGTCGCATCCCCGGCCGGGCATGGAGTTCCGCTGCTGATCGGATCGTGTCGCGACGAAGCGGGCATGCTGGTGGCCACGGTGCCCGGTATCGACTCGATGGAACCGGCGCAACAAGTGAAGCTGCTGGCCGACAACGTGTTCGGACATGCGCTCGACGACCTCGTGGAGCGTTACGCCGTCACCAGGCCGGACGCCTCGACGGTCGAGTGCTTCCTGGCCGCTGCGACCGACCAGATCCGCATCGGCGGAATCACCATCGCCGAACGTGCCACCGCGGCCGGTGCCGACGTGCATATGTACCGCGTCGACCACGTCCCCTCGGTGTACGGGGGAAGGCTGGGTGCACTACACACCGTCGACGTCGGCCTCGCCTTCGCGAACACCGACGCGGGCGCCGGTGTCACGTCCCCGAACCGTGGCCTCTACCTGGATCGCGACGTCGAGCGCCTGACTGTCGAGATGAGCGGCGCCTGGCTCGCGTTCGCCCGCACCGGGGATCCGAATCATCCGCAGCTGCAGCGCTGGCCGGCATATGAAGCCTGCCGTCGGTCAACGATGATCTTCGGGCCGCAGTCGGGAATCATCGACGACCCCGACGGCGAGGAGCGACGGATCTGGCGGGGCCGGGACGGGGGAATGTAGGCGACATGTCCGAAATGGATGCGTACTCCTACGGATACCGCGCCCACGGCGAGCAAATAATGTCCTGGCTGTGACCGTCCGCGGAGGTGGCGCGAGGTGAGCGCCCCCATACTTGTCTCGCGATCCGACGGTGTCGTCCGTGTGGCGTTGAACAGGCCTGCCCGCAAGAACGCCATGCTTCCCGAGATGTGGAGCGCGCTCACCGACATCATCATCGATGTCGAGAACTGCTCTGGTGACCGTGTTCTCGTGTTGACCGGCGAAGGTGGCTGCTTCTGTTCGGGAGCCGACGTCACCGCGCGCTCCGAACCTCCGGCCGGTGCGGCCCCGATGACCGCGCCGGCGTTGCTCGCCGACATCAAGCGCTGCGTGCTGAGCCTGGCCGGCATGTCGAAGCCGAGCGTGGCGGCTGTCGACGGGATGGCCGCCGGTGGGGGATGCAACCTCGCGTTGGCCTGTGACCTCGTCATCGCCAGCGAGCGGGCCCAGTTCAGTGAGATCTTCGTGCGCCGGGGGCTCACCGTGGACACGGGTGGCTCGTGGATACTGCCACGTCTCGTCGGATCGTCTCGGGCCCGTCGTCTGGTACTGCTCGGCGAGGTGCTCGACGCCGAACTCGCCTTCCAGATGGGTCTCGTGACGCACGTCGTTGCGGTTGACGGCTTCTCGGCCGAAGTGGAATCGGTCGCCAGAGGGCTCTCGGAGGCTCCAGCAGTCACCCTCGCCGCTGACAAGCGTTTACTCGCCGAGTCGCCGACGCTGACGTTGGCCGAGGCTCTCGATCGCGAAACCGCAAGCCAGCTCGACATGTTGAGCCGCCCGCACGTGGCAGAGGCACGTCGGGATTTTCTGGCCCGGAAACGTTCTGCCGGTGGGACCGCCACGTCACAAGGAGGACCGAAAGTTCAGTGAGTCATAACGGGAAACACGTTGCATCGCCGGCAGTCACGCCGGTCCGCCACGACACGCATCGAGACGGCTCATGAGCGCCGTCGTCGGCTACGGAGCCTACGTACCGTACTGGCGGCTCACCGATGCCAGTATCCGCGCCGTGCTCGGCAGCAGTGGCGGCCGAGGTACCCGCGCGGTCGCGGCCTTCGATGAGGACTCCACCACCATGGGCGTCGAAGCCGCGCGCAACGCGTTGGCCGGCGCGCCGGAGGGTTTCCGACCCGAGGCGCTCTACTTCGCGACCACCAGCCCCGCCTATCTTGACAAGACCAACGCGGCCGCCATCCACGCCGCGCTGGGCCTGCCTCAACACGTCGGTGCGTACGATCTCGGCGGGGCGAGCCGGTCGGCGTGCGGCGTACTGGATCTGGCGCAGGCGAGCAGCCGGCCGGCAATCGTCGTCACCTCCGATCTGCGCACCGGTCTGCCCGGAAGCGCCGATGAGGCTACCGGCGGAGACGGAGCCGCGTGCTGGCTCGTGGGCGACCCCCGTGACGGGCTTGTCGATGTGCTCGCGACGGCCTCGGTGACCGAGGAGTTCCTCGACCGTTGGCGTGCCCCTGGCCAAGATGCGTCCTGCGTATGGGAAGACCGCTTCGGTGAATCGGCATACGAACCCTTGGCGCGTGCCGCCTTCACCGATGCGCTGAAGAAGTCGGGCCTCAGTGTCGATGACGTCGACCACCTCGTCGTCACCGGATTGCACAGCCGCTCGGTCAGAGCGTTCAAGAAGTGGAGTGGAGTTCGCGACGAGGCGCAGGCGGACGATCTGACACCGCGGATCGGGAACACCGGTTCGGCCGCGCAGGGTATCGCTTTGGCGCAGGTGCTCGACAGTGCCGAGCCCGATGCGGTGATCGTGACCGTGGCACTGGCCGACGGCTCGGACGTGATGGTGCTGCGGGCGACCGAACGGGTCGTCTCGGCGCGTGCTCGGCGTCGGCGCAGCGTCGCGCAACAGATCGACGGCGAGCATGGACAGCTCGATTACGGCTCGTTCCTGACGTGGCGTGGCCGCCTGGACCGGGAACCGCCACGACGGCCCAATCCGCCGTCACCCGCGGCCGGTCCCTCACTGCGGCGCAGAGACTGGAAATACGGGCTCACAGCCAGCCGCTGCGAGGACTGCGGCACTCGCCACTTGCCTTCGGCCCGGGTCTGTATCGAGTGTCATACCACTGATCACATGTCTGCCGAGCGGGTTGCCGACGAACGCGCGACCGTTGCCACCTACACCGTCGACCGGCTGGCGTTCTCGCCGTCGCCGCCGCTGATCGCGGCGATGGTCGATTACGACGGAGGCGGACGCGCCGGTGTCGAGATCGCCGACGCCGGGCCCGACGACATCGCGATCGGCACGCGTGTCGAGATGACATTTCGGCGCTTGTACACCGCGGAAAACGGTGTGCACAACTACTTCTGGAAAGCGCGTCCGATCCGAGAGGCAGGCGAATAGATGGGCTCGGCAGGAATTCGCGATCGGGTCGCGATCGTGGGTATGGGGTGCACACCGTTCGGTGAGCATTGGGGCAAGAGCGCGGACGACCTGCTCATCGATGCCGTCAACGAGGCATGTGCATCGAGTGGGATTGACCGGGAGGATATCGACGCGTACTGGCTCGGCACGATGCTGTCCGGGTTCGGCGGGACAACGCTATCGGTGCCACTGAAGCTTCCGTACAAGCCGGTGACGCGGGTCGAAAACTTCTGCGCGACCGGCTCGGAGTCCTTCCGCAACGCCTGTTACGCGGTGGCTTCGGGTGCGTACGACCTGGTGATGGCCACCGGTGTCGAGAAGCTAAAGGACTCGGGCTATTCCGGTCTGGCTTACGCGAACCGGCCCGACGATGGCACCGAAGAGGCGATCTCCGCTCCGGCCGTGTTCTCGTACCTCGAGCCGGCCTACGCCGCGAAGTACGCGGTGGGCCGTGACGTGATGAAAGACGTCATGACTCACATCGCGTGGAAGAACCACCAGAACGGCGCGCTCAATCCGCGGGCGCAGTTCCAGTCAGGGGTGAGCAAAGAAACGATCGGTGCGGCACCCTTGATCGCGGGTTCGCTAGGCATCTTCGATTGCTCCGGGGTGTCTGACGGAGGGGCCGCTGCGATCCTGTGTCGCGCTGAGGACGCGCACCGGTACACGGATCGCCCGCTGTATGTCAAAGGGCTTGCGCTGGCCGCCGGGTCTGGGCAAGGAGTCCTGTCGCCGTCCTATGACTACACGACGTTCGACGAGGTGACCCGCTCCGCTGCGGATGCCTACCAGCAGGCGGGCGTTCGCGACCCTCGTACGCAGTTGGCGATGGCCGAGGTGCACGACTGCTTCACACCCACCGAACTGGTCCTGATGGAAGACTTGGGATTCGCGCCACGCGGGCAGGCGTGGAAAGAAGTCCTGGCGGGCACCTTCGACCGGGACGGCCAACTACCGGTGAATCCCGACGGCGGATTGAAGTCGTTCGGCCATCCGATCGGAGCTTCGGGCCTGCGCATGCTCTTCGAGTGTTGGCTGCAACTGCGCGGTGAAGCTGGAAGCCGGCAGATCGACACCGATCGGACACTTGCGCTGACCCACAACCTCGGCGGGCGGCCCGGGCGCTGTGTGAGCTTCGTCAGCGTGGTCGGCAGCCAAGCCGATAAGTGAGGGGACACGAATGCCGAGCGACGATTCTGGCGGGGAGTGAGCGATGAAGGCCGCATTCTTCGCCGAACAGGGCAGTCCGACGTTGGTCGAAGAGGTGAGTCCTCGCCCGCCCGGGCCACGCGACCTCGTGGTGCAGGTGCGTGCGGCCGGCGTATGCCACACGGACGTGTTCGTGGCCTCAGGCGGGACACCTTGTCCGCCTGCGATTCTCGGGCACGAGGGTTGTGGAATCGTGGATTGGGTGGGCTCGGAGGTGACTGACTTTCGGGTCGGCGACCGGGTGGTGGGTTTGACGATCCCGCGTTGTGGAACCTGTGAGCAGTGCCGCCAGGGTCGGTCGTTTCTGTGCGACGCCGCCGCGCTCTACGGTGCACATCGCGCCGACCGCGCCGACGGTACACCGTTGGTGGCCACAAATGGGTTGGGCACCTTCGCCGAGGTGATGACCGTCGACCGGGGGAGCGTCATCCGGGCGGACAGCGACCTGCCCGATGATCAGCTCGCGCTGGTCGGCTGCGCGTTCACAACCGGATTCGGTGCGGTCTTCAATACCGCTCAGGTCAGATCCGGTGCCACCGTGCTCGTCGTGGGATGCGGTGGCGTCGGCCAGGCGGTGATCCAGGCCAGTCGGGTCGCCGCGGCCGCCCGCGTGATCGCCGTCGATCCCATCGACTACAAGCGTCGCGTGTCAGTGCAGTCAGGCGCTACCGACGCCTACGACCCGAATGACGCGTCGTTGCGGGAGATCGTGGGCGCGGCCGGGCTGGACGGGGTCGACTACGTTTTCGACACCGTCGGCACCCCCAAGACCCTGCACGATTCGTATCAGTCCCTCAAACGCGGGGGCACCGTCGTCGTGATCGGCGTCGGAGCGGTCCGGTCCGAGATCCGGCTGCCGGGCATGCTGGTCGTCGATGCCAAGTGCGTGGTCGGATGCGTTTTCGGTAGCGCCGCGGTCGACCGCGACTTCCCGCGGATCATCGAGCTGGCGCAGCGGGGGGAACTCGACATCGCATCCGTGATCACGGACACGGTCGCGCTTGATGACGTCGGGACGGCGATGAACGCGCTGCAGTCCGGCACGTCACTGCGCACGGTGATCACATTCGGGTGAGCCGAAAGCACCGTCGTCGGCTGGCGACGGCGAGATACTACAGGCCGAATTCGACTGCGCGCCTGACCAGTTCGATGCGCGAGCGGATACCGAGTTTCCGGTATCCGTTGCTGATGTGGGATTCGACGGTGCGTTCGCTGATGAACAATTGGCGGCCGATCTCCCGCGCGGAGTTGCCCCGGATTGCCATGGACAACACCTGCCGTTCGCGTTCGGTGAGCGGCTCGATGTATACCGGCCTGTGGGCCTCGCTCGATATCTCGGTGCGGGCGTCGCGGCGGCGGATGACCAGCGTCTTCGACGAGTTCCACAGTTTTTCGCTGAGATGGCTCCAGATGTCGATGAGCAAGGCGGCGGGGAAATCGACGAGCACGATCGTCGACACGTCGGGATTCGCGACGTGTTCGCTCACCGCGGACAGGGCGTCGTGAGGCCCGACGTGCGGGTGTGCTCGACAGAACTCACTCGGAGTCACCCAGCCGACGCCACCGTCGACGCGCGTCTTGTAGGAGCGGCGTTGCTCAACAGTCGTCATCTTCCACCTCGTTACACAAAACGGGCTGAATGTGTAATAGCGGCCAAGTTACACTATTCCGCGGATTTGTGTAAGCAATCGTCGGTCAAATGCGGAAGCCCAGGTAGGACGTGGACGACATGGTGAATATCCCCGCTGGTGGGGACCCGCGAGAGGCCGGGATGCGCCGACGGATTCTGGATGTGGCAGCGGCGATGTTCGAGCAGCGTGGTGTGAACGGCGCCACCATGGAGGAGATAGCCGAGGCGGCAGGGGTCGCTCGTAAGACGGTGTACAACCACTTCGAGAACAAGCCGAAACTGCTCGGCGAAGTCATCGAAGAGGCGAGTGCCGCCGCCGCGGCATCCGCGTTGGAGTCACTGGACCTGACCGCGGCGCCGGAGGACCTCATCGTCGATGCGGTGATGGCACTGTTGGACCACGCCCGCAACAGCCCGTACCGAAACGTGGTGGAGATGCTGCTGCGTCCCGAGGCGTTGCCGGTTGCCGCAGAGACCGTTGAACAGTCCGAACGAATCGCCCGCGTGGAGCGTCGATTCTGGGCGCCTATCCTGGAACCACTGCGTGATACCGGGCGGCTGTGTGTGACCGACCTGGATGAGGCAGTCGAATGGCTCACCTTCATTCACCTGGTGTTCCTCATCCGTCCCGCGACGTTCGGGGGCGACCCCGAGGTGACGCGGCAGATGTTGCGCACGTATCTGATACCCGCCCTTCTCAATCCTGCCGAAACCACGGCGGACGGGGCAGATGCGGGAACATCAGGAACATGAGGCCACGGGTGGTCGCGGTCGCCGCGTCGGCGGGTGTTACGCGGGCACAGTCCAGTACAAGTACCGAGGCGTGTAGTTCAGGTTGCCGTTAGCGTTGATCGCATAATGCTTGTCGAGGTTCCCATCAACCGGTTTCGCGCGCAGTTCTCCGTTACTCGGTCCACCCGTGGCGCCCCGAGGCGTCGTTCGTTCCGGTCCCGTGGAAACTGATCTCGCCGTCTGGATCGCACAGCTTCCGGACTTCGAACTACCCCGCCCCTGTGAGGACGTTCCTCTTCACACGGCGGGACCGAACACTTCCCGTGATTCAGCGATCACGGTATTCGACCATTCGCGGCCCGACAGTTTCGTGCGCCTCGCCGAGTTCCCTGCGGTCGTGTGCCGCGACATGCCGGCGGTGTCCGCGGCGACCCGAGGCCAGGTGATCGGCCGGGTGCTGCGGGCCGATCCCGCGCGGCCGTGGCCGCATCCGCCGTGGCGGCGGCGCACCAGAGGCTACCGGCTCAACCTTCTTGTCGCCGGCACCGCATGGTTCGATCTGGATGGAATCGGTGAGGAGTCGTTCAGTGCTCGCGACTCCTGGTGTCTGCCTTCGGGTCTCGAGTATGCACTGCTCGAGGCGTCAACGGATTTCGAGCTGCTCGAAATCGAGTTTCGGGTACTAGCGGGCTGCGACGCAGCGGCGATTCCCGAAATGGTGACGCTGTTCGCCACCTACAGCTATCGCCAGCCGACGATCTTCAGCGCGCGTACTGAGGCCACAAACAGCGCATCTGATGCAACACCGCTGGTGAGGCTCGATGACCGGACCCACGACGGCTGGGCACGCCCGTGGCATCTGCAGGAACAAGGCATTCAATGTGCCTACCTCACCCGCGGTGCTGCGAAGCTCGAACTCAAGGGCCGCAACGCCGTTGACGCGCGCGCCGGCACGTTCTGGGTGCAGCAGGCGAAAAGCTCGGTTCCCGCGTCGAGTCAGAGGACCAACTGAACTCCTCTGTGGTACCGGCGGGCGGTTGCCGTCGGGTTATCGCCACCGGTCCGTACAGCGGTGATCGGGCAACGACGACCGCGAAGCATGACCGAGCAGTAAAACCCTGACCACCAAGATGGTTCCGGGGCAGGTGCGGGTCCGGGGCCACCCGACCGCCTTGATGACGAATCCGTACTGGTACTGAAGCTGCGACCGGTGTCGGCTCGTAGCGTAGGCACCGTCACTTGGCGGGCTTTGACCAACGACTTCGGTGCCGTCCTGTGTGAGGGCCTGGCAAGCAAAGCCGGCCGAAAGGAGTTGCGCTTCCATGTCGGCTGCAGATGTCGCCGAGGGGTTGATTGCGGACGCGGTGCGGTTTTTGTCTGATCCGGTATTCCGTGAGTCCCCTGAGCAGTTCTACGAGCAACTGCTCGATGGTCACCGGGTGCTACCGCTGGGCGGTGGAACATGGTTGGTGGCTGGCCATTCCGAGGTGCGCAACGTGTTGCGTGACACCCGATTCAGCCGCGCGGCGCGCGCCGGCCTGGAGATGCAGTTTCTGACCGACGATCCGCGGCCGCAGGTGCGGAAGATGGCGGCCTGCCAGGCGGCGATGATGTTGTTCACCGATCCCCCCGGGCACACGCGACTGCGCAAGTTCCATCGGCCGCCCTTCATGCCGCGCCAAGTGGGCCGATGGGCCAGATATGTCGACGATCTGGCCGACGAGTTGGCCCGCGCGCTACCTCGGGACCGCGATTTCGATCTCAAAAAGCTGTATTCACTGCCGATTCCGGAACGAGCGATCTGCCGGATCCTCGGCGTGCCGGCCGAGGATCACCAGAAATGGGAACGATGGAGCGATGCGGTGCTGAACATGGACCGCACCGGGCACGGCGGCGGTAGCAGCCCCGCGGAAGCCGGCGAAGCACTGCGTCTCTTCGGGGATTATTTCGCGGAGCTCATCGAGGCGCGGCGTGCTCACCCTGCCGACGATCTGATCAGTGAGCTTGTCACCGCGGCTGACGAAGGGGACCGGCTCAGTGACGCTGAGCTCATCGGCAACCTGATCCTGTTGATCATGGCCGGACATGAGACGACCGCCAACTCGATCGCCACCACGGTGGTGCTGCTGATGTCGCACCGCGATCAATGGGACCGCCTGACCGCCGACCCGTCACTTGTCGCGGGGGCAGTCGAGGAGGTGTTGCGTTTCGACGGCGCACAGCGGTTCGTTGTTCCGCGCGTCGCCCTCGAGGACGTGCAGGTCGGAGACCATCGCGTGCCCGCCGGAGATCAGGTGATCTGCATATTGCACGCCGCCAACCGCGACCCGCTGATCTTCGATGACCCACAGCGGTTCGACATCACCCGTGACTCCTCAGCGCATCTGGCCTTCGGCCCCGGCACCCACCTGTGCCTGGGTATGCATCTGGCCAGGATGGAGATGGTTTCAGCCCTGACGGCGCTGGTCCGTCACCACCCGGGGCTACGACTGGCGGTGCCGGTCGATCAGTTGCCATCCGCTCCCTCGCCCACCGTTCGCGGATGGCAGGCGTTGCCCTGTACCTCCCCGAGTTCCTAACCAACCCCGGAAACGAAAGCGCCTAGCATGCCAATCGATCTGAACGACCGCCTCGACGAACAGCACAACGCAGGCCGAGTGGTTCACCGTCAGCGGACCCTCGTTCCCGACCCCGAGCCCCGGAGCCTCTATCTGCCGCTGATCTCCGTCGATGACCATCTGATGGAGCCGCGCGAAACCTTCCTCGGCCGGATGCCGGCGAAGTTCGCCGATCAGACCCCGCGTGTGGTCGAAGACGATGAAGGTATGGAGTGGTGGCAGTTCGAGGACGAACGGATCATGAACTCCGGAGCCAACGCGATGTCCAGCTGGCCCGCGGCCGAGCGGACCGGTGGGCCGGTGCGTTTCGACGAGGTGCGGCCAGGCACCTATGACGTGCACGCGCGGGTCAAGGACATGGACGTCAACGGCGTCGCCGCGTCGCTCTGCTTCCCGTCGATGGTCTTCGGGTTCTGCGGCCAGCGGTTCTCGAAGTTCTCCGACCCCGAACTGGGATTGGCGGCCATGCGGGCCTACAACGACTGGATCGCCGAAGGGTGGGTGGGAGCTTATCCCGACCGATTCATCGCACAGCAGGTGACCTGGCTGCCGGACCCCCAAGTCGCAGCCGAGGAGATCCGGCGGAACGCCGAGCGCGGCTTCAAGGCCGTCAGCTTCAGCGAGAACCCGGAGGCGCTGGGCTTCGACTCCCTGTACTCGGGCAAGTGGGACCCGTTCTTCGCCGCTTGCGCCGAGACCGGCACCGTGATCAACCTTCATGTCGGCTCGTCCTCTCAGACGATGGTGCCGTCGAAGGATTCGCCGCCGCCCGTGATCGCGGCCTTGTTCGAGATCAACGCGTTCGCCGCCGCGACCGACTGGCTCTTCGCGGGGGTGGCCTCCAAGTTCCCAGAACTCAAGATCGTGTTGTCCGAGAGCGGGATCGCATGGGTGCCCATGCTGGTCGACCGTCTCAGTTTCCTGGAGAGCAGGTTTAACAAGGACAACGACGGCGGCATGAACTCGACATGGTCAGACACGTTGACTCCGAACGAGGTTCTCGCCCGCAACTTCTGGTACACCTCGTTCTTCGACCCGACTGCGTACCGGCTTCTCGATGTCATCGGGGAAGACCGCGTGATGATGGAGGTCGACTATCCGCACTCGGACTCCACCTGGCCCGACACGCAGGAGTTCATCGAGTACCAGATCTCCAGCCTGGATATGGATGTGCAGAAGCGCCTCACGTCGGGAACCGCCGCGGAGGTGTACCGGCACCCGCTCGTGGCTCTGCCCACGCAGTGACGCACAGCGGAGAATTTCATTGTTGGGATCGAGAACTATCACGAAAAGGGTTTTGTGACATCACTTCAGGGACGCACGGCAATTGTGACCGGGGCGGGACGTGGTCTGGGTAGGGCGCATGCGTTGCTGCTGGCGCAGCTGGGGGCGCGGGTCGTCGTCAACGACACGGGCGGTGGGCTTCGAGGTGATGGCGGCGACAACAATGCGGCCAGTGAGGTCGTCGCCGAGATCCAGGCGGCAGGTGGTGAGGCGGTGGCCCACTTCGGAAGTGTCAGCGACTGGGGCGCAGCGCAGGACATGATCGCGTTGACCGTGCAGACCTTCGGCCGCCTGGACATCCTTGTGAACAATGCCGGGATTCTTAGGGACCGCATGCTGGTCAACATGTCCGAGGCCGACTGGGATTCGGTGATCGACGTACACCTGAAGGGGCACTTCTGCACCCTGCACCATGCTGCGGCCTATTGGCGCTCCGAGTCCAAGGCGGGGCGGGCGGTCGACGCGTCGGTGATCAACACGTCGTCGGGATCTGGCCTGCGTGGTAACCCTGGACAGATCAACTACGCCTCGGCGAAAGCGGGTATTGCGACGATGACCCTCGTGGCCGCACGGGAACTCGCGCGGTACGGCGTGCGGGTCAACGCTATCGCCCCGGTAGCACGAACCAGGCTGACCGAAAGCACCCCCGGCCTCAGCGATCGGATCGGACAGGAGGAGGGGTTCGACAAGTGGGCTCCCGAGAACGTGTCACCGCTCGTCGCCTGGCTGGCCTCACCGGAATGTGCATTGTCCGGCGAGGTGTTCGGCATCGTGGGCGGTCGCATCGCACGCCAACAGTGCTGGACCGAGCAGGAGCTGTTCGAGATCGACCGGCGCTGGACGGTCGATGAGTTGCCCGCCGCGCTTGGGCACCTTCCTGCCGGACCGGCCGAGTTCATCTTCTCGGCATGATGCCCGCGGGCAGCACGACGCAGGGTATCGCCGGTCTCGAATTGACCTTCTTCACGGCAGTGGCAGAGCGGAGCCGGCTTCGGTTCTTCGCGCAGGCCACCGGTCAGCAGGACCCGGTTTACACCGATCTGCAGGCCGCGCGTCAAGCCGGCCACGAAGACCTGCCGATACCGCCGACGTTTCTCTTCGGTCTTGAGCGCGACGGTGTGGATACACCTTCGCTGCTGGAGAGCCTGGGAATCGATATGCGTCAGATCTTGCACGGTGAACAAGATTTCGTGTATCACCGGGTGGCTGTGGCGGGTGAGGTTCTGCACTTCTCCCCGCGGATCGTCGGCGACCATCACAAACGTGACGGGGCGCTACGCTTCCTGATCCGTGAGACGGAGGTGACCTGCGACGGTGCGCCGGTCGCTGAGCTGCGCAATGTGATCGTCGTTCGCCGTATGGAGTTCTCGTGAGTACGGCGGTTGCCGGCAAGGTCGGCGATGTCCTACCGCCCCTGAAGCTTGCGCCGATCAGCCGGGGTGCACTCTCGCTGTTCGCCTGCGCCTCGGGAGATCACAACCCGATTCATGTCGACATCGACGTGGCACGCTCGGCGGGTCTCGACGACGTCATCTGTCATGGGATGTTGTCGATGGCCTATCTCGCGCGCCTCATGACGGACTGGCTGCCGCAGGCGCAACTGCGTAGCTTCAGCGTGCGGTTCGTATCGATCACACCGGTTCACGGCCAGCCGACGTGTCGCGGGGTGATCACGACCATTGAGCGCGTCAATTCTGAACCGGTCGCCACCGTAGACCTCGAAGTGGTGCTGGCCGACGGCACGCGCACACTGACCGGTATCGCGACAGTCACACTAAGGGAGGCTGAATGAGCCCGACACGTCCTTCCTGGGCGACCGATGAAATCGCCGAGCTTTACGATATGGCCTGGGAGTTTCTCTCCTCAGAAGTCGAGCAGCACAGCGAAAAGTGGACTCGCAATCACTGTGTGGACCGCGAATTCTGGTTCCGCGCCGGCAAGCTCGGCCTCCTCTGCGCGACGGTGCCCGAAGAGTACGGCGGGGGAGGAGGCGGCTTCCTGCATCACGCCGCGATCGCCTCGGCCTATGCGCGGACCGGGGACAAGTCGTGGGGCAACGCGATTCACAGTGGTGTGGTCGCGGACTATCTCGTGTCCTACGGAACCGAAGAGCAGAAACGGCAGTGGTTGCCACGCATGGCGACCGGCGAAGTCGTGGCGGCTCTCGGGATGTCAGAACCGGAAGCGGGCACTGATCTCAAGAACATCCGTACCACCGCTGTGCGCAACGGCGATGTGTACATCCTCAATGGTGCAAAGACATTCATCACCAACGGTTCCACGGCCGATCTCGTGGTGGTGGCTGCCAAGACCAACCCCTCCGCCGGTGGGCGCGGTATCTCGCTGCTGATCGTCGATACCACGCTTCCCGGATTCTCCGTCGGACGGGTGCTGCACAAGATCGGGCAAGAGGGGTCGGACACCGCGGAGTTGTCCTTCGACAACGTCAGGGTCCCCGCTGATCAGCTGCTCGGCGTCGAGGGCCGCGGTTTTCCGCAGATGATGGCCCAGTTACCCCAGGAACGCCTGATCATCGGGATCAACGCAGTCGGCGCCACCGAACTCGCGGTCGAGTACACCGTGCGCTACGCCAAAGAACGGGAGGTCTTCGGCGCGCCGTTGATCGAGATGCAGAACACGAGATTCGAACTCGCCGAGTGTGCCACGCTGGCGCGGGTGGCACGCGAGTTCCTCGACAACTGCATTGTGCGTCACTCGGTCGAAGGCGTGGATACCGCCACCGCGGCCATGTGCAAGTGGTGGCTCACCCATGTGCAATGCGAGGTCATCGATCGGTGTCTGCAGCTGTTCGGTGGCTACGGCTACATGCGCGAGTATCCCATCGCCCGGCTGTACTGCGACGCGCGCGCTCAAAAGATCTACGGCGGCTCCAACGAGATTCAGAAGGAGCTGATCGCCCGCTCGCTGTGAGCGGTGCGTGATCTCGACTCACCCGGAAGGTTCCGATGTCCAATTACGCCCAGTTCGCGCCGCATGTTCTGGTGGAGGCGCATGACTCTGTTCGAGTGATCACCCTCAATGCGCCCGACCGCTACAACTCTGTGGACGACGACATGCACCAGGCGCTCGTCAACACGTGGCGAGAACTGGATACCGACGACGGCGCCTGCGCGGTGGTGATCACCGGTGCCGGCGCATCGTTCAGCGCGGGCGGCGACATGACCCATCTGAGGAAGGTCCACGACGATCCGGTGTTGCGGCGGCGAACGATTCGCACCGCGGAGCGATTGATACATGCCGCCATCTCGTGTGAGCTGCCGGTGGTGGCTGCGGTGAACGGTCCGGCAGTGGGCATCGGGGCAACGCTGGCGTTGCTGTCTGACCTCGTTGTCATCGCCGACGACACATATATCGCCGACCCTCACGTGTCCGTCGGTGTGGTGGCTGGTGACGGAGGGGCTTCGCTCTGGCCGTCTTACATGAGTATGCTCCGCGCCAAAGAGCATCTTCTCCTGGGGACCCGGGTGACAGCCGAGGAATGCCTGCGGCTGGGGATCGCCAACCGTCTGGCGCCACGTTCCCAGGTCATGACGGTTGCACTCGAGCTCGGGGCACGGCTTGCCGACCAACCGCGTCAGGCTGTCCGGGACACGAAGCGGGCGCTGAACATGCACCTTCGCCAGGCCATCGACCGCACGATTGACTTCGCGTTGGCGGCCGAAGGGGAATCGATGGCCGGCGAGGATGTCATGGTCACCATTGAGAGGTTCACCGCTCGCGCGCGGTGACGCGTCATCCGATGCGCACCACAAGGCGGCACGCCGGTGGTCGTACTCGTGACTCTAGGGTTGTTGGGCCTTCTTCTCAGCCAATTGCGCGGCGAATGCGGCCATTTCACCAACATCGCGAAACCCGAAGATGTGCGCCACCATGTCGAACTCTCGATGGCTCACTCCTCGCGACGCGTACCGTCGCGCATTGCGTCGCGCCGGCTCACCAGATGACTGCCCGTCGGACGACGCGAGATCTGAGGAACGCGAATGCCTCGCGTGGGCATTGAGCTCCATCATCGCCTTTCCGCCGGTTGATCGGATACGGCCTCTCCGGCCCACGACCGCAGGACGGTTTTCTCGTCGGCGTTGAGCCTCGGCGCCGCCGCGCCGTCGGCACCTGGCCGCCAGTTCTCGTCGGCGAAGCACACCGGGTCGGCGATGAACGGCAGAGACGTCTCCGACGACGTTCCCACGAGCCGGCGGGCAGCAAGGTGGGGATGCTCGACGACCTGCTCTTCGGTCAGCAGCGCACATCCCGCGACCCCCCATTCGGTGAAGCGACGTGTCCACTCGGCGCCCGGCGCGCTGGCGATTATGGCCGCTATCTCCTCGCGCAGTTGCCTGTCACCCGTCCACTCGGTCTCGTCGATGTAGTCACGCTGCCGCCAATCGTGGGCGAGGTCGCCGCGACCCAGCGCGTTCCAGAAGTTTCGCCACAGGCGCTGCTCGGTGGCCATGATCTGAACGAACGCGCCGTCCTGCGCCCGATAGATGCTTTGCATCGGCGAGTGTGAACCCGTCAAGCCGGGAATCGGCTGTCCGGCGAGCATCGGATAGAGATTCAGCCGGTGCGCCTCAACGCTTGCGTCCCAGCAGGATACGTCCAGCCAGGCGCCGCGCCCGGTAGTCCGTGCCCGAAGCAACGCCGCCAGCACCGCGGTCGCCCCGTTCAGAGCACCCAGTTCGACGCCGTATGACACATCCGTCGTCAACCGGTAGTCGCCCTCCTCGCCCGTCACGGCGAGGCTCGCCGAGAGGAAGTCGACGTTCAGCCCGTGAGCTGGAAGCTGGGCAAGCGGCCCGTTCTGGCCGAATCCAGAGATCGAACACACCACCAGCTCGGGCCGCCGCTTCCGGGCGCGCTCGAGGTCGACGCCCAAGGCGGCAAGTGCGCCCACCCGGTAGCCCTCGACCACCACGTCGGCGGTATCGATCAGCACATCCAAGCGCGCGCGGTCCTCCGGCGTGCGCAGATCGAACACGATGCTGCGTTTACCCCTGTTGACCGCTTCGAACATGACAGAGCGTTCATTGATGATCGGCGGAAATGACCGCATCGGGTCGCCGTGTGGCGGCTCGACCTTGACGACGTCGGCTCCGAGATCAGCGAGCTTCCTGGCCAACAGCGGACCCGGCAGCAGCTGCGCGAGCTCGAGCACCTTGATGTCCCGGAGAGGAAAAGTGCTCGGGATATCAGACATGGGCGGAGCTTTGCGTGTTGACAGCGCGATCGAGCCCGAGGATGCGTGCGGCGTTTCCCGCGAGCACTGCTGCCTTGTCTGCGTCGCCGAGAGATGAGGCCAGGATCTCTCTGAACAGTTCGGTGACACCGGGTATCCCGCTGGCGCTGGAATGAAGATCGCTGCCGTACATCACTCGGTCGGCGCCACACCGTGAGATGAGGTACATCACGACGCTGAAGCCGTGCGCTAGCGCGGTATCGAACATGAGGTTCGGTCGTCGTGCGGCGACATGCGGCACGAACTGTGATTGTTCGAACGTGGAGAACGCATCCAAGACGATCATCGGCAGATCCGGAAAGTCCGCCGCGAGCACATCGATCTTCCAAAGAGACTCTGAAGACGACTCGCCGATGGAATGCAGGAACGGGACAAGCCCCAATTCTCCCATTCGACTCAAATACTCGCGAACCCAACGACTGTCCAGGGACACGCCCTGCAGCCGGGTGTGGAAGCTGATGCCGTGCAGGCCGAGTTCGTTCTTGCAGCGGTCGAGTTCTTCCAGACCCCGCGGCCCGTTGAGTGGTTCGACAATGCCGACGGCGGCGGGGAACAGGTCTGGTCGCCGCGCGCGAACCATAGCGATGTCGTCGTTGACCTTGCGGTTGTCTGCGATGCCGTTCGGGCGTAGGTAATCGTGACTCGCGATGGCAATCGCCTGCGTGACTCCCCGGGCGGCGAGGGTTTGCGCACGCGCTGACAACTCCTTATCCATATCGGTCGTTTCGCCACGGCTCGATATCACCGACGACGCTCCAATGTGATTGTGGACGTCGATGACATACGGATGGTCCTGCATAGCAAAAGACTGTGCCATTTCGGGCCCACCACAACCTCCGTA
Source organism: Mycobacterium sp. (assembly GCA_044508395.1). Lineage (GTDB taxonomy): Bacteria > Actinomycetota > Actinomycetes > Mycobacteriales > Mycobacteriaceae > Mycobacterium. The sequence continues at coordinate 39,074 of JBIQHU010000010.1, read as the reverse complement.
CACCTTCGGATTGCGGGAGGTAACCGATGTGGTAGTTATGGGCAATCGGCTCTACATCGCTGCATACGAAATGAGGACCCAATGGCGACTTTTCAGCTCGGCGTCACCTACGAGATCGACCCGTTGCCGCTCGTGGAGGATGACACGACATTCTTTCCGGCCGGCGCCGTGACCCTGGGAGTCGAATTTCGTCAGGTTGACGTCGAGACGCTGAAGGCAGGGTTCGGTGAAGAGCTTGTGTCTGCGGAGAACCCGACGATTGACGCGGCCGGAGTCTCACTGCATGTGCTTGGCACACAGGACAAAAAAGAGTATCTGCGCTTCGACTGCTTCGATAAGGACGCGCACTACCACTACATCGAATGGGGTGTACGCCAGATCGTCGTGCCCTATGACCAGGCGGCCGGGGGGGACATGCTCACGTGGGCCTTGGATGCGATCGCCAACCGTCTCGACGCCATGCTGCGCTTCGCCGGAGCCGACGAGCTGGCAGCCGCCGTCGACATGGAGGCCGTCCGCGTGGCGCTGACCGAAGTCGCCCCGCTAGCACGCGAAGCGCAGCGTGCGCAACGCGAATCGACCCCCTGATCTCTTGCAGACACGTCCGTACGAGTACGGACTTTTGCGGTCGGATGCTCAGCTCGGCTGACGATCAACAGTGGGTCAGACGGACGAACGGGGGACGGGTTGGCCGCTGTCGGGGAACACATCTGCGATGCCGTGGAGTTATGCTCTAATCGACTGACCCTTAGGCGATTCAGGTTCAGCCGGCCCACCAACCGCGGAGACCAGCGCCGCAGTCGTGCGCGCCATGGAAAGATGGATATGCCGGTGGCTTGCCATATCGACAAATATCATTGCTGATATGCCATTCGGTCAGGGCGGCGGCGGCGGCCCTTCCATCACCATTCCGAGATCCCGAGTTCTCGTCGCGCTGACTGTTCCGCTACGTCGAGTTCGCCGTGTCCGGTTATGAGCACTTAGCTCGCGAGCCCGTCTTATTTTTGAAAAATCTGCACAGCAGTATATTTCGTACACGGCCACCCACAATGAGCGGCGTTTGATTCCGGCGTGCGATTGCAGATGGCGCAGGCGCATCGGCCAAGCCGATCGCAATGAACGCGGCGTGGACCCAGTGACTCCTGCACTCGTGCGCGTCTGCACCCGGCTGGTACGCAGCGCCGTCACTCTCGATCCCCGACTCTGGTGAGTTCCGCCGCGGGCCCTTGTGAGTCCGAGTCTCACGTGCTCCACCCAAGCCTTTCCGTACGGGTACGGAGGCCCACGCTGGCGCCTACTCCTACGTTGACTGACAACAGATGCCGATATCAGAAAGGTGCGTGTCGCGTGAGGACGGATTGGTTGGTGTCGGTCGATGACCACATCGTTGAAGCGCCGGACGTGTGGACCAAGCGGCTACCCGCGAAGTATCAGGACACCGCGCCCAGGGTGATCCGTATGCCCGACGGTCAGGATGTCTGGGCGTACGAGGATGCCCGTTGGGGCGTCGCCGGCGTGTCGGCCGTCATCGGTCGCGAAAAGGATGACTGGAGCTTGGCGCCTGTCAACTACGACTCGGTGCATCCCTCGTGCTATGACCCGACCGCCCGAATCGAAGCGATGAACATCGCGGGCATCCTGACGCAGACGAACTTCCCGACCTTTCCGCGCTTTTGCGGTCAGGCGTTCGCTGAAGCCAAGGACAAAGAACTCGCACTGCTGTGCGTGCAGGCCTGGAACGACCACATCATCGAGGATTGGTGCGGGCAGTACCCCGGCCGGTTCCTGCCCTTGGCGTTGATCCCGATGTGGGATGCCCACCTTGCGGCCGCGGAAGCGCGTCGCGCGATCGAGAAGGGCGCGCGCGGCATCATCTTCTCTGAGAACGCCGCCACTCTCGGCCTGCCCTCCATCCACAACAAGGACGGGTACTGGGAGCCGCTGTTCGAGGTCGCGAACGAGACCGGATTGCCGATCTGCATGCACATCGGGTCGTCGTCGAAGATTCCGACCACCGCCGACGACGCACCGTCGATTATTCAGGTCGGCGGCGGTCCGGTCATCAACGCCATTCAGTGCCTTTGGGATTGGATGTTCAGCGGCCTGTTTTTCCAATACGAGAATCTCAAGATCGTGCTGTCCGAAGGACAGGTCGGTTGGATGCCCTACATGCTTGAGTGGATGGACCACGCGCTCGATCGGCAACGGTGGGCCCGCGAGGGTGACTACACCGCCGATTACGCCTCCGGCAAGTACACCAAACGGGAGTTCAGCCGCAAGATCGTCGATCCGGATGTTGAGCCTTCGGAGCTGTTCCGGAAGCACGTATTCGGCTGCATCATGGACGATCCGGTGGGCATCGCCAACATCGACCGGATCGGTATCGACAACGTCATGATGGAGACGGATTTTCCCCATTCCGACGGCTCATGGCCGGACTCGCTCAAACTCTGCCACGATCAGCTCGCACCGCTCGGGGAGGAAGGGATGTACAAGGTGATGGTGGGCAATGCCGCGCGGGTGTTCCAGTTCACGCCCGCAGAGCCGCCCGTCCTTTCGACAAAAGGCTGACTGCAGTGGTCGAGGCCCCGAACGCACGGCCACCGTTGGACGGCTTCACCATTGTCGATTTGTCGAGTGGGATCGCGGGAGCCTATTGCACCAAGCTCTTGGTCGATGCCGGTGCAGAGGTCGTCAAACTCGAAGATCCAACGGGTGATCCGCTGCGGCGCTGGTCGGCATCATCCGAGCGCCTCCCTGCAGGCACTGATAGTCCGCTCTTTCAGTACCTTTCGGCATCCAAGCGTAGCGTTGTACTGGATCCAAACAGCGCCAGAGATGTCGATCAGGCCCGAGGCATCATCGGCCGATCGCATGCCGTCGTATGGTCGCCTGGCACGGGGCTCGCTGCCCATCCGCTGCTGGCGCCGACGCGTCTGCATGACGACGCGCCCAACCTGATCGTCACCGCGATCACCCCCTTCGGGCTGGACGGACCGTGGGCGGGACGGCCGGCGTCCGATCTGACTCTGCAGGCATGGTCGGGCGGAATCTGGGCGAGGGGACTGCCAGAGCGTCCGCCCGTCTATGTCGGTGGGCGGCAAGACCAGTGGGCGGCCGGCATCACCGGGGGTGTCGCGACGCTGGTTGCCAGGATCGCCCAGTTGCGAGCAGGACACGGCCAACTTGTCGACATCTCCATTCTCGAAGCGTTGTGCCAATGGCTGTTCGGCTACTCACCGATCACGTGCTTCGACGTCGCTGGAACGCCGTTGAAGGTCAAACGGTCGGTCCATGTTCCCGGCGTCGAGGAAACCAGCGACGGTTATGTGGGAACGATGGTCGGCACCGGTCAACAATGGCTCGACTTCTGCGCGATGGTCGAACACCCCGAGTGGGCGGATGATCCCAATCTGCTGCGCGTGGACACTCGTTCCGACAACGGCTCTGCGATCGCGGCGCTGATCACCAAGTGGACCTCCGAGCGCACGACCGATGAAGTGCGGGAGTTGGCTAGCGCTTTCCTCATTCCCAACTCGCCGATCGGAAACGGCGAGACGATTCCGACGTTCGATCACTTCGTCGACCGGAAAGCATTCGTAGAGAATCCCAGCGGCGGTTTTCTTCAACCGTCCCTGCCCTACACATTGCATGGAGTTCCCATGCGGGACTTCGGGCCCTCGCCGGCACTGGGCGAAACTGCTGTCGATGACGTCATGACCGACGCGATCGGCGATCATCACGCCCGCGACGAGGACACATCGGTGGAACTGCCGCTGTCCGGCATTCGCGTTCTCGATCTCACGTCACTGTTCGCCGGCCCGTTCTTCACCCGACTTCTGGGGATGTTCGGAGCCGAGGTCATACATCTGGAGTCGATCGGCCGACCTGATCTGTACCGCATGTACTCATTGCGTCGGGTCGGTAAGGATCCGCAATGGCAGGAATGGGTGCCGAATTTCGCCGGAGCCAACACCAACAAATCCGGGCTGACGCTGGACTTGCGCGCCGAGCGCGGCCGTGAACTGTTCCTCGACCTGGTTGCCACTTGTGATGTCGTGGTCGAGAATTTCAGCGCCAGGGTTATGGACAACCTCAAGTTGGGTTACGAGGAACTCAGCTCACGCCGGCCTGACCTGATCATGGTGCGTATGCCGGGATTCGGGCTGGACGGGCCGTGGCGTGACGTGCCAGCCTTCGCGCCCATCATCGAGGATGCGTCGGGGATCACCTGGCTGACCGGGTATCCGGACGAGAAGCCACAGGAGGCACAGTCGGTCGGTGACCCTAATGCGGCGCTCCACGCGTTGACAGCCACGCTGATAGCGTTGCTGCACCGCGACCGCACCGGAGAGGGAGTCCTGGTCGAGGCGCCGATGATAGGCGCCTCACTCAACATCGCCGCCGAGCAAGTCATCGAGTACAGCGCGTCCGGGCACTTGATGATGCGCGATGGAAACCGCGGACTGAGCGCCGCGCCACAAGGGCTGTATCTGAGTGCCAGCATCGACGAGTTTGATCGCCTCGACTGCTGGGTGGCGATCGCGGTAGAAACCGAGGACCAGTGGTGCGCGCTTCGCGGTGTCATCCCGGACGTAGATCCCGCCGACGAACTAACAGATGTGCGAGCTCGTCGCGAACGCCATGACGCCGTCGACGCGGCGATCAGTGATTGGTGCGCGACTCGCAGCGCCGATGACATCGTCGAGCAGCTATGGGCGGCCGGCATACCGGTCGGCAAGGTGATTGCTCCGCACCGTCAGGGAGAATTGGCTCAGCTGCGGGCGCGGAGCTTCTTCGAAACCGTCGACCACCCGATTCTCGGCCAGGCGCGGTACGACACCTTCCCCGCTCGGTTCTCCGCCGGCCCGTGGCAGTACAACAGGGTGGCCGCGCCGACGCTGGGCCAGCACAACGCGGTGATACTCGCTGGCATCGGATGCGGCGAGGACGAGTTGGCCGAACTCGAAAAGCAGGGCGTCATCGGCGCAGAGCCTAAGATGGGCTGACCAAGAATCCCGGAATGGTGACGCGGGGAACTCCGGACCGGCTCGGTAGTGGTACGGATTCCCAGAGCGGTTGCTGATCATAGACTCCACACTGCACCTGCGCGTGGCTAGGGAGGACAATGACCGCCACTGAGTTTGCGGAGATCCGCGACCACTTTGACCAGACCGCAGAGGGCTTCGCTGAGCGAGCCTCAGACGTATACCGCGTGATGCGTGAGAAGTGCCCAGTCACGCACTCGGACAAGCTCGGCGGCTTCTGGGTGGTGAGCAAGTACGACACTGTCGTGAGGATACTGCGTCAGCCCGACGTCTTCGTTTCCGGAGACGGCATCGTACTGCCGCCATTACCGTTTCCGGGCCGCGGGATACCGACCGAATCGGATCCTCCGAAGCACACCGAATACCGTAGTGTGTTCATGCCGTTCTTGACCCCCAAGGCGACGGCCAGCTACGAACCAATGGTCCGCGAAAGGGTCACCGAACTCATCGACACCTTCATCAGCGAGGGTAAGGGTGACTTCATAGCTCAGTTCGCAGCTCGGCTACCCGGTCAGGTTGTTGCGGAGTTCTTCGGGTTCGATTTGCATGACGGAGAACGGTGTTACGGATGGCTGAACACGATGATGGCACCGCCCGACGGAGACCCTTCGACTGCCGCATCGGCGGGTCAGCAACTTTTCGAGTTCATCGTCGGCACCCTGGAGAAAGCACGGACGCGACCGAAAAACGATCTCATCTCATCGATAGCCACTCATGTGACGAAGGCGGGCACTCCGTTCTCCGATGAGGAATGTATCGGCTTGGTGTTCACCGCGATCGGCGGCGCATTGGAGACAACGGTCGCCGCCCTTACTGCAAGCGTGGTGCTTCTGGACCAGTTTCCCACCGTTCGCGCGCAACTCATCGCGGATCCGACCTTGGTCGATCGGGCGGTGCAGGAAGTGCTGCGGATGGCGGCACCGGCGCATTGTCCGGCGCGTACCGTGCGGCGTGAAGTGGATGTGGATGGGTTTACGTTCAATCCTGGTGACCGCGTGTTGTTGTTGTTCGGTTCAGCCAACCACGACGAAGAACGGTTCACAGATCCCGAAGAGTTTCGGTTGGATCGCGGAAGGAATCCGCATATCACCTTCGGCAACGGAATCCACAGGTGCGTCGGTGCGCCCCTTGCCGAGCTCGAAGTTCGAGTGACACTGGAAGAGATCCTCAAACGGATGCCTGACATCCGAGTACTCGACAAGTGCGGTCCAACGATCCGTAATGGGGGCACTCTGAGTTACGACTCGCTCGAGGTCGAGTTCACACCTCGCCCGGTTGTCACACCGAGGTAGCGGGTCTCAAGGCGTAGCGGTTTCTTCGCCGGCAGCGTGGTGCAAAACGCAACGAGGTAGGAGTCAACAATGAAGATATGGCGCTCGACCGATCCAGACTATTGGCAGAGTGCTCCACCCGGAATTGGGTGGGCCGCAACCATCGCCGCAGCGGGCGACATGCAGGGATTGAAGACAGCGGTTCACGTGCTGGGTGATCCGACTGACGAACGGACGCCGATCGTCGTCGTCATCAAATACCCACCCCATTATGTCCTTGCCCGACATTGTCACAGCAGCGACCGCCTGGAGCTCGTCGTCGCGGGGTCAGTCGAGGTCGACGGTCAGTGGCTCGGTCCCGGGGATATCTGGGCTTCTCCGGCCGGCGAATATTACGGACCGCACACCATGGGCCCTGACGGCTGTACAACCATGGAGGTGGCTACCGTCTCCGGTGCACATCGGCTCACCTTCGACATCGATGGAACTGCGATTCCTGTCGACTTCAGTGATCCTGAGTCATTGACCGGACTGGCCAGTCTCCTCGGATGACGTCGGCGGGATGGCTCCGAAGATCTGTGCTGGACCGCACGAAGGAAACGCTTCAGTAGCCGCGGCGCCACCTCATCTCAGAATCCGAACTGTGTTGCACGTCTGACAAGTTCGATGCGTGAACGGATACCGAGTTTGCGGTATGCGTTACTCACATGCGATTCGACCGTGCGCTCACTGATGAACAAGCGGTCGCCGATTTGGCGAGCGGACAATCCCTCGCACGCCATCGCCAAGACCTGCATCTCCCGTTCGGTGAGCGGCTCGACGTAGGCGGGTTGATCATCGGTCGCGGACGGCGCAGTTCCGTCGATACGCCTGCGAATGATGAGCGTCTTCGACGAGTTCCACAGCTGCCTGCTGACTTGACGAAAGCGTTCGGTAAGACCGACATCGAAAGAATCGGCGTCGTCATACGGGCATCCGTTCAGAATCGCGAGTGGTACGCCAGCCACGATGATCGTCCGGACGGCGGAGTCACTGAGAAGTTCGGCAAGCCCGTCCAGGGCATCACGCTGAGTGATCCACGGATCGGAACCCGCCGAATCGCTTGGTGTCAGCCATCCGACACCTGCTACATCAACCCGGGTCTGCACGGCGCTGCGCCGGTCAGTAAGGCTCACTTGTCACCGTTCTTTCGCCGTTCTCGCGACTCAGGCAGGACACGATATGGTCTGCAACTCAACGTAGTTCAGCAATCCCTCTGGCCCTGCCTCGCGTCCGATACCGCTCTGTTTGAAGCCGCCGAATGGCGTGGTGGCCTCACTGCTGGCGCCGTTGATGGCCATCTGCCCTGTACGGACACGCCGAGCGAGTTTCCTCCCTCTTTCGACGCTGGATGTCCATACGCCCCCGCCGAGCCCGTAACGTGAATCGTTGGCGAGCTTCACGGCGTGGTCATCGCCCTCATAGGGCAGCACGGTAACGACCGGGCCGAAGATCTCCTCCTGGGCGATCGTCATGCTGTTGTCTACATCGCAGAACACCGTGGGTTCGACGAACCAGCCCGCAGATTGGGAGCTCGGTCTGCCACCGCCACAGGCGATCGTGGCTCCCTGTTTCACGCCAATGTCGATGTAGCGCTCGACGCGTTCGCGCTGTCGTTGCGACACAAGCGGTCCGATCTCGGTTGCTGGGTCGGCCGGATCACCGACTGTCATTGTCGAAACCATCTCGCACAACGCGTCGACCACCTCGGTGTAGCGGTGACTGGGCGCGAGAATCCTTGTCTGATTGGTGCAGACCTGGCCGCTGTTGAGAAACGATGCGAATCGCAGACCGTTCACCACCGCTGAAATGTCGGCATCGTCGAGGATGATCGCCGCCGACTTGCCGCCCAGTTCGAGAGAGAACCTGCGAATGGCGCCACCGCAGATCGAGCCGATGCGCATCCCGGCGGCCGTTGACCCGGTGAAGGTCACCTTGTCGACACCTGGATGGCTCACAAGGTGCTCGCCCGACTCCGCCCCTGCAGGAATGACGTTGAGGACACCGTCGGGCAGTTCCGCTTCGGCGAAGATCTCAGCGAGGAGGAGACCGTCCAGAGCGGTCTCCGGAGACGGCTTGGCGACCACAGTGCAGCCGGTCAGAAGCGCCGGCGCCAATTTGATCATGAAGGCACTATGAGGCGTGTTCCACGGCACGATGGCGGCGACGACACCGACCGGTGCCTGGCGGACGATCGAATTCCCCCGGTGCTGCTCGAAGTCCCAGCTGTCCGCCAACCCGAGGTAATAGTCGAGGATCTGCTGGGGATAGCCGGACTGCAGCAGTCCCGCGATCGCAGAGGGACAACCCATCTCGGCTGTGATCAGCGAAGCGATTTCCTCGGCTCGGCCCGCGTAGATCTTGCGGACCCGCTCCAGGATGGCAATCCGCTCCTGAACCGTCATACTCGGCCACGGACCCTCGTCGAACGCCCTTCGAGCCGCGGCCACTGCGCGGTCGACATCGGCCGACGATGCTCCGGGCGCCGTCCCCAGCCGGCGCTCGGTCATAGGGGAGATCTGCTCGATCACGTCACCGGTCGCCGGTGGAGTCCAGCGCCCCCCGATGTACAAGCCCTCGAACTCGGGAATAGTCGGTCCCATTGAATTTCCTTCCACGTCACGGAATCTCTGCGCCTTGCAGCGCACGGCGGAGACCCCTATTCGTAGCGGAGCACTCCGCGAATGTTGCTGCCCGCGCGCATCGCCGCATATCCCTCGTTGACACCCTCCAACGGATAGACGTTTGTCACGAGCGCTTCGAGTTCAATCTGGCCCTCGCGGTACAGATCAATCAGTTTGGGTATGTCAGAACGCGGATTGCCTGAGCCGAAAACGGCGCCCACGACTTGCTTCTCCATCAGTGTCAGGTCGAGCAGGCTCAGAGCCGCCGAGTACTCCGCCGCGGGATGGATGTTGGTCACCACGACCCTTCCCCGCTTGGCCGCCAATGCCAACGCCGAGCCGAGGAGTTGACCTGAGCCGACTCCCATCGTCATGATCACCTTGTTGGCCATCCGGCCCCTGGTGAGTTCCTGGACGGCGGGAAGCGCCTCGTCGATCGAGCTGAAGGCATGCCCAGCTCCGAGTTTCATCGCCGTGTCTCTTTTGAACTCGACGGGGTCGATCGCGATGATGCTCTGTGCGCCCGCGAGTTTCGCGCCCTGAAGGGCATTCGCGCCGATTCCCCCGACTCCGACCACCACGACGGTGTCACCAGGTGCCACCTCGGCGGCATAAACGGCCGATCCCCACCCGGTGACCACGCCGCATCCCAGCAGGCACGCGAGTTCAAGTGGGACATGGGGATCGATCTTGACGCAACTCGCCTCGTTCACCACGGTGTGATGTGCGAAGGAACCGAGAAGGCACATGATCTTCAGGTCTTCGCCTCGGGCGTGATGCCGGCTCGTTCCGTCGCTGACCTGCATGCCTTCCCCTAGTACGGCGCCGAGGTCACACAGGTTCTGATGTCCGGTGGAACAGCTCGGGCACCGCCCGCACGCGGGGATGAAGCTGAAGACGACGTGGTCACCGACTTCGATCCAGCTGACGCCCTCACCTACCTGCTCGACCACGCCGGCGCCTTCGTGGCCGCCGACGATCGGCAGCGCGAAGGGGATATCACCCGTCACGAGGTGTTCGTCGCTGTGGCACAGCCCGCTGGCCGCGAGCTTGACGAGCACCTCTCCGGGCCCGGGAGGATCGAGCTCGATCTCTTCGACGCTCCACGGTGTATTGGGCTGCCACAGGACAGCTGCTTTGGTTCTCATTGTCGTTCCCATCCTTTGCTCGACAGCCTCAACGCAGGCCTGTTACCGGTTTGGTCCGTTCGGGGTCGGTCGCCCGCGGTCGCCGGTGCGGGCCGGAGAAAGTCATTCATCCTCCAGGAGGCTGATGGCTTGCTCGGGGCAGCCGTCGACAGCCATTTGCGCCAAATGAATGAGCTCTGCGGGAACCTCGTCCACAGCGGGCGATGCGTGCCCATCTAGTTCGCTGAGGACGAAGAGTTCCGGCGCCACCATGTGGCAGACGGTATGGCCTTGGCAACGGTTGGAATCGACGGTGAGTTTCATGATTGAGCACGTTCCTTTTCTAGGCATTGATGCGCTTTCCCGGCGTGAAGCTGACCGGCACCGAAACCCACCCGTTGATGTCGCCGCAGTCGGGATATCGCTGCGCCGCGGTATGGTCGACTTTGTAGTCGGGCAGGCGGCGCAACACTTCGCCGACAACGATCTCCCAGACGGTTCGTGCCATATTCGATCCCAGGCATCGGTGTGCCCCCAGGCCGAAGGACGTATGGCGGTTCGGGAATCGATCGAGCCGAATCTCGTCGGGCTCGTCGAACACGTTGGGGTCGCGATTCGCCGAACCCCACGAGAACCAGACGCGATCGTTGCAGCTGAACTCTTGAGCCCCGAACGCGTGGTCGGAAGTTACGGTGCGAGCCATTCCAGGTATGGGTGGATAGACGCGCAGCAATTCTTCGCAGGCCAGTTTGGTTCGGTCTGGATCGTCGAGGAGGTATTGGCGATCCGCCGGGAAATGGTCGAGGTGTACGAATGTGTGCCCGATGAGGCTGGTGGTGGTGTCGATGCCGCCGGCGGCGAGTAGCTGCAAGTTACCCGCCGCGACCTCGATCGGGACGAGCTCTCCGTCGATACGGAGGTTCGCGAGTGCCGAGATGAGGTCGTCCGTCGGTTCTTCGCGTCGTCGTTTGACGGCCTCCAGCAGTTGACCGTAGACACCGATCAGCATGTCCTGAATGTGGCCCATGTTCTCTTCGGTGTGTGGCAGGTAGGCGCCCTTGTGGAACACGTCGGCGAGTGGCTGCCACTCTGAGGAGGGCAGACCGAGCAAGCGAACCGTTAACATGGCGGGCACGGGACTTGCGAGTTGCCCGATCAGGTCGCCCCGGCCTGATTCGATGAAATCGTCAATGCATCGAGTGGTTAATTCCAGGATTTCGTCGCGCATGGCCGCGACGGCCGATGGTGAGAAATAAGGGGCCAGAGCTCGTCGAATGGTACGGAAATCGGGCGGGTCCATCTCGAGGATGCCCGACGGATTGGGAATGGGCGGTATCAGCACTCCCTGCTTGGGGCCCTCGAGGTCGTGCTGAGAGGAATAGGTGATGTCGTCGCGAACGATAATTGCGAGATCCTCGTAATTCGTGACGACCCAATATCCTCCGTGCGCCTCTGTCCACGCTACAGGGCAACGCTTCCGAAGCTCGGTGAGAATTCCATTCGGCTCATCCGCGAATTCCGCGGAGTGATGGTCGAACGAGACGGCGGGTTTAGCTGACACGGGGATCCTCCTGCTGCCGCACGGGGCTCGAATACGCGCATAGGAACGCTTTCGACGAACGAGTTCGTCGTGTCCGAGGTCATGCGGGACGTTGTTTTCGAGCAGACGCGATGACCGTACTGAGACACCGCGGGCACGCGCAACGAAATGACGTCCGTGACGGTGGTGGCGTTACGTACCACCTTTGCCAGACTCAGCGCTAGGCGTGTTCCGCGATCTCGGACCCCGGCTCCGCCCACGCCCGTGGGGCCGCATAGTCGTCCGTTGAGCTGTCTGTTGGATCGACCAGTTCCGCTAGCAGGCTTCGACTTTGAGCGTCGACCGGCTGGAACACCACAAGCGTGAGCGGGATTTTGTCTCGGAGGACAAGTTCCATCACCTTGATGTGGACAGCACCTGCGCCAACGTTGATGGTCGCGATCTCGCCGAAGAACGGCCGGACGTTCAACGCGTCCCAGGCCTCACGGAAGTCGACATTCGACGATTTCATCTGATCGATCAGCTGCCGAAGTCGATCACTGTGCGGATGCAGTGCGGCAACGACGCGCAATTCGGCAATGGCCGATTCGGCTACAGCGGACCAGCTGGACACCCGTTCGCGAAACGCGGGGTTGTCAAAGCACATTCGGATGAGGTTGCGCTGCTCGGACGGGATGGTCGCGGGATCTCCGACCACCTTCGCCAACGCGGTGTTCCAGCCCACCATGTCGTAGGCCTCGGTGACAGCGCAAGCTGGAGCGGGCAAGAGATCTGCGAGCAGACACTCCACGGCCGGATCAAGTGCGTGCTGACTTGCCGATGATTCCTGCACCGGCTTGCCCGCCAGTTGACGCACGTACCGTGAAGCATGCTCGTCGAGTTGCAGTACGCGGCAAACCGCTTCGAGAACTTCGACGCTCGCGTGGATATCACGGCCTTGCTCGAGCCAGGTGTACCAGGTGGGGCTCACCGACGCCAGCTCAGCGACCTCTGACCGACGCAAACCGCGCACCCGTCGCCGTCGGGCTCGTACGATACCCAAATCTTCGGGCAGGATCTGCTCTCGGCGCGCACGCAGGAACCTGCCGAGCTCCGCACGATGATCCGTCGCTTCGCTGCGATGTGCGGAAGGGTACCTAGCGTCCACGACTGGATCGTATGTCCCGCTCGCTTTCGGCGTGCCGGCTTTGCGCCGTTGGTATTTCCGGTGCGGCGCTACAGGGGATATGTCACTGCTTGATACTCCAGGTAGTCATCGAGTGCCCATTTCCCGATTTCCCGCCCGATTCCGCTCTGTTTGAATCCCCCACGGGGAGCGCGGATACCGTCCATCGCTCCGTTGATCGCCACGGCTCCGCATCGCAACCGAGGGGCGATGCGCAGTCCTTCCTGTGTTGTCCGGCAGGTGATGTTGGCCTGGAGGCCGAAGATGCTGTCATTGGCGATCCGCACGGCTTGGTCGATTGACTCATAGGGGATCACGGTCAGAACGGGACCGAAGATCTCCTCCTTAGCGATCTTCATACTGTTGTTCGCGTCGGTGAAAATCGTGGGCTCGTAATAGTAGCCACGGTCTAGGTGGGGAGGCCGGCGTCCGCCGGTGACCAACCGTGCACCCTGTTCTAGCCCACTGGCCACGTAGCTCTCGACGGCGGCGCGCCGTTCCTCTCGGATCAGCGGACCGACGACGGTCTTGGGGTCGAGCGGATCGCCGACCGGTTGGTTTGACACGATTGTCGCCATCCGCTCGACAAGCTCATCCGCAATGGCATGGGGGACCAGCACGCGGGACAGCATTGAACACGCCTGGCCGGCTCCGAAGCATGCTGGTACCGCGGCGATCTGAGCGGCCGTATCGAGGTCGACGTCATCGAGGACGATGTTGGCGGACTTTCCGCCGAGTTCGAGTACGACCCTTTTGACGGTCTCCGCGGCCTTGGCCTGGATTGTGCGGCCGGCGGCCAAACCGCCGGTAAAGCTGACCATGTCCACGTCCGGGCTGGTCACGAGTTCTTCAGCGGCCTCGATGCCCTCGCCGGTGACGACATTGAAAACCCCTGGGGGAAGGTCGGATGCGTCGATGATCTCGGCAAGTTTGAGCAGTGACAGCGGAGTCTGTGGAGGCGCCTTCAGCACCATCGTGCACCCGGCTGCCAGCGCCGGCGCGATCTTGCGGATCGCGATCATGATGGGGGCGTTCCAGGTCGTCAACAGGCCACATACACCGACTGGTTGACGCAGAACCTGGGTTTGAAGAAGCCTGCCACCGAACTCAAGCGGCTGTTGTGCTTCGGCGAACGACTCCGACATCACGAGATCGGCGGAGTCGTGCAGGATCTGGATCGGTCCCGACATGCTCGCGAGGAAGGCCGTGGCGCCGGTTTCCTGAACGACGATCTCGGAAAGCTCGTCGCATCGCTTTTCCATCAGTGACGCGATCTGATGGATTATGCGGTAGCGCTCACCGGGCGGAAGTTGCGGCCATGGACCGCTGTCGAACGCGGTGCGGGCGGCCGCTATGGCCTGGCGCATATCGGCGGCGCTCGCATGCGGAGCGGGACCGAGCGGTGTCTCGGTCGCGGGGTTGACGGTGGCGTATGTGGTTCCCGTGCCCGCGTCGGTCCACTCACCGCCGATGTACATCCGCCAGGTCGTGGCGTGACTCAACTCGTCTTCTCCCTCGATGCGGTGTCGAGCCGTACAGCCTTGCGTGAGCTGAGTTCCTCAATGAACTCGGCGCTCGCGCCCAGGTCGCTCATGATCTCGGCGGTGTGTTCGCCCAGCCGCGGGGCGAGCCGGTGCGGTGGCAGTGTGCAGTCAGACATCCGGAAGTACTGGTCGGGTTCCCGGATGTGTCCTTCCTCGGGGTGCGCGATAACCGCGACCCGGCGGGTGCGAACGTTCTCCGGATCGCGCATGAACGCGCGGTTGTTGAACGGTTTCGGCTGCGCGGCGGGAACGCCTTCCTTATCGAGCCGGTCCTGCCAGTACCCGCTCGGTTGGCCGGCGAATATCTCCGCGAGCGCCATGCCGAGCTCGTAGTCGATGGTCTGACAGGACGCGACCGTGGTGCGCTCGGCCAACAGGTCACACCCGGTGGCCGACCTCAGCCCGATGAGCTCCGCGGAGTTCTGCACCGAGATACACAGCCAGCCATCGGCCGTCTCATAGAGCCGATCCAGTGCGCTGATCCCGTATTGGAGTGGATCGAGCTTGCCGGCCCCCAACACCGTTCCATCTGTTTTGCGCACCACGTGCGCCATATGGGTCATGGTGGCGTTCAGCTGGGGATTCTCGAAGTACGTGCTCTGGCCGGTCCGGTTCCGGTACAACAGCGACATCAGCATCGCGATGGCGCCGACCAGCCCGTTGCCGGGATCGGCGTTCCCCAACGGATATAGCGGCCCGTTGAACTGGCCCGCCACCTCGAACTCGGCACCGACGTAGCCCGATAACATCGGTTCGAAACTCTGCCGGCGGGCATAGGGTCCGTCGGATCCCCATCCCGCGGCGTAGCCGTAGATCGCCTCACTATTGAGTTCGCGGACGTGCTCGTATCCCACACCCATGCGTTCGGCGGCGCCGGGGCGCATGTTGTGGTGGACGATGTCGGCCCAGGCGATCAGCTGCGCTCTGACGGCGCTCAACGCCGGGTCCTTCAGGTCCACTGCCATCGCGCGCTTACCGGCCTGGCAGTTGCGGAAAAGGCTCGGTAATCCCCGGAATGGATCGCCGTGGACCGGCTCCACCTTGATGACGTCCGCCCCGAGGTCAGCCATATGGCGAGAAGCGCAGGGACCGGCATACATTGCGCCCAGGTCGAGGATCTTCACGCCCCGCAGGGGTGCGCCGCCGTCGGGAGTGCCGGAGCCCATCCACGGCCGGGGGGCGCGCGGCTCGGCCCACTCCGCGAGGACTTCGGCGGTGTGCTGGCCGGGCAGCGGGGCGGGCGGTAGCGAGATTTCGCGCTCGCCGAAGAACCGGGCGGGTGGTGCGACCTGTTCGATCGGTCCGAACGCGGGATCATCGATCGTGACCACCATGCCGTTGTGCTGTGTTTGTGGCTCGTCGAAGACCTCAGTCGGGTGCAGGACCGGTATTCCGCACACATCGGCCTGCGCCATGGCTTCCACCCACTCCGCGCGCGGCCTGCTTGCGAAGATGTCATGGATGCTGCCGTGCAGAATCTCCTGCTCTCCGGCGGTGAGAGGAATGCCCATGTCGAGACCGTTGACGTCGGATGGAATCTGTGAGTCCAGGCCGAGCAGCTTCATGAGTCGACCGAATGCCCCCACCGCACCGGTGTGCACGCCGATGTACTCGTCGTCGGCGCAGCGGAAGCTGCCGGTGATCAGGCGGCCACTTCCGGCGGGCATGAATGAGTCTTCGGTGTGACTGGTGTTCTGCTGGCCGGTGTCGGTGTCACCCCACATCATCGCCAGATACACCAGAGCACCGTCATACAGCGACGTCTCGACGTGTCGGCCCACCCCGTCGCGGGTGCGCGCGAAAAGCGCCGCGAGTGCACCGAGCGCCCCGAGATAGCCTGCACCGATCGAGGCGAACGGCAGCCCCTCATAGATGGGACCCTCACGGTGGCCGACCTGCTCGCCCATGGAACCGATCAGGGCATGCACGAGCGACTCTCTGGCAGCGATGTCGCGGTAGGGGCCATCGGGGCCGAAACCGGTGATGGAGCACTGTACGAGCGCAGGGTGCCGCGCATGCACTGTCTCGTAGTCGAGGCCGAGGTCGACTGCCTCGGACGGCGCCGACGTCTCGATGAGAATGTCCGCGGCGGCGAGGAGGCGCTCCCGCTCGGCGCTGGCGGATTGCGTATCGAGCGCGACGCTGCGTTTCCCGCGGTTGAACACCGCGTACTCAACGCGTAGTTCGTCGCGACGGGGAGCACCACCGGGGGGCTCGACCCACACCACGTCGGCCCCGTAGTCCGCGAGCACGCTCGACGCGCGCACGCCGGCGATGCTGGTCGACAGGTCGAGAACTCGCAGCCCTTCAAGCGGTCGGAACATGCTCTCAGCCCGCGAGAGTCGGGGTACGAACGCCGTAGAGCTCGGCGGCGTTGGCCCACAGGATCTTGTGCCTGGCTTGCTCCGAGATCCCCGCCATGCCATCGGTCAGCGCCCACTGAACGTCGGCGGCATCCAGCGAAGTGGAGTGTGGGTAGTCGGTTTCGAACATGATCTTGTCCTCGCCCACCGTTTCGACGTGGAACGGATCGATCTTCTCGAACCAGTAGGTCGTGTAGACCTGACGCTTGAAGTAGAAGCTGGGAGGCTCGGTGAACTCCGGGCAGTCCTCGCGGACGCCATACCGATCGAAGTGGTAGTCAGCCGACTCCAGACAGAAGTTCACCCAGCCGACTCCGGTCTCGACCATGACGAACTTCAGATTGGGATACTTGGGCAGGATTCCGGTGAGCAGAAGGTCATTCAGTGAGCACGCGTTGTCCAGGAACGCCTCGGTGACGGTGCGCGCACCCATACGACGGGGGCCCTCCGCGGCCAACCGATCGGCGTTGACGTACTTCTCCATGATCCCCTCGTTGGCACCGACGTGGAACCCCACCGACATGCCGGTGTCCTCGGCCGCCTTCCACAACGGCGACCAGTACTTGTCGGCCAGCGGCGGCTTGCCGTGCAGTTGTGGCATACCGGTCATAACGAGCCCACGGTGCCCGAGTTCACGGCACCGGTGCACTTCTTCGGCGGCTACCTCGGCATCGAAATAGGCGACCAGGGCTACCGGGATCAGGCGTTCGCGGTCCGCCGAAGCCCACTCCTCCACCAGCCAGTCGTTGTAGGCGCGGATGATCTGGATCTTGTACTCGGGATCGTCGACCTGTTCGTGAAGATCGCTGACGACCAGATTGAGATTGGGGTACAGCACCGACGCCTGCACGCCCAGCTCGTCCATGACCTCCAGCCGGGCGCGCGGATCGTAGGACGACGGATGCAGATCTCCATAGCCGGCGACCGTCAGGAACTGGTTGCTCGGTGGTTGACGTCTCCGTCCACCCGTCTCACTGTCCAGATGCATATAGCTCGAGGCGGCGACCGACCCCATCTTCTTATCGCCGACGACCCAGTATTCGACTCCATCGGAGGATTCCACGTGGGGGATGAGGTTGCCCCATTTCGACGGCATCCGATCGCTCCAGATGTTCGCCGTCTCGGTCACGTGGCTGTCAACATCAAAAATGAGTTGTGAGTTCATGATTTCCTCTCCAATCGCTACGTTTGTGGACTAGCTGAATCAGTTCTCGGGTTGCGCAGACTGCTCAGCGCTTCGACCACGGTCTCGGGCACAGCGCACGCTTTGCGTGACTCCGTGTCCACGACTACGAATGCCGCGTTTCCGTGCGCGATGAGTTCGCGGCTCTGCGCGGCCCAGACGCCGGTTCTGAGCTCGAAGGAGCGTCGCGACAGCGATCCCAGCGTGGCGCCGACCAGGGTCGCTGAGCCCGGTGCCAGGGGAGCGTCGAAGACGGCTGTGATTCCACGCAGCACCGGCCGGATGGTGAGTCTCGAGATCGACTCGAGATCGCTGATACCGAAGAGTTCGATGACGAGCTCGTTGGCGGCGTCGTGCAGCATGGCTATCAGATCGATACCGGGTACGACACCGCCTTCGACCGTCGTCGGAGCACTACGGGGCCGCCTCCACGTGAAGTCATCGGCTTCCAACAGGATTCGGTCGGTTTGTTCGGTCACCTCGTCACACCTTCGCCATCACTTCATCGCGGAACCGCAGCGCCCAATCCCGGAATGCGCCCGGGTCGCGGGCACGCTCGGCGCCGATTACGGGCAGCGCGACGATCCGGGACACACCGAGATCCGCCAGGCGGCGATAGTCGTCGAGTGTGTCGTATCGCATAGCGGTCGTAGTGATCTCGAAGGGAAGGTCAGCTCGGCCGGCGTCCACGCGTGCCTGATTCACGACGGACAGCATCTCGGTGAACTCCTCGATGTCGCGGGAGCCGATCTCGATCCATCCGTCACCCAAGCGGCCAGCGCGCTTCAAAGCGGCACGTGAGGACCCGCCGACATGTATCGGGATGGCGGCGCGATTGAATGGTTTGGGATTAAACCGGATCGGCCCGAAGCGGTAGTACTCGTCGTGGTAGTCGATGATCTCCTCGGTCCACAACCGACGCAGGATTTCGATAATGCTGTCAGTGCGACGGCCGCGATTGCGGAACCCAGCCCCGACCGCGTCGAACTCCGCGACGAGCCAGCCGACTCCGAGCCCGAGTTCGATACGACCACCGGACATGCGATCGACGGTCGCCAGCGAACGGGCCAGGGCCAGCGGATGGTAGAGGGGAGCGATGCAGACGGTCGGTATCAGCCGCACGGTTTGCGTGCATGCGGCAAGGAAACCCAGCTGGACGAACGGGTCGTAGCAGGCCAGATTTTTCGAGAGCAGCTCGACACCGTCGAGCCGTAGGACTCCGTCGTCGGCGTAGGGGTAGTCCGCAGGAATACGATCGGGATAAACGAGATGATCGGGCACATGCAGGCTGCTGAAGCCGACCTCTTCGGCGATCGCGCCGACCTCGGCGTAGTGCCGTGTACCCACCACCATCTGCAGTCCGAACTGGATGCCGGACGATCTGGTGCTCGAGGCTGCTTTCGCATCGGCCGGATTACTGACAGACGTCATCACAGCCCCAGCACTCGTCGGCCGATGAGCTCTTTCATTATCTCGGTTGTGCCCCCGGCGATTCGGAAGAGGCGCGAGTCCCGCCAGTGGCGAGCTATCGGATACTCGTCCATATAACCCCAGCCGCCATGTAGTTGCAGGCAGGAGTCGATCAGTCTGAAGTTCAGCTCTGTCGTCCACCACTTGGCGGCGGCCGCGTCCTCGCCGCCGAGCTCACCGGCGACATGGGCGGCGAGCTGCCGGTCCACGTAAACGCGAGCGATGTCGACCTCGGTGCGTAGGGACGCGAGCACGAAGCGGCTGTTCTGGAACGATCCGATCGGCTGGCCGAACGCATGGCGGTCCTTGACGTAGGTCAGCGTTTCCTCGAGTGCGGCTTCAGCTTGCGCGACAGCGGCTACAGCGATCGATAAGCGCTCTTGTGCAAGGCCGTCCATGAGGTGGTAAAACCCCTTATTCTCCTCGCCGAGTAGGTTGACGGCGGGTACCCGAGCGTCTTCGAAGAACAGCTCGGCGGTGTCCTGGGAGTGCAACCCGATTTTCTTGAGATTGCGTCCTCGCGTGAACCCGGGGGTGTCCCGCTCGACGACGATGAGGCTGAGCCCGCTGCTACCGCTTCCTCCTGTGCGGCACACGACCACCACGACATCGCACAGGATCCCGTTCGAGATGAACGTCTTGGATCCGTTGATGACGTAGTCGCCGCCGTCACGCACTGCGCGGGTGGTCAGACCTGCGAGGTCTGAGCCGGCACCGGGTTCGCTCATGGCGACTGCGGCGATGAGTTCGCCACTACACAGGCCGGGTAGCCACCGATGCTTCTGCTCGTCGTTGGTGAACTTCATGAAGTAGGGCAGGGCGACATCGGTGTGCATGCCGATGCCCTGTCCCGGCGTCAACGCGCCCGCGCGGGCGAACTCTTCGATGCGTACGGCGTTGTAGCGGAAGTCGGACTCGCCTCCACCCCCGAACTCGATAGGCGCCGCCGTGCCGAGAAGCCCGATTCTGCCTGCCTTCTCGAAGAGAGACCGGTCGACGATCCCGGCTTCGTCCCAGCGGTCGCGGTTGGGCACCAGCTCACGCTCGGCGAAGTTGCGCGCGAGCTTCCGGAAGAGCTCATGCGACTCCTCGAAGCAGGTGCGGCTCAACGTCATTGACATCGTCCCAATGGTTGTCGGGGTGGACCGCAGCTACTATTCGGAAATAGCGCCAACCGGCCCGGATGGTGAATACGACGCTATGGAAGCCCAGGAGTTCAGTCGTCCGTACCGGTACTGATTCCGCGATCAGGCAATCGACGCACACTCAAAGTGGGCACCCGAACGCGATGGGTGATCTGGGCGCGCCGGCAGATGATTCGTGGCGAAGTTCCTTTGATTCGCCCGGCTTGTCAGCGCGTAGCGCGCCGTAGTTGTCTGCAACTCATGAGGAGATACCACAAGGTGGAGTTCAGGGCCGGGATGCGGCTGCACAGCGCGGTGTGTGACACCGGAATCATCATTGTCAAGCCGCCGAAGAGACCAGGTGAGATCCGCTGCGGTGGGGTGCCGATGCTGGGCCCCAACGAGACTGCTCCGGCAGGTGTGGCGCTCAACGAGGACGTCGGCGGAGGCACCCTCCTCGGTAAGCGTTATGTTTGCGAGGATGCCGGCCTGGAAGTGCTGTGCACCAAGTCAGGCGCCGGGACATTGGCTTTCGACGACGTATCGCTCGTGGAGCAGGGCGCCAAGCCGCTGCCGCCGTCGGACTGAGCGGCCCGTGAATATCGCGACACTGCTCGAGATGAGCGCCGACGGGTTCGGAGATCGGACCGCTTACGGGCCCGTAGGCGACGGCCTGACCTTTCGCCGGCTGCTGGCCTTGGCTACCGCGGCCTCACACAGATTCCCCGCTGACTCGGTGAGCCATGTCGCGCTCATCGACGAGAACAGCCCTGCGGTGGCGGTGGCATTGTTCGGCGCCGCGCTGGCTGGTGTGCCGTACGTGCCGATCAACTATCGCCTCGCCGAAGGGGCGATCGCGGATCTGCTGAAACGGCTCGACCACACGGCGCTGGTCACCGGTGCGGGCTACCGGCATCTGACGGTCGGCGCAGGCCCGGTGATCGGTTCGGAACAGCTACTCGCCGAACCGCCGGGATGCGGCGAGCCGGTCGTGGCGCCCGGCGATCCCGACGATGTCGCCGTCCGGCTGTTCACCAGCGGAACGACCGGTATTCCCAAGGCGGCGGTGCTGCGGCATCGCAATCTGAGCTCCTACGTGTTGGGGACAGTGGAGTTCGGCGGCGCGGACGAGAGCGAGGCGGCCCTGGTCAGTGTCCCGCCGTACCACGTCGCCGGGGTCGCTTCGGTGCTGTCGGCCGTTTATGCGGGTCGGCGCGTGGTGCAATTACCGAATTTCACTGCGGAGAACTGGATCTCGGCGGTTGTCGACGAGCGGATTACCCATGCGATGGTGGTGCCGACGATGCTCACGAGGATCGTCGACCTCCTCGCGCATGAGGGGGTAGCCCTGCCCAGCATCCGTCATCTGTCGTACGGCGGCGGCCGGATGCCGGTACCGGTGATCGAGCAGGCCATGAGCCTGATGCCCAACGTGTCATTCGTCAACGCGTACGGGCTGACAGAGACCAGTTCGACGATCGCCCTGCTCGGACCCGACGACCATCGAGAAGCCTTCCGCTCGAACGACGACGCGGTTCGTCGTCGGCTCGGGTCGGTGGGCCGACCGATCGGCGGCATCGAGATCGAGATCAGGGATCCCGACGGCAAGCGCGTCGGACCGGAGGTCAGTGGGGAGGTCTGGGTGCGCGGGGCACAGGTCGCCGGGGAGTACTCCGGGACCGGTCCCAACGTGACCGACGACGGTTGGTTTCCCACCAACGATGGGGGATACCTCGATACCGACGGGTATCTGTTCCTGGAGGGCCGGCTCGACGACGTCATCGTGCGCGGCGGGGAGAACATGTCCCCGGGAGAAATCGAAGACGTGCTCCTCTTACACGATGCGATCACCGACGCCGCGGTGATCGGTGCCCCAGACGTGGAATGGGGCGAGAAGGTGGTCGCATTCGTCGTTCCGGCCGGCCCCGCCCTGCACGCAGAAGATGTCCGCGACTGGGTGAAGGGACGACTGCGCTCGTCACGCACGCCTCACGATGTGCACTTCGTCGACGAGCTGCCCTACTCCGAAACTGGCAAGCTGTTGCGTCGCGAGCTTCGACGCCAACTCAACGGGTCTCGAGGCTGATTCAGTAATCGTACGGATGACGCGACGGCGTGGACGATGGCACGCTGCTCCGACACGAGGCCGATGTCGGAGGTGGGCGCCGGGCGCGTCGGCCGGGTGGGAGCAAGAAGACGGCGAGTGCTGTGACGGCAGCACACCATCTGCTAGGGAGACCATCAATGAACAAGCGACGGTTGCTGCTGACACTGTCGGCCGTGTGGCTGGCAGGTCCGGTGTGGCTGGCCGCCCCTCCGGTTGCGCCGGCGCAGCCCTTGGTCCCGCCTGGCCCGGCCGAAACCGAGTACCTCGACCAACTGCGCAGGATACTGCCAGGCACCGGCGATCCCGTGGCATTCAACAATGATGCGGAGTTGCTCGCGAAGGGCCGCTATGCCTGTTACATGCGTGACGCCAACGAACTTGTCGGCTACGAGGCCACGCTGGTGTCGGCCACCGTCACGCAATTGGCGTTCATCTATCTGTGCCCGAACTGACCGTCCGGTAGTCGACGGCACGACGGTGTCTACACGGAGAGGACCGGGATGCGGACAATCGTGGTGAGACTCGCATGTTCCACGATCGCGGCGACGTTGGCTCTGTTGGGAGCGCCTGTGGCACAGGCAAACAACGCGACCTTTGTCGCCGCGGCCCGTGCGCTCGGGTTCCAGCAGCCAGACGATGTACTGATCAGGATGGGTCTGTCGGCCTGCCGCTTCCTTCAACCGCATCTGCGTAGGACAGCTGGCGATGTAGCTCAGCACATCAGGCGATTTGCGAATGTCAGGCCCGACCAGGCGCACCGGTTCATGGTCATGTCCGTGTACGAATACTGTCCCCAGCACGCGGGCAGAGTCGGCACGTGAGTCGCCTGGCCCCAAGGTGACCTGCCGTCCTCCCAGGGCGACTACTAGGATTCCCTTGTCCCAAGCTGTTATCCGATCAGCAGGTACGGGTATCGGTCACGGAGGGCTGAGCCACGTCCGGGTTGGTGTGATGAAGAACCTGAACGGGCCACGCGCGCAGTAGGTACTGCTGTCCGCCATAGTTGAGCAGGTTGTCCCGTTGTAGCTGACGTAGCTGCGTGGCGGTAGGGCCCGTTCCGCCCGCGCAGAGGGGAATTGAAACCGCAGAAGTGGGTCGAACCGGTCGTAACGGGTCACGATGTTTCCGTTGACCCAGCCTATGTGGCTGGTTCCCTGGGGCGCACCGCGAATGTCACCTGCGCAGCCGAAACTTCCCCGGTCCCAGATGCCGCAGTTCAGTCCTAGCGGGGACAGGAACCATACGCCGGCCCCGCTGGCGGTGAAGAACTCGCTGGGGTTGCGCTGATCATATGACGTCAGGATGAGCGCATGGTCGGGATATGGACTCGGCGGGGGATCACTCAACGTGTCCGCGTTCGCCGTCGACGGGGTACCGGTCAGCAGCCCGACCGCCAACATCGGCGACAGCAGTTCGATCAGCCGTTTGCACCGAGACATCCTGTTATGTCCTTCTCGTCGTGAGGGATCCGGCATACGCCGGCCCGCGGTGTGGGTAGCCGGTCATGGTAAGAACCCGCTCTGCTCAGGAAAGAGTGGACCTCGGTCGTACGACGAGATCGTGTCCGGCGCATGGGGCACGCTGCCGTAGCATGTCGCGTTCCCGACGTCGAGCGTGCTCTCGCAGAGGACCTTGCCCCTGGTGGAGATGCGTACCGTCACGAACTGCCCCTGAAGGACACGGCCGACGGTCGCTGCCGTTCTGAAACTCGGTCGCCAGTCGGCGCGAAGTTCGGCACCGCTGTCTGTCGGGCTGAGCGCATCGGCGACCGGAACGGTGATCCGGAAGGGCAGCGGTACCCCGTGCATAAACTGTTTGCCTGCTCGGTCGCGATACTCGATCGCTGCCACTACGGGAACGACATTCGAAACGACCTCGTAGGTGACGATGTCCTCGGCGTGAGCCGGCGGAGCGACTGTGACTGCCGCCAG
This sequence comes from Mycobacterium sp., assembly GCA_044508395.1. Classification (GTDB taxonomy): domain Bacteria; phylum Actinomycetota; class Actinomycetes; order Mycobacteriales; family Mycobacteriaceae; genus Mycobacterium. Next base: position 14,538 of record JBIQHU010000010.1, on the reverse strand, counting down.
CGCGGTCGTCATGGAGACGGTGAGGACGAGAAGGCCTTCGACGGGGACCCGGTGGCCCACCGTGTTGAGGCGACTAACCACCGGCCATCACCACCGTCGTCAAATAGTCTCCAGTCCTCTGGTTTTGAAGCACGCTCACGCCGTAGTCGGTGTAGGAGCAGTCGGGAAGGATGTCACTGCCGATGATCAGCAGGCCCGCGATCGCCTGAGCGTCGGTGTCTCCCGCGCCCTCGATCTGAACCGCTCTGTCACCCCCGTAGCCGAGATCTCTCAGAATCGGCAACGGCTCCGACACCGGCACCGCCCGTCCGGTGTGTTCGAGCCACTTGTCGGTCGATCGATTCACGATCTCGGCGGCCTGCTCGACCAGGGGTTCGGACCGCAGCGGTGTACAGCCCGGTCGTGCCGCGATCACCGCGGCGCGCAGACTCTGCGCCGAGTTCGCGGCCGCGGCCGGCGCCAACGAAACGCTTGCACCGACCATGGTCAACGCCACTGCGGCCGAGGCCAGCATGACGCCGGGGCCGATCCGCCCGGCAATTCTGTCGGGCCGTTGATATAACCGTCGATTGTCGCCCCGCATCGTCGTCTTTCTCTCACCCGCACACATGTGAGCGGTGGATGTCGCTGCCCCAGCGCTTGGCCTTCTGGACCGAGGGGCCGGTGAACCAGGCGGGCTGGTGGGCCTTTATCCCGTTGTTCACGTTGGAGAGCTGTTCCCAGAGCTTGTAGAACGCCTCCCCCTCGTAAATGGCGAAGTAGGTATCGCCGAACGTGTTTCGAGCCTGCGTCAATGACTGGACGCGTGGCCCCAGAAAGGCCAACGACTTGTCGAGGTTGCCGGTGACGATGTCGACCTGCTGCTGGATATTATCCCTGCTGTAGTCGAAATCCTTACCGTCGGGCCCGATCCGGTTGAACTGGAGCCTGTCGATCTGATCTCGCAGCGTCGCGTACTGGCGGTTGTACCACTGGCACATCTCGCTCATCGCGACGATGTCGGCGTCGGTGACGCGATCCCTGATCTGATCGTAGGGGAACGGAAACTTCGGCTCCCAGTTCGATGGTGTGGGTGTGACAACGGGGAACGGCCGGATCAGATCGCTGTCGGAGGGCGGGTCGGGGGGCGAGGGTGGATCAGGCGGGCTGGCGCCGGCCGCCGAACCCAGCAACACCGCGGCGACCGCCAACGCGATTGCCACACCGATTGTTCCGAAGAGCACGCGGCCGAGTCGGTCTGCAACCGTCCGGTGTTCTCGAGGCATCATTTCCTCACGAATCTCTCAAGCGATGGGAGTTACTTCGGTCCGACTACCTTGCCGACACCACCGACGTCGGTGATCTGCCAACCGTTGTTGCTGTCGATTGTCACGCTGTATGTCGCGGTCGACTGCAGCGCTTCGGGGGCCTGGACCGTTTTGGTCTGCACACTGACAAAGCAGTCAACGACATACACCCCGTCGGCATTGGAACGAACTTTGGCGACGAGTGGCTCGGCGGTCGACGTCCACTCCAGCGGGACGACGATCTGTTCCATGGAAACGGCCGCTTCTGTCAGCTTGTCGTTGAGTTCCGGGCTGGTGCCCGCCACCAGTGCAGCCTTCCAGGGCCCGAGGTCCTTGAAGTCCATCGTTGCGGCCTTGACGGCGTAGTCGAGTGCGGTCTTCTCGGCTCGTGCGCCGTCGGCTGATTCGGCGGCCTGCGCGTCGAGTTGGCGCTGGACGCCGATGTACAGCCAGGCCAAGGTGGCCACCGCCGCGACCAGAAGCGTGATTACTGCCCCGATCGTCAGGCTGCGAACTCCGATGCTGATCGATCGCGGTCGCCGTTGCGGCTTCTCGTCGACGGGCTCGGTATCGGTCTGCCGGGAGGCGGGTTCTGACAGCGTCTCGAGGGGTTGGTCGATATCTGGGCGAGGCGGATCCGTCTCGAACACAGCTGGTTTCACAGTGTTGGTCAGGCTGTCTGCCATGGCCGTTCCTTCCCGGTTGGTGTCTGTATGACGCTTCCGTCTCACTCCCGTCTACGGTGGGAGCACCCGCAACGTGATCGCTCCATCGGGCGGCACGGCCGCCAGCAGGTTGTCGAGAATCTGCCCGGTGTCGAAGTTCATCAATGCCGCGGAGATGGCGTTCAGTTTCGGCAGCATGGCCTCGCCGAGGAGCTTGAGGTCCCCGCCCGCGATGTCGAGGAAGTTCTGCACTCGCGCGATGAGGTTGTTGACATTGGTGATGTTCTCCGGCTCGCCCCGGTGCAGGAACGCCGGGATGCCCTTGAACATGTCTTGAGACCACCTGAAGGTCTCCTCGATCGAGGGCGTCAGCTCGGTGAGCAAGGGGCCGACCCATCCCGCGTTCTGCAGCAGTGCCTGAAAGTTGTCGAGGAGAATGCGACCACGGCCCTGCATGTCCGCGGCGGTGTTCTTCAGCAGCATGCTGGTGCGTGACAGGTTGGGCAGGACGGTGGTCGGCGCCGGCAGCGCGGTGTCGACTTGGTCGACGATGCGCTGCACCGCTCCGGCGTCGAGCTGGTCGAGGACTCGTACGACGCTCGTCGCCAGTTCCGACACGGACGGCGGCTGTGTGACCGCTTCCGTGTCGATGTGCTGCCCGTCTTCAAAAGCCGGTCCGCCGTCAGTACGGGGTATCAGAGCGATGTACGACTCGCCGAGCGCTGACAGATTGTCGATTCGAATCTCGCTGTCGACCGGAATTCGGTGATGGCGATCAATCCAGAAGTCGACGGTTGCCGCTTCAAGGGACGTGCTGGTCTCGCTCACCTTGCCGACAGGCACCCCGCGCAGCAGGACGTTCGAACCGGCAACCAGACCGTTGATCTCGGACACGGCCATGGATAGATTGGTGCGTTCGGCAGGCGGATTCACCCGGAGACCAAGCGATCCGAAGTAACCCATCACCAACATGACGATCAGCGCAAACGTGCTGAACGACACGACATCACGCAGCCTCACGGCATCGCCCCCAAGATTCGCAGCACATCGTGCACATTGCCCGACAGCTCCCGCCCGTCAGGACCGACGATCGAAGTGATGTTGATCGCCGGGTACTTGTCCTGCGGGATGAAGAAGTCGGTGAACAGCCTCCGGTACTTGGGTATCTCCTCTTCGACGTTGATCTTCGATCGCTGAAGCGCCCCGACGGTGTCCGCCTGTGAATTCAGGAAGGGAACCAGCCAGAATCCACCGGCCGCGACGCTGCCCACACCGGGAAGGAGTCGACTGATGGTATTGGCCGGAATCACAATGCGTTCCAGGCTCAGCTGGCCTCTCGGCGAGAGCAGAAGTTCTATCTGCGGATCGCGGGTGTGCCACACCGTGCCCATCTGAGATACGCCGGCGAGCAATTGATCGACCTGGTCGATGTTTTCCGACAGATCTGACAGGTCGTCGACGACGCGGGAGCTCAGGCGCCGCACCTCGTCACTCGGCGGTGTCAATCGGTTGATACGGATCACCGTGTTCTGCGCGCGCTGGATAGAGCCACTGCCGACGAAGGTCGCGAGGCTCGCCAGGGTGTCTTCCAGCTGTGGTGGCGACGTCGTCTGGGCTATCGGGAGCCGAGCCCCGGGGCTCAACCGGGGCGCCGGGGGATCGCCTGTCACGGGACGGTCGATCGCCACGTAGATGTCGCCCAACACGGTGGCCTGCTCCAGTGATGCGTGCGCGTTCGACGGCACCGCGACGTCGGAAGCGATTCGTGCCGTGACGTCGACATGGCGGGCCGTCAAGCTCACCCGGGTGACGACGCCGACGGTCACGCCGTTCAACGCGACTCGTGCGCGATCCGGCAGGTTGAGAGCATGCTCGAATTCAATGGTGATGTCGTACCCGTCACTATAGGAATTGCCCGGCTGTGGTAGCGAGTTGACGTTGAGCTGCGCACACGACGACAAGGCGAGAACTCCGGCCAGAAGCGGTGCGATCAGACGAATTCGGCGCATCATCGGTTGGCCGCCTGGGTCAGGACATACTGCAACAGGGCGACGTCGACCGCATAGGGCATACCGGCCACGTTCGCGCAACTACCGGGCACTGCCGCGTTCATGTACCCGCACTGCGCCCATCCGTCCGGAGTGCGTACTCGGTACAGCGGCGGGCGGTACCGGATGGTGAATGCCGCGGCGCCCGCGTTCCCGCGGCTTTCCGCGAAGTTCGCGATTCCGTTGATCAACCTCGGAGCGACGTTCAACAGGCTGGCATAGAACGGCGCTCGTGGCGAGATCTTCCGTACGACAACCGAAACCGAGTCGAGTGTCTGCTGAACTTCGCCGCCGAGCTGGGTCTCCACATCGGCGACCATGGTGATCAGCGGGATGAGCCCATGGAACAGTTTGTCCGCGCCCAGCACTGTCGACGCGATATCCGGACCGACCTGTTCCAGCTCTTCGAGAGTGCTCTTCATCGTCGGCTCGATCGCTCTGACCGTCGAAGTCAGCTGGGAGAGATTCTTCATGATGGCACCGATGTCGCCGATGGCTTGGTCGGGGGATTCGAGCAGCGACGACGCTTTGGTCAGCGCAGTGTTGATATCGGCTCCCTGACCGCGCAGCGCCTGATCGATCCCGTCGACGACGTCGCCGACGTTCGTCGACCCGTCGGGGTTGATCGCATTGGTGAACTCGGTCGAGGAGCCGATGACCTGCGACAGGCTTATCGGGGTGAACGACCGGCGCAGCGGTATGCAGCCACCGTCGGGCAGGCGGGTGCCGCCTTCGTAGTTGCCGACGAGTTCCAGTGAACGGTCGGCGAGGAGCGAGGTGGACCGGATGACTGCCTTGACCTCGTTGGGAAGCAGCCGTTGTTCGTCGACGACGAAATTCACTCGGACGTTCAGGTTCTCGGGGGTGATGGCGGTGACCTTGCCGATCCGCATACCCATCTGCGTTACCGGATTGTTGACATAAAGACCGACGGTGTCGGGCATGACGGCGCAGTACTCGGTCGACCGCGCATCGGTGCTGACTGTCGCACACGACCCGCACAGCAAAACCAGGGCCAGGATGCCCAGTAAACCCGCGACCGGCCGGGAGGTTCGCACAACATTCGAGCTGCTCATCAGCATGCGCTCCCCGGTATCGGAATGCACAGGTCGGTGGCCAACAGCGCGGGTCGTGCGTTCTGCGCGTCGAGGATTCGGTCGAGCAGGTTCTGTGCCCGTTGCAGGGTGCGCACCGTCAAGCCGTTGCGTTCCACGAACAACCGAAATCTGTGCTGATACTGCCTGATCTTCTCGATGAACTCGAGGCGGTGGACTTCGTACGCATCCGCGACCGGTTTGATCGCCAGGAGTGCCTCACCGAGGCCGGTGATCTGTGCCTCGAGACCCTTGCCGTACAGAACGAGGGTCTGCGTCACGATCGACATCTTCTTCACCAATTCGACGATCTCGTCGCGGTGATTGTTCAGGGCCCGCATGTATTCCTCGGTGACGTCGAGGATTGCGGACACCTGCCCTTGTTGCTTCTCTATGGTCGACATGAGGGAGTTTCCGGCATCGATTGCCGCCGCGAGTGCTTGTACATTTGTGCCCGTTAGGCCCTGCTGGATTTCGTTGAGGGACTCGTTGATCGGTTTCGGATCGACGTTCTGGGTGACCTTTGTCGTATCACTGAGGGCTTGCATCAGGTTGTACGGCATCGTCACCCGCTCCAGAGGAATCGGGTCGCCGCCCAGGGGAGTGTCACCGATGGAGTTGAGGTTGACGTAGTATCCGCCGACCACGGTGAGCATGCGGACGTCAACCTGGGACTCGTCGCCCACGAAGGCTTCTTCGTCGATGCGTAGTTGTACCCGTACATGATTCGGCTCCAGTGAGAGTCCGTCGACCGTACCGACTTTGATGCCGGCCATCCGCACCTCGTCACCGGGCTTTATCGATGCGGCGTCGACGGTGTAGAAGCCGACCAATTTGTTCTGTCCTGGGGGGTTGTAGTAGACGTAGGCGAGCACCAGGGCCACCGCAACCACGAAGACCAGTGCGCCTACGCCCAGTGAATAGGAGTTCCGCAGCGCCTTCATCGGTTGCATAGCACCACCCGTCGGCCATTCAGAAGCACATCCATCGTTTCTGGGAGCTGAGCGGGGCCGCGACTGCACGGTTCAGGATCCCCCTCGCGGGCCGGCGGGGGGACGTTCTCGTACATGACCGGCACCAGTTCGAATGCCTCGAAGAAGTTGTCTAGATTGCTGAAAGCTCGGTCCAGGGCTTCATCGATCTCAGCTCCCGGCTTGAGCCCAAGGTTGTGCAGCATTTGAACTGCGGGAGTGAAGAACGCGTCACCGTACAGCCACGCCTTCCTGAATTCGTCACGCACGGCGAGAATTGAGTCGATGGGTTGTTCGACCAGATCGATGAGGTGGATCAGTTCCTTCGACTTGCCGTCGATGGTGTCGGCCAGTTGTTTGAGGTTGGCCATCAGCGTCGCCACGATCTCTTGTCTGTTCGACACGAATTCGGTCAGCGTGCGGAAGCTTTCCAGCAGCGGTGCCAGCC
>JBIQHU010000010.1:0-8016 GCA_044508395.1 Mycobacterium sp. | reverse complement strand
GCCAGCCCGTTGCCATCGCCGGATAGGAAAGACGCCGCGTTCGCGGTGAAGGTGTCGATTTCGTCGGGGCTTAGCGTCGCGAGCACCGGCTGCAGTCCGTTGAACAGCGCTGTGATGTCAAAGGAAGGCTGTGTCATGTTGGTTGGCACCCTGGTCACCAGCTCGGTCTCCGCGTAACCCTCCGCCGGATTCAGCACGTCGATGTACCGCACACCGGTGAGTGCCTGATACTTGATCGCGATCCGCGTGATGGGCACGACACCGTAGCGCTGGTCGAGGGTCATCTTGACCTCAGCGACGTTCTGCCCGTCGCGTCGCGTCAGGTTGATCGACTCGACTTTGCCGGCACGAACACCGCGGACCCGCACGTCGCCGTCCTCGTGCAGGCCTGAAGCATCTGTGAATTCCGCTATATACGTCCGGGTCTCGGTCGTAACGGGATTGATGAGGATGTTCGCGAGCATGATGAGCAACGCGACCGCCACACCGACGCTGATCGCGAGGCGCCAGAATGCGGATAGAGGCTTCATCGTCACTGTCCGGGGTTCCCCTCGACAGTGGGTGTCACCGACGCATCGGGAGGTGGCAGCGCCCCGAGCGGCGCGGCCACACCGGGCAGGCTGTCCAGCAGGATCCGAACTTGAAGTGCGCGCTGTTCGCCGTTGCCCTGGTACAGGTTTTCGAAGCGGGACCGCATCTCGGCCAGCGTCTGGGCGACGTCGTCGGGCCTCAGCAGAGAGGGGACGGTGTCGGTCACCGATGTGAGCCCGTCGATCATCGGCAACAGATCATCGACATGGCTTGACTCCAGCTTGCCCACTGCGGCGAAGAGTCCTTCCGATGCGGTATCGAGATACGTCTTCATCACGTTGTCCACGTAGTCTTGGGTTTCGTCGGAAAAGTCCTTCACCGACACCCATTCGACGAAGGGCGGTTCCAGTTTCGGTCCGGTAGTCGCCGGTGGCGGCGGGGCCGAACCGCGCTCGGGGTAGTAGTCGAAGTCGGCATGTCTCGCAGCCCCGTCGATGAATGCCTGGACAAAAGGCGGCAACGCTGACAATGAAGACGTCGTGTTAGCCAACAGGTGCGCCGTGGAGACCGTCTGTACGTCTGCGACCGCCGTCGTTGTGATGAGGAGGGTTTCGAAGAGTGGGTTCAGCCCGTCGGTGTACCGAGTTACTCGGTCGACGACGTTGATCAGTTTGGGGGTGAGTGCGGCGTCAGACACCATGCCGAGCTGAGTCAGCAACTGCGACAGAGTGAAGTTCCCCTTCGGCGCCAGGGTGATTCGGCTTCCGTCGCGGAGAGGCTGGCCCTCTGGACTCGGGGTGATGTTGACCCCGGGCACGCCGAAATAGTTGATCGGCCGGAAGTCGATCTGCATGGTGTCGGTCAGGCCCGCGATCGGCCGCTTCTGCAGGTCCGTGACGAGTCGAACGCCCCCGTCGGGCATCGAGGTGACATTCGTGACTTCGCCGACTTCGACGCCGTGCATCACCACGGCGGAACCCGGTTCGATCCCCTGGCCGACGTATGGGGTCGTTATCGCGACCGATATCCGGTCAGAGGGTCTTTCGGCCAAGGGGTTCGCCGCGGCGACAAGCACAGCGACGACGGTGCAGAGCACCACCGCGGCGCCGATGAGCGCCAGGATCCGCTCTTGTGATTCCTCTGGCATGTGCAACATTCGCGCTCCACTACCCCTTGAATATGTACTCGGGCTGGAGACCCCACAGCATCACGGTCGTGGTGAGATCGAGGATCATGATCGTGACTAGGCTCGCACGCACCGCGCGTCCAGACGCTTGGCCGACACCGACCGGTCCACCAGAGGCGAAATAGCCGTAATAGCAATGTATCAACGTCGCCGCGATGCAATACGTGACAGCCTTGATCACCGAGTAGGTGAGATCGGAGGGCGTCAGGAATTGGATGAAGTAGTGGTCGTAGGTGCCCCCCGGTTCGTTGTGGAACACGGTGACCACGGTGTCGAGCACGAGAAAGGTTGTCACGAGGGTCAGTAGGTAACCCGGTATCACACACAACATCCCGCCGATCAGTCGAGTGCCGACGACGAACGGGATCGGCCTGATTCCCATCGCTTCGAGGGCGTCGATCTCGTCTGAGATGCGCATGGCGCCGATCTCCGCCGTCATCCTGGTTCCCGCTTGCGCGGTGAACGCGATGCCGGCCACCAATGGTCCGATTACGCGAACCGCCGTGATTCCGCCGATTAGACCGGCTAGGCCCTCGAATCCAATGATGTTCAGAACCGCGAGCGCTTCGATAGCTACCGAGGCGCCTACCGCTAGGCCGAGGATCAACAGAACGCTGATCGTCCCGCCGTCGACGATCAGCGACCCTCGGCCCCAGGAGAGATTGATCGTTGCCCGCAGTGTTTCTCGCGTGTATCGACGAACGGTCAGTGGCAGATACAAGATCGTCTGGCCGATGAACAGAACCCACTGTCCGATCTCGCGGACCGGCCTACGGATGACCCTCATCGAAGTGATGCGGGTGTGCAGGAGAGTGGACGGAGCCATCACGCGATCGCCATCGGGAAGAACATCGTCTGGATCTGCGTAATGGCGAGGTTCGCGAAAACGATGGATACGACGTTGATCACGACCGCTGCGCTTACGCCATCAGCGACACCACGGGGGCCGCCTTTGGCCTCCATTCCGCGCAGCGCGGAAACGATCGCCACGATTGCGCCGAACACGACGGTCTTGGCTATCGCGAACCATACGTCGGTCATCTTCGCGAACGATCCGAACGACATCCAGAAGCTACCCGGGGCTACGTCATTGACCGCTATCGAGAGGATGAATGCGGCCGCCGTGCCGGCCCCGATGATGAGTAGGCACAAGATAGGGGAGATGATTACCAGCGCTACGAACCGAGGCACAACCAATCGGCGAACGGGGTCGATGCCCAGTACCCGCATCGCGTCGAGTTCTTCGCGTATCGCACGTGCGCCGAAGTCGGATGCGATGGCCGAAGCCGCGGCCCCGCCCATTAGGAACCCGGCAGTGATAGGCGCTCCCTGCCGAACGACGCCGACCCCGCTAGCCGCGCCCAGCAGGGCCGTCGCGCCGATTTGAGCGACCAATCCCGATGTCACGACGGTTACCATCGCGCCGAACGGAATAGCCATCAGGAGCGCCGGCGTCGCGGTCACCTTCAGCAGTACCCACGCTTGCCACAGGACTTCGGCCATCGGCAGACGGAACGAGACCGTATCCGTGATCGTGTAGCGCAACACATCGATGGCGAGACGTACGCCGCGGCCGGTCGTACCTACTGCACGGACCGGAATTCTTCCTGCCGATAGCGTCTTCCTACCCACCACCGCAACTCGTTCAGAGGCTGTGGGTCGCTGCGCGCCAACGTGATTGATGCCAGTGGCCACCCGAAATCCTTAGTTCGCTCTCATCGAGGGAGCGTTCGACTGGAAGACCACGGACCTGCGCATCACGGTTGCGAGGCGGATACGGATGTGCACGGCTGGAGAGTAGATCGTGGCCATGACGGTATGGCTCCGTAGAAGTACGGAGTTGCTGCGAAATTGCGCCGGTATAGGTTCTGAGGCTCCCTAACCATATCCCGCTGATCCACAGTGCGCCGCTGTTGCGGACTACCGATGGATCAGTACCCGCCTTCCGGTGGGGCGAGTTCGAGGCGCACACCCAGCAGCCGGATGGGCCGGTCGAGTTCGAACTGGGCGAGTATGTCGAGCGCCGTTCGGGTGATGAGATCGGCGTCCACGGAGGGTTCGGGCAGCTTGCGGATCTTGGTCCTGGTGTAGAAGGTCTTGGTTCGCACCGTCACCGCCACCCGGGTGACGACCCGATTCTGCTCGATGATCTCGGTCAGCGTCTGGCGCGCCAGATCGACGACCGCGGAGTTCATCTCGTCGCGCTCGGTCAGATCACGGGGGAAGGTGATGACGTGGCTGCGGGAGCGCGGGACCCACGGTGCGGCGCTGACGGTGGTGTCTCCGCCGCCCTTGGCGAGCAGCAGGATCCATAGTCCGGTGGTCGGGCCGAAAGCCTCGGTGAGCACGGTCGCATCGGTGCCTGCGAGGTCGGCAACGGTGCCGATGCCCATCGTGGCAAGCTTTTTCGCCGTCTTCGGGCCGATTCCCCAAAGCGCGTCGACCTCACGGTCGCCCATCACGGCCATCCAGTTCTCGTCGGTGAGTTGGTACACGCCCGCGGACTCACCGGGCTCGCGTCCCGGCTTGCCGAAGCCGGTCGCGACCTTGGCGCGCTGCTTGTTGTCGCTGATGCCCACCGAGCACGACAGACCCGTCTCGGCCGCGATCACCTCGCGGATCCGCTGGGCGAACTCGAACGGACTTTGCGAGTCGTCCAGGTCGGCGCCGACATAGGCCTCGTCCCAACCCCACACCTCCACGGGATGTCCGAAGTCGCGCAGCAAGCCCATCACCTCTTCGGAAGCCTCGTCGTAGGCATCCGTGTCCAACGGAAGAAACGTCGCATCCGGGCACTTGCGGGCGGCGGTGCGCAACGGCATGCCCGCCCGCACGCCGTACCGCCTGGCCGGATACGACGCGCACGTGACCACCTTGCGGGGCTCGTTCGGGTCACCGTTGCCGCCGACGATGATCGGCAGTTTCGCCAGTTCGGGGTTGCGGCGGATCTCCACCGCTGCCTGGAACTGGTCGAGATCGACATGCAGGACCCAGCGGGTCATTGCCCGCACAGCTTGCGCGCCACCGACTCCCACCCGTCACCGAGCGATTCGATCGTCGCGCCGCGCTCCTGGAGCTGATGTTGTACATAGTCCGCGTCGAGCAATGCCAGCAGCGCGGCGGCCTGCGCATCGAGGTCACCGGTCGTGCCCGCGGACTCCAACAGCACCCGGACGTGCCGATGGTGCAGCGTCGCGGGGGTGTTGAACCGCGTCTGGGGGTTCCGGTTGGCGTCGGACAGCAGCGCGTGATGTTTGTGCGCGAACGCCAACCGATCTCGCCCGTAGGCCAGCAGCCGCTCGAGCGGAGGCGCACCGGGACCCAGAGGCGGCGGACCAAATAGGAACGCTTCCTGATGGGCTTTCTCGTCCTCATCGAGCAACACGATCATCAAACCCGCGCGGCTGCCGAACCGGCGGAACAAGGTGCCCTTGCCGACGCCCGCCGCCGCGGCGATGTCGTCGGTGGTGACCGCGTCTGTACCCCGCTCGGCGATGAGCCGGCGCGCGGCGTCCAGAAGTAAGGTGCGGTTGCGCGCAGCGTCACCGCGTTCCGGGGGAGTTTGGTCGGTGACCGGCAGCTCGTTGAGCGGACGAGGGGCGGCCATGTCAGCAGTTTAGTTCAGACGGAATTATTCGGACCACAGTCCGGTTCGCGTATGCGAGGATCTCACCGGCGACCGAAGGGATACGAAAGATGTCGGACACCGCGAAGGTGAACGTGCTGGTGCTGCTGGGCAGCCTGCGGGCGGCGTCGATCAACCGGCAGTTGGTCGAACTCGCGCTGGAAAGCGCTCCCGACGGTGTTCGTCTCGACTTCTTCGACAGGCTGGGCGAGCTGCCGTTCTACAACGAGGACATCGACAACGATGACCTGGCCGAACCAGTGGTTGCGTTGCGCCAGGCCGCAGCAGATGCGGACGCCGCACTGGTCGTGACCCCCGAGTACAACGGCAGCATCCCGGGCGTGCTCAAGAACGCGATCGACTGGTTGTCGCGGCCGTACGGCAACAGCGCGCTCAAGGACAAGCCACTCGCGGTCGTCGGTGCGGCACTCGGGCGGTACGGCGGCCAGTGGGCGCATGACGAAACGCGTAAGAGCTTCGCCATCGCCGGCCCGCGGGTCGTCGAGGATCTGAAGCTCTCGGTGCCGAGCAAGGCGTTCGACGGGAGGCATCCGCGGGAGAACGCCGAGGTGGCCGCCAACCTGCGCGATGTCATCGGGAAACTGGTCGCCGAAATCGGCTGACCGTTTGCTGCGCACAGGGTCGTCGGCCCGGGTCTGAGAAGCCGGCCGCCGACTTTGCTGATGGGCCGAAACGCCCGGCCCCGTTGTCGGTCCCGGCTGCTATATCCACCGCATGGCGCACCACATCTTGCGCGGCGTGCGCGACACGCCCGCAGTGTGACGTGCGACACGCCGTGGCGCGTCGGCCACAAGAGCTTACGACCTGGGAATTCCAAAATTGTTATTCAGAACATCTGGTATTCCTTCGCAATGTCGGACACTAGGTGTAGTGTTTCGAGCACCGACAGGCCCCACGATTCCCCAGCCTTCCGAGGGCCGGCCGGAGCCCCCGAACCCGGTTGTATGGGTTTTCCCAGACACACCGGCGGTGGCCTCGGTCGGCAGGAATTTTCCGGGTCTCCGGGCTGCTGAAATTCCATGAATTCCGGCAACAAGAAGTGTCCGACCAGTTGCCAGCCAGCGTGCAGGGCCAGTTGTAGAGGAGCCGTACCGCAGATGACTCAGCACTCGATCACCGTGTATACGAAGCCCGCATGCGTGCAGTGCAACGCCACCTACAAGGCGTTGGACAAGCAGGGCATCGCCTACGAGACCGTCGACATCAGCCTCGACAGCGAAGCCCGCGACTACGTGATGGCGCTGGGTTACCTGCAGGCCCCGGTCGTCGTGGCCGGCAACGAGCACTGGTCGGGCTTCCGCCCCGACCGCATCAAGGCGCTCGGAGCGGTCGCGGCGACGGCTTAGGGGTACTCGACGGGCAGAAAGGGGGACGCGTGAGCAACCTCGTGTACTTCTCCAGCGTCTCGGAGAACACCCACCGCTTCGTCGAGAAGCTGGGTCTGCCCGCCATCCGGATTCCGCTGCACGGGCGCATCGAAGTCGCCGAGGCCTACGTGTTGGTCCTGCCCACCTACGGCGGTGGGCGGGCCACACCGGATATCAACGACGGTGGCTATGTGCCCAAGCAGGTCATCGCGTTCCTCAACAATGAACACAACCGGTCGTTGATCCGCGGCGTCATCGCCGCGGGCAACAACAACTTCGGTGCGGAGTTCGCGTACGCGGGCAATGTGGTCTCGCGCAAATGCGGTGTGCCGTACCTGTATCGCTTCGAACTCATGGGAACCCCGGACGACGTCGAAGCAGTCCGCGCGGGGTTGAAAGACTTTTGGAAGGATCAGACGTGCCACCAACCGTCACAGCTGCAGAGCCTGTAACCGCTCCCGGGCACGCCCTGCCCGGAGAGACCGATTACCACGCGCTCAACGCGATGCTGAATCTGTACGACGCCGACGGCAAGATTCAGTTCGACAAGGATGTCCTCGCCGCGCGCGAGTACTTTCTGCAGCACGTCAACCAGAACACGGTCTTCTTCCACAATCAGGACGAGAAGCTCGACTACCTGATCCAGAAGGAGTACTACGAGCGTGAGGTGCTCGACCAGTACTCGCGTAACTTCGTCAAGACGCTGCTGGATCGGGCGTACGCCAAGAAGTTTCGGTTCCCGACGTTCCTCGGCGCCTTCAAGTACTACACCTCCTACACCCTGAAGACCTTCGACGGAAAGCGGTACCTGGAGCGCTTCGAGGACCGCGTGGTGATGGTGGCGCTCACCCTGGCCGCCGGCGACACGACGCTGGCCGAGAAGCTTGTCGACGAGATCATCGACGGTCGTTTCCAGCCGGCCACGCCGACGTTCCTCAACTCGGGCAAGAAGCAGCGCGGTGAGCCAGTTAGCTGCTTCCTGTTGCGCATCGAGGACAACATGGAGTCGATCGGGCGTTCCATCAACTCGGCGCTGCAGCTGTCCAAGCGCGGTGGCGGAGTCGCGTTGCTGCTGACCAACATTCGCGAGCACGGCGCACCGATCAAGAACATCGAGAACCAGAGCTCGGGCGTCATCCCGATCATGAAGCTGCTCGAGGACTCGTTCTCCTACGCCAATCAGCTCGGTGCCCGCCAGGGTGCCGGTGCGGTGTACCTGCACGCCCACCATCCCGACATCTACCGGTTCCTCGACACCAAGCGCGAGAACGCCGACGAGAAGATCC
>JBIQHU010000133.1:0-14730 GCA_044508395.1 Mycobacterium sp. | reverse complement strand
CGTCACCAGATACCGAGCCGACAGATCCAGCGGGTGTGCTACCGGTCGACGACTCACATGGCCCGCTGCCGGGTCCGGCTGGTTAGTACGGTTCGCCGGCACGGAGAGCCGGCAACGTGGCGTCCGAGAGTCGCGCCCGCGAAATGTCGTCTGGTCCAGCCGCATGTCAATGTCTTCGGCCAAGATTTTTCAAGCGTCGTTAACGCCATCTTGACATAAGTGCCCCTTCGACTAGGCTTGGCTATTGATCGGCATTTTTACGGTCGAGCATCAATGCCCATGTGACGGGCTCATCGCGAAAACTGCCCGGCCCCAAACCGATTCAAGGAGGACAGGAATGGCAAAGAACCCCCTCAAGTTGGCTCTCGGCGTGCAGGCCGACCGTACTTCGCCTCGTGCAGCTGCGGCTTTCGCAAAGGTCTTTCAAGACAGTGGTGTGGTCGATGAGTTCCTCACCTGGGACCAGCTGACGAGCTGGGCTCCTACGGCCCTCTGGCGACCCGAATACACGCCGCTTGCTGAGGTTGTGAAAGACACCGACTCCTTTGCCGACGCTTTCGTGCTAAGTGGGTTTGGAGCTGCGAGCGCACCTGAGCTCGGCTTGAGCGTTACAACGGATTCCATTCGCCGAGGACCTGCCGAGCTCATGCAGGCCATGCTGACCCTCGCAGCCGCCACCGAGGGGCGGGCGAGCCTCCTTCTCGGCGCCGGTGAGGCAAAGCAGGTGAAGCCCTACGGCTATCGGCGCGCCGACGGGCTGGCGCGATTCGAAGATTACCTCCAGATCTTCCGATTGATGTGGGAGACCGAAGGTCTCGTATCGTTTAAGGGCAACTTGATTGAGTTCACAAACGCATGGATCGGTGGCGCCAAGCCTCACCGGCCGAAGTTCTTCGCGATGGGCGGTGGGCCGAAGCTCATCGAGCTCGCGGCGAAGTATGCCGACGGGCTCGTTACCACCATTCCGAACGTGTACCAATCGCCTGAGCAATGGGAAGCCGAGTGCATCCGAGTGCGCAAGCTGGTCGAGGAGAACGATCGAGATCCAGACGCGTTCACGATGGGCTTCTTCGTTCACGGCCAGTGGCACGAGGATGTGGACTTCCTGAAGAGCACGTGGACGAATCCGATCATGAAGTGGCAGGGGGCAATCTACGGTCGGCTAAACATGAATGACTGGGGTAGCGCGGGCATTGAGTCCGTCATGCCCAAGAAGTTTCACTACGCAATCAACTTGTTGCCCGCGGAGATGCAACTCGAGGAGTGCCTCGCAATCACGGATGCAGTTACCCCCGAGATGATGGAAAAGACCTATATGTACGGCACTCCGAAAGAGGTCGCCACGGAGCTCAAGGATTGGGTCGACGCAGGCGCGGATTGGATCGCACCATTCGACATGGTCCCGCAGATGCTCCCAGCCGAACAGGCCGTCAAGCAGGTCGATACCTCGTTGGAAATGTGCCGCCTTCTCAAGGAGATGGTCCGTTAGCGGGATGACCGCAGTTGTGTTGACGTGCAAACCAATGCATGAAGGCCGATCAAACGCCACGGTTGCGCCGCTCCGGCCACCTCACGTGACGTGGAGAGCGGACTCGTAGTCACATTGATTTCGGCGACCGCTTAGTCCCCTGAATTTGCATGCATTCGCTGGCGCGAGGGCATGCGGGATATTGCGCTACGCCCCCTTTCTGGGCGCGGAGGTCGATTGTCGAGTGCACGCGATCGCACGAGGGAGGTGTGCCTCGACGACGGACGAGTTACGATCAGCTGCAAGGTGTTGGCGGATCGCCTGACCCGCGTGTCGTCGTCGGTGAGTATCCTTAAACTCGAAGGCGGCGAACGGGCGATCTTTGGGGAGTCGCGCATTCGTGACCGGTCAGCAGAAGGTCGCGGTGGCCATTTGACGGCTTCTTCAAGGGCTTAGATCGACTACATCACCAACACGCCCCAACCGCAGACACGCGCGATTCGGGGCGTGTCGTCGGGACCCCTCATGATTGGGGCGGTCGATGGTATGGTTCTGCCATTACGGCACCTACGCCGCTCGGCCGCGTCCCGGCCAGTTCGGATTCGAAGGAGACGTTGTTGGCACCGGCAAAAGAGACCCTTCCAGGAGATCAACTTCGCGCGGGGCGAAGACAAAGGACAATCAATGAGATACGGCGTGTCGCTTTGCGACTATTCGCGAAGAAAGGCTTCAGCGAGGTCACAATCGATGAAATCACGGCCGAGTCGATGATCTCTCACCGAACGTTTTTCCGTTATTTTCTTTCGAAAGAAGATATCCTAATGGATTCGCAGCGTTTCGTCGAAGCTGTCTGCGGTCTTTTGCGGGAAAGTTCTCCTGAAGAGTCACATTACTCGGCTCTAAGACACGCGATCTTCGAGTCCGTCGTGCAGTTCGAGATTTCTGACCGCATGAATCTCAAGCATATTCATCAGATTCTGCGGAAGAATCCAACGCTTATTACGAGCGGCACCGGCTATATCCTCAGCGCAAGCGACCCGATAATAGACGAACTGGCCGCCCGGATGAACGTTGATGCTGACGCCGACCCTCGCCCGATGATTATGGTGGGCGCACTTTTTGTTGCATTCATGTCGGCTATGCGAGTGTGGGTGAAATCGAAAAACTTAGGGGCATTACCGGATATTGCGAACAAGGCCCTAAACACATTCGACCAGTGGGGTGAAGAAGTCGGCGCGACCAGGATCTACGGGATCGGCGCTGCAGCCAAACGGTAAGCCAGGTCGGCTTGAAAGGACGGTTTGTAAGTCGTCCAGCTGATCGAGACTGGGATTACATGCGGAGGTGCGTGGTGCGTTTCCGCCCGCCCCCGGGTGGAGTGCACTTGAGCATTCGGCGTCCGGCACGTCCGGCAATTCGCTCACGTAGTGTTCGCTCACCTAACCGCCACATTCCTACGCAATCAGCTCGAAGTCAGTCGAGGGTCGGGGTGGGCTACGCCGTCGTAGCCCAGTGCAATAGATTCCGCGCGGCGACGGGGAGCTCGGCGTGTTGCTGGGCGAGGATCATCACGAAGTCGGCGCACGCCTACCCGGGCGGGCGGCTGGCTGGTGCGAACGATCCGTCGGGCCGAACGTGGCCTGAGCCCTCAGTCGGAATGGGGATGTCGGAGCCAGGACAAGCGTAGTCGGTGCCAGGACCACATATCCCCTCGGTGAAGTACGAGCGCTCTACAACGTCTTGCGGCCATGTGCTGGAATGCAGAGCCGGTAGTTGGAGCGCCACATTTGCGACGAGCCAAATCATGTTGAGCGCGCCGGCCAGAGCGAGGAAACGAACGAAGGTCTGACGCCGAGCGGTGAGGTGCAAATTCGTGATGCCCCGTTCAACGACGGTTTCACCACGGTCGTTGCGGTAGTGGCGTACGAAGGCAAACGCGCTGTACCAAAAGGCTGTGATGGTGATCGGGACGAGTGGCACCCGGTAGTAGTGGTCTCCAAAAAGCGCTAACCCGCCCGTGCCCGCATAGGTATAGAAACCCGTTCGAAGCCAGACGATCTCGCAGACGAAGTCGAACGCGAACATGAACACGACGCAAATTCCGAACAGTTCGATGTTGCTGAGACGCGGCCACCGCGCCTTCGCGCGGGACAGGACTTTGCTGGCCGTAACGCACCCTAGGATGATGACGCCGCCGTACATGGGGAGGATGGCTAACAGCGGTTGGGCAAGCTTGTTGCCGTGGGGCGAGACCCAACCCGGGATGTCCGCGTACCACGCGCCCATATTGACGAAGTATGAATTATAGGTGTATTGGACCTGGGTGAAGTTAAGGCAGTCGGTTTGCCAGTACGTTGCAAGGAGGGCAAGTATGAACAAACCGTCGGGGCTGAGGCGTCTGTCGCGCCGCATCGGGCGGATCACAACGAGAACGATGACGAGGATAAAAGCGCCAAAGCTCACCACCTCGAATGATCTGATTAGCACCTTCATCCACATTGGGACAGGTGTCGGCCCCGTGCCTGTCGGCG
The DNA here is from genome assembly GCA_044508395.1 of Mycobacterium sp. Lineage (GTDB taxonomy): Bacteria > Actinomycetota > Actinomycetes > Mycobacteriales > Mycobacteriaceae > Mycobacterium. The sequence continues at coordinate 10,731 of JBIQHU010000133.1, read as the reverse complement.
CGAATCTGTCGGACAGGATCCACGAGATATAGACGTAGCTCTGGAAGGCGACGAATACGGCGCCGACCACCGCCCAGACAACAACTGGCAGTGTCCTTCGTTGCGCCGCCGCTGTATTGGCGCCACCAGCCTGCGCCTCTGATGGTGTGTGCTGTCTCATCGCGTGCTCGCTTTCCTTATCCCGGCTGGTTGCTGGGTGGTGGTGCCGATGGCGATCGTGTCTCCGCGGGTGTTCGCTGTGGCGACCGTCGTGAATCGCCTGGTGTTGGTCTGCCACTGACGGCGGCCGCGGTGCGCTCGAGACCCTGATGGCTCACCGATCCCCCTGTCGATGCACATCGCCAGGAGTGCCGGCGCCGAACCCAGGCTCCGAGGTGGTGACCCGCCTCGCGGGACGAACGCCGCGTTTCTCCACGATCACAGATCCGCGGACCTCGAGTTGGCAGGCGAGCCGGACATCGAGCCGTTGTTGTGAGGGGGGAAGTTCCGCGAGCGCGGTTTGTTCGGCCGGACCGGCAGGAACGAGATGGTCGAGGCCATCAAGGACCTTGAGCGCGCACGTGCGACAAGTGGCCATGCCGTTGCAGATGGTCGGCCAACGGTACCCCGCCCGTTGCGCTGCAGCCATAACCGTCTCGCCGTCCGCCACCTCGAGCACTAGCCCTGCTGGCTCGACACGCACTCGCGCCGCGTTCGCCATGTCCGGAGCGGGCAAGCTCACCTCAGCGATCCGTGCCGATGTACTCGTCAAGGAGCTGGTTGAAGTGTCGAATCCGGCTCTCCTGGTAGCGGCCCAGCGTGAGCTGGGCTTTGGTATCTGCCGACGCCATCGTCCGCAAGCCCCGCTGCACGCGGGCCGTGTTCGTGATGTCTTGATCGAGAGCCTCGCCAAGCGGGCCGAGCTCGGGGGCTCCCTCGGAGAACGTCTGCTCCAGGTTAAGAATGCGGGGTGCTGGTGCTGCGGGCTTGGGCTGCCCTGTCGGGGCTGGCGCGAGAAACAAGACCTCCATGACGCTGCGATTCGGGTCGTCATCCACAGGGCGGAAAAGGAATACGAACGACGCGAACAGCTGCGCGAAGATGATCGTGTTCGGGAAGACGAAATACCCCAGGGTGTCGACGACCTGCGCATCGGTCAACGCCGAGGCGTCGTAGCCGCCCGCAGAAAGCAGATCGCGCACCACGCTGACGATCGCTTCGCGCGCCGTTCCACCATCTGGAACCGGCGAGGACGGGGCACCCAAGAGGTCGACGATCAGTGAATCGGCAGCGTCTTGCTCGTCGATGTCTCCATCGAGATTTGGGCTCGGGACCGCCATCGGTGTGATCAGCCGGCTCCAGTGACGCTCGTCGGAAAAGATGTCGTACTGGCTGTTGGCGTCTCCGGTCCACATCAGTATTTGGGGATGGATCCACGTGGCGTGGAGCGCTTCGAGAAACGCCTCCAAAGCGACTTTCCAGTTGGCAGCGAGTGGCTTTACAACATGGGTTAGAGTGCATCGCTCCTCGAGCGAGGGTTCGGCGATGGCAGCCATATGATCCACGATCCCGCCGAGGTACTCGGGCAGCGCAGGAGCACCTGGGTCCAGATTGATCCAGACGAATCCGCCCCACCGCGCAACTTGGACATCGAGCAATCCGAACTCGCTGCGGCGTACGTGCTCAAAATCCCAGGCGCTCGGGATGTCCTTCAGTTTGCCGTCAAGGTTCCAGGCGAACCCGTGATACGGGCATCGCAGCTCCGCTGTGGGGCCCCCGCACGTCCGGAGCTGCGCACCCCGGTGGAGACAGACGTTGTGGAATGCCTTGATGTCATCGGGCGCTGAGCGGACCACCAGGATCGAGATGTCAGCGAGGTTGAATAGCGCGGTGTCGCCGACGGCGGCCACCGCGTCTTCCCGGCATGCTACGAGCCAACTCCGCTTCCAGACTCGCTCGACTTCAAGGTCGTGAAAGGCCTTGGATACGTACCGTTCGCAATCCGCGCCTTCAGTGCCGAGGTCGACGTTGGAGGACAATCGCAGCGGGGCCGGAACTGGGCGAGTCTCGCGGTCCAGAATCTCCTGGTACGAGGGCCCGGGCTGACCCGCTGTCATCGGGTTCGTCAATGTCATTGGCTATCTCCCCAGCTAGGCGTTCGGCGATCGAAGCGCAGCGCGCTCTCTTAGAAGCAGCCTAGTCACCTATGGCATATATGACAAGATTACAGATGTGCATTCAAGAACGAGCCCTCGTTCCGTGGGCTGCAAGCGCACCAGTGTCTGTCAATCGTCATCGCCGGTGCGACGCACGAGGTATCGACCTCTTCAGCTTGCGATGAGGACACCGTCTGCTAGTGCCGGTGCGTCGCGTTCCGCCGCGTCGGCAGTGAGCAGGAACCGGTCCTCCTCAACCCATACATTGATGCGTAAGGTTTCTCCCGGAAAGACGATTCCCGCGAAGCGCGCCGACCAGGAGCGCACACGGTCCGCGTCACCGTCGAGGAAGGTGTCGGTGACGGCTTTAGCGACAATCCCGTAGGTGCACAAACCGTGCAGGATCGGGGTGGGAAATCCGGCGGCTTGAGCAAAGTCCGGTTCCGCGTGTAAAGGATGGCGGTCCCCACAGAGGCGGTAGAGCAAGGCCTGCTGGGGCAGCGTTGTCCGCTCCACCACGGCGTCAGGATCGCGATGCGGGAGCTTGATTTTGTCCGTTGATCCGCGTTTCCCGCCGAATCCGCCTTCACCACGCGCGAAAATGGTGCGTTGTGCAGTCCACAGCGGTTCTCCATCCTCGGCGACAACATCATTCTGCTGCACGATGACGGCGGCATTACCTTTGTCGAACACATCGACAGTGCGGCCACGGCACACGGCTTTACCTGCGGTGGGAATTGGGCGGTGGGTCGTGACGGATTGGTGCCCGTGAAGGATTTTCGACAGGTCGATTTCAATGCCGGGAAACGAGATTTTCGGCGGCTCGGTCTGGTGGAAGGTGGGAGCCACAGTGGCGAAGCTAGGCAGCACGCGCAAGTCCTTTTCGTACGCGTAGCGCAGCTCCCGCCGATCTGCTGGGTCAGCGCCTGCACCGATACCAATGTGATAGAGAAGCACGTCCGAGGAACTCCAAGAAAAGGGGAATTCGCCGAGGTCGGCTCCTATCGCGACTGAAGGATCTATAGGCACAGCACGGGCTCCTTTGTTGATCGTTAGGCTTATTGAACAGATACGGCATCCGTAGCTTGGGTTGGTTGACTGGCAGCCGATACCAGCCCATCGCTCAGGTCGTCAGATCCGTGTACGTCGTTTTGCGTCATCGCAACGTCTCGAAGAATGACGCGGCACAGATAAGCACCCTTCGGCACGAATACGGCGCCCGGTTGCGGTCGGTTATCTCCACCTCAATTGACGCCGGTGTTTCTCGATCGGTCCGTCCTCGAAGGGAGCGCTAGACAGCGAGTAACACCGTCCTCTCGACCCGGTGCGGTCTCTCGGCACCCGCGAGAACAGGACCTGACCAGGCTCGTAGCGGTCGCGATCGGATTGCGCGGTTGGTACCTCCAGTTCGGCAGAGCAAGTGTCATGGGTTCTCGGCTGCAGTTCGCGTCACTCGCGACAGGTGAAACACGTTGTCGGACAGCAAATTCGGCTGCGACGTCGGCTTCGCGCATCCAGCCCTCCGTCGGTGCCGCCGGGGCATAGTCCTGCGCGTCCGGTGCGGAAGTGTCACTCATGCGTGATGCGGAGGAAGCATAGAACCGGCGCGCAGACACACATTCCATCTGCATATCGCAGCCTATCAAAGATTACGGCAGTTATGTCAATACGGCAGATACGTACTATTCGAAATTGTGTGCGCGGGTTGCGCCTGACGCGACCGGCGCGCGGTGAAGCCGCATGAGCCTTAGGGGTCATCGCCGAATCGACGTATGTGCCGTATTGACATATATGTCGAAACGCGCTATATCTCTCGGTCTGTGGCGGGGTGCTTCTAGGAAACCCCGCAAAGGCACTTTCGGTGAGGTGTGTGGATGCTTGAAGACCTGTTCATCTTCGACGCGGTTGGACACGGATATGACTTCTCTGGTGCAAACAGAGACACTTTGACCCGCTGGTATTCGACAAGACCGGTCTCTTTCTTCAACTGGGTGCGTAGCCAGGAGTCACGGCCTTGAGTACCGGTCAGGGCGCTGGCGCTGGTGGACTTATGACCGTGCGATCGGCCGGTCGGCGTTGGTCGTGGCCGCATTTCCTGGCCCTCATCGCAGTGCCGTTGCTGGTCTTGGAGGTCTGGACGGTCAGCGCCTGGCTGTTAGACGGGCCCACCCAAATCACCGAATACCGTGATCCGGACAGTGCGTCCTGGTACCTTGCGCGCTTTTTCGAAGCATCAGTGATCATCATCTCGCTGGTCGTGCTCGCGATCGTCATCCGGGATTGCCGTCGCAGGCGCCAGGTCCTCACCTTCGACGTGATGTTCATCCTGGTCGGCGCCACATTGTTCTGGGCCGATTCGTTTATAGACTTCTATGTGCCGATGTGGTTTCCGAGCTCGAACTGGGTCAACCTCAACTACGTGCTCGGCCATATGCCCTTTATGGCCAATCCTGACATCGGGCGTTTGCCGGATCCCTTGCTGTTCACCTGGTTTCTAGAGACCTTTTGCTTCCTAGGGGCGGCGATGGCTTTCGGTCGGGCCGTCACCTGGGCCCGCAGCCGGTGGCCGCGCTTGTCGAACCGCCAAATTTTCGTTTTGATCGTGCTCTGCGGAAGTGTCATGGAGATCGTCTTGGAGATCTGCCTAATGCTGCCCCTGAGGCTGTGGACGTACGCTGCACCGGAGGCGCTGACGCTCGACTTCGGCGGAGGGGCGAGGCTGCCCGTGTTAGTGATTGCCGCCAATGCTTTGTACTTCGGCTCGCTTGTGGCTATCCGCATATTCAAGGACGACCGTGGTCAGACGATCGTCGAGCGCGGGCTCGACGGCTATTCGCCACAAGTCCGAAAGGCCATCTCGTTGCTTGCGCTGTACGGGCTAATGCAGAGCTCCATTATAATAATCGGAAACGCGCCGGTGGTCCTGACGCCCTACGTTACTGTGCATCAAGCGCCCGACCACATCATCAATCGCCGATGTGACGCACCCGGTGTCGAGGGCACCCGCTACGGACCATGCCCAGGCAGCCCGGGCTTTCGGATGCCTGGCCGCACCAGTGACTTACCGAACGGCGACCCGGGTGACACAGGCACAGGGTAGACCGCGCGCAGCCGCAGAGATCATCAAGCCCACTGTGCCGGAACTAGTTAATCTTGGCCTGGCCCCTCGAGGGGCCAGGCGAATTAACGAAGTCGTATGGGTCTGACGCTGGTGTGGATATCAGCCATTGCTAGCGATGATTGCGCCCGTGTGAGGAGCGTGGCGCGGCGAGTTCACGCAGGGCGGTGAGGAACAACTCGTCCATCCGCGGGCTGAGGTCGGCCAGCGAGGGTGCGTGCGCGTGGCTTGCTGCTCCAAAGACCCTACCGAGAGCCTCGACAGATGTGAGCGCTCCAATCGCAAGGCCGAGGGATGCCATGCCCTCATCGCGTAGCTCCGCTAGGGCGCGTGCGGTGTCTTGCTCCGCGTAATGCGATTCGTAACCGTCGTCATATGGGAAGCCGTCCGACAGCACGATGAGGAGTCGGTAGGGTGTCCCCGCACCGGTCCTGAGGATTTCGCCGCAGTGCCGAATCGCGGCGCCGAGACGCGTGAAGCCGGCTGGCTGAAGTCGGTTTATTCCGGAACGCCCGAGGGTGCCGAACCGTTCAGAGAAGCGCTTGATGGGAATCACGTGAACCGCTGTCCGACCGTATGATCGGAACCCGTAGACGGCGACCCTGTCGCCTAGCTCCTCTAGGGTCGCGGCAAGAGTGGCCGCCGCCCGCCGCTGGTGTTGGTCGACGGATTGCCCCTGCAGGTCGAGGTCGTTGACCGATCCGGAGACGTCCAGCAGAATGAGTACACCGAGATTGCGTGCCAGCTTCCGGCGCTCGAGGTAGACGTGCTCGGCAGACGTCCAACCTGCCTTGACGTCGGCGGCGAGCGCAACTATCGCATCCAGGTCGATATCGTCGCCGCTCGGGCGAGCGCGTCCGATCTTCGGCCCCAGGCCGAGGCGGGCAAGTCGCCGACGGAGCACGGGGTCCGAATCTAGGGCTGCGGCGTGCATATCCGGGGAGGAGTCGAGGCTGACCTCGAGCACCCGGCACCAGGACGGCTTGTACTCTCCGCGGCGCGTATCCCATTCTGGATAAAGAACGCCGCTGCGCAGGCGAGTCGAGACAGGTGTGTCGGTGTCACCGTATGGCAATGGCGTTGGGAATGGCCGCGCTTGTGACCCCGCGGATCCGACCCGCCGCATCGTCGCCGTCGGAGTCTCGGCCGCCGCAGATGTGGCGCTACCTACGCCGCCGCGGCCCATGCCTAGCAGCTTCGCCAACAGGCCGCCTCCCATTGAACCCGAACGCCCGTCCGGAACCCGACTGCGTTTCGCATCCTCGCCCTGCCGCTCGTCATCTGCGATGTATGCGTCCCCTAGCCGCAACGCTTGGAGGGGCGCAACTGTGTTGTTGGGCAAGCTGCCAAGGACTCGGGCGGGCCGGATCCGCCCAAACCATACGGGCGCCGTCGGGACGGGCTTCCGGCTCGATGCCACCGCAAGTGACTGCGCGGGTGTGTGGGTCACGGGTGGACCGGCGTCGATCGACCTGCTCAGCCCACCGGGCAGGGTGGCCAGTATGCGTCGACCCTCGAGCGCCAGGTACCGATCTGTGATCCTGGGTCGCCCTCGCAGATGTTTGAGGATCTCGGGAGCGAGACTGCCACCGCCAAGGAGACCCGATTGGAGGATGACTTGGTTCCGCTGCCCGCCGCGGTCGAAATCTTCAGCGATGAAGATTGTCCGGCCGTCGGTATGGGCGGCCTCGCCGGGCATCGCGGCGGCGACGGCCACGGACCGGCCGGCTATCGCGGAGGCTAGCAGCCGGAAGCGACTTGGGTCATCGACAGTGCAGCCCGGTACGCGCTGCACCTGGCTAGCAGCCATCGGGCAGGAACGCGTCGGTAAGTTCGGTAATGGCGGCGATCAACGCGGGATCGTCCGACAGGACCTGCGCGACAGCCGATCTGACAGCTCGTGCTAGCGGAAGCCCCCCTGCGGCCAGCGCCCCGGCCAGGATGAGGGCGCGGGTCGACGCAACTTCGCGCAGCGTGGACCGTTCGATACCACGAATGGCATTGCCCATCGCCACCAGCGCCGCAGCGGTGTTGACATCAATGCCCGCCTCCTCAGCCACGATCTTGGTTTCGACGTCTGGCGGAGGGAACCCGAGCTCGATTGCCACAAAGCGTTGTCGAGTCGAGTCCTTCAGATCCTTGAGCACGCTCTGGTAGCCCGGGTTGTAGGATACGACGAGCTGAAAACCAGGTGCCGCATCCAACACGACTCCCAGGCGGTCAACCGGAAGTTGTCGCCTATGGTCGGTAACAGGGTGAATCACGACGGTCGTGTCCTGACGAGCCTCCACGACCTCGTCGAGGTAGCAGATTGACCCGTCACGGACCGCACGTGTCAGCGGCCCGTCGGTCCACACGGTTTCACCGCCTTTAAGTAGGAAGCGACCGACGAGATCGGCTCCGGTGAGGTCCTCGTGACCGGCCACAGTAACCAGTTTTCGGCCTAGCCGGTGTGCCATGGCTTCGACAAACCGGGTCTTCCCGCACCCGGTAGGTCCCTTCAACAGCACGGGCAGGCCGCGCCGTGCTGCGGATAAGAACACGTCGACCTCATCGGAGGTCGGAAGATAGAACGGCCCAGGCGCGGAGCCGTTGTCCGACACTGCTAGGTCGTTGTAGCCCCCGGTTGTCATGACCAGCAGATCTTTCCACTTCTTGGTAAATCCAATGTCCCGCACTTCTCGTCGGCGTACCGCGGGTCTTTTTGCACGCCAAGGCTCGGTAGGCGATTGAAGCGGCCGGAGCTCCCGCGGCTTGAGCGGCCCGTCAAGGCCAACCGGCGCTCTGGACGAAGCTCACGGGCGCATCTCCCTCAGGCGGCATATCTGCCAATTCTACATATATGTAAGATACTCATGAGTGAGACTACTCGATTGGAAAACGTACGGGGTGGCACGCCGACGAAGCCGAACCGGCAACGGCGACCAGGCGGGCACGGTTTGTGTGAGAAGGAGATGGTGCTGAATGCGTGCAAAAGAACCTTCCCATTTGTCGACCTGGGCGAAGACTCTGATGATCAAGGCCTTAGTGCGGGTGCATCAGGCGAAGACCATGCTGTCTGACCGGCGCGGCAACACTCCGCGGCGATGAGACTGCGTTGCCCGCCGTGTTGATTTTCAAACGATTGCATCTCCGTACGGTCGAGTGCGCTGTTTACCTGCATCGCAATAGGCGCCGCGGTGCGCCTTTGGTGTTCACGGCGGGCTTGCTGCTTGCCACCTGCGTGGGGCCGCCAGCGGTCTGCGTGTTGGGTTTACGGCTGATGGGCGCGCCCAGTGGGCTTAGCACGTATGTGGTCGCGGGTGCGCTGGCGTGCTGTCTGCTGGTAGTTGCGTGGTTGGGCATCGCGGCCGCCTGGGGTTTAGAGTGGCGCGCCAGGGGGAGTTCATCTGAGTTGGCGATCCGCGGAGATGGCGACGTCGAGAACAACTACGACGTACCCTCGATTACTGATGATGCGATCTCACCGAGCCGTCACGCGGTTGACCATGCCCGAGGCCGAAGCCATCCGCGGGAAAGCGGCGACAGGCGTGGCGGCGCGGAGCGGCTTGGCCTCGACCGAATGGGACGCTGGGCGCGTCCATGAACACGGGAGATGAAGTCTCTCTTGCGTGGGCGTTGGTCGACTCAGCAGATGCGTTCAAGCGCAGCGATTTTCATCCGTGGCTGTGTACGAAGATCGGGGCCGGAGACGCAGCAGGCGCGATTCTCGACATGCTGACTTACTGCGCGAAGACAGACACCCAGCTACCGGTCGAATTGGTAGCATCGGTCGTGGCTTGGATTGACGGTTACGCGGCAACGGACGCGGCGTCTGCCCTTTGGCGGGTGATCAGCCAGATCCGCGCCAGCCCCCGACCGCGTCGAGGACCGCTCACAACTATGACCACTACTACGCCGACGAAGTCACCTCGATCATTCGGGGACGGGGGACAAGGAGCTTGACAAGTCGAGGTTTGCCGGCAAGGCCAGGGGCATGGCTTCACGACCTTCATAAGATTCCATCGACTCTTCTGGCCTCTTTGCGGACGCGTTAGCCCTCAAAGACATGACGTGCGTAGAGCCAAGGCCGGTTGGGTTCGGCCCGGTCGCCAAAATCGCTGCAAACGTGCGAGGCAATAGCGATCGTTCGTTGATCACGTCGAGGTCGACTGCGAGTCGTCGATGATCGCGTTTGAGCTATGTGCGTGCAACCATGACAGCTTCGATGTTGGCTCGGGTGGCGGGTCCGCTAGCCGGTTCTAACGCGGAGGCCACTGCCGAGCCGCCCCGACACCAAGGTGACTTTGCGCGGAAAATCAAGCCGCTGTGCTCTGTGGCACAAGACAGACGTCCGGCCCATCAATAGCATCAGCGTTCACAAAGGTCAACGACTCGTCACGTTCCAGACATAGATCGCGTGTGGCGAGTCGTTGCAGTGTAGAGCGGAGAACCAAATGAAGACCCCAGTCGAAACCGACTGCGGAATAAGCCGTTTCCTAACTGCGATGTCGCGTGTGGGCGTGGCGCGCCAGATTTTCACTACAGTTGGCGGGCTCTTGCTGTCTATCGGCACGGTCTTGGGGGGTGACAGACCCGATTAGCGGGCGGACTGTGGCGACCACGTTCGCACACGAATTGCACTACGAGGAATTCTATACACAACCAAATCCACTTCCACCCGGCGCGCCTGGCGACCCAATCCGCACCGAACCATCACGTCTCGTACTCGAGCCCTCGGGTCAGGTCGGCGCATACGTCGCTACAGGGGCGCGAATCATGTACCGCAGCACTGATGCTCAGGGGAGCACGGTGGCCGTCACGGGTACCTACTTTGAGCCTGACAATCCCTGGCCGGGCTCGGCGGCCCCGCCCCTTGATCTCGTTCGTCACAGACCCGTACGGGATGGGGGAGCAGTGCGCCCCATCGCGGATGTTCAACCAGGGCATTCACTTCTCCCACGTTTTCGACCTGATGTTCGGCTATAAAGAGTTGTTCATCGCGAATATGGTGGCGCGCGCTTCGCGATCGTTGTCACCGATGGTGTCGGCTTGGGCACGCACACTCCCAAGATGCCCCAGTTCCTGAACCGGGTCGCCGCTGGTACAGCGGTCCTCGACGCAGCACGCGCGGCCCTGAAGCTCTCTGGCGCATCCTTAGACCCGCATGGCCCAGTTGCGTTCTGGGGCTGGGATTCTGGCGGCCAGGCTTCGGGTTCCGCCGGCGAGATGGCACCCACCTACGCGCCAGAGTTCAAGGTTGTAGGCGCGTGGGCGGGGCCCCTATCGCTGACTTGGCGGTCATGTTGCCATTCATGGATGGGAACATGCTTGCTGGGGCCACTGGTTGGCTGCTCAACGGCATCATCGCCGCCTATCCTCAGACCAAAGAACCTTGACGAGCACATTGACACGCGGGTTGCGCAGTTGGTGAACTGGTCGGATGATCGCGCTCATCGAAAGTCCCCAGGTGTGCTCGCCGAAATTCCTCACCTGTGA
>JBIQHU010000132.1:13226-14798 GCA_044508395.1 Mycobacterium sp. | reverse complement strand
GGATCCAACAAACCCGACTCTAAGACCGGGTGGACTCAGTAACGGGCACTCGCCATGAGCGTCTCGAAAGACTTTCGCACAACTTGGTGGACATCACCTGGAGGCACATACCACCCCTGGACTGTCCGTATGCGCCCGGCTAACTGCGGACGACGTGGCCGGGCCCCGCAGGCGAACGGGCATGGCGACATGAATTCGTCGGGCACGGCGATGGCAGCGGCTAACATTCCGCCCATGCCGCTGCGGATCGGTGAGACCTTCGCCGGGTACCAGATTCTCCGCTTGCTTGGGTCCGGGGGTATGGGCGAGGTGTTCCTCGTGCAACATCCCCGCCTTCCTCGCCAAGAAGCGCTGAAAGTCCTACGTCCCGACATATCCAGTGATGCGTCGTTCCGGGAGCGGTTCACTCGTGAGGCCGACCTCGCGTCGGGTCTACGCCATCCCCACATCGTGGCCATCCACGACCGGGGTGAGCACGACGGGCGGCTGTGGATCGCGATGGACTACATCGACGGCACCGACCTCAGCCACCTCCTGAAGCAGCGCTACCCGCAAGGCATGCCCGTCGGACATGTCCTGGCCATCGTCACCGCCGTGGCCAGCGCCCTGGACTACGCCCACAGGAAGGGCCTACTGCACCGGGACGTCAAGCCCGCCAACATCCTCGTCGCCGACCTCGACACCGACGACCCGAAGATCTTCCTTGCCGACTTCGGGATCGCCCGCCCACTCGACGACACGAGTGGTATCACCACCACCAACATGACGGTCGGCACGGCGGCCTACGCAGCACCTGAGCAGCTCATGGGCGAGCCGATGGACGGGCGGGCCGACCAGTACGCCCTCGCCGCGACGACCTACCACCTGTTGACCGGGTCGCAGCTCTTCCCGAATTCCAATCCAGCCGTAGTCATCAGTCGCCACCTCAATGCGCCAGCGCCTCTCCTTACTGACCTTCGACCCGAACTCGCCTCGCTGGACCCAGTTCTGGCTGCCGCGTTGGCGAAGAACCCTGACGACCGCTTCGCATCCTGCACCGACTTCGCCCGTGCTGTCACCGAAACCGCTGCACCGCAAAGCCTCCGAGTTGTCGCAGCACCCACCACCCCTGTCGTCCGCCCGACACCGACCCCATCACCCAGCGGTGTCGACCCCGCAGCAGCCACCCGACACCGACCACCCAACGACACCGTTCACCGAGCACCTCACCCCTCGGTGCCGGTCCCGGCACCCACACCCCGACCGTGGTGGCGCCGCACACCCGCCATCATCACCACCGTCCTCGCCGTCCTCACCATCCTGGTAATCGCCATCGCGACAATCGGCCTGACCAACCACGACACCACTCCGCCCGTCCAGACCACCCTTCCCTTCACCGGCCTCAACGGCACGTCCGGTGTGGCGGTCGGGGCCGACGACACCGTCTACGTCACCGACAGCGGCAACAAGCGGGTGTTGAAGTTGCCGCGCGGCGGCACCACCCCGGTTGAGCTTCCCTTCACCGGCCTCGACTTTCCGTTGGGTGTGGCGGTCGGGGCCGACGACACCGTCTACGTCACCGACAGCGGCAAC
>JBIQHU010000132.1:0-13126 GCA_044508395.1 Mycobacterium sp. | reverse complement strand
GTTGGGTGTGGCGGTCGGGGCCGACGACACCGTCTACGTCACCGACAGCGGCAACGGCAACAATCGGGTGTTGAAGTTGCCGCCCGGTGCCACCACCCCGACCGAGCTGCCCTTCACCAGCCTCAACACCCCGGGCGGTGTGGCGGTCGGGGTCGACGACACCGTCTACGTCACCGTCTGCGTCACCGAGAGTGGCAACACGCTGGTGTTGAAGTTGCCGCCCGGTGCCACCACCCCGACCGAGCTGCCCTTCACCGGCCTCCAGTGGCCGGTGCGTGTGGCGGTCGGGGCCGACAACACCGTCTACCTCGCCGACGAGACCAACAATCGGGTGTTGAAGTTGCCGCCCGGTGCCGCCACCCCGACCGAGCTGCCCTTCACCGGCCTCAACAGCCCGGGTGGTGTGGCGGTCGGGGTCGACGACACCGTCTACATAACCGAGGGCTACGGCAACCACGGAGTACTCAAGTTGGCAACAGGCTCCGCACCCTGAACCTCTCTTGACCTGCAGTTCGAGGATCGCGAGCAGTCCAAGACAGCCGCCTCGAAAACGATCGGTTGTTGAGACGGTGGCGTCTCGCCAGGTTCGGAGCCGAATGGCGCACCGACAGTGCAAGACATCCACATGTTTTGAGTCTCGAAACAGACCACATGTGAGACTCCATCGGACAGGTGAGTCTGTCGGGGATACGCCCAGGTCGAGGTGTCTCGAAAGTTGGTCTCAGAAATAGATGTCTCGATAGTGGCGTTGGGACCATTTATGACACAGTCCGACTTCGCGGCCACCGCTACCAAGCAAACCGGCACCCGGATCGGCTACACCCGGGTCAGCACCGTCACCCAGACATTGGATCAGCAGAACGAGGCGCTTGCCGCCGCCGGAGTAAACAAGGTGTTCTCCGATGTGATGTCAGGTGCCCGCGACGACCGACCCGGCCTGACCGAGCTGCTGACGTACGTGCGTGACGGCGACACCGTCGTGGTGTGGAAGCTAGACCGCCTGGGCCGCAACATGCTTCACGTCTTGCAGACCGTCAAGGAGCTGACCGCACGGGGTGTCACCTTGGTGTCCGTCACCGACGGCATCGACTCATCAACCCCTGCTGGACGCATGATGATCGGTGTACTCGGGTCGCTGGCCGAGTACGAACGCGAGCTGATCAAGGAGCGCACCGCGCTGAAGCGAGCCGCGTCCCGCGCCAACGGGACAAAGTTCGGGCGACCCCGCAAGGTCGAGGACACCGACCACATCACCACCGCGAAACGGATGAAGGCTGACGGGCACACGGCCAAGGACATCGCCAAATATCTCGGTGTCAGCCGGGCGACGTTGTATCGGTATCTGGCTCATGCCGATGTGGCCTGACAGGTCAGCAGCGACGTGCTCCGGCAAGTACCGACTCAATGTGTCGTTGGGTGGCGCTCCACTGGGCTAGTTCTTGTTTCCAGTTGTTGCGGATGTTCAAGCCATACTCGGGTGCCGACTTCTTGCCTTCATAGTCGCGGTCGACTAGTGGGCCGATCGGCGTCGACCAGGACGTCGCCGGAATCAAGAACAAGCTCGGCCAGACCTCGTGATCTTTATCGAAGACGACGAGTCCGACAGCGACCCAAGGCTTCAACGCGAACGTCGATTTTCTCATGAAGACGTAGCTACCAGGATGAACGGACTTCACCTGGACCATCGCATGCTGGCCGTCACCGACGTCGACAACCAAGTCCACGCCACGGTCATCTGCAAGAGGCCGGTACACCTGGAAGCCGAAAAGTGCGATTCGGCTGGCGAAGAGAAGCTCGCCGGCCGCGCCTAGCCCGAGGTGTCCCGGCGCTCGACCACCTAGCGCAGGCCGTTCTACCGCTTTGGATTCGGGTTCCATGTTCAACACCTACCTCTCCGGATCGTGTCGCGATCGGTCTCCGATGCAGTTGGCCCAATCAAAACAGGGTCGACGGAGGCTTGGCCAGTCCGGCACGGATCGCACGCGCCCAGGCGATCCGCCGCGAGAACGAGGCTCACCCAAGTAGCTTCGGACGATGCGAGATCAGCCCAACGGCGCCGAGAAGTTCGGCATCCGCGAAGACCTGCCGCTCACTGCCGACGCAATGACCGTCCTCACGGCGATCAAGGCTCAAGGAGTCCGCGTGGGCGACTTCTTCCGCTTCGACGAGATCGCGGTCGCGCTCCCGCGGAACAGGAAGGGGAACGGGTTCGACGTCCTGCGCACGCGCGGATACATCAAGAACGGCTTCACGCACGAGCTCGTCAACGGCGGTTACGGGCCGCAGCAGTGGCAACGGATGAAGTAGGCGGTCCAGGACCACCCCGGCGCGCCGGATTTCGTCCACGGCACGCCGGACAGCGGCGCAGCACGTCTCACCGCCCACGCGCCCCCGGACGCCCGCCTCCCCCAGCTGGTTAAAAATGATCCATGAGCTCCGACAAAGACACCGACACCTGCGTCCCCTCCAGATCGGTGAAGCCCGGCGTCTACGACTGCAGGTGGAGCATCGACGGCAACACGGTTCAAGGAACGATCGAGCTCGCGGGTGGCGAGTTCCCTCACGGTACGGCGAAGTGCACGCTCGCGTCCTGTGCGATACCCAACGGCTGGGCGTTCGGCCGCATCGAACATCGGGACCGGGTGACCGGCTACATCGACGACATCAAGGAGTCCGTCGCCCTCGTCGGCGTCACGGTGTCAACGGTGTGGGAGAACGTGACCCACCTCGATGCCGACTACGCGCTGGTCGGAGATGGCCTCCGCGACGATCCCGACCTGGTGTTCCACGAGGTGCGGTTTCAGACCACAGGTCTCGAACTTCTGGCGGGGTTCACGCCGCTGACGCAGGTCACATTTCCGGCGGAATACGACGCGCGGGTGATGAATTGGTCGGCGGAATGTGAGGGCGGCACGTCTCGCGAGTGGAGCGACGAGAGCCTCTCTGCTGAGTTGGACTTCTGGTCGTCAGCGACCGTCGCTGACGTCTACCGTTTCGGGGTCAAGTTCGCTCCGTGGGCGACGGTCAAGTCGCGGGAGGGGCACACTGTTCGCGAGTGGTATCGCGGATGGTGCGGTGACCTGCTCACGCTGGTGAGTGCCGCAACCGGGCGCGCAGAGTCCTTGACGCACATGCACTTCGCAAGGGACGGGGTCACCGTCTTCACCCGAGGTGTGTCCCAGTCGCCGTACTACGCGAGCCAGGACCGCCGGACCCAGGTGTGCTACCGCATCGGCGGTGAAGGCAACGACTCTCTGCTCGACGTTCTGCGCCGCGTACAGGGCAAGCGGGAGGAAGGGCACCCGATGATCGACGGGTACGACCCGGTGGTCCTCAGCCGAGCCCAGCATCCCCGCTCACGGGTATTGCAGCTGGTGCAGTGGATCGAGGCCGCCCGCGGCTTCGAGACCCGGGAAACGTGGGAGCGCCGCGTCGAGAGGCACACCGCCAAGCGCGACGAGCTTCTCGAGGCCCTCACGGCGGCGCGCGATGGCGGCGTTCTCACCACGACGCAGCTGAAGTTCGCCAAGAGCGCGGTCAGCAAGTTCCCGTTCTCGTCGCTGGACGAGGCGCTGACCGCCGTGTTCGACCGCCACCCGGGCCTCCACATCCGCAGACATCTCGGCGATCTCCCGCTCATTCAGGCTCATCTCGCACGCGACGACTGCGCCTCGGTCGAGAACGCCGTCCGCTTAATCCGCAACGGGCTGTCACACGGGGCGACCGACTACGACCCCGGCCAGCTGGATCGGCTCGCGGGGGTGCTGCGCCATCTTGTCCGTGCCGACTATCTGTGGCTTCTCGGATGCGACTACGAGCCTGAGATGATCTTCGACCCGGGTGGGTAACTCGACGACGAGTCCTGCGCGGGGCCCACTCCTACCGCTGGCGGCCAGCAACAGGGGCGGTCCCGAAACCGGGACCGCCCCTGTCACATTCGCCGCCGCAGCAATCTACGTCTCGCGCCGCACCTCCGCACAGTGCCGCAGGAAGTCGATCGGGACGGACGGCTGCAACACGGACGGCTTCCACCCCGTCGCCTCCTGGATGAACCCGCCTTTGTCACCCCGGCTCGGCCGCCACAGCTTGTCTGCGACCGGAAGACGGTTCCAGTTGATCGGGCTGCCATCGGCTCTGGACGTCAGTGGCTCGAAGCTGGTGTCGAACCGGATCGGGTTGTCGGCGCCGTACTCACCGAAGGCCGGCGCGGCGTCGCCGATCCCATCACCGAGAACGGACCAGCTGATCGTGACGAGGCCGGACACGGTTATGTCGCGCTTCTGCAGGTACCGAACCCATTCCTGGAACAACTCGTAGGCCGAGATCTGGTCGGGCGTGTGCTCGTCGGAGATCGGGTCGCAGTCGGCCTCCCAGTACCACCACAGCGGGAAGTCCTCCCGGGTGTACCCACTGCGCCGTGCCACGACGGTCCAGCGATTCTCAGCTTCTGTGTACGGACGGCTCTCATCACTCATTTCCACATCCTCCTGCGAGACCACGCCTCGTAGAGAGGAATTCACTCCAAGCGCAGCCGACTGGCAGCAGATGCCGCGGCCCGGGGTGGAACCGACCCCGCCCGGCGAGCGTCTAACCTGATGTGGACGAGTACACGGAGGACCTGCCGGGACCGGCGCTACCCGACTGGGCCGAGGCCTACTTCGAGTCCGAGCTGGTCTGGCATCGGTTGCTACGCGGAACGGGTCTGGTGACTGCTCACTCAGATGCCCGCCAGACACAGGACACGGCGCGGTCCTGTAATCGCTGACTCCGCCGTGCTGTGATGAACCTGTGAATCGCCGCAAGTCATCGTCCGCCCCGAAGGTGGAGCTTCTGTCGTCGGACGCCGCCCACGAGGTGGCGTTCTTCAAGCGGCACGCCGGCGACGACGCTGCGCAGACCGCACCCGGTCTGGAGGCGCTGCTGGGGTTTCCGGTCAAGGTGCGTGCGCGACTGCTCGCGACGCTCGCCGCGGTGGCCAAGGCGCCACCGAAACGGTTCGCTGGCGGCGGACAGTGGGAGGCGATGCACGACAACATGACCGGATACTTCGAGGCGCGCATCACCTCGCAGACCGCGAACGGGAAGTGGCACTACCGACTGTTCTGCCTTCTCGATTACGCGGCCGCCGGGAAGACTTCACCACTGCTCACCGTGATCGATGGGGCCGCGAAGCCGTACCGAACAACCCTGCCGAACACCCGCTACGACAAGGCGCGGAAACTGGGAGACGAGTATCTGCAACGGAATCCGCGGTCGCTCGCCACGGCGGACGACGTTCGCGCAGCGGTGAAGGAGGATTAGGCGCAGGCCCGCATCGGTTTCGTGATGCGGGTGCGCTCCTCAGGCGACATCGGCGTCAGGGTCACCTTCAAACCCAGCGCCGCCGCCACCTCCGCGATGGTGCTCAGCGTCGGGTTCACCGACTCGCTCGACAGGAGACGCCGCACAGTGCTCGCGTCGGAGCCGATCGCCCGGGCGAGCGCCGCCTTGCTCATGTTCTCGGTCCCGCGCGCTTGGTCGAGTGCGTTGATGATCGAGTCAATAGCCTCGATGCGTGCCGACTCCGCGGCGTATGCACGGGCGAACTCGGGGTCACTACTCTCGAGTTCGAGCAGTGTGTTGAACACGTCGTTCATGGCGATCACCTCGTTCGGCTGTGTGTGCGTGCCTGGGACGCCTGAAAGCGTAACATAAATGCCACGGTTGCGGCCATGCTCGAGTAGCTCCACATGTGGTCGCCGTTCTCACACAGCCTGCGTTTGGACGTGACTGCTACGCGATCCCCAGCCCGGTTCCGGTGCCCCGCTTCCACCCGCCGAGCCCGACCGCGCGCACCTTCACCCGCTGACCGACGTCCGTGGGGATGCCCATCAGCGTGTAGCTGTGCGGCTCGGTGCGCCAGTCTTCGAGCACGTAGATCAGCCCTGCCGTGACGGTCGCGGTCTCCACTGACACACCCCGTAAACCCTTGTGCCCCTTGGCCGCATGGCCGATCCAATGCAGGCCGGAGTCGAATAGTGCGCGGCGCTCATTCTCGTTCACGAGCTGGCGTCCGTCCTTGGTGATGATCGCGTCGTACTTCTGATCCCGCAGCTTGGCGAAGAGCGGGACATCGAGTTCGCCGGCCATCCCCTCGTCGTGAGCGTGGCGGAACTCGTGCTGGTGGTACACCGCCTTGAGCGGTGAGAGGCAGCCATGGTTCACGTTCTCGTCGAGGAAGAACTTCACGCCGACTTCTTCCCCCTCTCCGCGACATCTCGCGCGAAGTCGAGTGCGTCGTCGGCCGCCGCCGCCGTCACCCCGGGGTAGAACCGCCGGATGTCCTCGCGGCCGATCGGACTATCGCCGCTCATCGCATCGGCCACGGTGTCGAACGGCACCCTCGTCCCATCGATCGTCGGCCACCCGCCGAGCCTGCGCGCGTTCACGCTGAGCTTCGGACGGGGATGTTCGAAGTCGGCGACCAGATCGTTGCTGCGGTTCCGGAACGGCCGGTAGATGTCCGCCAGTGACACGAGGTGGTACTGGCCCGGCTTCTTCACCAGGTCCATGAACCCGTCCTCGGTCCAGACGACGATGCTGTCCTCAGCGACGGCGAAGCTGTACTCCGAGGGGTGGTCGGTGAGGTCGAACTCGGGCAGCGCCGCGAACGCCTTGCGGATCTTCTGCAGCGACGTGCTCGAACGCAGATGAGCCACTGTCCGCAGCGCCACCAGGTCGCGGAACGAGTACAGCGGCGGCTTCTTGGCGCTCACCTCGGGAACCAGGAGGCCGAACCGACGCCAGCTACGCAGCTGGTAGGGAGTGACACCGGTGAGCGTCGTGGTCAGGTCCTCGGGAAAACTCACTGCTCACCCCCGTCCGTGCTTGATCGACTACCGCACTCTGATGGTGCTGACCATACAGTCGGGGTACGTCAGACGGCGTGATCTGGAAGAGAAACGGCTGCGCAGAGTCGCCACACCGTTCCTGGGGTGCACCCGTCCGCGGACGTCACGACAGCAGCGGAAGCGCCGCGTCGATGATCGCCTTCCCCGCTTGGGTGCCGGCGGCGGTGGCGATCGCCGTCATCGCTTTCATAGCCAGCTCCTTCATCCGTCCCGGCTTCGGCTCCTGCGACTCCGACTCAGCGCGAATCTCCGACACCAGCTCCTCGGCGTCCGCCCGCACCTGCGGATCGATCACGGCGGGCAGCGCACGTTCGACGGCCTCAGCAAGGATCTGGGCCTGCTCGACCTTCTGCTGGACGTTCACGGTCTGCGTGACGTTGTTGCTCCCGAACGCGACGGCGACACCGCTGCTGCCCTCGATGTGGAGGTAGGGACTGTTCACCTCAGCCACACCGGGAAGGTCGCGAACCGACTTGCCGGACGCCGCGTACTTCTCGCCGTAGGTCGTCAGGTGTGGTCGGAGAATCGGTCCCTGCCAGGTGCCCTGCCCATCGACGTAACCCTCGTCCTTGAGCCACTTGATCGTGGAATTCATCTCATCGGAGGTGACCTCGGCGTCGGACCAAGAAGTCGCGGCCATGAAGGCCCCCGGGGTCGCCTGAGTGATCGAGGTCCCGTCGATCCGGAGTTCGTACAGCCACGCCAGCACGCCGTCGCGCAGGTTCCAATGACGCTCGGCCTTGTTCATCCCCGGTTCCTCCTCAGCTTGGTTGTGAAACAGGGTAATTGGAGCGGGTGACACCACCGGATGGTGTCCGACCCAGCCTCTGGCCCCACGTCATGCCTTGAGCATCGGTGCGATGCAGCACCAACCGCCGGCCGTGCTCGATCGCCTCAGCTGCCCGGTGACGGGTGTCGGATCGCTCGCCTGCCTCCGCGATCACGCTGGCCTCATCGTGGGGATGAATCCAGGCCCGCTGATGCGCCAGTGCGTACGCCTGACGAATCGAAGTAGCGGCCACGACGTACCGGATGCCGCCGTAATCAGCGCTCTTGGTTGAGAACGATCCTGGCCACTGCGGAAACAGGACATAGGACCTAACCGTGCTCATCGGCGTTGCGCCTCTTGATCAGGGTTGTGCTGCCAGGAGAGAGACCCCGGGCGGAGTGCCAGAGAGTTAGTGCCACAAGGGGTCTCATTGGGGCTCTTCTCCGCCGATTTCTCATTCACCCCGTGTCTAAAGACACGGGTGGTGGTGATAATCGAGTGAGAATCCTGGTGAGAACGTGGTGATAATCCTGATAATCGCCTGGTCAGAGCGTTATCACCGTGAGAATCCTGGTGATAATCGACCTGATAATCCGGTGATAATCGACCTCGGATTATCACCACGCTGACCTGGGGATTCTCGCCGGCGTTCTCAGCCGCCACAGACCTCCTCGGCAGTCGGCAGGAACAACCGATGCGCCTTGTTGGATCGCAGCCGACCGGACTCCAGAAGCCTTGCGCGGGAGCGGTAGACCGATGCCTGAGACAGCTCAGTCATGGTCATGATGTCCTTGACCGTGGCCCCGTCGTTGGCGAACAACTCCCGCATTGTGGCCATCACAATCTGATCGGCCTGGCGGTCGTCCGAGAACAGGTTGCCCTGGGCCTCGGCAGATTCCACCACCAACGAGTCGCCCTCGGTGCGCGTTCTGAGATCGAACTGATGGCCGTCGGGGCCATCCTTAAACTTCTCGCATCGCAGCGTCAGTTCGTTGGTGTTGTTCTCACGCTTGGCCGACCAGACGACGTCGGCATCGTCCTCGATGCCCGAGAATCCACGGGTGTCGTTGTCGCCCTTGTCGGTGTGTGCCACGGCCAGCACCGAACCATTGGCGGTGTGCCGCTTGACCTCGTCCATGCGGTCGACGACGGCACCCATGTCCGAACCGTTGCCCTCGGCACCGCCGGACATCCGACGCAGGGTGTCGAACACGACCAGGCCGAACTCTCCGCGCTCGACGTAGTCCAGCAGGTGCGCGTAGTCGTCACCGGCTCGGTAGAGGTTGACCGCTGACCGGCGTACCACGAACCAGTCCGGGTCGGCCTTGATGTCGTGGGCGTTCTCCCAAGCGCGTTTACGCTCACCGATGCCGTGCGCACCCTCACCGGCCACGTAGAGCACCCTGGCGCGCTCGACGGCCTTGCCCTGCCACGGTGTGCCGGTCGCCAGGCACAACGACCAGTCCAGCGCGACAAAGGACTTGAACGACTTGTCCCGCCCTCGCAGGATGCCGTAGGTGTGCCGCGTCAGGACGTCGGCAATCAGCGACTCGGGCGCGGGCGAGTTGTCGAGTTGGTCGGCGGTCAGGTACTCGTCGGTGAACTTGTTGCCGACACCGCCCGCCTGCTCGTCAGCCTGCTTGGCCTCCTGCCACATGAGGCGTAGCGCGGCAGCGGGGTCGTCGGTCATCAGCTTGGCCGACTGGCGTGCGATGTCCTGAACCTTGTTCGTCCGATGCCGCTTGGCCAGCCAGTCGCAACACCAAGCGGCGGTCTCCTCGACCTGGTGGACCGGCCGCAGATCGATCGCCGGGTACTCCAAGGCCATAACTTCTGCCGTCGGCGGCGTGCCACCCCGGTTGTAGTAGTCCGTCATGAATGCGAAGGCCGCTCCGGCAACCGGCTCTTCGAAAACCTCGGCCTGGATGCCGGTCTCGGCCACCAACGCCATACCGTCCGACGTCGTCATGAGGGCCAACAGCCGGCGTTCGACCGTGTTGGAATCGTTGCTACTGGCGATCTGACGGGTACCGGCGGGGGTATCGTGGTGGTCAGTCTGGCTGGCGTTGGACTCCTGGGCCGTCTCGGTGTCGCTACCGGGGCGGCTCACTGTATTCAGACTCACGGGCCGGTCACCTCCTGGGCGCGGCGGGCGTCGAGGTCGATCACATCGGCGTATGTCGACTCCGGCTGGCAACCGGCAGGGAAGCGAGTCGGGTTCCCGTAGACCGCGATGGCCTGCTTGAGAAGCTGGACGTCGATCTCGCAGAGGTCATACGGGCCAATCTCCAGAACCATGCCTTGGGCACCGTTCCAAGCAACTCGGAGCGGCAGCCTCACCCTCGTGTCGTCGGCGTGGTTGCGCGACCACGGTTGCGGCATGTCGGCGATGACGTGGCGTCCATACTCGCGCTCGGTTTCGGAGCGGTCGGCATCGATGACCGGTGCGCGGTTGTAGGCGTCGATCAGGGCCTGACGGACGTCAAAGGTGTTGGTGGTCATGACGGCATCAACTCCTCGGTGTGCTCGGCGTGGTGGCCGGCGTCGTCGGTACCGGCGCGGTCGTCGCGGTCGGCCAGGCCGATATCGGCCAGCCTGTCGCGGTCGGCCTGCTCGGTGTTCGGGTGTGCGCTCACCGGCTACCATCCCGCTCGCTGGTGGTGTGCACGCTCTCGTCCACCCAGCGGTGTACGTCTTCCCAGCGGTACCGAATCGACCTGCCCAGCCGAACGAATTGAGGGCCGCGGCCCTCGAAACGCAGCCTGGTCAGCTGGTTCGGCGTGGTCCGCAGATACTCGGCCACCTCCTGGGCCTTGGCCAGGCCGGTGCGAGGCGGGCTGTCTGAGGCAATTGCATCTGCCATCGTTGCTGCTTTCATGTTCCCTGCCATGCGGAATCGCAGGGCATGACACGAAAGCTACGCGCACAAATCGGCACGAAAAAGCATGAAACCACTTGCAGGACAGGTGATTAGATCACCTTCTTTGAGGTCTCTATAACTGCGCTATAGGTTGATAATTCCGATATTGCAGTGCTGAGATGCGCATTTGCCAATTACCCTATTTGCTAGCACATCTAAGATAACGATTAGGTCACAAGTCGCGGAATCACGGCGGCGGTGCGGGCCTTGTCCAGGGCAACGGCAACGGCCTCGAGGTCGTCATCGAACAGGTCTGCGTAGAGGTCCAATGTCATTGCCGCCGAGGCGTGCCCAAGCATCCGCTGGAGAGCAATGATCAGAACCTGTGGATGAGCCTGGTTGAGGGGGCGTGAAAGTGGGCGCACCTTCCCGAGGATGATCTGAAAGTCCAGTAGCTCTGATCAAGACCGGCGTTGGCGCGCTGGTTGGGAAGGTACGCCCATGCTCACCGTAGTTCACGATGCCGCCGAGGCCAACGAAAGCGCCGGCGGTGCTGGTCGGTCGTTGCTCGATGAGATCGTCCGTGATGGTGCCCGGCAGATGTTGGCCGCCGCGTTGCAGGCTGAGGTCGCGGCCTACGTGGCCCAGTTCGCCGACCAGCTCGACGACGACGGCCACCGGCTGGTGGTCCGCAACGGCTATCACCAGCCGCGCGAGGTGCTGACCGCAGCCGGCGCGGTCGACGTCAAAGCGCCGCGGGTCCACGACCGCCGCGTCGACCCCGATACCGGTGAGCGGCAGCGGTTTTCCTCGGCGATCCTGCCGGCGTGGGCACGCAAGTCCCCGCAGATCACGGAGGTACTGCCGCTGCTGTACCTCCATGGCCTGTCCAGCGGCGACTTCACTGCGGCGCTGGAGCAGTTCCTCGGCTCGGGTGCTGGACTGTCGGCCTCGACGATCACCCGCCTGACCGCCCAGTGGCAAGACGAAGCCGCGGCGTTCGGGCGCCGGGATCTGTCGGGCACAGACTATGTCTACCTGTGGGTGGATGGCATCCACCTCAAGGTCCGCCTGGAGCAGACCAAGCTGTGCCTGCTGGTGATGATCGGCGTGCGCACCGATGGCCGCAAGGAACTCGTCGCTATCACCGACGGCTACCGGGAGTCCACCGAGTCGTGGGCCGATCTGCTACGTGACTGCAAACGCCGTGGGATGACCGCCCCGGTGCTGGCCGTCGGCGACGGTGCACTCGGGTTCTGGAAGGCGGTCCGCGAAGTGTTCCCAGCCACGCGAGAGCAGCGGTGCTGGTTCCACAAGCAGGCCAATATCCTTGCCGCGCTGCCGAAGTCGGCGCACCCGTCCGCATCAGCGGCGATCAAGGACATCTACAACGCCGAGGACATCGACAAGGCCCAGGTCGCGGTCAAGGCCTTCGAGGTCGACTACGGCGCCAAGTACCCCAAGGCGGTCGCCAAGATCATTGATGATCTGGACACGCTGCTGGAGTTCTACAAGTACCCCGCCGAGCATTGGATCCATTTGCGCACGACAAATCCGATCGAAAGCACTTTCGCCACCGTACGACTTCGGACCAAGGTCACCAAGGGGCCGGGATCACGCGCGGCCGGGATTGCCATGGCCTACAAGCTGATCGACGCCGCACAGGCCCGCTGGCGGGCCGTCAACGCCCCGCACCTGGTCGCCCTGGTCCGGGCTGGCGCGGTCTTCCACAAAGGCAAACTGCTCGAACGGCCCACTGACATCACCCCGCCGACACCGCCCTCAGACGGCGACGAGCACACCGGAACGGAGGTCGCCTGAAGTACCCCGATCCAAAGGTCTTGGCAATTCCTCCGGGGCGACCGTGTCGCGAAGGCACGCCAAGCGTCAGCGGGCGGCCTGGAGTCATTAGGTCGAGGGAGGGGATTGGCGGACCAACGCCCAACCGCGCGGATGCACGCCGCAGTAGATCGCAACCACACCCTTGCCGGTCAGCAGCAGTGAGCACGCCGAGACAGGCTTGGCGGCACCGGATTTCGCGGCGTAATCCATCAGTGCAATCACCCGCCCGCTAAGTCCTGCTTGTACGGGGACTGCGTACCTGAACGTGACTTCCCGACGATCATCGATCTGCACCTGCAAGGCCGCCTACCGCTGGAGAAGTTCGTTACCGAGCGGATCCCGCGTCAACAATATCGAAGACGCTTTCACAGCAGTGCATTCCGGTGCCGTACTTCGATCCGTAGTGACGCTGTGAGTCAGTTGGCAACCGTCCACCTGCTGGGAAACATGGGAGTCGAGCGAGTCGTCACCTCCGGCGGTTTCGAACTCGACGACCGCTTCCTGAACATCGACACCGACGTCTGGATCATCGAAGCAATGGGCGACATCGCGCAGCAAGGAAGAGCGCTCACCGGTACGGTGATCACCGCACCGGTAAGCGTCCTACGTCAAGCAAAAGAGCGAAGCAGGCTTATCTGCGGCAAATCTCGCCCGTGAAACGGACCACACCGACAGCACCCTGGCCTACCGCATCTTCGCCTTGGGGTGTGCTGACCCACCCGCGGCTCCGAAACGTCCCGCGGTAACCCGCGAACCTCCCGGTAG
>JBIQHU010000131.1:8680-14804 GCA_044508395.1 Mycobacterium sp. | reverse complement strand
CGCACAGCAGGAACACCGTCGACGGCGGCGGCTCCTCGACGACCTTCAGCAGCGCATTCGCCGCGCCCTCGGTCAGCCGGTCGGCATCCTCGATCACAACGATCTGCCACCGCCCGGTGCTCGGTCGCCGCGACGCGATCTGCACGATGGAGCGCATCTCGTCGACCCCGATGGATAGCCCTTCGGGGACGATGCGTCGCACGTCGGCGTGGGTGCCTGCCATCGCCGTCGAGCAGGCGCGGCACTCGCCGCAGCCGGGAACGCCGTCGCTGGTGCACTGCAGTGCGGCGGCAAAGCAGAGCGCCGCGATGGATCGGCCCGATCCGGGCGGCCCGGTGATCAGCCAGGCGTGGGTCATGGTGTGCGCGGCGCCGTCGGACCCAGAAGTGTGAGACGAATCACCACGGGCGGCCTGTGCAGCTGCCACCAATTCGGCTTCTACCGCCTGCTGGCCCACCAGACGCGAAAAAACACCGGTCATCGCAGATAACAGTAGTGCTGCGAAGCGACACGTCAGCCCCACAGGGCTCGTTTGCGCCTTTTCGAGTCCGTGCCGACCGATACGGTTGACCAGTGACCCATTCGGCCATCCCCATCAGACGAATCGGCGCATTCGTCCGCTGGGTCGCGCGTACGCCGTGGCCGGTGTTCACCCTCGGGATGCTGCAGGCCGACATCATCGGCGCCCTGCTGGTCCTGAGCTTCCTGCGGTTCGGATTGCCGCCCGAGGACCGCATCCAGCTGCAGGATCTGCCCGCGTTCAACCTGGCGGTGTTCCTGGGCTTCCTCTTCATCTCGTTCACGACGGCCTCGTATATGAGCCTGCGGCTGCTGATCCCGGTGATCCGCTGGCAGCGCCGCGACACGCTGCTCACCGAAACCGACCCGGCCGTGACCGAGCTGGCCCGCGTCCGCGCGCTGAAGATGCCCTACTACCGCACCATGATCAACGTCGCGAACTGGCTGCTGGGGTCGGTCGTTTTCATCGTCGCCAGCTGGCCGGTGGCCAGTAAGTCGGCGCCGGTCGTCTTCGTCGCCAGCGGTCTGGGCGCCACGGCGACGGCGATCATCGGGTATCTGCAGTCGGAGCGGGTGTTGCGGCCCGTCGCCGTCGCCGCGCTCCGTGGCGGGGTGCCCGAGAACTTCCGCGCCCCTGGGGTGATCCAGCGCCAGGTGATGACGTGGGTGCTGTCCACCGGCGTGCCGATCCTGGCGATCGTGCTGGCGTTGGTGGCCAGCAAGTTCGAGGTGCTCACCGCGCCTGCGGACAAGCTGACCACCCCGATCCTGCTGCTGGCCATCGCCGCACTGGTCATCGGGCTGTTCGGCACGGTGCTGGTCGCGATGTCGATCGCCGACCCGCTGCGCCAGCTGCGTTGGGCGCTGGGCGAGGTGCAGCGCGGCAACTACAACGCCCACATGCAGATCTACGACGCCAGCGAGCTGGGCCTGCTGCAGGCAGGCTTCAACGACATGGTGCGTGACCTCGCCGAACGACAGCGGCTACGCGACCTGTTCGGCCGCTACGTCGGCGAGGACGTCGCCCGGCGGGCGCTGGAGCGCGGCACCGAGCTCGGTGGCCAGGAGCGCGATGTGGCCGTGCTGTTCGTCGACCTCGTCGGGTCGACACAGCTGGCGGCCACCATCCCGGCCGGCGAAGTCGTGAACCTGCTCAACGACTTCTTCCGCGTGGTCGTCGACACGGTCAACCGCCACGGCGGCTTCGTCAACAAGTTCCAGGGCGATGCCGCGCTGGCGATCTTCGGCGCACCGATCGAGCACCCCGACTCGTGCGGGGCCGCGCTCGCCGCGTCGCGCGAGCTGCACGACGAACTGATCCAGGTGCTGGGCCAGACCGAATTCGGTATCGGGGTGTCGGCCGGCCGCGCAATCGCCGGGCACATCGGTGCGCAGGCCCGATTCGAGTACACCGTCATCGGCGACCCGGTCAACGAGGCGGCGCGGCTGACCGAGTTGGCGAAGCTCGAGCCGGGGCATGTGCTCGCGTCGGCCATCGCGGTCAGCGGGGCGCTGGACGCAGAGGCGCTGTGCTGGGACGTCGGCGAGATCGTCGAGCTGCGCGGGCGCATAGCTCCCACGCAGCTGGCGCGGCCGCTGAACCTGGTGTCACCGCAGGACGTGGGTGCCGAGCGCCGATCTGAGCCCGAGTCCGAGCCCGAATCCGTTGTGGAGGAGAAGGCTTAACCAGCCAGGCCTTCTAGGCCTTCTTGGCGGCCCTCTTCTTCGCAGGCGCCTTCTTGGTCGCCTTCTTGCGCTTGACCGGGCCACGCGCCCGGCGGTCGGCGAGCAGCTCGGCGGCCCGCTCGTCGGTCAGGGACAGCACATCGTCACCCTTGCGCAGGCTGGCGTTGGTCTCGCCGTCGGTGACATAGGGCCCGAAACGGCCGTCCTTGATCACCATCGGCTGGCCCGTCGCGGGATCGTTGCCGAGTTCGCGCAGGGGCGGCGCCGAAGCACGTTGGCCACCACGGCGTTTCGGCTCCGCGTAGATCTTCAAGGCCTCTTCGAGCGTGATGTCGAACATCTGCTCTTCGGTGGCCAGTGATCGAGAGTCGTTGCCGCGCTTGAGGTATGGACCGTAGCGGCCGTTCTGCGCGGTGATCTCCTCGCCGGTGTTGGGGTCGACGCCGACCACACGCGGCAAGGACAGCAGCCGCAGTGCGTCTTCCAGCGTGACGGTCTCGAGGTCCATCGAGCGCAGCAGTGAACCGGTGCGCGGTTTGGGTCCCGTCGGCTTCTTGCCCTTCTTGGCGGATGCGCCGGCGTCGTCGTCGGGTTCGTCCGGTGTCGGCAGCACCTCGGTGACGTACGGCCCGTATCGGCCGTCCTTCGCGACGATCTCATGTCCGGTCTCGGGATCGATGCCCAGGGAACGGCCCTCTTGCGGTGTGCTGAAAAGCTTTTCGGCAAGTTCGAGCGTCAGCTCGTCGGGGGTCAGCTCGTCCTTGAGGTTCGCGCGCTGCGGGGTTGGCTCGCCGTCGTCGCCGGCGATCATCCGCTCCAGGTAGGGCCCGTTCTTGCCGACCCTGACGTAGATGGGGCGACCCTCGGCATCGTCGAACAGCTTGATGGAGTTGACTTCTCGAGCGTCGATACCTTCGAGGTTCACGCCGACGAGCTTCTTCAGCCCGCCCGAGCGTGCGATCGAGTCGGCCACCCCGTGCTCGCCGCCGAAGTAGAAGTTGGTCAGCCAGTTGGTCCGCTGTTCATGGCCCGTGGCGATCTCGTCGAGCTCATCCTCCATCGCCGCGGTGAAGCCGTAATCGACCAACCGACTGAAATGCTGTTCGAGCAGACCGGTGACGGCGAACGCAACCCACGACGGCACCAGGGCGCTGCCCTTCTTCTGCACGTAGCCGCGGTCCTGGATGGTCTTGATGATCGAGCTGTACGTCGACGGGCGGCCGATACCCAGCTCTTCGAGGGCCTTGATCAGCGAGGCCTCGGTGTAGCGGGCCGGCGGGCTGGTCTGGTGACCGTCGGCGGTGAGGTCGGCGGCGTCCACGCGCTGACCCTGCGTCAGGTTCGGCAGCCGGCTCTCGGCGTCGTCGGACTCGCCGCCGGCCAGCTCGTCGATGCTCTCGACGTAGGCCTTCATGAAGCCCGGGAACGTGATGGTGCGGCCGGAGGCGTTGAACACCACCTGGCGGCCGTCGGCGGCCTGCCCGGAGATCCGCAGGCTCAGCGTGGTGCCGCGGGCGTCGGCCATCTGCGAGGCGACGGTGCGCTGCCAGATCAGCTCGTAGAGCCGGAACTCGTCGGCGTCGAGCTGGCCGTGCAGCTGGCCCGGGGTCTGGAAGACGTCACCGGCGGGCCGGATGGCCTCGTGCGCCTCCTGCGCGTTCTTCACCTTGCGGGTGTACTGACGCGGCGTCGGGTGCAGGTACTCCTCGCCGTAGAGCTGGCGGGCCTGGTTGCGTGCGGCGTTGATCGCCGACTCCGACAGCGTCGTGGAGTCGGTACGCATATAGGTGATGTAGCCGTTCTCGTAGAGCCGCTGCGCGATGCTCATCGTGCGCTCCGAGGAGAACCGCAGCTTCCGGCCCGCCTCCTGCTGCAGCGTCGACGTCATGAACGGCGCGTACGGCTTCCGGGTGTACGGCTTCTGCTCGACGGACGACACCTCGAGCTGCGCACCGCGCAGGCCGGCCGCCAGCACGCCGGCGGCGGACTCGTCGAGCACCAGCACCTCGTCGGGCTTCTTGAGACCACCCAGGGAGTCGAAGTCGCGCCCGGTGGCGACCCGGCGCCCGTCGACGGAGCTCAGCTTCGCGGTGAACGTCGGCGGCGATGCCTGCGGATCGGACACGCCGGCGTCGAGTTCGGCGGTCACATCCCAGTAGCCCGCGCTGCGGAACGCCATGCGCTCCCGCTCGCGGGACACGATGATGCGAGTCGCCACCGACTGCACGCGGCCTGCCGACAGCTTCGGCGCGACCTTCTTCCACAGCACCGGGCTGACCTCGTAGCCGTAGAGGCGGTCCAGGATCCGTCGGGTCTCCTGCGCATCGACCAGGTCGTTGTCGAGATCCCGAGGGTCTTCGGCGGCGGCCCGGATGGCCGGCTCGGTGATCTCGTGGAACACCATCCGTTTGACCGGGATGCGGGGCTTCAGCGTCTCCAGGAGATGCCACGCGATGGCCTCGCCCTCGCGGTCACCGTCGGTGGCGAGATAGAGCTCGTCGACGTCCTTGAGCAGATCCTTGAGCTCCGCGACGGTGCTCTTCTTCTCCGGGCTGATGATGTAGAGGGGCTCGAAGTTGTCCTCGACGTTCACCCCGAGGCGCGCCCACGGCTCCGACTTGTACTTCGCGGGCACGTCGGCGGCGTTGCGCGGCAGGTCGCGGATGTGTCCGCGGGAGGACTCGACGATGTAGTTGGAGCCCAGATACCCGGCGATTTTGCGTGCCTTGGTAGGCGACTCGACTATGACAAGTCGCCGCACCGAGCCGTTGGCTCTTCGCGAAGGCGACCCATCGCCGCCATTGCGGCCGCTACCGCGGTCCTCGTCTGCCACCTGTGCCTACGCTCCACTTCTCCTGGTGCCTACAACGCCCGATACCGCGCTGTGCGTCCGGCAAGGCCTCGTCGGCACCTGACAATTTCGCATTCTGTTCGACCCGACGCAAACTGACCCCCCTATTCCGAGCCGTCAGACGCGGGGCCACTGAGCAAACGCGTCCACATCCGCCGGTGGTTCCCCTACGTTCTCTACCAGGCGCGATAGCCGGCGGCGACCGCTGATCCGCAGTGCTGGACGAGACCCTCGGGTGCCGATAAGTGTCGGGGCTATCCCCACCCGCATCATCGCCGACGCCAGTGGCGAATGCGTGTCGGGCGCGTGCGGGTCCAGACCAAGTAGGTAGCGATCGGCTTCCGGAGTACCCGCGGCCAGCGTCCAGGCCCGTAATTGCCGCGGACCCGGCAGCCACTGTGGCGGGACGGTCTTGACGGCGCCGCGTGTCCACTCCGTGGCGATGCCGACCAGGCGCGCGTCCACGGCCGTGCGGACCAGTGGAGTGTTCTCGTCGGTGCGGGAGATCTCGGGCTCCAGCCCGGCCTCGACGATCATCTCGGCCAGCGCCTGCGCACGCCACAGCTGGTCGACCACCACCGACAGCCGTGCCCCGACCTGTGAGCCCGATCCGACCAACACCACCTGCCCCGGTGCGGCGAGCATCCCGGTCAAGTCGGCCACCGCAGGCGGCACCGACTCGGCCGAGAAGAAGGACAGCTGGCTCACACGTTCGACACTAAGCCAGGCCCGCCCGACCGAGGTGCCGCCGGGCCGGGCACCCCACAAACGAAAACACCCCCGCGATGCCCGTTGTCGGAGCTGTGCGGGGGGTTTCCTCTTGGTGCGTCAGTTAGACGGCGCGAACGCCCGTGGCCTGGGGGCCCTTGGGGCTCTGGCCAACCTCGAACTCGACCTTCTGGTTCTCCTCAAGGGTGCGGAAGCCGCTTCCTTGAATCTCCGTGTAGTGGACGAACACATCGGCAGAACCGTCCTCGGGCGCGATGAACCCGAAGCCCTTTTCCGCGTTGAACCACTTCACAGTTCCCTGTGGCATCTTTCGTACTTTCCTTCTCTTCATACCGGGTG
>JBIQHU010000131.1:0-8670 GCA_044508395.1 Mycobacterium sp. | reverse complement strand
TTCACCGGGTGCGGTCCACCGTGTTTCGGTACACCGGGCCCGTTCCGACCGCTCTCCTTCGTGGAAGCCCGGAACTCGACCCGACCTACAACCCTCGCAGGAACCGCGATCGCAACGTCGATCCTGCGAGTGCGAATACACGAACACAGAAGCTGCGACCGCGCTCAGTCAATCACGTTCTGGGCTGCGGCGACAGTGGAGACGCAATCGATTGAGGAACAATTCACGTACGAAGGGTCTCAGGAGGGCACGGTATGGCAGATTTCGGCCGCCAGCTGCTCACTAGCGCGGTCGACGGCGCCCGTGTCGGAGGGCACGATCCGTTGCGCCATGTCGCCGATCTCCCGCCGCGACAGGGACGGCGACAAGGCTGGCCCGAGTGGGCCGACCCAGAAGTGGTGCAGGCGTTCGTTGATCGCGGTATCGAGGCGCCGTGGTCGCATCAACTCGCCGCAGCCGACCTCGCCCATGCCGGTCGTCACGTCGTACTCAGCACCGGGACGGCCTCGGGCAAGTCGTTGGCATACCAGTTGCCGGTTTTGACGGCGCTGAAAGCTGATTCGCGCGCCCGTGTGCTCTATCTGTCACCCACCAAGGCTCTCGGCCACGACCAGTTGCGCGCCGCGGTGGCGCTGACAGGAGCCGTGCCCGCACTCCGCGACGTGGCCCCGAGCGCGTATGACGGCGACAGCCCGACCGAAGTGCGACGCTTCGCAAGGGAACGGTCGCGCTGGATTTTCTCCAACCCCGACATGATTCACCTGTCGCTGCTGCGCAACCACGCCCGCTGGGCGGTCTTCCTGCGGAACCTGCGATACATCGTCGTCGATGAATGCCATTACTACCGAGGTGTTTTCGGGTCGAACGTGGCCATGGTCCTGCGCCGCCTGCTCCGGTTGGCCACCCGCTATTCGGGCGCCGGATCGGAATCCTCTGGCCCCACGGTTATCTTCGCCAGTGCCACCACTGCGTCCCCCGCGCGCACCGCGTCGGAACTGATCGGGCAGACCGTCACCGAGGTCACCGACGACGGTTCACCGCAGGGCGCCCGCACGGTCGCGTTGTGGGAGCCGGCACTGCTGGATGACCTCGTCGGCGAAAACGGTGCTCCGGTTCGTCGTTCGGCGGGCGCAGACGCGGCCCGAGTGATGGGCGATCTGATCGCCGAGGGCGCACGCACGCTGACGTTCGTACGTTCGCGCCGCGGCGCCGAACTGACCGCTCTCGGCGCGCGCGCCAGGCTGGAGGAACTCGCACCGGATCTCGCCGAGCGCGTCGCCTCGTATCGGGCGGGTTATCTCGCCGAAGACCGACGCGCACTGGAGCGCGCACTGGCCGACGGCGAACTGCTTGGGCTGGCGACGACCAACGCCTTGGAACTCGGGGTTGACATCGCCGGGCTGGACGCTGTCGTGCTCGCCGGGTTTCCCGGCACGGTGACGTCCTTCTGGCAACAGGCAGGTCGTGCCGGCCGCCGGGGTCAGAGCGCGCTGATTGTGTTGATCGCGCGTGACGACCCACTCGACACGTACCTCGTGCACCATCCTGCGGCGCTGCTCGACAAGCCGATCGAACGTGTCGTCATCGACCCGTCCAACCCGTATGTCCTTGGCCCGCAGCTACTCTGCGCTGCGACCGAACTTCCACTCACGGAGGCGGAGGTGCGGATGTGGAACGCCGAGGCGGTCGCGGAATCCCTCGTCGACGACGGCCTGCTACGCCGGCGCCCCACCGGTTACTTCGCGACTCCCGATGTGGATCCGCATCCGGCGGTGGACATCCGTGGCTCGTCGGGCGGTCAGATCGCAATCCTGGAGGCCGGGACCGGACGGCTGCTGGGCACCGCGGGCGCCGGCCAGGCGCCGGCCTCGGTGCATCCCGGGGCCGTCTATCTGCATCAGGGTGAGAGCTACGTGGTCGACTCACTCGATTTCGAGGACGGTGTCGCGTTCGTGCACGCCGAGGATCCGGGGTACACCACATTCGCCCGTGAATTGACCGACATCGTCGTCACGGGCGAGGGGGAGCGGAAGACCTACGGGCCGGTGACCGTCGGGCTCGTGCCGGTATCCGTGACCAATACGGTCATCGGCTATCTGCGGCGGGAGTTGACCGGAGAGGTCATCGACTTCGTCGAACTCGAGATGCCGACGCGCACCCTCGAGACCTCCGCGGTGATGTGCACCCTCACCCCGGAGGCGTTGCAGGACAACGGGATAGAGCCGTTACGGGTAGCCGGTTCGCTACACGCGGCCGAACACGCGGCGATCGGGTTGCTGCCCCTGGTCGCCAGCTGCGACCGCGGCGACATCGGCGGGGTTTCCACGGCGGTCGGCCCTGTCGACGGCCTGCCGACGATCTTCGTATACGACGGCTATCCCGGCGGCGCCGGCTTCGCCGACCGCGGCTTCGAAAAGATCGACACGTGGTGGGAAGCGACGGCGGCGGCGATCGAGGCCTGCGAGTGCCCCGCCGGGTGCCCGTCGTGTGTGCAGTCGCCCAAATGCGGCAACGGAAACGACCCCCTCGACAAGGAGGGGGCGATCAGGTTGCTGCGGCTGGTTCTGAAGGAGCTCGGCGGCACCACGTCATGAATCCGCCGCAAGGGGCGACCGACCCCTCGTACGGTCGCCCCCGCGGCTCCGCGGACCGTGCCAGTCAGGTCGAAAGCCCTGGTAACGCGGTTGCGATCGAACGGTCGGACGACTCGATCCGTTCCCCATCCCGATATAGCTGGGTGCAGTCGAAACTACCCTGTCGGGGCTGGCACCGCAACTTTGACGAGTTAACTGACGCCCGCGAAAAATCCCCCCATGCATCACACTCACGGCTACGGACCACGGATTCCGTATCCAACCGCTGGCTGCGGAGGGCGCAAGACCCCACCCTAAAATGCCCCTCATGAACCACGACTGGCTGCTCGTGGAGACATTGGGCAGCGAGCCTGCCGTGGTCGCACAAGGGCGCCGTACGAAGAATCTGGTCCCCGTCAGTGCTTTTCTGCGGCGAAATCCGCATTTGATGGCGATCCAGACGGCGATCGGCGAGACCGTGCGCGCCGGCCAGGGCCTGAGCAGCATCACGCCGAAAAACGACCGCGTGATCCGCACCGAGGTGGTCCAGATGTCGGACGGCCGAATTCACGGTGTGCACGTGTGGATCGGCCCACCCGATATGGAGCCGCCGGACCGGCCGATCCCCGGGCCGCTCATCTGGGACCTGACCAACGGGACCGCCACCGACACCAAGGAGTCGTTGTTCAACAGCGGATGGGCCCCGGACAGCCAGGTGACGCACGGCAGGGCGTTCGCCGAGGACCTGCCCAAGCGCGACCTCAATCCGAGCGAGGCCGAGGTCCTGTCGATGACGATCAAGCGCGAGCCCGGTCATACCCTCTGCAACTCGTGGGACGTGACAGATTATCGCGGCGAACCGATCACGATCGGCTTCGTCGCAAGGGTGCTGGCCGAGGAAGGGGACGACGGCAGCCAGCGATTGGTTCTTCGTGCGATGAACTGGCGCGGTGAATCCGAGGGCGGCGCGGGTCCACGCGACGTTCTGGCGCAGCGCATCCTGAAGGGGCTCGCACAGCCGGGCGCTCACCGTGCGCTCGTCGACCCGACCAACTGGACACTGCTGAAGTGGCTCGATGATCCTGCCCCGTTCTTCGACTGGCGCGCGAGCTTGGCCGGTGAGCATCTGGTCCATCCCTCGGATCGACCCGAATTGGCAAGAATGGCAGCGGAATTCGAGAGCGGCCGCACCTCGGCCACGTTGAGGTTAGTGGCCAACGACGGCGGGTGGACTCCCGTGCACGTGACGATCAACCGCGTCGAGCTCGATGACGAGGTGTACGCAGGGTTGGCCACGCTCCGTCAGGCCGAAGCCTAGCCGCGTTATTCGACCGGTCCGGCGCGCGCGACGGCTCGTGCCGTGCCGACGCCCAACCGTCCGAGAGCCACGCCGATCTCAACGATGACAACGGCATCGAGTCCCGTCACGGTGCAGTCCTCGACCCGGGTACTCATGGCCTCGGCCAGCTCGACAGCGTGTGCACATGCCGCACCCGCGCCCTGCGCGAGCCGTCCGGCCGCGGCCAGTGCGGCGAGATCGGCAGCTGCCTGGGCGCGGTGGCGTGCCGTCACCGCAGCGCCGATGTACACGCACGCAACGGTGATCGCCACGAGCACGGCCATCATCGCGACGGCGACGAGAGTCGCTGCGCCGTCATCCGCCCTCACCGGGCTCCAGGGCGGCGACAGCGCTCCCAGCGACCGTGATACCCGGCAGGAACGCCGACCGCGCCGAAACGGTGGCGACGACGTGTTCGCCGTCGCGGCGCAGTTGTATCGCCGCTCCTTCGGGCGCGATGGCACGGGCAGCCGCCGCTCCGTCGTCGCCTCGAGCCGCCAGACGTGCCGCCTCCCTGGCCGCGTCGACACATCGGATGTGCATCGATACCGCGGTGAGGCTCGACATGCACACCAGCAGCACGACGACCAGGCCCGCGATCCCGATCGCCGCCTCGACCGTCGCACCGCCGCACTCGGCGCCTAGACGTTGGTGTTCAGCGCGCGGTTGATGATGTTGGTCAATGCGCCGACGATCGAGTCGCCCGTCACCACCGTGTAAAGGATGGCGCCGAACGCCGCCGCGGCGATGGTGCCGATGGCGTACTCGACCGTGGACATGCCACTCTCGTCCACGATCAACAGACTCAGTTTCGTCTGTGTTGAACGAATCCAGTTGCTTATCAATCGATTTCCTCCCCATCACCTTTCACAACACACCGGAACGCAGCACATCGGTAGCCAGCCCCGCGACGACTGGCACGATGCCGAGGCATACGAATGCGGGCAGGTAGCACAGCCCCAGCGGCCCCGCGATCAAGACCCCCGCCCGTTCGGCCGCGGCGCGGGCGGCGTCCGCGGCGTCGTCGCGGGCCTGGCCGGCCAACTCGGAAACCCCCTGGGCCAGAGCGGCACCTGAGGACGCCGATCGACGCGCCAGCCGCAGCAGCGCTTCGACATGCTCATCCGTGCCCCGCGCCCGATCCGTCCACGCTGATGCCGGATCGGCACCCAGCGCGAGCAGGTCGGAGGCGCGAGTCAAAATCCGGGCCAGGTGCGGTGGCGCTGACGGCACCGTCGCGGCCGCGGCCGTCGACACCGCCATTCCCGAGCGCAGGCATGCGGCCAATACCTCGAGGGCCGACGCCGTGGCAAGCGGATCGGCCGCCCGGACGACCGGGCGCCTCGACGTCCGCACCCCGAGACCGGCCCACGCACGCACGCGCGCTCGTGATCCCGCCGGGCCGAGCAGCACCGCGGCGGCCAACAGCACTGCGGCGCAGATCATCTCAACACCTGACTGGTGATCCTGTCGCACCACAGCAGGCCGACACAGGCGAGTGACACGCCGATGACCAACAACCATCCACCGAAACCCCCGGAGAGCAGGAAGCTCAGCGGATCGGCACCGATCAGCTGGCCGAGTCCGACGCCGACGATGGGAAGACCCGCCAGCACCGCCGCGGTGGCACGCGCTCCGGCCATTCCGGCGTCGACGCGAGCTGCGAATCGTTCCCGCTCCACCAGGTCCTGCTGCGCGGTTTGCATCAGGGTCCCGATGGCGAGGCCATGGTTCTGCGCGAGCTGCCAACCGGCCGCGAGCCTCTCCCACTGCCCGGGCAACGATGAGCGGTGCGCCACGCTGCGCATGCCCGCCGCGACGTCGGCGCCCAGTCGCGCCCGCGCCGCGATGGTCCGCAACGCAGTCGCGCCTACACCGTCGACGTCGGCGGCGGCGACGCTGAATGCCGCGACGGGGTGGGCTCCGACGCGCAGCTCCCCGACGAGGATGTCCAGCGCCCCCTGCAGCGCGGCCGCTTCGTCAGCGCGTGTGCGGCGCCGCTGCCGACCGCGTCGACGGATTTCGACCGTCGCGCCGACGATCGCCGCAGCGGCGACGACCCCGACCGACGTGACGGATGCCAACAGGAGCGCCAATGCAGCCACTGGGACGCCCGCCGCAACCACTGCCGCCCGGCGTGCGGCGACGCTCGGCGGTCTCGACAGGACGGATCCGCACGCTCGCAGCCGGTGCCGGGATGGGCTCGGTGCCGCCAGCAGCGCGAGGGCCAGTGCCAGTGCCGCACCCGTCATGTGGGCCGCCGCTCATTCATGAGCTTGCGGAGATGTTCGGCGCCGCGATCGAACCCGCTGCCGGCGCGCCAGGCGGTCTCGGCGCGGACGCGACCGTCCGCGGCCGGGCGAAGCACTGCAATCTCGCGGAGTCGGCGCGCGCCGACGTGGTCGCGGGTGACGTGCACGAGTACCTGCACAGCGGCAGCGAGCTGGCTGTGCAGCGCACCGCGGTCCAGCCCGCCGACCGCCGCGAGGGCTTCGAGCCGGGCCGGTACCTCGGCCGGGTTGTTGGCGTGCACGGTGCCCGCCCCGCCGTCGTGCCCTGTGTTGAGCGCAGCGAGCAGATCGACGACCTCCGCGCCGCGGACCTCGCCGACCACGATCCGGTCCGGTCGCATCCGCAACGCCTGCCTCACCAGGTCCCGAACCGTCACTTCCCCGACGCCTTCGACGTTGGCGCACCGCGCGACGAGTTTCACCAGATGCGGGTGCGCCGGTTCCAGTTCGGCGGCGTCCTCCACGCAGACGATGCGTTCGTGCGGCGGAACCGCACCGAGGACGGCGGCGAGCAGGGTCGTCTTTCCTGCACCGGTGCCACCGGAGATCAGGAAGGCAAGGCGCGCGGCGATGATGTCGTCGAGCAGCGCAGCGGCCGACGGGTCGATGGTTCCCGTCCGGATCAGGGCGGCGAGGTCCTGGGTGGCCGGCCGCAACACCCGTAACGACAGGCACGTGCCAGCGGGGGCGATCGGGGGCAACACAGCGTGGAGCCGAACGGTGCACTGCCCGCTCGCCAGTCCGGTCAGCTGCCCGTCGACCCAGGGTTGCGCCTCGTCCAGCCGGCGCCCGGCCGCCAGCGCCAGCCGTTGCGCCAGGCGCCGGACGGCATCGTTGTCGGCGAACCGAATCGATGTCCGGCGCAGCCCGCTGCCGTCGTCGACCCATACCGCGTCGGGAGCAGTGACCAGAACGTCGGTGGTCCCCTCCGCGCGCAGCAACGGATCGAGGACTCCGGCGCCGGTGAGTTCGGTCTGCAACACCCGCAGGCCGGTGAGCACCTCGGCGTCCCCCAACAGCCCGCCAGATTCCGCGCGGATCGCCGCGGCGACCGCCGACGGCCGGAGCGGCGCCGATTCGGCAGCCAAGCGCTCACGGACACGCTCGATCAGCGATGCGCTCATGCCGCGCTCGTCACCGGATGCTGCTGCAGGACCGCCATCACCCGGCGCGCGGCGGCCGCAAGCGGTGACCTGCGCGGCAGCCGTAGACCGCCGCGCTCAAGCATCGTCGCGATGCCGGGCTGCGGTCGCATCGCGGCAAGCAGCGGAAGCCCCACAATCGCCGCCACGTCGCGCGACCTCAACCCACCCGGCGCCGGCCCGCGCACGACGACGCCCACGTTCGGGTTGACCGTCGACACCCAACGCGCGACCCTCTCGGTCGCGGCGCAGGACCGCACGTCGGCCGGCGTGACGACCACGACGAGATCCGCCGCTTCGAGTGCAGTCTCGGCGGCCGTGGTCGCACGTCTCGGCACGTCGCAGACAACCGTGGCACCGCCGCGACTGCCTGCGTCGATGACGGCGCCCAACGGTGCGGCGTCGATATCGACGCCGCCACGGCCACCCGAGAGGACAGAGACACCGTGGTGTCGCGGCAGCGAGTCACGCAGCGCTGTGTAGTGCAACCGTCCGCCCTGCAGCGTGAGATCGTGCCAGCGCACCCCGGGGTCGGCCTCGATACCCAGCAGCAGGTCGATACCGCCGCTCCACGGGTCGGCGTCGATGAGCAAGGCGTCAGTCGTCTGCGAGGCCGTCTGGGCCAGCGCCGTCGCGAACACCGAAGCACCCGCACCGCCCCGTCCGGCGAGAGCCGCGACCACCGCGCCGCGGGGACCGTCGGTCAGAACGGCTTCGGCTGCCTCCGACAACTCCGCCATCAACTCGCCTTCCTGGGCAGGCAGGGCGAGGACCTGTTGTGCGCCGACCGCGATGGCGGCCTGGAAATCGGCGGCGCCGGGCTGCGCCGCAGCCAGCAGGATGACCCGGCTCCGCCGCGGCAGGCCTCTGCGCGCACAGCGATGGGCCGCATCGCGGTCGAGCAGTACGGCGACTGCGCCCATCCACACATTTCGACCGGACGGCTCGCGTGCATGCACAACCTGGACGCCGGCGGCGGCGGTAATGCGATCGACATCCTCACGCAGATCGGCGTTGCCGATCAGGGCGAGAATTCCGGCGGTGGCTCCCATGCGCCCACCATGCGGTGCCGCGCCGACACCGCGCCATCGTCACCGCGCGCTCTGTGGATGAACCCGAATGTGGGGATGGATCGGGAGTGCGCATCGCGAAAATCACATTCCGCAACTACTGCGGGAGCCATCACCTATCCGAAAGACGAATCGCTGTCGTAAGGGGTCGGCGATGGCCGCAAGGAAGCGCTTGTCCGAAGGACGAAGAATGGTCCCCAAGAAAAGGGACGACCCCCGCCAGGGGGGGAGGAGGCGGAGGTCGTCGTGTATCAG
>JBIQHU010000130.1:0-14825 GCA_044508395.1 Mycobacterium sp. | reverse complement strand
TTCGTGATCACCCGCTCAGACCAAGCACCACGACCGGCATTTCGCAACAGCCACCAGCTGCGTGCGATCAACCCCCTAGTGCACCGTCGGCTAACCGAGCGACTTGGCGAACCCGCTCACGTCGTGCATGGTGGCGTCGAATACCTCTGGCATCACGTGCGCCATGATGAGGTCGCCGCCATGGCAGGTGCCGGCAACCAGACGCCCCACCGCAGATACGCCTGCGTGCACGAGGCGTCGGTAGTACTGCAGGCCTTCGTCGCGCAGCGGGTCCAGTTCGTTGACCGAGATGACGTGCGGCGGCATGCCCGCAAGCTCTTCATCGGTGGCGACGGCGGCCCAGCACGTTGCGTCGTCGGAGTGGCTACTGGTCGGGTCGTAGAGCGAGCCGAGCAGCGCCAGTTGCTGGCATGAGATGAAGTAGTCGTCGTTCTCGGTGAGCGAGGGCAGATCCTCACACTCCTCGAGCCAACGGTTCGAGATGTAGGGACACTGCGCGTAGAAGCCGGCGATCTCGTGCAGCCACCCTTCCCGTTTCGCCTTGTGCGACACGGTGAGTGTGAGGTTCCCGCCGCCGGATTCGCCACTGACGATCAGGTGCGTGATGCCGAGTTCGGCGCGGTTGGCGGCGGTCCATCGGACACCGGCCGCGCAATCGTTCAGACCCGCGGGGAACGGGTGCGGACCCAGCTTGCCTGCCGAGTTGCGGAATTCCACTCCGACGACGACAACCCCTGTCGCGGCTAGGGATTCGCGCAGTCTGAGATATGACGTGTCGCCGGCACTGCTGATCGCCATGCCGCCGCCGTGCAAATGCACCACGGCCGGCAGTGGACCGGTCGCGGCGTCCGGCCGGCTGATGTACAGCGTGATCTCGTTGCCGTCCACGCCGGCGATCGTGGTCGTCGTCGTGGTGACACCGGTGATCGCTGCGGCGCGCTCGGCGAACAGGTCGAAGACAGCGCCCATGCCCTCCTCGCTCATCGCGGCGAAGGCCAGCCGCTCCTCGAGCGGCGCATCGACTGAAAGCGGCAGCGCCGGCTGTCTGCCGTCCATCCCGAACTCGGCGAACGCCTTGACCATTCGCGGATCGGAGCGCGGATCGGTGCCGAGTGTCATCTCCGGGTCAGCGTGACGTCCGTAAGCCATGGCGTGACCGTACAACGGAGCCCCGCCGCCCGCCTCCCACTTGGTTGAAGTCGATGTCGTTGCCGAACAGCAGGATCGACCAGACAGATTCCTCGCCGATCGAATGTGCCTGGAATCACGCGATTTCGATGCGGCGAGGGTGCGAATGACGCGGTCGGCCAGATGGCGGTTGTACTCGGGAGACCTCCGGTTTGCACCGATGTAGCCCTCCCTCGTCATGCTGTCCCATTGGCCGAGCCACCGTTCTGGTTTCCGGAGAAGGGAACTCGTCGCATCGAGTCGGGGAGGTTGCGGTAGAAGCCC
The DNA here is from genome assembly GCA_044508395.1 of Mycobacterium sp. Lineage (GTDB taxonomy): Bacteria > Actinomycetota > Actinomycetes > Mycobacteriales > Mycobacteriaceae > Mycobacterium. Next base: position 13,373 of record JBIQHU010000130.1, on the reverse strand, counting down.
GGGAAGAAGCGGAATCCGTGTTCGGCGAGCAGCGGCGTGGCACCGGGATCGACCGGACCTTGCGGTGCCGCCCTGGTGTGGAGTTGGCTCAGTGTGACGGCTTGGTCGCGGCGTGCAGCGCCACGATCCCGCCCGTGAGGTTGCGCCAGCGGACCGCCGACCAGCCCGCATCGGCGATGTCGCGCGCGAGGTCCGGCTGGTCGGGCCAGGCGCGGATGGACTCGGCGAGATAGACGTAGGCGTCGGGGTTCGACGACACCGCACGCGCCATCCGCGGCAGCGCCCGCATCAGGTACTCCTTGTAGAGCGTCGCGAACGCGCGGTTCGTCGGCGTCGAGAACTCGCACACCACGAGCCGCCCGCCGGGCTTCGTCACCCGGGCCAACTCCCGCAGCGCCGCGCAGTGATCGACGATGTTGCGCAGCCCGAAGCTGATGGTCACGCCGTCGAATACCTCGTCTGCGAACGGGAGTTTCGTGCCGTCCGCGGCGACCTTCGGCACGTTGCGCGAATGACCGGCGGCGAGCATGCCGACCGAGAAGTCCGCGGCCACACACCAGGCACCCGACGTCTGCAGCTCGACCGTCGACACCGCGGTGCCCGCCGCGAGGTCGAGCACTGTGTCGCCGGGCCCGATGCGCAGCGCTGAACGCGTCGCCCGCCGCCAGAACCGGTCCTGACCGAGGGACAACACGGTGTTGGTGAGGTCGTAGCGGCGTGCCACCGCGTCGAACATCGACGCGACCTCGTGGGGGTCCTTGTCCAGCGTCGCTCGGCTCACAGCGCCGACGCTACCTGCCGACTTACCGACAACGGGAATGCCCAGCGCATTCCGGGCATTCTGTGGAGTGTGACGGAAAAAGTTTGGTTCATCACCGGAACATCAAGGGGCTTCGGCCGCGAGTGGGCGATCGCTGCCCTGGAGCGCGGCGACAAGGTGGCGGGCACCGCCCGCAACACGTCGACCATGGACGATCTCGTCGAGAAGTACGGCGACGCGTTACTGCCCATTCAGCTGGACGTGACCGACCGCGAGGCGGACTTCGCCGCGGTGAAGCAGGCGCACGACCACTTCGGGCGGCTCGACATCGTCGTCAACAACGCCGGCTACGGCCACTTCGGCTTCATCGAGGAGCTGACCGAGCAGGAGGCGCGCGACCAGATCGAGACGAACGTGTTCGGCGCGCTGTGGGTCACCCAGGCGGCGCTGCCGTATCTGCGGGCACAGCGCAGCGGGCACATCATCCAGGTGTCGTCGATCGGCGGGATCGTCGCGTTCCAGAACGTCGGCATCTATCACGCGTCGAAGTGGGCGCTGGAAGGGTTCTCGCAGGCGCTGGCGCAGGAGGTCGCGCCGTTCGGGGTGCATGTCACGTTGATCGAGCCGGGCGGCTTCTCGACCGACTGGGCGGGCTCGTCGTCGCGCCGATCGACGCCGCTGCCCGACTACAAAGAGGTGCACGAGGAAGCCGACCGGATCCGCAGCCGGCGGATGGCCGATCCGGGTGATCCGCAGGCGTCGGCGCGGGCGATACTCAAGGTCGTCGACGCCGAAAAGCCGCCGCTGCGGGTCTTTTTCGGTGAGTTGCCGTTGCAGTTGGCCAAGGCCGACTACGAAAGCCGGCTGGCGACGTGGGAGGAATGGCAGCCGATCGCCGTCCTGGCCCAAGGGTAGATGTCTCGCGAGCAGACGTGAAAACCCCTTAAATGGGCTGATTTTGGGGGTATTAGCGTTCCCCGACCTTCGGTGTGGGCCCAGCTCGGCGGGGAGGGGTTCGGCCCGGGAGGGGTTAGGCGGCTTTGCGGCGGCGCAGACCGATGACGTCGTCGTAGTGGCCGAGCAACTCGTCGCAGATCGCCGGCCACGTTCGACTGAGCACGCTGCGACGTGCCGCGACCGAATAACGCTGCCGTTCGGCGATCAGGTGGTCGACGGCGTCAGGCAGCCTGGCTTCGAATTCGTCGACGGGCAGCAGCAGGCCGGTGCGATACGGCGCGACGAGGTCACGCGGGCCGCCGGCATCCGGGGCGATCACCGGCAGGCCCGACGCCATCGCCTCCTGCACCGCCTGGCAGAAGGTCTCGTGCTCGCCGGGGTGGACGAAGACATCCATGCTGGCGTACGCGGCGGCCAACTCCCGACCGTAGAGCGCCCCTGTGAAAACTGCTGAGGGTAGGAGAGTTCCGAGTTTCTGGCGGTCGATGCCGTCGCCGACCACGACCACTTGGAGGTCGTGGCGCCGCGACAGCACCGCCAGCCGCTCGACGTGCTTCTCGGGGGCAAGACGGCCGACGAAGCCGACGATCGGCTTGTCGTCCGGCGCCCACATGCGGCGTAGGCCGTCATCGCGCGCCGACGGTGCGAAACCGGTGATGTCGACGCCGCGTCCCCACTTGTACACCCGCGGGATGCGGTGGGCCATCAGGTTTTCCATCGCTGCGGTCGACGGTGCCAGCGTGCGGTCGGCCCGACTGTGTAGGTGGCGTGTCCACGCCCAAGCGGCCCTGGCGGCGAAGCCGACGCCGTAGCTTTCGGCGAAACCGGCGACGTCGGTTTGGAATACCGCGACCGTCGGCACGGCGAGGTAGCGCGCGGCGTGCAACCCGCCGTACCCGAGCAGCGCCGGGGATGCCAGATGCACGACGTCGGGGTCGAAGCCGCGCAGCACGCTCACTATCCGCGGGCGAGGCACGCCGAGGGGCAGCGAGTTGATCTTCGGGAACATTCGCGACGGCACCCGGTGGACGCGGACGCCGTCGTGGATCCGCTCCGCCGGCGGCCCGCCTCGCGGGGTGTCCGGCGCGATGACGATGGATTCGTGACCCGTGCAGCGCAGATGCTCGATCACCCGGAGCACCGAGTTGGTGACGCCGTTGACATTCGGGAGGAACGACTCTGCGACGATGGCAACCCGCACGCCCCGACAGTCCCATCGGCGGCTGTCGCCGAGGTTGCCTCCAGGGATATGTCGCACAAACACCTGGTGCCGATGAACGTCCGCCTCTGCAATCCGATTTCAAGTATCGTGCGCACAGAGAAAGGCGGTTGACATGCGGAGATCCCGGGCGGCATTGCTACTGGCCATCGCCCTGGTGCTGGCCGTTGGGGGCTGCACCACGCAGGTGGCGGGCACGGCGACACGGGATCCCGCGCAACCTCCCCTGAAGGTGAGCGAGGACGGCTACGGAATCGTGGCGGGCTTCGACGATGCGCCCATCCGCATCGAGATCTTCACTGAGCCGCAGTGTGGCCACTGCGCGGATCTGCAGACCGATTTCGGCGATCAGTTCGCCTACTACATCGGCGTCGGAGCCCTGAAGATCACCTACCGCCCGTTGACGTTCCTCGACGACGCGCCAGGCGGGTACTCGGCGCATGTGAGCAATGCGTTGTTCCTCGCCGCCGAGGGCGACGCGGACGGGACAGAGTTCCAGCGCTTCGTCAAAGAGCTGTACGCCCACCAGCAACGGACCAAGGGCGGAGCCGGACCCAGCGACGACGAGATGGCGGACATGGCGGCGACCGCCGGCATGCCGGACACCGTTGTCGACGGCATCGCCGAGGGCGGGTCGGCGGTCGATGTGGCGGACATGGACACCAACAACTTCGAGTATCTCTATGAGATCGACAACCTAAGCACTGGTACGCCAACGGTTTACGATCCGCAGAACGACGAGAAGCTCGACATCTACGACAACAACTGGCTGACCAAGCTGATGCAGACCTGACGGTCTACGTTCGCGCGCGTCGGCGCTCGATGAACGTGAGGGCTCCCAGTGCCGCCCCGGCGATCAGCCAACCGACGACGGCGATCGAGCCGGCCGGGATGATCGCCAGCGATGCGTTGCGGTCCCGAACCCGCACGAGATCCGGGTCGTTCGTGTCGTATTCGACGTAAATCCGCATGCCCGTCTCGAGTTCGGACGGATAGAGCACACCCAGTTCGGGGCGATAGGTCACGCGGTCGGGCGTGACGAACTCGATCGTCGAGCGGCGCGGCCCTGCGCTGAGTACCTCTGCGGCAGCCACGCCCATATGTCGCTCGATCTGCCGGTCGTCGCGCCACGCCCCGACCACCATCAGCACCGACTGCAGCGTCACCAGACACGCCGCGAGCACGATCCCGATGCGGATCCGCCGGAAGATGCGCTGCGACCGCGTCTCGTCTGGGCGCGGCGTCAACCGCGGAATCAGCTTGCGCCCGAACCCGATAACCGCCGTCACAGTGCAGCCTTGATCGACGCATGCAACGCCCGCAGCGACGATCGGTCGGCCTTCACCTCCAACACCCGCATCCCCTCGAACGGCTCGTTCAGCGCATCCACCAGAGCGTCGACCTCGATCTGCCGGCTCTCGACGTGGTACGCGCGGCAGAGCGCGCCGACGTCCACATCGTGCGGCGTGCCGAAGATGCGCGACGATACTTCGGAGAACCGCGGATCGCCCTGCTCGAGCAGCTCGAAGATGCCGCCGCCGTTGTCGTTGGACACCACGATGGTCAGGTTGCGCGGCGTCGGCTCCGTCGGGCCGATCAACAACCCTGAGCTGTCGTGCACGAACGTCAGGTCGCCGATCAGCGCGATGGTACGGCGCGGTTCGCTCCCATCCCCCGTCCGATCATGGGCCAGCGCTGCGCCGATCGCCGTCGACACCGTGCCGTCGATCCCCGCGACGCCGCGATTCGATCGCACCTTCAGACTGTGCGTGTTCAGGCCGACGATCGCCGCGTCCCGCACCGGGTTGGACGCGCCGAGCACCAGCTGATCGCCAGGTCGGACCGCATCGGCCACCGCGGCCGCGACGTGCAGTCCCGTCTTGAGCGGATGCGCCTCGAGCTGCACCCGCACCGCCTCGACGGCATGCCTGTTGACCTCGGCGCAGCGCTTCAACCAGGCGGGATCGGGCTCGCCGGTGGTCACCGCACGCGTGCCGGTGGCAGCTGAGTTCCCTGACACGTCGGGCCAGCGCGGCCCTGTCGTCAGGGCGTACACCGGGACCGCCGGATCGGCCAGCAGCGCCGATACCGTGCGGTGCAGCGTCGGGCGGCCGAGCATGATCACCTGTTTCGGGTGGACCAGGCGCAGCGCGAAGGGATGCAGCGGATTCTCGGCGGCCGGGGCGGTCGGCTCGGCGACCGTCGGAAGCGCGGCCAGATTGGGGTGCACACCGGCACCGTGCCCGGCGATGACGACGGTGTCGGGCGTCAGATCGATGTCGAGCGGCTGATCGAAGGTGACGGGCGGGGTGTATGTCCACGGCTTTCCGCCGGGGCGACCCTCCGGGGCGTAGATCGTCGCCGGTTCTTCCACACCGGGCACCAGCGGTTCGCGCAGCGGGATGTCGAATTGCACCGGACCCGCATTTGCCGACCGAAATCCGGTGGCGGCCACCAATACTCGACATGTCGCCGAACGCCATTGCGCGTTCAACGCCTCGATCCGATCGGGCGCATCCTCGGCGAGGCCCAGGCTGATGTTGGCGCGCACCTGCGTGCCGAAGTACCCCAGTTGCTCGAACGTCTGATTGGCGCCGGTGCCGAGCAACTCGTAGGGCCGGTTGGCGCTCAGCACGATGAGCGGCACACGCGCGTAGTTGGCCTCCACCACCGCGGGGCCGAGGTTGGCCACCGCGGTGCCCGACGTCATCGCCACACAAACCGGTGCGCACTCGGCGACCGCGAGACCGATCGCCAGGAAGCCGGCGGTGCGCTCGTCGATGCGGACGTGCAGCCGCAGCCGGCCCGCACGGTCGGCGTCCTGCAGCGCGAAAGCCAGCGGAGCGTTGCGCGAACCAGGGCACAGCACGACGTCCCGCACACCGCCGCGGATCAGTTCGTCGACAACCACGCGGGCCTGCGCAGTCGAGGGGTTCACCACTACAGACTATCGGCGAAGAATTTGAGCACCGCGGAGTTGACCTCTTGGGGCTTCTCGATGAACCCGAGATGGCCGGTGTCGGCAATCTCCAGGTAGCGGCCGTTCGGCAGCGCATCGGCGACCTCACGACCGAGGTGCGGCGGCAGCGCGAGGTCGTCGCTGAAGCCGATGACGAGCACGGGCGTCGTAATACTCCGGTAAGCGGGCAGCCGGTTGGTGCTCGGCGCGACGTCGAGCTGGGCCCGCATGCCCGGTGTCGACTTGTTGGGCCACATGGTGAACATGTCGATCCAGTCGCGCACGGCGTTGTCGTCGTTGAGGGTTTTCGGTGAGAAGCTCTCCAAGAGACGGGTTTTCGCGTCGTAGGTGGCCGGCAGCTCGATTCCGGCGTCGGCGAGCTCACGTTCAGCTGAGCGGAAGAACTGGCGGATGCGGTCCTCACGGCCCCTGGTGGCCATCAACGCCGCCGATCGGACCAGTTCGGGGTGGACGAGCATCAGCTCCTGCGCGATGAACGAGCCCAGCGACACCGACACGATGCGCACCGGCGCCGCGTCGAGCTTCTCGATCAGCGCCGCGGTGTCGGCCACCATCTGCTCGATGCCGAAGTCGCTCGCGTTCTCCGTGGCGCCGATCCCGCGGTTGTCGAAGGTGATGCAGCGATAGCCGGCGCGCTGGAACTCAGGTACCTGATGCAGGTGCCAGGTGCGGCCTGCACCGCCTCGACCTGCGATGAACAGCACCAGATCGCCTTTTCCGCGGTCGTCGTACGCCAAATTCACGCCGACGACGCTACTGGACGCGAATTGTGTGCGTTCAGGAGCGCTGCCCGCTCTCGAACGCACCAAACCGCTAGGAAACTTCGGTGAACGCCACCACCGGTATCTGACGCCCCTGCGTCGTCTTCTGGTATCCGGCGTAGTTGGGCATGTACTGCGTTGCCAGCGCGAACAACCGGTCGCGTTCTTCGCCGACCATCTCCTCAGCGGTGTAGGTGCCTCGATGGCCGCGCGACGAGAGCGTCACGCGCGGATGCGCCTTGACGTTGTGATACCAGGCGGGATGACGGACGTCGCCGTAGTTCGAGGCGATGACGATGACGCGTCCGCCGTCGGTGAAGTACGTCAGCGGCGTGCTGCGCTGCTTGCCGGACTTGGCGCCGGTATGGGTCAGCAGGACCTCCGGTAGGACCATCGACAGCGACACGTGGCCGTTGGACAGCTTGATCAGCGCGCGGTCGAGGCGCCAGCCGACTCGGCGCAGGAATGTCTTGGCGGGTCCGGTCGCCATGAAGCGTGCACCGGCCCGGACGAAGCGTGACGGCGGATTGGGCGGATTCTCGGGGATACCCACGTTTTACGACGGTACTGGAGCGACTTTTTCGGCGGCTTCGGCGTGCTCAGTCTCGCTGAGCGTTACCCATCACGCCGAAATCGCAATTATCCAATCTGCACATTGTGCGGTTCGCACGACCTGAGTAGCGTAGAAGCCAAGCACGACTCGACCTCAGTCAATGACGAGTGGAGGGAGACTCGCGTGAAGGTTGCGATCAGCGGCGCCGGTGTTGCCGGGCCGGCGTTCGCCCACTGGATGGTGCGCGGCGGACACGACGTGACGTTGATCGAGAAGGCGCCTCGTTTCCGTACCGGCGGCTACGTCATCGATTTCTGGGGACTCGGATACCGCATCGCCCAGAAAATGGGCATCGAGAAAGAGGTCCGCGAAGCGGGCTATCAGGTGCAGGAACTCCGCTCTGTGGATGGGAAGGGCCGCGTCGTCGCGCGCCTTACGGTAGACCCGATCCGACAGGTGACAGACGGCCGCTACACAAGCGTCGCCCGCGGCGATCTTGCGGCGGCAATCTATCGGACCGTCGAGAACGACATTGAAACGATCTACTCCGACAGCATCACAGCGATAGATGACCAAACTGACTGCGTTGCAGTGACATTCGAGAATTCGACACCGCGTGAGTTCGATATGGTGGTCGGCGCGGATGGCCTGCATTCAAATGTACGAAACCTTGTCTTCGGGCCGGACACGACCTTCGAGCACTATCTCGGCTGCCATGTCGCCGCATGTGTCATCGACGGCTATCGGCCACGCGACGAGCTCACCTACGTGACCCACAACCTGCCGGGCCGGCAGATCGGTAGGTTCTCCCTCGACGGTGACCGGACGCTGGTGCTGTTCGTCTTTCGCTCCTCGACTCCCGAGATTCCCGATACCCCGGAGTTGTGTAAGAAGCTGCTGCGAAATCAATTTGGCGACGGCGACTGGGAGTGTGCGCAGATCCTCGACGCACTCGACGGCGTTGACGATGTGTACTTCGACGTCGTCAGCCAGATTCGGCTCGAACGGTGGACATCCGGTCGTGTCGCACTCATCGGCGATGCCGCCGCGTGTGTCTCCCTGTTGGCAGGCGAGGGCACCGGCCTGGCGATGGTCGAGGCGTATGTGCTCGCGGGTGAACTCGCGCGCGCGAAGGGAAACGTCGGCGAAGCCTGCGTTGCATACGACAACTTGCTGCATCGGTTCCTCGAGGAGAAGCAAAAGGGCGCAGCGCGATTTATATCGTTCTTCGCGGCCAGGACCAACCTGGGCATCTGGCTGCGCAACCAGGCGATGCGAGCATTCAACATCGGCCCGATCGGACGTCGGGTGCTGGCACGAACACTGCGCGACGACATCGAGCTGCCCGAGTACGACCTGTGAAAGGGATGCCATCGACGAAGAGTGTGTCGCTGAGTGATTCCGGCGAGCCCTCCGACTTCCCGCTTCAGCTCGAGCAGGCGACGCGAGGACTGCTCGCGCTCAACGTGTCGGTCCTGCAGCGGATGGAGAAGCGAATCGGCCTCGCACCGCTGCGCGCCCTGCAGGCGCTGGACCGGCTCGGACCGAGTTTGGTCACCGAGCTAGGAGCCGATCTGGGTCTGCTGCCCTCCACCGCCAGCAGGCTCAGCGACCGGTTGGCAGAGGCCGGATACATCACCCGCCGCGTCTCACCCACCAACCGGCGCGCGACTCTGCTCGAGCTGACCGATGCCGGACACGCGGTCCTCGACGAACTGGTTGCGCTGCGCGTCGGGGCTTTCGGAGAAGTCGTCCGGCACATGAGCGAACCAGACCGCGCCGCACTCATCCGAGGCACCCGCGCCTTCACCGAGGCATACCGCAACCAGCCTGCTGGGCAGTGATTTCGGCGTGCTCAGTCACGCTGAGCGTTACCCATCACGCCGAAATCGCCTGGCGGTCGCGCTTCTTGCGATCTTTGCGGCCGCTGCGCACACGCCGGATGGCGGCGTCCCACATCAGCTGCACCGTCGGCACCAGTTGCCCCTCCTTGATGGTGTCGAGCGTGAGCAGCGCCGAGGCTGTCGCCTTGGTGGCGGCCGACGCCTTCGACATGTGGCCGGAGTCGTACGGCGGCTGCGGGTCGTATTCGATCACCAGCTGCACAGCCTTGGCCTTGGCGTCGCCGCAGATCTGACCCATCAGCCAGATGCCGAGGTCGATGCCCGCGGAAACGCCTGCCGCGGTGACGATCTTGCCTTCGCGCACGATCCGCTCGTCACCGACGGCCTCGACCCCGAAGGGCTTCAGCATCGGCAGGCACATCCAGTGCGACGTGGCTCGCCGCCCCTCCAGCAGGCCGGCGGCGGCGAGAATCATCGACCCCGAGCACACCGACGTCGTCCACGTGGACGTCTCGTGCGCCTTACGCACCCAGTCGAGCACCTTCTCATCACGCGCATGCTCGAACGTCCCCGCGCCTCCGGGCACCAGAATGATGTCGGGCGAAGGAGTTTCGTCAAAGGAGTGCGTAGCGCCGACCAGCAATACACCCGAGTCGGCGGTGATCGGGCCCGGCTCGTGCCAAACGAACCGCACCTCGGCGTCGGGCAGATTCCGCAGCACCTCGTAGGGACCGATAAAGTCCAGGGCGGTGAAACCGGGATACACCATGATCGCGATCTGCATTACCATCTCCTTTGGTTAGGCGAACGTCTTTCGATACTGGTCGGGCGAGATGCCCAGTCGCCGAACGAAATTGCGGCGCAACGTCTCGGCGCTCCCGAAGCCGCACCGCGCCGCGATCACCGTCACGGTGTCGTCGGTCTCCTCGAGCTGACGGCGAGCGGCCTCGGTACGGATCCGCTCGACGTAGGCTCCTGGCGCCTCGCCCACCTCCTCGGTGAACACCCGCGTGAAGTGTCGCGGGCTCATCGAGGCACGGCGGGCGAGTTCGGGAATGCTGTGCGCGCCGCCAGGTTCGGACTCGATGGCGTCCTGCACCTCGCGGATCGGCGCCCGCTTGGCGCGTGGCATCCACACCGGGGCAGCGAACTGCGTCTGGCCGCCCGGCCGCCGTAGATACATCACCATCCAGCGGGCCACCGTCTGCGCGACTTCGGTGCCGTAGTCGTCCTCGACGAGCGACAGCGCCAGGTCGATGCCCGCGGTGACACCCGCCGCCGTCCAGACCTGCTCGGAACTACGCACGAAAATGGGCTCGGGGTCGACGGTGACCGACGGAAATTCGCGCGCCAACTGGTTCGCGAACGCCCAGTGCGTGGTCGCGACGCAGCCGTCGATCAGCCCCGTCTGTGCGGCCAGGAAGGCGCCGGTGCACACGCTGACGACGCGACGTGTCTGCTCCGCGACGATCTTCACCCAGCCGAGCGTGTCCGGATCCCGCCGCGCATCGTCGACGCCGACGCCGCCGGGCAGCACGAGGGTGTCGATGGGCTCCCGCGGGTCGGGCAACGGCTCGGCCACCAGTGCGAGACCCGTCAGCGTCTCGGCCGGTGCGCCGTCGCGAGTCACCACCTTGACGGAATAGCCGTCATCCGACCGACCCTGACCGGCGAGACAGAGGGTGGCACCAGTGAACACCTCGAACGGGCCGACCAGGTCGAGAGCCTGGACACCCGGGTATCCGAGAATCACCACTGAACGCACGTCTTCAGTGTTGGCGACGTCCCCCGTGGCGTCTAGGCCATGACCCCCACAGATTAGGACATCAGGACGTGGCAGGCCTTGATCCGGTCGATCCACCACTGGCGACGCTCCGGCGGAGCCGCCAGGGCGGCCAGCCGCGCCGGGTCCGGCGTCACCGGTGCGACGGGCAGGTAGCCGTCGACGGGGACCGCCGGTTCGGCGACGTCGTCGACGAAGAGTCCGCCCGTGCCCAGGCCGCAGGCATACGGCAGATCGGGCAGGGCTGCGGCGGCCAGCAGTCCGCGGCCGATGCCCACCGCCGAGTCGAGCGCGCTGGAGACCACGATCGGAATGTCGATCTGGTCGGCGATCTCGAGCATCCGGGTCACGCCACCCAGCGGCGCGACCTTGAGGACGGCGACGTCGGCGGCGCCCTCACGGACGACGCGCAGCGGGTCGTCGGCCTTGCGGATGCTCTCGTCGGCGGCAATGGGCACGTCGACGCGGCGCCGCACCGCAGCCAGCTCCGGCACCGTCGCGCACGGCTGCTCGATGTATTCGAGCGCGCCGTCAGCGGTCAACGCGGTGACCGCCGCGACTGCCTCGTCGACCGTCCAGCCGCCGTTGGCGTCGACCCGCACGGAAGGCACAAGTGCGCGAACGGCGTTGACGCGGGCCACGTCTTCGGCCAGGGCCTGGCCGGGTTCGGCCACCTTCACCTTGGCGGTGCGTGCGCCGGGAAACCGGCTCAGCACCTCGGGCACCCGGTCGGCGGCGACGGCGGGCACGGTCGCGTTGATGGGAATGCGGTCGCGGTGGACGTCGGGTGCGGGCTGGTAGGCCGCCTCGACGGCGGACGCAAGCCAATGCGCGGCCTCGGGCGGCTCGTACTCCAGGAATGCTCCGAACTCGCCCCAGCCCACCGGCCCCTGGAAGAGCGCGACCTCGCGAACGGTGATGCCGCGGAACCGAACTCGCATCGGCAGCGCGACGACGTGCAGCCGATCCAGCAGGTCGTCGAGCGGCGGGGTCACGGTGCTCATAGTGCCAGGTTTGACCCTTCGTCGAGCTGGGTAATGTTAAGATACTTAACTATCGCAGGAGGACCCTCATGCAATTGCGCACGCTCGCCCCGACCGCCCTCGCCGTGGCAACCACGGGATTCCTCGGTGGGCTCGCGAGTCGACCGGCGCAGTCGGCGTGGTTCGCGAAGCTGAAGAAGCCGCCGTATCAACCGCCGCGACTGGCCTTTCCGATTGTGTGGAATCTGCTCTACGCAGATATCGCCGCCACCTCGGCGGCCACGCTGGATCAGCTCGAAGAACGTGGCCAGGATCGTGAACGACGCGCCTACATCGCCGCACTGGCGTCGAACCTGGTGCTCAATGGCAGTTGGTCGTGGCTGTTCTTCACCCAGCGGCGGCTGGGCACTGCGGCGATCGCGGCCGGGGTGCTGGCAGTGAGCAGTGCAGACCTGGCCAGGCGCTCGATAGCAGTTCAAGGCGCCAAGGCCGCCCCGTTGGCCGCATATCCCGCGTGGTGCGCGTTCGCCACCGTCCTGTCCACCCACATCTGGGCCCTGAACCGTCGCTGAGGAACCATGCAAATCATCAAGATCCCCGGTCTGATCATCGAGTCGATGCTGTCGCTCGTCGGCATCCGGATCGGCACCGAAGAACCGCACCACCTGAGTGAGCCGCTGACCGACAACGTCGAAATCCGACGGTACGGCCCGCGCATCGCGGCCGAGACCACCGTCGACGGCGACGAGGACCGCGCCCGCAACATCGGCTTCCGCCGGCTGGCGAACTACATCTTCGGGGGCAACCATCACGACGAGACGATCTCGATGACGGCGCCCGTCGGCCAGCAGTCCGCCTCCGATCAGATCGCGATGACCGCACCCGTCGCGCAAGCGCGGACGGACAACGACCAATGGGTGATCCGGTTCTTCATGCCGTCGAAGTGGACGATGGACACTCTCCCCGATCCCGACGATGACAAGGTCCGGCTGGTCTCTGTGCCCGGCGAGACCGTCGCGGTGCTGCGATTCAGCGGCGACCGCAGCCCGAAAGCGGTCGCCGAAGGCACAGAAGAGCTGCGAAAGAGCCTGCACGACAAGGGCATCGAGCCGGCCGGCGACGCGGTCGCGTGGTTCTACGACCCACCGTGGACGTTACCGTTCCTGCGGCGAAACGAGGTTGCGATCCCGGTCTCCCGCTAGACCGTCGCGCGGTCGCGTCCCTCCCAGTACTGCTTGCGCAGATCCTTCTTGAGGATCTTTCCGGTCGGGTTGCGCGGCAACTCGTCGCGAACGTCGACCGACTTCGGGCACTTGTAGGCGGCCAGCCGCTCCCGGGCGAACGCGATGAGCTCCTCCTCGGTGGCCTCACCCTCAAGCTGGACAACGGCTTTGACGACCTCGCCCCACTTCTCGTCGGGTATGCCGATGATCGCGACGTCGACGACTGCCGGATGCTCGGCCAGCACTCGCTCCACTTCGATCGAGTAGATGTTCTCGCCGCCCGAGATGATCATGTCCTTGAGCCGGTCCT
>JBIQHU010000129.1:0-14837 GCA_044508395.1 Mycobacterium sp. | reverse complement strand
TTGCCGGCACGCTCGCCCACCGCGCGGGTCGGCGAGGCGACGTTGCCCAGCGCCTCCTGGGTCAGCACGACGGCCTGGTCCGAGTAACGCTCGACGCGACCGGCGGCCTCTTCGAGAGCGGGCTGGTTGCGCAGGCGCTCCAGGGCGGCCTCGCCGCGCTCGACGAGCTTGTTGTACGACGACTGCGCGGCCTCGGCGTAGCTCTCGGCGAACTTGCGCAGTTCCTCGGAGCTCAGCCGCTCGCGAAGGTCACCGAACTGCGTCGGCAGGTCCTCCTGCAGCTTCGTGACGCGGGCGCGGGTCTCCTCCACGCGGGTCTCGGCGTCGGAGCGGGCCTCGCCGGCACGCTCACGCAGAGTCGCGACGATCTCGTTGACGCGCTCCAGCGCCAGATCGGCGGCGCCGACGGCGGCAAGCAGCGGGGCCTTCAGATCGTCCGCGGTGGGCTGGCTCTTGGCCGTGGTCTTCTTAGCCATTTGGGTGATTCCTTTCATCTACCTCTTCGAGATTTGGTGTTGTGCTTCCGACTAATTCGGGTGTCGAGATGGTCTGGTCAGTCGTCGGCTCCTCGTCGGTCTGGATCCCTGCGGCGTCGTTCTTCTGCGCCTCATTTTGTTGAACAAACGACGTGTAGATCTCGAGCAGCACCTGCTTCTGCCGCTCCGTGATCGCCGTGTCGGTGATGATGACGTCGCGGACTTGGTTGTTCTCGCCGGGTTCCAGAATTCCGGCCCTGATGTAGAGAACTTCCGCGGACACTCGGAGTGCCTTGGCGATCTGGTTGAGCACGTCGGCCGAGGGTTTGCGCAATCCCCGCTCGATCTGGCTGAGATAGGGATTGCTGACGCCGGCCTTCTCGGCCAACTGCCGCACCGATACCTGTGCTGCCTCGCGTTGCGTACGAATGAAGGTGCCGATGTCCTGCGCAGCGTTGGACACAACAGCGGCGATATTTTCATCCTGCGGCACGCGCGTGACCCCCTCGTGCGTCGGGTAACCGGTTAGCGACAAGCCCTACCGTACGACGGAGTGCTAACTTTTGCAAGCACTAGTTAGCGCAGGTCAGAATAGTAGCTGGGCTATCGAATAGATGGCTAGGCCCGCCAGCGAACCCACCACGGTGCCGTTGATACGGATGAATTGCAGGTCACGGCCGACATGCAATTCGATGCGGCGACTGGCCTCGTCGGCGTCCCACCGCTCGATCGTCTCGGTGATGATCGCCGTGATCTCGGCGCCATATTCGGTGACCAGGTGTTGAGCCGCCCGAATGATCCAATTGTCGACCTTGTCGCGCAGGTCGGCGTCGTCGCGCACCGACTCGCCGATGTACACGACGGAATCGGCGATCCGTGTTCTCAGCGCCGATGACGGGTCGTCCACCGACTCGAGGAAGATCCGCTTGGCGGTGGTCCAGGCCGTCTCGGCGGCCTTGGCGACCTCGTCGCGGGCCATGATCTGTTCCTTGACGTTCTCGGCGCGCGCGATGGTGGCGTCGTCGTGCTGGAGGTCGTCGGCGAACTCGAAAAGGAACCGGGTGGCCGAGCGGCGGAGCTCGTGTTCGGGGTTACGCCGCACCTTGTCGGTGAAGTCCATCAGCTCGCGGTGGATGCGGTCTCCGACGAGGTGGTCGACCCAGCGGGGCGACCAGGTGGGTGAATCGCGCTCGACGACCCGCTCGATGATGTCGCCCGCGTTCAGCGACCACTGGAAGGCACGGTCGGCGAGCAACTGCAACAGCGCCTCCTGACGCCCTTCGGCGAGCAGGGAGGCGAGCACCCGCCCGATCGGCGGTCCCCACTTCGGTTCGGCAATCCGCTTGACGATCATTCGGTCCAACACGTGCTGCACGTCCTCGTCGCGCAGCATCTCGACCACAACCCTTAACGCCGTTGATGTTTCGGCCGCGACTCGCTCGGCGTGCGACGGTTCGGAGAGCCACTTGCCCAGCCGGCCCGCAACCTGCGCGTCGCGCAACTTGGTTTCGACGACCTCGGCCGACATGAAGTTCTCCCGGACGAACGTGCCCAGGCCCTCGCCGAGTTGGTCCTTCTTGCGCTTGATGATCGCGGTGTGCGGAATCGGGATCCCCAACGGGTGCTTGAACAGCGCCGTGACCGCGAACCAGTCGGCCAGTGCGCCGATCATGCCCGCTTCGGCCGCGGCACGGACGTAGCCGACCCACCCCGCCGCCGTGCTGGTGGACTGAGCCCAAGTGCAGACCAGGAAGATCACCGTGGCACCGAGCAGGAACGACAGCGCGACGAGCTTCATCCGGCGCAGGCCGCGTCGGCGCTCGGCGTCCGCGGCGCTGTCCGCCCCTGCCAGCGACTCGGCGAAGCTACGTCGAGGCGGATCGCCGGCGGCATCACGCCGCTTCGGCGCGCTCGGTAACTGCGTCATCGCCCATGCGCCGACATTCGGTCTATGTGCCACCCCTCCATCATCCGCTACGACCGGAGTGGCGGGCCGAGCCGACAACGCCCAAAGCCAAGATCGCCCGTACTATCGAGGAGAACTAGGGAATGGATTACGGCGATCGTGGCACAACAAACCTCGTCCGTCGCGGTCAAGACCGACGGCCGCAAGCGACGCTGGCACCAGCACAAGGTGGAGCGGCGGAATGAACTTGTGGACGGCACCCTAGAGGCGATTCGACGCCGCGGCAGCAACGTCAGCATGGACGAGATCGCGGCCGAGATCGGGGTGTCCAAGACCGTGCTCTACCGCTACTTCGTCGACAAGAACGATCTGACGACCGCGGTGATGATGCGGTTCGCGCAGACCACTCTGATCCCGAACATGGCCGCCGCGCTGTCGTCGAACCTCGACGGCTACGACCTGACCCGGGAGATCATCCGGGTGTACGTCGAAACGGTGGCCTCTGAGCCGGAGCCGTACATGTTCGTCATGGCCAACAACTCGGCCAGCAAGAACAAGGCCGTCGCGGACTCCGAGCAGATCATCGCCCGCATGCTCGGCGTGATGCTGCGCCGCCGCATGGCCGAAGTGGGGATGGACACCGGCGGTGCGTCGGCGTGGGCGTTCCACACCGTCGGCGGTGTGCAGTTGGCGACGCACTCGTGGATGTCCAACCCCCGCATCACCTCCGACGAGCTCATCGACTATCTGACGATGCTGTCCTGGAGCGCGCTGTGCGGCATCGTCGAGGTCGGCGGCTCGCTGGAGAAGTTTCGCCAAATGCCGCATCCGTCTCCGGTGCTTCCGCCGAATAAGCTTGACTGACTGTATGAGCGAGTCTGACCTGCCGTCGCTGTGGACGCACGAGCCGCATATCCATCTCGAGTTCCGTCCCGGTGACAAGGTCGCCGACATCGACACCAGCGCCACGCCGGGGTTCAGTGGCAACAAAGCCGACGCACCGGCGTTGCAGGCCGAACGCAACCAGCGATTCGCCGACCTGCAGGAGATGCTGTACGCCAACAGCCGGTCCGGAGACCACCGGTCGATACTGCTGGTCTTGCAGGGTATGGACACCGCAGGCAAGGGTGGAATCGTCAAACACGTCGCGGGAGCGGGTAATCCACAGGGGGTCCGCTACAAGAGCTTCGGAAAGCCCACCGAGGAAGAGCTCTCACACCATTTCTTGTGGCGCATCATCAAAGCGCTGCCGCCCGCGGGCCACATCGGGGTCTTCGACCGCTCACATTACGAAGACGTGCTGATCGTCCGCGTGCACAACCTGGTGGCGCCCGGGGTGTGGGGAGGGCGCTACGACGAGATCAACACCTTCGAGAAGGCGCTCGTCGATGAGGGTATGACCCTGGTCAAGGTCGCGATGTTCGTCTCGCTCGACGAGCAGAAGAAGCGGCTGACCGAGCGCTTGCAGCGCCCCGACAAGTACTGGAAGTACAACCCGGGAGACATCGACGAGCGGCTGCGGTTCCCCGAGTACCAGGAGGCTTACCAGGCGCTGCTGGACAAGACGTCGACCGACTACGCGCCGTGGTATGTCGTCCCGTGCGACAAGAAATGGTACAGCCGGTTGGCCATCCTCGAGTTGCTGATCGAGGCGTTGAAGTCGATGAATTTGTCTTGGCCGCCAGCCGATTTCGATGTCGAAGCGGAGAAGAAGCGGCTAGCACAGGCCTAGCTTGCGCCGACCGCGGCGCCCTGCGCGCCGAAACTACGGTTATTGACGAATTTCGCACGTTTTCCGTCAGAAACCGTCGTCTCGGGAACCGATCAGTCGGCTCATACGCCATATACGAGTGCAACGCATCATCGTGGGCAGTGAAGCCCTGGCCGCTGGGACAGTCACTCGACAAATGTTGCGCACCAAGTACATGAAGTTGCATCACAACGTCTACGCCCCAGTCGGCCTGACGCTCGACGCGAGGGATCGAGCCTTCGCAGCATGGCTTTGGTCGCGTGGCGAGGCGATGCTCGTAGGGCACTCTGCAGCGGCGATGCACGGCACGAAATGGCTGCCTCCGGATGCGCCCGCCGAACTCGCACGAGTTCGTCATGCCGCACCTCGAGGCATCATCGTGCACAACGACACCATCCGCGCCGACGAGATGTGCGTACGGGGCAGCATCGACTGCACAACGCCCGCCAGAACCGCTTACGACATCGGACGGCGTGTAACCGGCGATCACGCGATCATTCGTGTTGATGCACTGCTCAACGCAACTGGCTGCTCGGTTTCAGACGTCGAGTCGATCGCCGGTCGCTACCCAGGTGCGCGGGGCATCCGGCTATTGCGCGCCGTTCTGGGCTTGGCCGATGGCGGCGCAGAATCCCCGCAAGAGACACGACTCCGATTGCTGCTTGTCCGGTCCGGCTTTCCACGACCGGTGACCCAGATATCGGTGCCGGCCAATCGATGGGGCCTAATTCCGCGGCGTATCGACATGGGCTGGCCCGACAAGATGGTCGGTGTCGAGTACGACGGGGAACAGCATTTCGCCAATCCCGATGATTACGCAAAAGACATCGAGCGCTTGGAGTTCCTGGCCAACAGCGGCTGGAAAATCGTGCGTGTCAGCTCCCGGCAGCTCCGGTACGAGCGACCCGCGATTCTGCGCCGGGTGGCGCATGCACTCGCTCAGTAGGTGTAGAAGCCCTGACCCGACTTCTTACCCAGCCGCCCGGCTTCGACCATGCGCAACAACAGCGGTGGCGGAGCGTAATTCGGGTCCTTGTACTCCTCGTACATCGAGTCGGCGATCAGCTTCATCGTGTCGAGCCCGATCAGGTCGGACAGCCGCAGCGGGCCCATCGGATGCGACAGTCCCGCGACGATGGCCGTGTCGATGTCCTCAACCGAAGCCACCCCCGCCTCCGCCATCCGGATGGCCGACAACAGATACGGCACCAGCAGCGCGTTGACGATGAAACCCGAACGGTCCCCGCAGCGCACCACCTTTTTACCGAGCTTCTCGCTCGCGAACTGCTCCACCCGCGCAATCGCCGCGTCGGACGTGACGAGCGTGTTGACGAGTTCGACCAGCGGCAGCACCGGCACCGGATTGAAGAAGTGCAGTCCGAGCACGCGGCTCGGATTCTTCGTCGCCGCAGCGATTTTCATGATCGGGATGCTCGACGTGTTCGATGCCAGCACCGCATCGGGATCGGTGATGATCTCGTCGAGTTGAGCGAAGATCTTGCCCTTGACGGTCTCGTCCTCGACGACGGCCTCGATCACGAGCTGACGATCGGAAAGCTCGGCGAGGTTCGTCGTGAACGTCAGCCGCGCCAGCGCTGCGTCGCGGTCGGCTTCGGAGAGCTTGCCCTTGCTCGCGGCGCGCTCCAGCGACCCGGTGATGCGCTTGCGCCCCGCGTCGAGCAGCGCGTCCGTCGGTTCGTACACGACGACATCCGCACCGGCCTTCGCCGACACCTCGATGATCCCCGAGCCCATCTGCCCGGCCCCGACGACCCCTACCCGTTCAATACTCACTTCACTTCTCCTCACAGCATCAGGCCCCGCCCAATATAAGGACGGGGCCCGATGACAAGCCGTTGGGCCTCGTGAGCCTACTAAGCCTGGTCTAGTTGACGGCCTAGTGGAACTGACCCTCTTCGGTCGAGCCCGCAAGCGCGGTGGTCGAGCTGGTCGGGTCGACGGTGGTGGCGATCCGGTCGAAGTAGCCGGCGCCGACCTCGCGCTGGTGCTTGGTGGCGGTGTAACCGCGCTCCTCGGCGGCGAACTCGCGCTCCTGCAGCTCGACGTAGGCGCTCATCTGGTTGCGGGCGTAGCCGTAGGCCAGATCGAACATCGAGTAGTTCAGGGCGTGGAAGCCGGCCAGCGTGATGAACTGGAACTTGAAGCCCATCGCGCCGAGCTCCTTCTGGAACTTCGCGATCGTCGCGTCGTCGAGGTGCTTGCGCCAGTTGAACGACGGCGAGCAGTTGTAGGCCAGCATCTGGTCGGGGAACTCCGCCTTGACGCCCTCGGCGAACTTCTTGGCCAGCTCGAGGTCCGGGGTGCCGGTCTCCATCCAGATCAGATCGGAGTACGGCGCATAGGCCTTTGCACGCGCGATGCACGGCTCCAGGCCGTTGCGCACCCGGTAGAAGCCCTCGGCGGTGCGCTCACCGGTGATGAACGGACGGTCACGCTCGTCGACATCGGAGGTGATCAGCGTCGCGGCCTCGGCGTCGGTACGGGCGATGACGACGGTCGGCACGTCGGCGACGTCGGCGGCCAGGCGGGCCGAGGTCAGGGTGCGGATGTGCTGCTGGGTGGGGATCAGCACCTTGCCACCGAGGTGGCCGCACTTCTTCTCCGAGGCCAGCTGGTCTTCCCAGTGCGAACCGGCGACACCGGCGGCGATCATGGCCTTCTGGAGCTCGTAGACGTTGAGCGCGCCACCGAAGCCGGCCTCACCGTCGGCGACGATCGGGGCGAGCCAGTTCTCGACGGAGGTGTCGCCCTCGACCTTGGCGATCTCGTCGGCGCGCAGCAGCGCGTTGTTGATGCGGCGCACCACCTGCGGCACCGAGTTGGCCGGGTACAGGCTCTGGTCGGGGTAGGTATGGCCGGACAGGTTCGCGTCACCGGCGACCTGCCAACCCGACAGATAGATGGCCTTCAAGCCCGCGCGCACCTGCTGAACGGCCATGTTGCCGGTCAGGGCGCCCAGCGCGTTGACGAACTCCAGGTCGTGCAGTTGGTTCCACAGCACCTCGGCGCCGCGACGGGCCAGCGTGTGCTCCTCGACCACGGAGCCCTGGAGTGCCACCACGTCGGCCGGAGTGTAGGTGCGCTCGACACCCTTCCACCGCGGGTTGGTGTCCCAGTCGTGCTGGATCTGTTCGGGTGACTTCGGCGTTCCGACGGTCAACATGGGGGCTGCTCCTTCGAGTTCACATCGCTGTGCATAGCTGGCGGTGGCCGGCTTGCTAATCCTCAAACAACTTCGGTGTTGCACTTACTCGAGGATGCACTACCGCATATGCGCAGGTCCAGTCGCTTTGATTGCCAATTTTCGCCAAGCCTTCGCCGCATGTTGCAAATCTTGCAAAGGCAGCTATTCCCTGAACCGGTTCAGTTGCTACTCGCCAGTAGTACGTTTGCGCACGTCAGTACGGTCGTACTGTTAAACCGAACGGAGTCAGAGCGCGAAGATCGACGCCACGGCTTTGGTCTCGTCGCCGACGGCATATGTGAGCGTTGTAACAGTGCGATCCACCAGTTCGGGACCGAATTTGTCCGTCGAACCGGGCGGGTGAACATGGGTGATGATTTCCAGCTTGTCCCCGAGTCCCACCGGCGCGTCGTGCTCGATGGTGACCCGCAGCGGCGCCTCAAGCAGTTCGGGGGCACTGAAGAGATAGTCCTCGACCACCGACCAGTACACCGAGTTGTTCATGTGGTCGAAGATGTCGATATCGCTGACGCGAACCGGATAGTCGCGAATCGCGTCCGCATCCTCGCGGCTGCCGGGCTTCAGATACGGCTTCCACCGCAGCCGGTCGATATCGGTGGTGCGACGCAGCCCTTCGAGGAAGTCGTCGGAGATGCGCGCGGGACCCTGCGTCTCCTGATTGATGTTGATCCAGAACGCTTCCGACTCCATCAGACCGCCCTTGCGCCCGTCGACGCGGACCCGCATCTCACACCACCGGTTGGATGTGCCCGAGCACCAGCGCCTCAGCCGAAGCATGTCCTTGAACTCGATGGGCCTGATCAGGTCGACCATCGTGCGGCGGACGATCCACAGCGGATGGGTCTCCTCGTAGCCCATCTCACGCAATTGATCGGAGCCGACGTCCTGGATGTGCCTGGTGGCCGCATCGAACTTGAGCCTGCCCGCTCGATCGACATCGGCGACCCGCAGCGGCCACTCGACATCGAAAACGTCGGGGTGCGGATCGGGAACAGGCATCATCACCTTCGCCAGACCCGTGCTGCTTTCCATGTCGCACGATCCTGCCACAGCCCAGGTTCTGCCAAGAATGCGAAGGCACCCTTCGCAGGGTTGTTAGGCTTGCTGACGTGGCGAAAACGTACGTCGGATCGCGTGTTCGGCAGCTTCGCAACGAACGCGGCTTCAGCCAGGCCGCACTTGCCCAGATGCTCGAGATCTCGCCGAGCTATCTGAACCAGATCGAGCACGACGTCCGACCGCTTACCGTGTCGGTATTGCAGCGCATCACCGAAGTGTTCGGGGTGGACGCGACGTTTTTCGCCTCCGAGGACGATACCCGGCTGGTCGCCGAGTTGCGCGAGGTGACCCTGGATCGCGACGTGGCCATCGACGTCGATCTTGCCGAGATCGCCGACATGGTCGGCTCACATCCGGCGCTCGCCCGCGCGATGGTCAATCTGCACCAGCGCTATCGGTTGACCGCCGCACAGCTCGCGGCCGCGACCGAGGACAGATACGCCGACAGCAGCGGGTCTGGCGCGATCACCATGCCGCATGAGGAAGTCCGCGACTACTTCTACCAGCGGCAGAACTACCTGCACGAGCTCGACACCGCCGCCGAGGACCTCACCATCCGGATGCGGATGCACCGCGCCGAACTCAGTCGCGAGCTGGCCGATCGGCTGACCAGGGTGCATGGTGTGCATATCCGGCGACGAGCCGATCTGGGCGGCAACGTATTACACCGCTACGACCCGGTCTCCAAGACGCTGGAGATCAGTGACCACCTGTCCTCGGGGCAGACGGTGTTCAAGATGGCCGCCGAGCTGGCCTACCTGGAGTTCGGCGATCTGATCGACAAGCTGGTGGACGAGGGCAACTTCACCAGCGACGAGTCCACCGTGCTCGCCCGGCTCGGGCTGGCGAACTACTTCGCCGCCGCAACGGTGTTGCCCTACGGACAATTTCACGAAACGGCGGAGAGCTTCCGGTATGACGTCGAACGCCTTTCGGCGTTCTACTCGGTCTCCTACGAGACGATCGCGCACCGCCTTTCGACGCTGCAGCGCCCCTCGATGCGGGGCGTGCCACTGTCGTTCGTACGGGTGGATCGTGCGGGAAACATGTCAAAGCGGCAGTCCGCCACCGGCTTTCATTTCTCGTCCAGTGGGGGAACGTGTCCCCTGTGGAATGTGTACGAGACGTTCGCCAGCCCGGGCAAGATCACAGTGCAGGTCGCGCAGATGCCCGACGGGCGCAACTACATGTGGGTGGCCCGCACGGTCGAGCGGCGCGCCCATCGATACGGCCAGCCGGGCAAGACGTTCGCGATCGGCCTCGGATGCGAGCTACGGCATGCCCACCGGCTGGTCTATTCGGAGGGCCTGGATCTGTCGGGCGACAACTCGACACCGATCGGCGCGGGCTGTCGCGTCTGCGAACGCGACAACTGCCCGCAGCGGGCCTTCCCGGCGCTGGGCCGGGCGCTGGACCTCGACGAGCATCGCAGCACGGTGTCGCCCTATCTGGTCAAGCAGACCTAGACTCAATTCGGTGAGCGCAATTGAGCCGGCACGCATCGCTCCCGGCGGATTCAAGGAACTCGGACCCCTCAACTGGGTCATCGCCAAGCTGGGCGCGAGGGCGATCCGGGCACCGCGCTTCAGCCTCGTCAATGTGCTTGGCCAGCACCGACTTCTGTTCCTGGCCTGGGCGCCGTATAGCGCAATGCTGTTGGGAGCGCTGTCGAAGCTGCCGGTGAAGGACGCCGAGGTCGTCATCCTGCGGGTGGGCCATCTGCGCAACTGCGAATACGAACTGCAGCAGCACCGCCGGCTGGCCCGCAGCCGCGGCCTCGGCCCTGACATCCAGGCGAAGATCTTCGAGGGTCCCGACGCCGAGGGCTTGACCGAGCGCCAACGCGCCCTGATCACCGCCACCGACGAGTTCGTCGTCACCCGTGGCGTCTCGCCCGAAACGTGGGCGGTGTTGGCCAGGCACCTCACCAAGCCACAGCTCATCGAGTTCTGCATGCTCGCAGCGCAATACGACGGCTTGGCCGCGACGATCACTACGCTCAACGTGCCACTGGACTTTCCCGACTGAGCCGAACCAGCACGGCCCCTGCGCGCTGCACCGCGCGGTCAATTGACGAAGTATAATTCGTAATATATTCTTCGTTAATGATGTCGCGGGGACCAGGCTCGCGCCGAGGGTAGGTGATCAACGCTGTGAACGAGTTGTCTTTGAACGTGCCGGTGTGGGCCTGGATCGCCTTGAGCGCCGCCATCCTGACCATGCTCGCAATCGACTTGTTCCTCCACCGCGACCACCACACCGTCGGTTTCCGTGAAGCCGCGGTCTGGTCGGCGGTGTGGATCGCGGCCGGGCTCGGCTTCGGCGCCGTTGTCTGGTGGGCCTTCGGTGGCGACGCCGCCGGCGCCTATTACGCCGGATACCTCATCGAAAAGGCGCTCTCGGTCGACAACGTGTTCGTATTCGCCATGATTTTCACGTACTTCGCCGTCCCCGACCGTTACCAACACAAGGTCCTGTTCTGGGGCGTCATCGGCGCGCTGATCTTTCGGCTGCTGTTCATCTTCATCGGCGTGGAATTGCTCAACACCTTCTTCTGGACGGCCTACCTGTTCGGCGCGTTCCTGATCTACACCGCATACAAGATGGCGCTGCACCACGACCAAGAAATGGAGCCCGAACGCAACCTGCTGGTTCGACTGGTTCGCCGCGTCGTGCCCATCGACTCCCGCTACCACGGGGCGCGGATGTTCACGCGCATCAACGGCAAACGTGTGGCCACGCTGCTGTTCGTCGTCTTGGTCGCAGTCGAGGCAACGGACCTGATCTTCGCCGTGGACTCAGTGGCTGCGGTGCTGGCGATCACCACCAGCACCTTCCTTGTCTGGACTGCCAACGCGTTCGCGGTGCTCGGCCTGCGCTCGCTCTACTTCTGCCTGGCCGGATTGCTCCGACGATTCACCAAGCTGCACTATGGCCTGGCCGTATTGTTGGCTTTCGCCGGAGTCAAGCTGATTCTCTCCGAGACGCCCGTGGGCAAATTGCCGATTCCGCTGACTCTGGGGGTCATAGTCATCACGCTCACCGGTTCAATCCTGTGGAGTTTGTATGCCGGCCGAAGCTGCGAAGAACAGCGGGACGTCACGGCCCGATCCACCGAAGCCAAGCATTAACATTCCGGCATGGCCGTGAAGTCTCGTGATCGCCGGTCGACACCCTCGAAATCGGCACCGGAGGCTCACCGCGGCTGGACGTTTCTGACCAACCACGGCCACGTGCTCCTATGCTTGGCGCGCGAAGAGCCCCTGACTGCACGCGAACTCGCTGCGCGTATCGGCATCACCGAGCGCGCCGTGCAGGCGATCCTCACCGATCTCACCGATGACGGATACCTGGCCAAGTCCAAAGACGGGCGTCGAAACATCTACAGGGTGAATGCCCATGGGCGCCTTCGTCATCCGCTCGAGTCGCACCACACGGTTGCCGATCTCGTCGAGGCGCTGCGCTGACACTCGCTCCGTCAGCGCCCGACTATAGGTACGTCACGCCGAGTACCACCAGCGACAGCAGCACGGGCGACACAGGCAGCGCCAACAGGAACGCAGCCCACACATCGGACTTGCGCCGGTACGCGCGCCAGCCGAGCGCGCCGACGACGGCTCCCACGACAAACGATGTCGCGGCGACCACCAATACCCACGAGCTGATGGTCGCCGTCGACGTGGCAGCCGTGATCCCGCCCAGCCACAGGATGTGACCGAGTACCAGTCCGCCGATCGCGGCGACCCAGATCGCGGCTATCAAAAGTTGATCATGTGGCCGGCCAAGCCGTGGAAGCACTCCTGCAGCGCCTCCGACAGCGTCGGGTGGGTGTGCACGTTGCGGGTGAGTTCGTTGACGGTCAGATCCCACTTCTGTGCCAGCGTCAGCTCGGGCAGCAGCTCGGAAACGTCGTGCCCGATCAGGTGCCCGCCGAGCAGTTCACCGTATTTCGCGTCGGCGATCAGCTTGACGAAGCCGCTTGGATCACCCAGCCCGTGTGCCTTGGCATTCGCGGTGAGGGGGAATTTGGCGACCTTGACGTCGTAACCCTCATCACGGGCCTGCTCCTCGGTCAAGCCGAAGCTGGCGACCTGCGGCTGGCAGAACGTGGCGCGCGGCAACATCCTGTAGTCGCCGAGCGCCAAAGTCTCAGCGCCCGCAATGGTTTCGGCCGCCACCACACCCATCGCCTCCGCGACGTGTGCCAACATCAACTTTCCGGTGACATCGCCGATCGCATAGATTCGCGGCACGTTGGTCCGCATGTAATCGTCGATGCCGATCGCCTTGCGGTCGGTGAGATCGACCCCGGTCGTCTCCAGGCCATATCCCTCGACGTTGGGCGCGAAGCCGATGGCCTGAAGAACCTTGTCCGCCTTGAGTTCTTCGGACTTGCCATCCTTGCTCACGGTGACGTAAACGGAACCATCAGCCCCTTCGTCCCTGATGGACTCCACCTTGGTCCCGGTGAGGATTTTCACCCCGAGTTTCTTGAACTGCTTTTCGATCTCCTTGGACACCTCGGCATCCTCGTTGGGCAGCGCCCGCGGCAGGAACTCGACGATCGTGACGTCGACGCCGAAGTTGCGCAGCACGTAACCGAACTCCATGCCGATGGCACCCGCGCCGGCGATGATGATCGATCCCGGCAGCTCGCGGGAGAGGATCTGTTTCTCGTAGGTGACGACGTTCTCCGAAAGCGACGTGCCGGGCACCAAGCGTGTGCTGCTGCCGGTGGCGATGATGCAGTTGTCGAAGGTGACCGTTTCGGTCCCGCCCTCGTTGAGATCGACCTCGAGTGTGTTGGGGTCCTTGAACTTTCCGTACCCGTGAATCTCGGTGATCTTGTTCTTCTTCATCAGGAAGTGGACGCCGGCGACACGGCCGTCGGCGACCTTGCGGCTACGGTCGAAGGCCACCCCGTAGTCCATGGTGGCCTCACCGTTGATGCCGAAGGTCTTGGCTTCCTTGGTGATGATGTAGGACAGCTCGGCGTTGCGCAGCAGCGACTTGGACGGGATACAGCCGACGTTCAGGCACACCCCTCCCCAGTACTTGGGTTCGACGACTGCGGTGTTCAGTCCAAGCTGGGCGGCACGAATGGCCGCAACGTATCCGCCGGGGCCTGCTCCGAGAACGACAACGTCATAGTGGGTCACGCCCCCACCCTAGTAAGGAATCAGCCCCACGAAACACCGGCTGGCCCATTCGCAGAAGTAGAGACCGTGCAGCACCGCGGCGCCGGCGGTCGCCGCGAAGGGCGCGGAGGTGAACCCGATCGCCACTGCGGAGGCCACCGGCCGGTTCGGCACCATGGCGATGAGCAGGCCCGCAACGGTGCACAGGATCAGGAACACCAGCACCACGAACACCGGCGCGGTCTTGTCGATCGAGTGGTACCACCAGTGGTAGAGCCCCCATCCCGCCGCGGCCGCGAGCGCCCACACGCACGCCACGACGAGCACGAACTTCCACCGTTTCAGGAACTGGTACTCACCCGGCA
Organism: Mycobacterium sp.; assembly: GCA_044508395.1. Taxonomy (GTDB): domain Bacteria; phylum Actinomycetota; class Actinomycetes; order Mycobacteriales; family Mycobacteriaceae; genus Mycobacterium. The sequence goes on along the minus strand of JBIQHU010000129.1, from coordinate 917 downwards.
CGACGACCGGAGGGGCCGGTACCGGCTGGGGGTACCTCCCGCTTGCGGGGGACGGCTCCGACGGCGCGTCGACAGCTTCGAGTTCACCGGTGTCCCACGTCGGGGTGAATTCCTGGGTGTCTTCCAGCAGGTTGCGGTCCATGTCAGGCACCGTTCACCGATTGAATCGCCACCAGCACGCCGAACCAGCCGGGGGCGATGGCGAGGACGAATGCACCGACCGCGGTCACCCAGCGGGCGCGCGAGAACAGGATGGTCAACATCCCGATCGAACCGGGCACGCCGACAACCAGCGCGATCGCCACGTCAGGCCGAATCTTGGCGCTGACCAGCAGCGTCAACCCGATTCCGAGGAGCAGCCCGACCGCCGTGCCGATCAGCAGTGCACTGGTCAGCAACCGCGGGCGCGGCAGCGGGATCACCCTTTCGACGATACTGCGGCACCGCCCGTTAACCCGTTAGCCGCCCGGCGTGGCACGGCAGGCGTCTACGGCGTCCGCGACGATGTGGGTGCCGCTCGCGCGCGGGCGTGCCCCCCGCGCGAAGTCGGCACCTGTCACGGGCGCGTCGGCGCTGAGCAGCTGGTTCTCGGAGGTGCTGAAAGCGCGCCCGCGCGACAGGAAACGAAGGCCTTCGGGGGCTTCGACGCTGAAGCCGCCGCCCCTCCCGGGCACCACGTCGATCACCAGCTGTGTGTGCTTCCACGCCTCGAACTGCGGCCCGGAGATCCACACCGGCACCCCCTGCCCGACGTCGAGGACGGCAAGCAGAATGTCGCGGTCGCCGACGAGGAATTCCCCCTCGGGGTAGCACATCGGCGACGACCCGTCACAGCATCCGCCGGACTGATGGAACATCAGCGCACCGTGGCGCTCCTGCAGTTTCTCCAGCAGGTCAGCCGCCGCACGGGTGATCAG
>JBIQHU010000128.1:0-15112 GCA_044508395.1 Mycobacterium sp. | reverse complement strand
ATTCGGCGCTGAAGGAAACCAGCCAGCTGAACCTGATCCTCAAGGGCGACAACGCAGGCACGGTCGAAGCGCTCGAGGAGGCCCTGCTGGGCATTCAGATCGACGACGAAGTCGAGCTGCGGGTCATCGACCGTGGCGTCGGCGGCGTCACCGAGACCAACGTCAACCTGGCGTCGGCCTCGGACGCGATCATCATCGGGTTCAACGTCCGCGCCGAGGGCAAGGCGACCGAGCTGGCCAACCGCGAGGGTGTGGAGATCCGGTACTACTCCGTGATCTACCAGGCGATCGACGAGATCGAGAGCGCGCTGAAGGGCATGCTCAAGCCGGTCTACGAGGAGCGCGAGCTCGGCCGCGCCGAGATCCGCGCCATCTTCCGGTCGTCGAAGGTCGGCAACATCGCCGGCTGCCTCGTCACCTCCGGTGTCATCCGGCGTAACTCGAAGGCGCGCCTGCTGCGCGACAGCGTCGTCGTCACGGAGAACCTCACCGTGTCGTCGCTGCGTCGCGAGAAGGACGACGTCACCGAGGTGCGCGACGGTTATGAGTGCGGTCTGACGTTGACGTACTCCGACATCAAGGAAGGCGACGTCATCGAGACGTACGAACTCGTCGAGAAGCAGAGAACCTAGGAGGTTCGCACATGCCCGATCCGGCACGAGCTCGCCGGCTGGCCAAGCGGATTTCCACCATCGTCGCTTCGGCGATCGAGTACGAGATCAAGGACCCGCGGCTGACCGGCGTCACCATCACCGATGCGAAGGTCACCAACGACCTGCACGATGCGACGCTGTTCTACACCGTGTTGGGCAGTTCGCTGGCCGATGAGCCCGACTATGCGGGCGCCGCGGCGGCCCTGGACAAGGCCAAGGGTGTCCTGCGGTCCAAGGTGGGCGCGAGCCTGGGGGTTCGTTTCACTCCGACGCTGGCGTTCGAGCGCGACACCGTGCCCGACGCCGCCGTGCGGATGGAGGAGCTGCTGGCTCGCGCACGCGCCGCGGATGAGGATTTGGCAAGAGTTCGCGAAGGTGCCCGGCACGCCGGCGACGCCGACCCGTACCGTATAGACGGGGTGCGGGATATCGGTGGGGACCGAGACGAGATCGACACTGAGGACACCGGTGACCGCGATCGACAAGGCGACTGACGCCCCTCCCACGGGCGAGCGCGTCGACGCCTGTGCCGCCGCCGCCCTGCTGGCGGGGGCACACACCGTCAGTGTGGTCTGCCACGTCTATCCCGACGCCGACACCCTCGGCGCGGGCCTGGCGCTGGCGCTGGTGCTCGATCATGCGGGCAAGAGCGTCCAGGTGAGCTTCGGGGCACCGGCTGAGCTGCCCGAATCGCTTCAGTCGCTGCCCGGCACGCATCTGCTCGTTGCGCCCGACGCGATGCGACGCGACGCCGATCTCGCGGTCACCGTCGACATCCCCAGCGTCAACCGGCTGGGCGCGCTGCGTGAATTGGCCGACCCCGACCGCGAGGTGTTGGTCATCGACCACCACGCCTCGAACATGCTTTTCGGCACCGCGAACTTCGTCGACCCGTCGGCCGACTCGACCACGATGCTGGTGGCCGAACTTCTCGACGCCTGGGGCAAGCCGATCGATCTGGGTGTCGCGCACTGTCTGTATGCCGGGCTGACCACCGACACCGGCTCGTTCCGCTGGGCCAGCGCACGGGCGCACCGGCTGGCCGCCCGGCTGGTCGACCTCGGCGTGGACAACGCGTCGATCAGCCGCACGTTGCTGGACACCCACCCGTTCGCGTGGCTGCCCATGCTGTCGCGCGTGCTGGCGTCGGCGCAGCTGGTGCCCGACGCCGCGGGCGGTCGCGGCCTGGTGTATGTCACTGTGGGACACCAGGAATGGAAGAACGCGCGGCCTGAGGAAGTCGAGAGCATCGTCGATATCGTGCGCACCACCCAACAGGCCGAAGTGGCGGCGGTCTTCAAGGAGATCGAGCCGGGGCACTGGTCGGTGTCGATGCGCGCGAAGTCCTACGACCTGGCCACCCTCGCCAGCGCGTTCGGCGGGGGCGGGCACCGGCTGGCGGCCGGTTACTCGGCGACCGGGTCTGCCGACGAGGCCGTGCGGGCGCTTCGCGAGGCTCTGCGCTGACTTCGTCAACACGCGCCTTGGCTGACCCTGTCGGCAGGTGCTTTGGCTGATCCGTCCCACGAATCCGCGGCGCCGACGGCGACCGGTCGCCGCATCGCGGGCCTGGCGCTGCCCGCGCTCGGGGTGCTCGCCGCGGAACCGATCTACCTGCTGTTCGACATCGCCATCGTCGGGCGTCTGGGCGCCCTGCCTCTCGCCGGCCTGGCGATCGGCGGGCTGATCCTGGCGACGCTCAGTTCGCAGATGACGTTCCTGTCGTACGGCACCACCGCCCGCTCGGCGCGGTTCTTCGGCGCCGGTGACCGGCAGGCGGCGGTCGGCGAGGGCTTGCAGGCCACCTGGTTGGCCCTTGGTCTGGGGTGGCTGATCGTCCTGGTCGTCCAGGTGGCGGCCGTGCCACTGGTGTCGGCACTGGCCGGGTCTTCCGGGGGAGGCGAGATCGCCGACGCGGCGCTGCCCTGGGTGCGGGTCGCGACGTTCGGGGTGCCGGCGATCCTGGTATCGGCTGCGGGCAACGGCTGGATGCGCGGCGTGCAGGACACGGTGCGTCCACTGCGCTACGTGGTGACGGGCTTCGCGCTCTCGGCGGTGCTGTGCCCGTTGCTCGTCTACGGGTGGCTGGGCCTGCCGAGGCTCGAGCTGGCTGGCTCGGCCGTGGCGAACCTGGTCGGCCAGTGGCTCGCCGCCCTGCTGTTCCTACGCGCGCTCTACGTCGAACGGGTGCCGGTGCGGATCGAACCCACGGTGCTGCGATCGCAAGTCGTGTTGGGGCGCGATCTACTGTTGCGCACCTTGGCATTTCAGGTCTGCTTTGTCTCCGCGGGAGCCGTCGCGGCCCGGTTCGGCGCCGCCGCAGTCGCGGCGCATCAGGTGGTGCTGCAGCTGTGGAACACCCTTGCCCTGGTGTTGGACTCCCTCGCCATCGCGGCGCAGTCGTTGGTGGGTGCGGCGCTCGGAGCGGGACAGCTGGCACATGCGAAGTCGGTGGCCTGGCGGGTCACCATCTTCTCGACACTCGCCTCCGCGGTGCTGGCGGGCGTGTTCGCGGTCGGCGCCTCCGTGTTTCCGAGTGTGTTCACCGACGACCGTTCGGTGCTCGACGCCATCGGCGTCCCGTGGTGGTTCATGGTGGCTCAATTGCCAATCGCCGGAATCGTTTTCGCGCTGGATGGTGTGCTGCTGGGTGCCGGTGACGCCAAGTTCATGCGCAACGCCACGTTGATCAGCGCAGTGGTCGGATTCCTGCCGTTGATCTGGCTGTCGCTGGCGTTCGGCTGGGGACTGCTCGGCATCTGGGCCGGACTGTCGACCTTCATGGTGCTGCGGCTGGTGTTCGTCGGCTGGCGAGCGTTTTCCGGTCGCTGGCTCGTGCCGGGTACCGGCTAAGCTCGCGGCATGAAACGGCTCGGGTACGTACTTGCCGTCGTGGCATCGGCAAGCCTGGTCGGGGCGCCGCAATCGGCGGCGGAGCCGACCGTCGCCACCGCGGTCTACGTGCTGATCCACCAGCCGTACACCCAGGTCGACGACGCCGACCAGTGCGTCGGCGCCGCAGCACTTGGCTCTGTTCGTCGGGGTTCGTCGGTGATTCTCTCCGAAGGCGGAACGGCCACCGACACCCCCAAAGTCGCCTACGGTCAGTTCTTCCGATCGCGGCTGCAGGATGGTATCTGCGAGGCGCTCTACATCACCAGCGCCCCGGTGATGCCGACGTTCAACGTCCAGTTCGCCGGGCCCGGAGGTGAGCTGAGTCCGACGTTCGGCCCGACCCCGGCCGAGCCGGTCACCTATCAGCCGGGTATCGAGCAGCTGGTTCGGGTCGACATCAATATCCCGGATATCCCGAATATCCCGGACACTCCGCCCAGCCCCTGAGTCAGCCAGGGACGCGCGCGATCATGGTCCAGCCGTAGTCGTTGGTCCTGACTCGAACGTCGCCGAATCCGGCGGCGGCTAGCCGCGAGGGCAACGAATCCGGATCGACGGGGTTGTAGTTGTCTCCCTCATGCATGACGGCCAATTCGTCGCTGCCCAGGCTGTCGCTGGCCACCAGCGCCGCACCCGGCTTGAGGACGCGTGAGATCTCGGCGAAGAGCTTGTCCTGTAGTTCCACGGTCGGCACATGGTGCAGCATCGTGAAACAGGCTGCGCCCGTGAACCTTCCGTCGGCGAAGTCGAGTGCGGTGGCATCGCCGTTGACGATCTCGACCGAGCGATTGTCGGCGAAACGCTCACGCAGCAACGCGGCGAGCTTGTCGTCGATCTCCACCGACGTCAGACGTGCGGTCGACGCCCCCAGCACGTCGGTGGTCGCGCCGTAGCCCGGCCCGACCTCGAGAACGTCGTCGCCGAGGTCGGTTTCGCCCAGCGCCCACGGCAGGATGACTTCGCGAATCATCTGCCGCCACTCGTCGCTGCCGCAGTATTCGTGTGCTTCGTTCACGCTCGACAGCGTACGAGCGTGCGTCGACTCGTGGAATCGAACGGCGTGTCGGGTGCAGACACGCACGCTCGCAGAAGGTGTCGAGGGTTACCGGACCTGCGCGCGGCCCCGCTCGAACACCGCGGCGCGGTTGGCGGCGATGTCGTCGCCGGTGGCCGTGCGCATCCACTCGAGTGCCGACTCGGCCTCCATCGCCAGTGCTTCAGCGGTGCCGGCTTCGTCGATGCGGTGATACGACGCGAGCAGCGCGCGTACGGCTTTCTGGTTGTTGCCGACGATGGAGGCCGCCACCCGGCGCGCGGTCGGCAGGAGCTCGTCGTGCGGCACCACCTCGGTGACCAGCCCCGCCCGTAGCGCATCGGCGGCCGAGAGGTAGTCGCCGGTCATGCTCATCCGGCGGGCCAGTCCGACGCCGACCTTCTGCGGTAGCCGGACCGACAGCCCCCAGGTGGGCATCAAGCCGACCCGGGCGTGGGTGTCGGCGAACTTGGCGTTCTCCGATGCGATCAGGATGTCGCAGTACAGCGCCAACTCCAGCCCGCCGGTCACTGCGGCCCCGTTGATCGCGCCGATCACCGGCTTGGTCATCGACGGCCACTTCGGCGAGATGTCGGGCAGTTCGGTGGAGTCGCCGAGTTCCTTGAGGTCCAGCCCCGCACAGAACACCGGATCGGCGCCGGTGAAGATGACGACGTCGACGTCGTCTGAAGCCTCGGCATCCCGCAGCGCTCCGAAGAACTTCGTCCGAAGCTCAGACGACAACGCGTTGCGGGCTTGCGGGCGATTCAGCGTCAGCGTGCGCACCCGATCCTGGGTGTCGATCAGCAGGACATCGGTGTTGTTGGGGTTGGTCATGGGTCGAACCTATCGTGGAGCCATGTGCCGAAACATCACGGAGCTACGCGGCCTGGAACCGGCGGCCACCCCCGAGGAGATCGAAGCTGCTGCGCGTCAGTACGTCCGCAAGGTCAGCGGCATCACGCGGCCGTCCGGCGCCAACGTCGAAGCCTTCGAGGAAGCGGTCGCCGAGGTCACCGCGACCACCACCCGGCTCTTGGCAGGGCTGCAGCCGCGCCGCCAACCGCCCAAGACCGTTCCGCCGCTGCGGCGTCCCGAGGTGCGGGCGCGGATTGCCGCCGGGGCCGGCTAGCCGCGATGGCGGAGACGGCGACACTCACCTGGCCCGCGCTCAAGGAGTGGGGCGCGGCCGTGCACGGTCTGCTCGACGGCAGACAAACCGTGCTGCTGCGCAAGGGCGGCATTCACGAGAAGCGGTTCGCGCTCAGCGCCTCGCGCTTCCTGTTCTTCCCGACGGTGGCGCACAGCCACGCCGAGCGAGTCAGGCCCGACCATCGCGATCTGCTCGATGCCGCCGCCGCCGACAGTACCGCCGACGAGGTCATCCTGCGCGCCGGGGCGAAAGTCGTTGCCGCCGTTGAGGTCAGCAGGCCCGAGAACCTCGACGAGATCGAGTCCCTCCACATCTGGACGGCCGACTCGGTGCGGGCCGACCGAGTCGACTTTCGGCCCAAGCACCGCCTCACCGTGCTCGTGGTGCGGGCCAGCCCGCTGCGCGAGCCGATACGACTGCAACGCACACCCGACTACGCAGGCTGCAAGAGCTGGGTTTCGCTACCCGTCGAGCCCGACTGGGCGCCGCCGGTGCACGACGATGCCGCACTCCAAGAGATCGCCGCGAACGTGCGCCGCACCGTCGCCTAACCCAGGTTTGCCCAGTAACAGCGGATATTTGAATCTCATTTGAGGTACGCGCCGTCCGCAATATCTCTACCTAGATTGAATCTGGTACGACACAGACAGCGACATTCGTCGATTGTCTGACACGACTAGAAATGGATCTAGGAGAAATTCGCATGAACACCAAGCCGCGTACTCTCGCACTGTTGATCGGCGCCGGGGCCGTTGCCGCCGCCGTCGCGTCGGCACCAGGCGCCGCCGCAACTAGCGCCACAACCACGCATGAATCGGCAGGAACCACTACCACACAGCGCCCCGGGCATGTCTCGATCTACACCGAGCCGCCGGTGATCTCGCCCCCGCAGGTGTGGGGACCCTTCTCGTCGCCCGCCTTTATCCTGGGTGACTAAGCGCAAGAAGGGTGGCAGGTGAACGGGTCTCGGACCCTTTTACCTGTCACCTTTTTTATCGTTCGAATATGCGATTTCTATGAAAAGCTTGCCATTCGCGAATTCTACGATTAGTGGCCAGCAATTCACTTGCTCAGCGGCCGGATGGTAGCTCCGGACTCGCGGGCAGCACCAGTCGCGATACGCCGCCGTCCCCGAGATGCACCGCGTGCGTCGACACCATCAGCTCACGGCCGCGGGCCATGGGCTCGGCGGTGCCGAGGTTACGCACGAACCGTGGATGCGAGCCTCCGGCGACAAGCACCCGGATGCGCGAGCCGGCGCGGAACCGGTGCGCGGTCGGATCGAGTTCGATGCGAACGGTGTCAGCACCCGCCGAAGCCGTTGGGCTGCGGCGGTATCCGTCGCTGACATTCCGGGACACGCCCTTGGCGTCCACTTCGCTGATGCGCACGAACAGGTCGTGATACGGGTTGTCGCACGAATGGGACAGCTCGATGACCGGGGCGCCGACGACGAAGAGATCGGTCGGCAGCCGGTCGCCGGTGAAACACAGCACGTCGGGCCGTTCGGCGAGCTTGTCGTCCTTGCGATAGCCGCCCTCGGGGGCGAGCAGTCGGCCGCCGATGGTCGGCGTCGGGTCCACAGGGTTGTAGGTGAATCGGCTCGGCGGCGCCGTGTCCGGCGGAGCCGTGTCGCCCAGCCGGCCGGTGGGCTGCAGGTAGAGCACGCGTTCGGGCATGGCCGGCGGCCACTCCGGCAGCTCGATCCAGCCCTTCCCCTTGATCTCGACTCGCACCGGGCTGCGCGACGTGCCCTGCTCGCCGAGGTGGGCGCCGAGCCAGTCGAGCGATTCGCGAATCACCGTGGGGGCGCCCTTGTACATGACGTGTGTGTGCGTCCACGCGCCGACAGTCACCGCGACGTCGACTCCGCGCCGCTTGAGCGCGTCGTACTGCGCCAGCGTCTGTTCCAGGAACAGGTCCTGCCACCCGCCGATCAACAGCACCGGGATGTCGGTGTGCTTCAGCGCATCCCGGATACACCGGGGCGCCCAATACGGGTCGTCAGGCTCGGGATGGTCCAGCCACTCCTCCCACCACAGCGCGCGGTCGCCCAGCAGGGCGCGCCCGGCCTCTCCGATGGGTAGCCCCTTGGTGGCGCGCGCCAGTGCACGGCGGGCGCGTACCTGCTGGATCAACGCGCGCAGCCGGGTGTCCTCCTGGTGGGCGACGAGGTTGCTCCAGCCGAGGAAGTCGTTGAGTCCGAACGAGCCGGCACCCCAGCGGGGGCCGCTGACATCGTGCGGGCCCACCGTGATGACGGCGGCCTTCATCTCCGGCGGCGGATCGTTGAGCAGGGCCCATTGGGTGAAGCCTAGGTACGACAGGCCGATCGTCGCGAAGGAACCGGTGAACCACGGCTGGTTGCGCAACCACTCGACGGTGTCCGTACCGTCGGCGACTTCGTTGGCCATCGGCTCGAATTCGCCGCCGGAACCGAATGTGCCGCGCACGCTTTGGAATACGACGTGATAACCCCGTGCGGCGTACACACCGGCGAACATCGTGGAGAACGGGAATCCCCGGCCGTACGGACAGCGCACCAACAGCGTGCCCGCGGGGGTGGCCGTCGTCGGCGCGTAATGATCGGCGACCAATTCGACACCGTCGCGCATCGGTACCCGCACGGGATGCAGGGTGTAGTCGCACGTTCGGGGTGGTAGGTGCAGGACTCTGCTCAACGTCCGGCCGGTGAACGTCTTGAGCTTTCCCGCGGCCGGCGATGCAGTCGTGGAATCGGATACGGCGGTCACGTCACACAGGCTACGCAGGTGGTGGGTTGTCGTCGGTGATTGCCGTCACGACCTGTGTCATCAGCCAGCCGATCGCTCGGGTCGCGGCGGCACCGTCGACGCCCCACACCCCGACCAGCCGTTCGTAGGTGGGCACATTCCAGAGCACGTCGAGCAGACCCGCCGCGACCCGCTGTTCGGCGGTCGACCAGCCGGGGGCTGCCGCCGACACCGCGCGCATCAGCGCATCTCGCCGGCGCGCGTCGACGCCGACGAAGGTCGGGTCCTGCGGCGTCTCGACGGACGTGCGCACCGAGAACCGTTGCAGTGCGGCGAATACGCGGGCGGTGACGTCGCCGATGTTGGTCAGGTCCACATCCTCGTAGGACACACCGGCCTCGGACTCGAGCCGCTGCATCACCGCGTCGTGCAAATGCCGCTCGGTGGGGAAGTGGCGGTACACGGTCCGCTCACCGACACCCGCGCGGTCGGCCACCGCCTTGAACGTGAGATTCCGCCAGTTCCAGGAGTCGAAGGCGTGCACCAGCTCACTGCCCGCCGCGATGATGCGTTCTCGGGTCTGGGCCGCTTTCTGCTGACGGGCACGGTTGTCGTAGGTCCGCCGATTCGCTATTGACGCCTCGCCCATAATCGCGACAGTATACTGTCATCAATTTGTGGCTCTCGACGATCGGGAGGTGCGGCGTGGCATCACCGGGCGAGCTGATGGCCGCCGCCGTCGCGCGCACCGGGCTCGACGACTTCGGCGACGACTCGTTCCGCGAGGGCCTGGAGATCCTGATGCGCGCCCTGCAGGACGAAGCGCGACTGAACGCCAGGGGCGAGGCGTTTGTTTACGACCGCCTGGGTTTGCATCTGTGCCAGCGACTGCAGGTCGAGGACTGGTACCGCAGGCATCCCGAGATCGACGACGAGCCGATTGAGGCGCCGCTGTTCGGCCTCGGCCTACCCCGCACCGGATCGACCGCGCTGTCGTTCCTGCTGGCCCGGGATCCCCACGTGCGTTACCTGCGCAGCTGGGAGTCCACCCGGCCGTGCCCGCCACCGTCGACGGTGCGCGGTGAGGATCCGAGGATCCCGCCCGATCAGCGACCCGTCACCGTCGGGACCCGTCATCACGTGCCCAACGACGTTCAGGGGCCGATGGAATGCCTCGACCTGATGGCGCTCGACTTCAAATCCCAGATGTTCCAGGCGTTCGCGCAGATTCCGTCCTATTCCGACTGGCTGCTCGAACGCGCCGACTTCACCTCGACCTATGCCTACGAGCGGCGCGTGCTGAAGCTGCTGCAGTGGGGGGAGCCGAGACGGCCGTGGCGGCTGAAGTCACCGGCCCACGTGATCTCGCTGGACTATCTCGACCGGGTGTTTCCCGACGCCCGTTTCGTGATGACGCACCGCGACCCGACCGACGTGATGCTGTCGGTCGTCGACGTGTACGCCGACATCGTCGGCGGGTTCAGCGACGAGGTCGACCATCGGTACCTCGGTGAGCTCAACATCAAGCAATGGTCGACGGGCATCGACCGTGCGCTGAAATTCCGGGCCGCCGGTGCCGATGATCGCTTCTACGACATCGACTTTCGCGCGATGCAGAACGATCCGGTAGGCGAGGTGCGCCGGCTGTACGCCTGGCTCGGCGAGCCCGTGACCGACGAGTTCGAGGACGGCATGCGCACCTGGTGGACCGAGAACGCCGAGAACCGGGAACCGCATCCGAAGGCCGATCCCGAGGTATTCGGCTTGGATCTCAACGCAATTCGGCCGCTGTTCGCCACCTACGTCGACACCTACTTGGGAGCCTCGCATGCCGATTGACCTGACCGGTGGCATCGACCCGCAGCGCGAATACATGTTCGCCGAGCGACCGGACAACCCGGAAATGCGGGATTCGGTGAGCTTCTGGGTCCTCGACGATCGCGGTGAGGTCGGGTTGCCGCGCATCGGAATCGAGGCCGTCGCTGCGAATTGGGAGGCGCACGGGGTCCAGGTCAACGTCGCCTTCGCCGACGGCCGGGTGTACCGGCTGCGTGACGAGGGCAAGAGTCTGTCGCCGACCGGTCCGGACGGCAGGCCGACGGTGCTGGGCGCGGGCCCGCTGGTGTTCACGTGTGGCGAACCCTTCGACGTGTGGACGATGACGTTCGATGGGCAGGCCGTTGCGACGTCGTCGACCGATCTGATCGCGGGACGCAAGGACGGGCCGCGGGTGGATCTGCGGTTCGAGGTCGAGGCGAAGATGGCGGTGCCGCCGTGGGTGCAGGGCGCGCTGCAGGCCGATGCGGATGAGCAGCTGAAGACGTCGATTGTGGGCGATCTGATGGGAGGGCCGCGCTACGAGCAGCTGTTCCGCGCGACGGGGTCGGTGCACGTGGCGGGGGAGCAACACGACTTCAGCGGAACCGGCCTGCGGATCCGCCGCCAGGGTGTGCGCAGGCTGGAGGGCTTCTGGGGTCATTGCTGGCAGTCGGCGCTGTTTCCGGACGGTCGGGCGTTCGGCTACATCGCCTATCCGCCGCGGCCCGACGGCGAGCCTGCGTTCAACGAGGGGTACGTCTATCTCGGCGAGGGGAACCTGATCCCCGCGCGTGTCGTGGCTGCGCCGTGGCTGAGGCGGCTGCGGGCGCGCGGAGAGGACGTCTCGGTCGTGCTCGAAACCGAAAGCGGCACAGTGCGAATCGAGGGCGAGACGGTGGTGTCGACCCACGACATCACCGATCCCAGCGAGGTTCCCGCGGAGATGCTGGAGAAGATGGCCAACTGGACGTTCCCGGCGCTGCAGCAGGCTGGGGTGCGCTACCGGTGGGACGGTGAAGAAGCCATCGGCATGCTCGAACGGTCGAGCCCGATGGACAAGATCACTGGTTAGTGTCGTCGTCGCCCTGGAACTTGTAATAGGGGATCAGATCGTGGGCGCGCTGAAGGTTGGTCTGCATGCAGTCGGGGGCGGGGTTGGAGTAGATCGGCGAGTAGAACAGCGTCTGCTGGATCAGGCCGTAGCTGGTGTCGAACGCCATCGCGCAGGTGATCCACCAACGGTTGTTCCAGTCGGTCGGCTTCATCACCCACCACTGCGCGGCGCGGTGACCGTCGATGTCGAGCTGGACGGCGTCGGCGGGCAAGGCCTCCTCGAAGGTCTTCCACACGAACGCCTCGATGGTCATCTGATAGTTGCCGGCGTCGTACTTGCACCGCATCCCCTCCTCGGGGGACGGCGGCGTGAACGCGAGGCCGAGGGCCCCGACGGCGTCGAGCGGAATGTCGCGGCACGGGTTGAACGGGTCCGGGTCGGTGGTCTCGACGACCGGGTACTTGATGCTGGTTGTGACGTTGGTCATCGGAATGTCGGCGGCCCGCACCTGCAGAGGGCCGTCGGTATTGGACTGGCTCACCACGACGACCGCCGCGGCCAGCGCACACACCGCTGCGAGAATGCGCAGCTTGGCGACCATTCCACCCCTTAGTGTCGTGGCGGCGCGGCCGCCGTCATCGGGACCGACCCTGCCCGGGGAGTGTAGCGGCCATGGCGGAGTGCCCGAGGCAGAAACGAGAACCTGTTCTAGTTGGAGTGCGAGAGGTTTTGCTACCCGCACGTAGGCTGGAGGGCTGTGACACGTGACGGCCGCCAGCCCACCCTCTGGGCCATCAGCGACCTGCACACCGGTCACACGGGCAACAAGCCCGTCACCGAGTCGCTCTACCCGTCCACTCCCGACGACTGGCTGATTGTCGCGGGCGACGTCGGCGAGCGCACCGACGAGATCCACTGGGCGCTGGACCTGCTGCGGAAACGCTTCGCGAAGGTGATCTGGGTGCCCGGCAACCACGAGCTGTGGACCACCAACCGCGATCCGATGCAGATTTTCGGCAAGGCCCGCTACGACTATCTCGTCAACATGTGTGACGAGATGGGCATCATCACCCCGGAGCACCCGTTCCCGGTGTGGACGGAGGAGGGCGGCCCGGCGACCATCGTGCCGATGTTCCTGCTGTACGACTACACGTTCTTGCCGCAGGGGGCGGCGACCAAGGCGGAAGGGCTGGCCATCGCCCGCGAGCGCAACGTCGTCGGCACCGACGAGTTCCTGCTGTCGCCCGAGCCGTACGCCACGCGTGATGCGTGGTGCCGCGATCGGGTGTCCTCCACCCGCAAACGGCTCGAGGACCTCGACTGGATGACGCCGACTGTCTTGGTGAACCACTTCCCGCTGGTCCGCGAACCCTGCGATGCGATGTTCTATCCCGAGTTCTCGCTGTGGTGCGGCACCACGGCGACCGCCGACTGGCACACCCGCTACAACGCGGTGTGTTCGGTGTACGGGCACCTGCACATCCCGCGCACCACCTGGTATGACGGGGTTCGCCACGAAGAGGTCTCCGTCGGCTATCCGCGGGAATGGCGACGCCGCAAGCCCTATCGCTGGCTTCGTCAGGTGCTGCCGGACCCGAGGTATGCACCCGGCTATCTCAACGAGTTCGGTGGACACTTCGAGATCACCCAGGAGATGCGCGACCACGCACAGAAGGTGCAGGAGCGGATCAAGGCCAGGCAGCCATGACGGTGATGGCCACCCTGCTCTCGGGTGTACTGCCCGGCGACGCGCAGGAGCTCGCCGCCGCCGAGATGTACACGGACCCACCGGAACTGAAGCCGCTACCCGAAGAAGAGCCGCTGATCGCCAAGTCGGTGGCCAAGCGGCGCAACGAATTCATCACCGTGCGCTACTGCGCGCGCGAAGCGTTGTCCGAGCTCGGTGTCGCTCCCGTGCCGATCCTCAAGGGCGAGAAGGGCGAACCGTGCTGGCCCGACGGCATCGTCGGCAGCCTCACCCACTGCGAGGGTTTCCGCGGTGCGGCCGTGGGCCGACACGGCGAGCTTCGTTCGGTGGGCATCGACGCCGAGCCGCACGACGTCCTCCCGCATGGCGTCCTCGACGCCGTCAGCCTGCCGGGGGAGCGCGCCGAACTTCGCGCGCTGCCCGATGGACTGCACTGGGATCGAATCCTGTTCTGCGCCAAGGAGGCCACCTACAAGGCGTGGTTTCCGCTGGCGAAGCGCTGGCTGGGATTCGAGGACGCACACATCACGTTCGATGTCGACGACAGCGGCACCTCGGGCCGGTTCGAGTCGCGGATCCTGATCGACCCCGCCGTGCTGTCGGGGCCGCCGCTGCAGACGTTGTCGGGCCGCTGGTCGGTGCGCGACGGTTTGGCACTCACGGCGATCGTGCTATGAGCGAAGCCGGCCTTGTCGTAGTGGACAAACCGGCGGGCATGACCAGTCATGACGTCGTCGGCCGCTGCAGGCGCATCTTCGGCACCCGAAAGGTCGGGCACGCAGGCACTCTCGACCCGATGGCAACTGGAGTCCTGGTGATCGGCATCGAACGGGCCACCAAGATCCTCGGCCTGCTGACCACCACCGACAAGTCCTACGCCGCCACCATCCGGCTGGGCCAGACCACGTCGACCGAGGACGCCGAAGGCGAAGTGATGCAGACGGTTTCGGCCGCACATCTCACCGAGCCGCAGATCCAGGCGGCGGTGGCCGCGCTGCGTGGTGAGATCGACCAGATCCCGTCGGCCGTCAGCGCCATCAAGGTCGGCGGCCAACGGGCCTACAAGCTGGCGCGCGAAGGGCAGACCGTCGAACTCGCGCCGCGCAGGGTCCGCATCGACCGCTTCGACGTGCTCGGCGTGCGAAGCGACGGCGACCTGGTCGACGTCGACGTCGAGGTGGACTGCTCCAGTGGGACGTACATCCGCGCCCTGGCCCGAGATGTCGGCGAAGCGCTGGCCGTCGGTGGACATCTCGCTGCGCTGCGACGGACCCGTGTCGGGCGCTTCGGGCTGGATCAGGCCGTACTCCTCGATGAGCTTGCCGAACGGCCGCGCCTTTCCTACTCGCTCGACGAGGCTTGTCTGCTCGCCTTCCCGCGCCGCGACCTCAGCGCCGAAGAGGCCGAGCACACCCGGCACGGCAGAACACTGGAGCCGGCCGGCATCGACGGAACCTACGCCGCGACGGCGCCCGACGGGCAGGTGATCGCGTTGCTGCGCGACGAACCGATGCGCACACGATCTGTCGTGGTGCTGCGGCCCGCGACGTTGTAAGCACCTGCGGCGCACGGTGCCCTGGGGCCGAACAGACGCAAAGTGCGCCATATCTTCGGCGTGTCGCGTCAATTTGCGTCTGCTCGCGGAGGTTAGCCGACCACCCAGATCGCTTCTGCGGCAGGGCTTCCCAGCTCGACCGTGGTGCCCTTTTCGTGCTCACCCGAACCGGCGGGCTTGACGGCGACGGAGACCATGCCCGCGAAGTCGCGCCGGGCCAGCACCATCAGCCGCGAGTCCAAGCTGATGCCGACGCTGTCGAAGTACCGCAACATCTCCGGATCGGCGTCCGAAATCCGGGCGACGACTCCGGTGTCGCCGTCACGGCAAATCGACAGCTGTCGCGCGTCGGGGGTCGGCACATGGCCGTCCGCGGCGGGAATCGGGTCGCCGTGCGGGTCGCGGGTGGGGTGGCCGAGCTTGGCGTCAATGCGGTCGAGCATCGTGTCGGACACGGCGTGCTCGAGCACCTCGGCCTCGTCGTGCACCTCGTCCCAGCTGTAGCCGAGCT
>JBIQHU010000127.1:0-15229 GCA_044508395.1 Mycobacterium sp. | reverse complement strand
CGTCGGCGCTGTTCCGTGGGGTGAACGTGCTCAATACGCGCGACGAGGCGGGGCAGTAGCCGGTGATCGGAGCACAGAAGGTAGTCGAGCTTGCGCTGGCCGAGGCCACGCGACTCGGTAAAGCCGACGAGACCATCGTCCTGGTGACCGATCGCGCGGACGCCTCGTTGCGGTGGGCGGGAAATTCGATGACCACCAACGGCGAATCGGTGAGCCGCACTACGACGGTGATATCGATTGTGCGCCAAGGCAAGACCGCGAGAGTGGGCTCGGTGGAGTCCAGTGACGTGGACCCGTCTGCGATCGCCGGTCTGGCGGCCGCGTCGCAGGACACCGCACTCGCGGCTCCCGAGGCCCGCGACGCCGCACCGCCGCTGGCGGGCGACGGCCACCCCGACGATTGGGACGCCCCGGTTCCGGGCACCAGTGTGCAGGCGTTCCTCGATGTGGCGGGCAGCCTGGCGGCGCGGGGGTTCAGCGGCCCGGATCAGCTGTACGGCTTCGCGCGGCACGGCGTCGAGACAACGTTCCTGGCCACGTCCAACGGCGTGCGCCGACGCTTCACCGAGCCGACGGGGTCGGTGGAGATCAACGCCAAACGCGACGGCGCCAGCGCTTGGGCGGGCTTCAGCACCCCCGACTTCGCCGACGTGCCAACGGATTCGATGCTCGAGCGGCTGTCCACGCGGCTGAGCTGGGCACGGCGAACCGTCGAACTGCCCGCCGGCCGGTACGAGACTCTCCTGCCGCCGTCCGCGGTGGCCGACCTGATGATCTACCTGTGGTGGTCGATGGAAGGCCGGGGCGCACAGGAAGGCCACACCGCACTGTCGGCGCCCGGCGGCGGGACGCGGGTGGGGGAGAAGCTCACCGATCTGCCGCTGACGCTGTACTCCGATCCGTTCGCCTACGGGTTGGAGTGCGCGCCGTTCGTTACGACATCGGCGTCCTCGGAGCGGGCGTCGGTCTTCGACAACGGCATGGATATCGGGCGTACGGACTGGATCCGCGACGGCACGATCGCCACGCTGGCGTATCCGCGGGCGTCGGCGGCGGAGTTCGACGCGCCGGTGGCGGTGTCGGCGGACAACCTGTTGATGACCGGGGGGTCGGCGAGCATGGCGGACATGATCGCGAGCACCGAGCGCGGCTTGCTGCTGACGACGCTGTGGTACATCCGCGAGGTCGACCCGGCGGTGCTGCTGCTGACGGGACTCACCCGCGACGGGGTGTACCTCGTCGAGGACGGCGAGGTGACCGCGGCCGTCAACAACTTCCGGTTCAACGAGAGCCCGCTGGACCTGCTGCGACGGGCCACCGAGGCCGGGGCCCCCGACCGCACGCTGCCGCGGGAGTGGGGCGATTGGGTCACCCGCGTGACGATGGCGCCGCTGCGGATCCCCGACTTTCACATGTCCTCGGTGAGCCAGGCGCAATAATCCCTGGGGTGACTGACGTAAAACTGGCCGACCGTGTGGCCGCCCTGGTCGCGATGTCGTCAGGGGACGGGCGCCTGGACACGCTGACGCGGCTGACGTGCGGACGGGCGCTGTCGTTGCACCCGCTGCCGATGGAACTGGACTGGGACGAGGGTGCCTCCGAGTCGGAGTCGGTGGTGGCGGCGTTCACCGAGCAGTTCGCGGTCGACGTGTCGGAGATCGGGGCCAATCAGCGCAAGCAGCTGCTGACAGTGTTGGGCGACAACATCTTTCGCACAGTCGTCATGATCTTCGTCGCCGACTACGTGCCCCGCGTGTGGGCCGGCCTCGACGCGCTGGGCCTCGGCAAGCCGGGCTACAGCACGGAGGTGGCGTGGGATCACGAGTCCGACCCCGTCGACGCGCTGCTGAACGGGTTCGTGCCCGCGGTGGCGCGATTGCGGGCGCTGGATCCGGTGACGACGGAGGTCGTGCGGTTGCGTGGGGCTGCGCAGCACAACTGCCGGCTGTGCAAGTCGCGGCGGGAGACCCACGCACTGGACGCCGGCGGCTCCGAGGACCTCTACGGCCAGATCGAGCAGTTCGAGTCCTCCGACGCGCTAACCGATGCGCAGAAGGCCGCGTTGCGGTACGTGGACGCGTTGATCTGGACGCCGTCGCAGATCGGTGCCGACGTGGCGGCAGGGGTGACCAAGCACTTCTCGGAGGACGAGGCGCTGGAGCTGACGTTCGACGTGATGCGCAACGCGTGCAACAAGATCATGGTGTCGCTGGGTGCCGACGCGCCGCTCGTGGAGGAGGGCGTCGAGCTGTTCTCGGTCGAAGCGGACGGGCAGGCGACTTCGGTTCAGTAATCGTGGAAGACGACGTTGTCGTCGATCGGGTTGCGTGGAATGTGCAGCCGGTTGGCGGGGAAGTCGGGATCCGGATAGCCGATCGCGAGGCCGCACAGGATCCGGTACTCCGGCGGTATGGCCAACTGCGCGTGCAGGACCTGGGGGTAGCCCGCGATCGACACCTGTACGCAGGTGCCGACACCGCGCGCGGTCAGCGACAGGATGAAAGTCTGCAGAAACATCCCGACGCCGAGGCTGTCGACGTAGTCGAGGTCGCTGTGCATGCAGACGATGCCCGCCAGCGCAGCGTGGAAGAACTCCCAGTTGCGCAGCACCGCCTCGCGGCGGCCGTCGGGATCCTCGCGGGTGATGCCCATCGAGCCGTACACCACGGCGCCGAGTTCGCCGCGCAGGTGTGCGAAGGTCGGCGGCAGTTGCGGGACGACGGGCGGCCTGGCCCTGGCCTCGTGCATGAGGGCGGCGACGAGACGTTGGAGGGCGTCACCCGAGACCAGGGCCAGGTGCCAGGGTTGGATGTTGGAGTTCGACGGCGCGCGGATGGCCAGCTCCAGGGCCTCGTCGACGAGGCCGCGGGGCACCGGCCGGTCGGGCTGGAACATGCGAATCGATCGTCGATCGGTGATGGCCTGGTCGAGGTCGTACATGGTGCTCCTCCCGCAGCGCAACCGGCTTCTGGAGCGTATGCGACCATTGGTGCCGCGAAACTGTGAGCAGGGGCGGTAGCTCAGTTGGTTAGAGCCGCGGACTCATAATCCGTTGGTCGCGGGTTCGAGACCCGCCCGCCCCACTTAAGAGGTGTGAGAGATCGGTTGACCGTTGACCGGTGCAGTACTAGGGAAGGTATTTCTCGGCGACGAGCCGCTCAACGATCCCGGCCTTGAATCGTTCCGCTTGCTCAATGGTGAACGGTCGCTGCTCGAGTTCGGTGCGCGGGCGCCGCAGGAAGTGCTCACTGGCCATTGGGACCGTGACGACTTCGAGTGCGCGCTGGATGGCCCGCGCGGTGCGCGACGAGCTCGCGACGTGGTCGACGGGGATCACCTTGCCGCCGGGGCGAAGCACCCGGGTCATCTCGTCGAGTGCGGCGTCGATATCGGGAATCGCACATAAACCAAAGGTGCACACGACAGTGTCGAAGCTGGTGTCAGCAAATGGGAGGCGCTGTGCGTCGCCCTGGCGCAGATCGACACTTCGGCCCAACTCGGCAGCCCGAGTCTTGGCGATTGTCAGCATCTGTTCGCTGAGATCGATGCCCGTGAGCCGAACGTCTTTCGGATATGCGCCTAGATTGAGCCCCGTACCGACCGCGACTTCGAGGACATCGCCGCTGGCCTGCGAGCACGCCCAGTTACGCGAGTCTCCAAACAGCATCCGCTCCATGAGTTGCATCTCGCGGTCGTAGCCGCGGGACTTCTTGTCCCAGTAGCGGTGCCACCGTTCGGTGCGATCTTGCGTCTGAACCATTTCGATCCCTTCTCTCGGCGTTATCGGGCGGCGACGACGATGCGGGCACGTCTCCGCGGGACGTTCGTGATGTTGCGGACACGGCCGCGTTCAGGCTCGGAACCGGCCGGCACGGCGAGGTGGTATCGGGTGAGGATCTCGCGCAGCACCGTGGTGCCTTCCATGAGCGAGAAGCCGGCACCGATACAGCGCCGCACTCCCCGCCGAAGGGCAGCCACGTGTTCGGTTCCACCTCGTCACCGAGAAACCGGTTGGGCCGGTACGTCCACGTGTCTGGGTAACTGGCCGTGCGTTGGTGGGCGAGCAGGATCGATGTGTTGACGACGGTTCCTCGTGGGAGCCTCCACCCGCCGATCTCCTGCTCGTGGGTGAGTTTACGTGCGGTGGAGGCGATTACCGGCTGCCATGCAGTAAGTCCTTCCCATCACGCTATTCAAGGATTACATTGAATAGGTGACTACTGCTCCCGAGGCGAAACGCGGGTTCAAAGACCGCCTCTACGCGGAGTTCGCTCGTATCGGCAAAGCCATCGCCAGTCCGCATCGCCTCGAGATCCTGGAGTTCCTCGCCCAAGGCGAGCGCACAGTGGAGTCCATCGCGGCCGAAACCGGTCTTTCGGTGGCCAACACCTCGCGGCACCTGCAGCTGCTGCGACAGGCGCAACTCGTGCTCACGCGCCGCGATGGACTGTTCGTCCACTACCGGCTGAGCGGGCCTGCGGTTGTCAGCCTGGTATTGGCCCTGCGACACACCGCCGAGGAACATCTCGCCGAGGTCGACCGTGTAGTGGGTGACTTCTTCGGAGACCGCGACGGATTCGAACCGGTGACGCCGGAGGAATTGGCGCGCCGCATGACCAACGGTGATGTTGTGGTGCTCGACGTGCGGCCCGAGCAGGAGTACGCCGCCGGACACATCGCCGGCGCGCGATCGATGCCCGTCTCGGATATGTCGAATCGGCTCGATGAGCTCCCCGGCGGCAAGGAGTACGTCGCCTACTGCCGCGGACCCTACTGCGTGTATGCCGACGAGGCCGTGGCGATGCTGCGCGCGAATGGACGTAGCGCACAACGGCTTACCGAGGGCTACCCGGAGTGGTGGCTCGCTGGGCGGCCGGTGCGCACGACGAACAATTAGTCACCACCCGGGAGGAATCATGAATCGCTATCTCGCGATCGGCTACGGCGCCGTGTGCTACATCGCCTTCTTGGCGGCCTTCCTCTATGCGATCGCCTTCGTGGGCAACCTCGATGTTCCGCGCAGCATCGACAACGGTGTCGAGGCATCCATCGGGGAAGCGGTGGTGGTCAACGTGCTTCTGCTCGGGCTGTTCGCCGTGCAACACAGCGTGATGGCGAGACCGGCGTTCAAGCGGTGGTGGACCCGACTGGTGCCCAGAACGATTGAGCGCAGTACCTACGTTCTGATATCGAGCCTGGTGCTCTTCCTGCTGTTCTGGCAGTGGCGGACGATGCCGGCGGTCATTTGGGACGTGACTTGGGTACCGGGCCGGGTCGCGTTGTGGGTGCTGTTCGCCGCCGGTTGGGTGACCGTTCTGCTGTCGACGTTCATGATCAATCACTTTGACCTATTCGGTCTACGCCAAGTGCATCTGGTCTGGCGTGGAGTTCCGTACAGCCACCTCGAATTCCGCACTTCATTGTTGTACCGCGTCGTGCGCCATCCGCTGATGTTGGGCTTCATTGTCGCGTTTTGGTCGGCTCCGACGATGACCGCCGGCCATCTGCTGTTCGCCGTCGCAACGACGGGTTACATCCTGATCGCCATCCAACTGGAGGAACACGATCTCAGCGCCGCGCTCGGCGAACAGTATCGCGACTACCGCCGTCGCGTGCCGATGCTCGTCCCGGGGCTTCACCGCCGCGGCGGTGAGGCACCCACGACCACCCCGCGACCGGCGTAGCGCCGATGTACGAAGGCGACATCACGACTTGTGCATTCCGTCCTGGATTGACAACGCCGTGGCCGCCGGTCGGTCACGAGGAGGGGTCTAGCGTGTCTGGTGTTGACCTGGTTCCTCTCGTCGACGAAGGCCTGCACGCCGATTTCCTCTCGGGCGCACACCAACTCGCGCAGACGACATTCCCGATGAGCCGACGGTGGTGATGTGCGGCCACGGCGAGCGCGCAATGGGCGCGGCGAGCCTGCTTGAGGCGGCCGGGCATCATGACCTCACGGTGTACGACGGGGGTCCGCACGACTGGGTAGACGCCACCGGCGGCAGGCTCGAGAGCGGAGCATGAGCGCCGCACACGATCAACCCCGTCTCGGGCTGCGCGCCAACCTTTTTCAGTTCTCGCTGCTGGTCGCAGTAAACGCGCTGGTCGGCGGCATGGTAGGCCAGGAACAGACCGTCCTTCCGCTGCTGGCCGAGCAGCATTTTCACCTGACCGGCTACACGTTTCTGCTGACGTACGTGTTCGCCTTCGGGATCACCAAGGCGGCGACCAACTACTTCGCCGGAACCTGGTCGGACCGGTTCGGCCGCAAGCCGGTGCTGGTGATCGGCTGGGTCCTCGCCATTCCTGTTCCCCTGTTGCTGATCTGGGCGCCGTCATGGGGTTGGGTGGTTGCCGCCAACGTCCTGCTCGGTATCAATCAGGGGCTCACTTGGTCGACCACCGTCGTGATGAAGATCGACCTCGTCGGTCCCCGCCAGCGCGGCCTCGCCATGGGGTTCAACGAGGCCGCGGGGTACAGCGCGGTCGCGTTGACTGCCGTTCTGGCGGGCTATCTCGCCGCCGACTATGGGTTGCGTCCGGCACCGTTCCTGCTCGGCCTGTCGTATGCGCTGATCGGCCTGGCCCTGAGCGCCGTGCTCGTCCGCGAGACTCGTGGGCACGCGCACCTGGAAGCCGGCGAGCACCACGATGACCATATTGGCCCGTCGAACCGGGAGATATTCACTCGCACCAGCTTCACAGAGCCCGCGCTGTCGTCGGCCAGCCAGGCAGGCTTGGTCAACAATCTCAACTTCGGTCTGTCGTGGGGTTTGTTCCCGATCTTGTTCGCCCGCACCGGAATGCCTGTCGACCGTATTGGCATCCTTGTGGCGATCTATCCCGCGGTGTGGGGCGTGGGCCAGATTCTCACCGGGGCGCTGTCGGACCGCTGGGGGCGCAAGCATCTCATCACCGCAGGCATGCTCACTCAAGCTGCGGCCCTGGCCCTGATCGCGACGGTCGACTCCTTTCGATGGTGGATCGTAGCTACCGCGCTGCTCGGTGCAGGCACTGCCATGGTCTACCCGACACTCCTGGCGGTGATCGGCGATGTGGCACACCCGCTGTGGCGGGCGCGCGCCGTCGGCGTTTATCGGCTCTGGCGTGACAGTGGCTATGCCGCAGGTGCCGTCATCGGTGGCATCGCTGCTGACCTATGGGGACTGCGCGCCGCGATATGGGTCGCCGCCGTGCTCACAGTCATTTCTGGAGCGGTCGTGGCGGCCCGCATGTACGAAACCCATCTGCGAAATGACAAAGTATCGCGATAAGCCAGCGCAGGCGTCCGTCGATGCGTGTCACTTCTCGCCCTGTCGGTGACCATCGGCCCTATCACCATCGCGGTTAAATGGCTGACTCTGTTACGCGGCCTCACATTTCAACCTGAAGGAGTGTGGATCATGACAGAGACCACTGAGACCAAGACCGTTACACACCGAGAGCCAGGGCTACCCGGCGAGGTGCTCGAATCTGCCAAGATCGGACAGCGGGCGGCCAGCGATGCCGTGCGCCAGTTCGTGAACACGGTCGACGGAGCGATTCGTGAGCGTCGGGACGCAGTTCGTGAGGACGCGGCCGTCCACGCACTGCGCGAAACCATCGTCGACGCTGCTCTGAATTTGGCTGATCAACTTGTGACCACGCAGTACGAGTTCCTGCGCAGCGTCGTGCGCAGCGCGGATCGAGCCCTAACCGAGCAGGACGACCAAAGCACTTAACGGTCGTCGTCGTCTTTATGGCGGCGGAGCAATCCTGACGTCGGCTCAGCGGCCATGTTCTGACCGCACCCCTGCATGAACCCGGTCAAGCGGCGTAGCCTTTGAACCTCTTGAAGTACGACAGCAGACGGTAAACAGGCACCGGTTTCGGCCAGTCGCCCGCACGGAAGTATGCGTCGGATCCGCCGTCGACGAATACGACGCTCCCGCACAGGAAGTCCGCAGCATCCGACAGCATGAAAACTGCCCAGTCGGCCTGCTGCCCGGCATCGCCGAAACCGCCTACCGGGACAGGGAAGGAACGAACGAGCTCCGCCCGCTTCGGCGTTGACAGCTGCTCTTCCAGAAGCGGCGTCATGATCGCGCCCGGAGCGAGCGCATTTAGGCGTATGCCTGCCCCCGCCCACTGGCGTTTCACCGCCTCGACTCGCAGCCAACGGGTCACTGCGATCTTGGATGCGGCGTACAGGATCGCCGAAGCGTTCTTGCCGAACAACCTGGTGGAGCGAACCGCCCGCTCGGCATCACGGGCAAGGAATGCCCGCACGGTGCGCGCGGGGACCGCGGGTGTTGTCGTTGTTGAGTTGCTGGAGAAGACAACCACTTTCGCGCGGTCGGCAACTGCCAGTGCGGGCCGCCACGCGACAAGGAGGTCGACGACGCCGAAGTAGTTCACCTCGGCGATCAAGCGCAAACGTTCGGGTCCTTGGCCGGGGCCGAGACCAGCTGCCAGAACGGCCCCATCCAGCCTGCCCTTCGACGCCGTCAGCACACCGTCGATCGCCGCCCTGCGTCCCTCGACGGTCGATAGATCGGCCACGATGTCGGCATCCCGGAGGTCCACTCCGATCACGATGTGGCCGGCGGCGCGTAATTTCTCGGCGACCTCGCGTCCCATCCCCGAGGCCGACCCGGTAACCGCAAAGACACCCATGAGTGCATCTCCTTCCGCCGGCGCGTAACGGCCTCACTTCGCCACACCGACCGCAGTCTCCAAATCAACGAGTACGCGCTCGGTCAGCGGTATGAGGGATCCGATGTCCGGCATCACCTTGCGGCCGGAAACATAGCCGAACGTCACCCGGTCGGCATAGGAGCACATCGTCACGTTCAGCGCCTGCCCGTCGATCGCCGTCGACACGGGATAGATCTCCTCGAGTCGCGCACCGTTCCAATACATCTCGGTTTGAGGCCCGGGAATGTTGGAGATCGACACGTTGTAGCCGCGGCGCAGCCGCGGGGCGAATGGCACCATCGGCAACAGGACCGTGGACCCGATGCTCGGTGCGAGACGCAACATCGTCGCATTCGGCCCGCGGCTCGCCACCTGATGCTTCACCCATGTCATTACGCGGTGGATGTGGGTCAGCCGCTCGACTGGGTCGGCCAGGTCGGTGCCCAGCGGGCACAACTCCAATCCGAACAAGTTTCCATGCGTGTCCTGGTCAGGCCCTTGACCGCGGCTGCGCACCGTCACCGGGCAGATCGCTATCAGAGATCTCTTCGGCAGCTCGGCATTGGCGGCGAGCCACTCCCGAAGCACTCCCGCCACTACCGCGGTCAGCACGTCGTTGCCGGTCACGCCGGCCGTCTCCTGAACCGCTCGAATGCGAGACTTCGGCCAGCTGGCACCCGCGAAGATGCGCTCGCGCCCCAATCGACCGTTGAACCTCGTGTAAGGGGCTCCGAACGGTAGAACGGTAGCCGCCGTGCCTTGCCTGGAAATCAGTGTCGATGCTTCAGCTGCTGCGAGCTGGCGGATGAGATTCAGACCCGACGTGACGCCGTTCAGTGCTGACCGCGCGAGCGCCAACGGGTTGGGGATCAGTCCGCCGGAGCTGTCGGCAGGCTGCACCTGTTGCTTCGGCCCGCTGGCGTACATGAACCGCATCGATCGCCGTTCCGGATCGGTGGTGAGGGCGTCAGCGATCATCTTCAACCCGGCGACACCGTCGACCACGGTGTGGTGCACCTTGATGTAGAACGCGAACCGACCGCCTTCGAGACCGTCGA
Source organism: Mycobacterium sp. (assembly GCA_044508395.1). Classification (GTDB taxonomy): domain Bacteria; phylum Actinomycetota; class Actinomycetes; order Mycobacteriales; family Mycobacteriaceae; genus Mycobacterium. Next base: position 5,495 of record JBIQHU010000127.1, on the reverse strand, counting down.
TCACATAGGCCATCCACATCGGTCGCGAACGGTCGAGCGGCTCGCTGTGCAACTCGCCGATCAACTTCCACAGCAGTTCGCTCCCGCCGCCCGCAGGCAGGGTGCGGCGCTGAAGATGCTCGCGCATGTCAATGCTGTTGTCGGCACGCCACATCCAGATGCCGGCCGTATCGATGCCCACGTGTGGGTGCCGGCGAAATCGTGGATCCAATTCGGCGGTGTCCGTCAGCGCCTCGTGATACAGCTCTTCGATATATCCCGGCCCGGCGTCAGCCGGCGGCGTCAGGATCAGCAACGCGGCGGTATGCAGCGGATCGGAGAGCAGCTCCGCCGTGATCATCGCCGCATCCAACGGCTCAAGCGGGTCCATCGGCAAGACCCCCTCAACTGAATCTGGCTGAGGATACTGTCGCCTCGCCGCTGGTGACGTCCCAAGGGGCGACCGTCACGTCCAGCGGGGACCTAAGCCCCTACTTCGCCCGACCGGCTGGAAACTAATGTCCCGCAACATGGCAGCGCCTGAGGGCGACGGTGAAACGCCGCCGCCTGATACCCAACAGCGAGCGCGCAATTCCGGTCCGCTGGACTTCGTCGTCCGGCCTTTTCGACGGACCGGCCGCTACTACGCTCGATCGTGGCGGGACTATCTCGACGGCCAGCCCGATGAGCTTCCCGTTGCGCGACCCACTCTGGCGCTCGCTGCACAGGCGTTCCGCGACGAAATCGTCCTCACCGGCTTCCGGATGTTTCGGCCCGTCAGCGACACACAGGTGTTTGAGCGAATCAACCGCGAACTGCACGCAGCAATCGAGTTCTACGGGCAACGAGGATATTTGGAGCATCCGCAAGAATTCTTCGCGGCGCCGCCGCCGCTGATCGACGTCACCCTGAGGCCGGTGAAGACGCGCGGACGGTCCTACGAACGCATGGTCTTCGACAGCGGGTACTCGCCGGACGTAGGCGAACCGGGCCGTGAACGATGGCGGTCCTATTCGGCCAACAGCCGCGAGTATGCGCTCGTGTTGCGCCACCGGGAGCCGCGACCGTGGCTGGTGTGCGTGCACGGCGCCGTGATGGGTCGGGCCCAGCTGGACCTCACCCTGTTCCGTGCTTGGCATCTTCACGAGGATCTGGGCCTGAATGTGGTCTTGCCGGTCCTTCCGCTGCACGGGCCGCGTGCCCGCGGCCTGCCGCAAGGCGCGGCGTTCCCCGGTGAGGACGTGCTGGATGACCTCCATGCCGCGGCCCAGGGCGTGTGGGACGTGCGCCGCGTGTTGTCGTGGATTCGCGCGGAGGAACCGGATTCACTGATCGGCTTGAACAGCATCTCCCTCGGTGGCTATATCACCTCACTTGTCGCCAGCCTTGAGGACGGTCTTACCTGCGCGATTCTCGGCGTGCCGGTCGCCGATCTGATGGACCTGCTCAGGCGCCACGCAGGGCTGCACCGTCACGACCCGCGCCGTGAGACCGTGGCGTTGGCGGAACCGCTGGGGCAGATGGTGTCGCCACTATCGCTGAGTCCCCGGGTTCCGATGCAGGGCCGCTTCATCTACGCCGGCATCGCTGACCAACTCGTGCATCCACGTGAGCAAGTCGCTCGCCTCTGGGAACACTGGGGCAGACCCGAGATCGTCTGGTACCACGGCGGACACACCGGGTTCTTCCAATCACGGCCGGTGCAGCGGTTCGTGGACGCCGCGCTGGTGCAGTCAGGGCTCGTCAATTCGTGACCGGAAGCACGGAACCCATGCCCGAGAGTGCCGAATCTCCCTCTCTCGGACGTGACTGGTCTACGTACTCTCGGCCAGAACGGAGATGCTCCGCGATCTCATCACGTACCGGGGAGCTGCCAAGCAGGTCAAGCGGGCGGCACAGATCCGCTTAGACAACGCGTCCGAATTGATGGGCCCAACAGCGACTAGGCATAGCGCTGTCCGCTGAGTCAGAAGCGGTGAAGCTGCGGCATCAGATGTTCAGCTCGTCCGTTCGCAGGCGACCCCGTCGCCATCTCGATCGAGCTCGTATATGTCGTCTCCGACCACGTATACGGGACCGGCCACATACTCAGGACCGTTGCCGCTGCCGCTCGCACAGTCCACGTCACTCACATTGGCAGGAACGCAGGCACCCTCGTAGTTGGAGTCACATTCGGACGACTGGGCCATCGGTACCGGAGCAAACGTCAACCCCATAGCAACGCCAATTGTCAGCATGGTCAATTTCCCCATGCTGGCGAATGTACAGCGCTTCTACCGGCTGTTGTCGTGTTTGCCCCACCCCTCGGCAGCGGCCTAGCGGCTCATCTTCGTTGATCGCTTCGATCCGATCAGTACGCGGTCGGCTCGCCCTCCGCCACCGGACCCTTCTCCACCGGTTCGTGCTCGATGATCGCCTTGTACGCGCGGTTCTCGTGCTGGATCATCCGGACGAAGAAGCCGATGAACAGCAGGACGGCGAGAACGAGCACGATCCAGACGCCCACCGAGTACCCGCCGAAGGTGAACACCACGGTGGCGTCGTCATAGCTGTCGAACGGATTCACGGGCTACACCTTCTCTTCTTCGATGACCACCATGGCGTGAATACCGTTGGTGGGCATGGACGTAACAGGAATGCCCTCGGGGTATGGCGTGGCCGGAACTTCGGTGAGGTCGAGTCCCTGGTTCTCCACCTCGGCGGGGATGCGCAGCATGCCGGCCTTCTTCATCGCCAGTGACACCAGGTACGCGGGAATGAAGCCCAGCGCGGCGAAGACCGCGGCGCCGATCAACTGACCCCACAGCGAAACCGGCGGATTATCACCGGTGTTCGGGTAGCCCCACAGGAAGACGCCCGCCATGACGACCGAGTACAGGCCGATGCCTCCGTGTACCGCGACGGCTCCGACGACGTCGTCGATCCGGAACTTCTCGAGCAGCTTGCCGATGTAGGGGATCAGCGCACCACCCACGAGAGCGATGACGAATCCCAGCGCCGGGTGGTACAGGTCCATACCGGAGGCCACCGAGATGACACCGGCCAGACCGCCGGAGATCGTCCAGAACGGTTCACCACGCGAGGTGAGGTAGGCGCCGATGATGCCGCCGGCAAGACCCATCAGCGTGTTGAACGCAAAGGCGGACAACGTCGTCGGGCTCGCGTAAATCGTGGAGTAGCCGCCAGCGCCGTAGATCACGCACCCCATCAGGAAGCCGAAGAACCCCGTGAATATCAGCATCAGACCCAGCATGGTCAGCGGCAGGTTGTGCGGACGAATCGTGACTGCCGTGCCGTCTGGCAAGAACCGCCCGATGCGGGGGCCGAGGTTGATCAGAATGCCCAACGCCGCGAATCCGGCGATCATGTGCACGCAGCCGGCGGCACCGACATCGTGGAACCCGAGCTTGGTGAGCATCCAGCCGGCGCCGTGCCATCCCCACGCGGCGCCGATGATCCACACCACCGAACCGACGAGCACCGTCAGAATCAGGAACGCGCTGGTACGGATCCGCTCGAGCACCGCGCCGGACATGATCGACCCGGTGGTCGCCGCGAACAGCGCGAAGGCGCCCCAGAAAATGCCGCTGGCCGGATCGTCGATGTTCGGTCCCATGTTGTCGCTCCACGGGAGGGCCGCCTTGGCCGCATCGTTGAACTCGATGAACCCGCTCGGCATGGCGTTGTAGAGGAACCAGCCCACGAAGTAGAAGGACGCGATGATGGTCGCGAAGGCGAGCAGGTTCTTCATCGCGGTGGCCAACACGTTCTTGGACCGCGACGCGCCGACCTCGTACGCCAGGAACCCGGCGTGGATGAGCATCATCAGCGCGATCGACACCCAATAGAAGAACTCGTTGTTGACCGCTGCCATCGACGAGATGGCGTCTTCGACTTCCGGTGTCAAGGCAACCTCCACCAAACATGGCACTGAGCGGCAACGCGGTTGCTCGCACGAGCGCGGGTGTGCGATCCGTGAACTACGAACGCTGACGCTAGTGAGGTGAACGTGTCACACCGGTCACGGCGGGTTAACTTCGTGTGAAGTCCTTGACGGACGGCCCATGGGACCGGACTCGCCGTGTCAGCGCAGAAACTCTGCGGCGGTCCACAATTCGCCCCAACGGGGGATCAGGCGGCGTCGGTGACGATCATCGTCTCGTCGCCGGTGTCCCACGCCGCCAAGAAGGTGTCGATGGGAACCTGTTCGTTGGCACCATTCTCTTCGGCGCCACTGTCGTTCAGATGCACCGAATTGGTGTTGGTGTCGACCCCGGTCACCACGAGGTAGTGATCGCTCGAGTCGCGTTGCTCTTCGTCGTCCTTCCAGATGATCGCCGAGTTCACGAACGCGATGATGTTGCGGCCCTGACCCAGATACTGCTCCAGCGCGGGCAATCCGGTCGGCACGCCGGTCTGGCCGGCGATCTCGCTGTAGGTGACCTTTGAGGGGATGTCGAAGTGCGTCAGCAGCACCACGAGATCCTTGTACGAGATGCCCTCACCGCCGCCGGGCGCGTCCGGGTCGAGATAGATGGGGCCGGCTTGGCTCACCGAAGGAGTGTTCTCCGCGAGGTCGACCATCTCCTGTTCGGTCGGTAGGTCACCGGTGACTTGACCGACCACATCGGCGACGGCCATCAACCCACAGCTGTCGTCGGCGAGCTGGGGCCGCCAGTATTCGGCGGCCGCGACGGGGTCGCCGTACACGCCGGGGGTGATGGGATTCGGGTCCGCTGCGGCGGGTCCCACCACGCCGGCCGCGGCGATGAAGCCGGCCACGAGCCCGCAGCGCAGTATCGATGAGAGCGCGTGTGTGGCGACGGTGCGCATAAGCGGTGTCCCTTCTCGTGCCGCTCATGACAATGCCGTGAGAAATGGGTTATCGCTAACGACCGGGGGCCCTTCTCGCCGAAATTGCCCCTTATCGCGGATCATCAGCACGACGTAGGAGGGATCCGTGCGGTCGCGGCGGCCGTCATCGCGACGGACCATCTCGTTGACTTCCCGCACTTCGTCAAAGTCGAATATCGGCCGCCGCTTATCGATGCGCCGCCAGCCCGTCCCGGCGTACCACTCGTCGAGGTAGCGGGCCTCACACCCTAATCTGCATGACTCTGTCGTCCTGCCTCGACCGCGGTCGCCCGCCACGGTGACGATGCTGTTGCAGGCCCGATGTGAATGGTTGAGCGCCAACAGATGTGAGGCGCAGATGAAATCGATGGCTCCCCGTCCGTCCGCCTTGGCAGAGCGAATCCCCGTCCGCGGTCGCGTCCTCGCGAAATACTACGTACCCCAGCGAAATATCTAGTCGATCCAAAGTCGTGCTAGTGCACTGCAGAAAAGCCTTTCGCGTGGGCGGTCGCGGGTCATCGTGAGATCACCGTCGAACGTGGGTTACCCGCACGCGAAAGTGTGCCTCGACGTGACGGTAACCCACGCTCGACGTTAAGTGGTCGCTGCTTCTTGTTCGCGCTTGATCTCCAGCGCGATGTCGATCAGCTGATCCTCCTGGC
>JBIQHU010000126.1:0-15312 GCA_044508395.1 Mycobacterium sp. | reverse complement strand
TGCGAAGCGCCGAGTTCGGCTTCTTCGGGGTGGTGGTGTACACGCGGGTGCACACTCCACGACGCTGCGGGCTGCCCTTGAGGGCCGCAGTCTTGACCTTGGCGATCTTGTCGCGGCGACCCTTGCGGACCAGCTGCTGAATGGTTGGCATCTACCGGCTTTCTGTGTTGCTCGTTTGTTCTAGGTCGTTCCGAAGTTTTGCTTAAAGTTCCTGTACTGCAGTTATGCCCCGTTCACGTACCCCGCGATCGGGTGTGTCGCATGCGCCCGCCGCGAGGTTTTCCTCTAGGCTTCGTGGACACGCGAATTGGCCCGGCGTGCAGGCATGCCTGCTGACTTTTCCCGAAAGGCCAGTCCGCAATGCGCCTTATCTGCCAGGCACGATCGTCCACAATACCAGGGTGGCGCGCACCGACCAAACCCGTCGATCACGGGCTAACCGCAGGTCAAAGCGCTACCGCCGTTCCATTCCGGCGGCCAGCCGCATCACCATGTCGGTGAATATCGCGTCGGTGTCGATTCCGTTCATCGCTCCGGTCATCTCGAGCAACACGAAACCGTGCATCGCCGACCAGAATTCCAGGGCCGCATAGAACGCGTTCTCACCTTCTAGTCCGTACGACGCCAGGACGTCGATGACCGGTGCCGCTGCGGCACGGGTGGCCTCGGTGAACTCGGGGTCGTCCCCGCCGAGCGGCATCCGGGTGAACGCCGAATAGCGACCCGGGTGGTGGTGCGCATAGCTGCGGTAGGCGGCGGCCATCGCCATCACCGCGTCGTCGCGGGTACGGCCCTGCCCCACGGTGTTGAGCATTTCGATGATGTCGCCCACCACCCTCATCCGCACGGTGCGGCGCAGGTCATCGAGGCTGTGCACATGGTTGTACAGCGACGGCCCCTTGGTGCCGAGCTGAGTCGCCAGCGCGTTGATGGTGAGCGCATCCCAGCCCTCGCGGTCCAGGAAGGTCAGCGCCGCGTTGACGATGGAGTCTCGGCTCAGCCTCGCGGGACGCCGGCCCTGGGTGCTCGACGGCTGAGCTGCCATCTGCCTCTCGCCCCCTCTCCGGGTTTCGCCGGGATCCCGCGGAACCGGGTGACGTCAAACTAACACCTCTAGTTTTACCTGCTCAGTCTGTGTCCGGTCAGTTGACACGCTCCTGGCTGAGTTGGGCCAGTTTTTCGGTGATCGTGCACAGATCGGGCAATGTCGCCGGGTTGAGCGTCTGGATCGACCAGGTGATCACGTCACCACCCTTGGCGACGTAAATACTGCAGGCGTTGCCGTCGTAGGCCTTGAAGCCTTTATTGCCGTCCACCGACAGTTCGGTGATCGTGCGCCCGGCGTCCTGTTCCAGCGACCGCTCGGTGTCCATATCGCTGCCGCGGTACCACCACGTCGAGATCCCCATCCCGGCGCCGACGGTGCCGAACATGGAGTTCTCCTGCCAGAAGCATCCGGCGTCGCTGACGACGGACTTGGTGAACTTCCCGGGCCCAGCGGCCGCGCTGATATCCGCGTCCGTGATGCCGTTGCAATCACCACTGCGGAAGCCGTCGGCCGCGGTGGCCGTGGCCGGCGTCGACGGCGCGGCACTTTCGCCCGGGGAGCCACACCCGACGAGCACGATCGATGCCGTAGCGGCTATCACCAACCACGACAATCGATTTCGCGTGCGGACCATCACAAGTCCGACTGCAGGGTGGCGGCGAGCAGCTTCTCGGCGTCGCGGCACGGGTCGCCGCCGCCGGACTGGCCGCGGAACTGGACCCACCAACTCAGCACTCCGGTGCCGGCGGCAGCCGTGGCCGAGCACGCTGCGCCGGTCGTGTCGCGCCGGGCCAGGAACGCCTCATGCCGTTCGACAACCGTGGCGGTGATCGTCGCGCCCCGTTCGGTGGCCAATTCGCGCTCGCGCTCCAGGCTGCCCGTCTCGAACCACGAGAACGTCACGTCCATGGTCGTGTTGCCCCGCGTCAGGACGTACTGGCAGACGGCGCCGCTATAGGGCCGCACCACGTGATCGGCGGCCAGCGCTTCCTGGACGGAGGAGTCGACCAGAAGACCACAGCGGTCATCGACATAGCCGTAGCTGCGGGTGGGATCGGGTACGGCGGGATGCGCCCGTCGCGCGGTACCGCTGACGGTCGAAGAGCATCCTGCAACGATCGCCGCCGCTGTGACCGCCACGACGACAACCTGATTGACACGCCAACGCATCGACATCACACGCTACCCAGCACCGCAGCGAATAGCGACTTGGACGAACCCGGCCAACGTCTGACCGCGACGACGTAATCTCTGACCCATGATCTGGACTGTGGTTGCCCGGTCTATGACGGCTTGCGTGGTCGCGTTGCCGATCGCATTGACGGTGGGAGCTCCGACCGCGGGTGCGCAACCGCCCGGGGTCTGCAACCCGTTGGCACGTACCTGCGCCGACAACAGCATCGTCGGTGCTCACCCACCGGGTGACACCCACATCACCGGCGTCGGGATCATCAAGACGATCGACTGCAACGGCCACACCCTGCTGGTGAACGGCGGAGGCAACCAGATCACCGCGCTGGGAACCTGCTGGGCGGTGACTGTGCAGGGCAACGGGAACGTCGTGGTTGCCGACAACGTGATCAACGACGTGACGGTGTACGGCTGGGACCAGACGGTGCTCTACAAGAACGGTTCACCCGCCATCTGGGACCGCGGCCGCGAACTGGGCATGACGAACATCGTCAACAGGGTTGCGGCGTGATGCGTGCTGCCGCTGTCGCCGTAGCTGCCGCCGCCGTGGTCCTCGCAGGCTGCGGCTCGGAGAGCTCCGACACCAACACGCCGACCGCGACGGCGGGGACATCGGGCGCCCAGGTCGAGGTCGGCAACACGATCAATTACGGTTCGTTCGGCACGACCGCCGACATCGATTGCGCCGACGGTAAATCGCTCAACATCGGCGGCTCGAACAACACCCTGACCGTCAAGGGCACGTGCGCCAACGTGAACATCGGCGGCGCCGACAACAAGATCACGTTTGATCGCATCGACAAAGAGATCAGCGTCGTCGGCCTGAACAACACCGTGACCTACAAGGACGGCGAGCCGAAGATCAACGACACCGGCTCGAACAACAAGATCACCAAGGGCTGAGTTTCTCTCCCGCGAGGTTTTCTGCCCGCGAGGTTTTCTCCCGCGAGCAGACGCAGAACTCACCGAATCGCCGAGCTTTTCGGCACGTTTGCGTCTGCTCGCGCAGCGGTCAGAGCTGACCCCTAGGCGCGCGCGCCGTGCCTGCCGGCTCCCGCCGCGAACCGTGCCGCCCCCTCCAGTGACTCGGCGGCCACCTTCGACATGCTGCCGAACTCGAAGTCCATCGCCTCGGTTTCCGTCAGCCCCCACTGGTTGAGCATCGACAGCCGGTCGGCGCGCATGCACTGCTGCGGCAGTGCGGCGAGTTCGGCCGCGAGTTCCTCTGCCCGCTGGCGCGCTTCGCCTTTGGGCACGACCCTGTTCGCGAGACCGATCGCGAAGGCCTCGGCGGCGTCGACGGGGCGGCCCGTGAGGATGAGGTCCATCGCTCTGCTGTGCCCGATCAGCCGCGGCAGCCGCACGGTGCCGCCATCGATGAGCGGGACGCCCCAGCGGCGGCAGAACACGCCCATGACGGCGTCCTCTTCGACGACCCGCATGTCGCACCACAGCGCGAGTTCGAGACCGCCCGCGACGGCGTAGCCGCTGATCGCGCCGATCACGGGCTTGGACAGCACCATGCGGCTCGGCCCCATCGGACCTGGACCCGTGCGGTGTACAGGGTTGGAGTCGGGTGTGCCGAACGCCTTCAGATCTGCTCCGGCACAGAATGTTCCGTTGTCACCCCAGAACACGGCGACGGCGGCGGAGTCGTCCTTGTCGAACTCGTCGAAGGCGGCGTAGAGATCGGCGGCGGCGGGTCCGTTGACCGCGTTGCGCGCCTGCGGACGATTCATGATGACCGTCGTCACCGGACCGTTCTTCTCGACCCGCACCCCACTTGTCATGTCGCCTCCATCAGTCGTTCACTGTCGCGCCGCGAAGTCAGCTCCGCAGCGAAGGTGTTGTAGGCCTGGCGCAGTCGGTCGCCGGGCCAGTCGTCGGGTAGCAGTTCGCGCGGCAGCACCGGGTCGGTGAGCAGGTTACGAACCATCGCTGCGGCGGCGATGAATCGTCCGGGAATGTCCGCGGCCGCGTCCATTTCGGCGAGCAGCTCATGCCCGCGACGGGCCCAGGCCGTCAAGTCCCACAGCTGTGCGGCCAGCCCCGCGGGGTCGTCGTCACGCGTGTGCAGTTGCCTCCCCCGGCGCAGCACCTCGTCCGGCAAGGTTGCATCGAGGTTGTCGGGACGAAGCCAAACCCCTTCACGGAGTTCACCGAATCTGTTGTTCTGCAGGGTGGTCCGCAGCGCAGCGCGGGTACGGGCGTCGGTCCCGATGCTGGTGATCACCAGCGTCTTCCACACGCCGTCCCACGGGTGCAGGCGGGGGTTGAGCGCGTCGTCCTGGCGCCGCTGCCTGGCCAGCAGCCGGTCGGACAGGCGGTAACCGTCCTCCGAGCGCACCAGGTCGCCTGCGCTGACCATCCTGGTCAACGCGACCCGCACCGTCGACTCCTTGATGTCGAAATCGGCTGTGAGCCTAATGAGTTCACTTGCCGTCGCCCATGCGGGGTGCGCCCCTAATAGCACACTGAGCACCACCGAGCGGGCCGTCATCCGCGAGGTCGGCGGGCCGCTCACGCGAAGTGGAACATCGGGCTGGGCGGCCATCTCCTAAACCCCGGAGGCCTTTCTGCCGTGATCGCCGAAGGGCTCGTCACGTTGACGAACAGCCTCGCGGAAGCCGTGCTCGCGGGATTGCGCGACGAACGCATGGCCCTCCGGGGTGTGGCGGGCGATGCCGTCGAACACCGTCGAGATCATCGCGCTGTTGGCCACCCCCTGGTTGAGCAACGCGGAGTTCATCGCGAGCTTCACCATGATCAGTTGGTTGACGGGGACGGCGGCGATCCGCTCGACCAGCCGCTCCGTACGTTCATCCAGATCTTCGGGAGCGGGTGCCTCCACCGCAAGACCCCACTCCGCGGCCTGCGCACCCGTGATCGAATCACCGGTCAGCAGAAGGCGTTTGGCCCGTTGATCACCGAGCCGGTGCGCCCACATACCCGCAGCAGGGATACCCCAGACCCGGGTCGGCGGATAGCCGATCTTGGCGTCCGCCGCCGCGATCACCTGATCGGCGTGCAGCGCGATGTCGGTGCCGCCCGCGATGCAGTAGCCGTGGATCTTGACCACTGTCGGCTTGTCCGCGTGCAGCAGGCTGGAAAAGCCGCGAACGAAGCGGCTCATCATCTGGTAGTCGATCATCGGATCCCACGGCTGATCGGGTAGGTGATTGATCGCCTGTGTCTTACCGGACAGCACGGTGTCCTTGTACGGGCTGCCACCGCCCGCGGATGATGAGCCTTCCGCATATGCGGACAGGTCGAAGCCTGCGCAAAACCCTTCTCCTCGACCGGAAACGAGGATCACATGCACATTCGGATCGAGGTCCGCCCGCTCCACGAGGGCGGACAGTTCCAGAGGCGTATCGGCGACGATCGCGTTGCCCTTCTCGGGCCGGTTGAACGTGATGCGCGCAACCCGACCGGTGACCTCATAGGTCATCGTCTTGAGGTTGTCGAAGTCGACGGGCCTGATCGCGTGCGTCATCGCCCCGTCACCTTCTCCCGCGAACAGACACAAACTGCCCCGACACGCCGTGAATTCCGGACACTTGCCGTCTGCTCGCCGATAAGGGGCGTCATCCCTTGACCAGCGCGCGTTCCAGGATCGGCGCGAGATCCAGCCCCGTCGGCAGCGTGCCGAATGCTCCGCCCCACTGTCCGCCCAGCCGCGTCGCGAGGAACGCCTCGGCGACGGCGGGGTGACCGTGACGCACCAGCAGCGTGCCCTGCAGGGCAAGGCTGATGTCCTCGGCGACCTTGCGGGCGCGGTACTGGATGGTCTCGAGGTCGCCCAGTGCGGGACGCAGCGCGTCGACGTGGGCGTCCAGCCGGGCGTCCTGTCCGGCGGTTCGAGAGAGTTCGTCGAACAGGACGTCGACGCATTCCGGCCGAGTCGCCATGGCGCGCAACGTGTCCAGCGCACTGACGTTGCCCGACCCTTCCCAGATGCCCATCAGCGGCGCCTCGCGATAGAGCCTCGGCATACCGGACTCCTCGACGTAGCCGTTGCCACCCAGGCATTCCATCGCCTCCCCGGCGTGCGGGGTGGCGCGCTTGCACACCCAGTACTTGCCTGCCGCCAGTCCGATGCGCCGCAGCAGTGTCTCGCGCTCGTCACCGCGCACCGCTGCGTCGGTGGCGCCGGCCATGCGCATCGCCAGGATGGTCGCCGCCTCAGCCTCGACGGCGAGGTCGGCCAGCACGTTGCGCATCAACGGCTGGTCAATCAGGTACTCGCCGAACGCCTTTCGGTGCGCAGCGTGGTGGATGGCGCGGGTCAGGCCGTTGCGCATACTCGTCGCGCTGCCCAGCGTGCAGTCCAGCCGGGTGAGGTTGACCATCTCGATGATCGTGGGCACACCGCGGCCTTCCTCGCCGACCAGCCACGCGATCGCGCCGTCGTACTCCACTTCGGACGACGCGTTGGCGTGGTTGCCGAGCTTGTCCTTGAGCCGCTGCAGGAACATGCGGTTGCGGCTGCCGTCGGGCAGCACCCGCGGCAGGAAGAAGCACGACAGCCCCTTCGGTGCTTGTGCCAGAACCAGGAAGACGTCGCACATCGGCGCCGAGGTGAACCACTTGTGGCCGGTCAGGCTGTAGCTGCCGTCGGCGTTCGGGGTCGCCTGCGTGGTACCCGCGCGCACGTCGGAGCCACCTTGCTTCTCGGTCATCGACATGCCCGCGGTGATGCCGGCCTTGGTGGTAGACACCTTCAGCTCGGGGTCGTAGTGGCGGCTGGTCAGCAGCGGCTCGTAAACCTTGGCCAGTCCGGGGTTGGCCCGCAGAGCGGGGACGACGGCGTAGGTCATCGAGATCGGGCATACGTGGCCGGGCTCGGGTGTCCAAACCGACATCTTGGCGGCGCGGACGACGTGGGCGCCTGGCCGGTCGTCAGCCCACGGCGCGGCGTGCAGGCCGTGGCCGATCGCCGTGCTCATCAACGCGTGGTACGCGGGGTCGTACTCGACCTCGTCGACACGATGGCCGTACCGGTCGTGGGTGTGCAGCACCGGCTGGTTGCGGTCGGCGAGCTCGCCCCAGCGCTGGGCCTGTTGCGAGCCCGCGATCGCGCCGAGCTCGTCGACCTCGTCGACGCCCCACTCGCCGCCCTCGCGGATCAGCGCTTCGGCGAGCACCGGCGACGCGGCCGGGTTGTAGTCCTCCAGCGGAGGAACCTGATTGGTGACGACGTGCGTATCTGGCATACGCCGATATTACGCTTTCTCGACAGTCGTACGGAAGATGTAACGCCTAGCTGGCGTCGCTTGCCGCGAGGTCAGGCGAGGTCAACCGGCGCGATCGGCGGGCTTGATGGCGATTGAGCAGCAGGATCGCGACGATGGCCAGGATCCAGCCCAGCAGGATGTCGATGACGTAGTGCTCCGCGGTGTACACCAGCGTGAACGCCATGATCAGCGGATAGATCACCAGCAGCGGACGCCAGCCTTTGTGGACCCGGTTCCATAGGAACATCGCGACCGCGGCGGTCATACCGGCGTGGAGCGACGGAATGGCCGCGACCAGGTTGACGCTGGCCTGGCCCTGATCGAGCAACGACGTCGCGGAGTGCAGGTTGAGGTTGCCCCAGCCGCGGCCGACGATCCGTTCGATCCAGTTGTTGGCGCCGTCCTGAGTGGTCTGCATCGCGCCGAGGACGCCGCCATCGGGCACGCCGCGGGCTGACCGGAACATGCACTGTGGATTGGCGGGACCACCGGCGACATCCTCCGAGGTGCAGCGCGCGGCCGCCCATGGCGGTGCGGCCGGCTGAGTCGCATAGACCACCAACCCCGCGACCGAGATACCGACGAACAGCTTTACGAACGCCTTCCATTCCTCCCGATCGCGCAACCACAGCACCGCCGCCACCACGTAGGGAAGGATGAAGAACGACATGTAGACGCTGCTGACGACCACCTCCCACCAGGGCGGGTCGGGCAATTTCAGCCGCTCCTGCAGCCACACCGTCGGCGCGGTCCCCGAGAAGAGCCAACGGTCGACGTCGGCCGGCCACTCCCACAGCGTCGGCCGGCCGATCATGTCGGCGGCGCCCCTGCTCAGGTCATACGCGATGAGCACCAGGGCGAACGGCAGCCAGTCGCGGATGATGTAGAACATCCGACGGCCCTGACCGATGCTTGCCGCGGCCAACCCGGTGCAGATGTAGAGCAGCACCAGCTCCCGGTTGAACGCGAAGCCGTCGGTCGCGGTGCGATAGATGACAACGGTTGCCCAGATAGTGATTGCGATCCACCGCGCGATGCGAAGCCATCGGCCGGAACGACCCGCGCTCGACGGCGGCTCGATCGCAGTTGGCAGCACAACCGCTTGCTGCTCAATGGCGGACACTGAACCCCTCGGATGCCGGTCGGCGATCGGTACCGCCTGTTCCTCGACGAAGAGCCTAGTTAACTGTCTGTGCACCCGAAATTTGAATGGCGTTTTTGTTATTGCACCGTGCTCGGACGCGCCGGTCGGCGCACGGCGTCAGCTGACGTGCTCGCGAAGAAACGCGATATCGTCCTTGCGGCCCGCATCGGCCGTCTCACAGATCACCGGCGCGTCGGCCGCCTCGACCACCGCGACCAGCAATTGCGGATCGATCTTTCCGGTACCGAAGTTGGCGTGCCGATCGGCGCCCGACCCTGCGGCGTCGCGCGAGTCGTTGCAGTGCACCAGGTCGATGCGTCCGGTGAGGGCCTTGATGCGGTCGACCGCGTCGATCAGTTCCTCCCCCGCGGCCCACGCGTGGCAGGTGTCCAGGCAGAAGCCGATGCCGGTATCGCCGATGCGGTCCCACAGCCGCCCGATGACGTCGAAGTGCCGCGCCATCGCGTGATCTCCACCTGCGGTGTTCTCCAGGTAGATCTGCATGTCGGTCTCGAGATAGTCCAACGCCTTGACCCAGCGTTCGAAGCCCGCCTCGTAGTCCTTGTCGTCGGCGTGCCCGCCATGCACGATCACCGCGGTCGCGTTGATCTCCGATGCGGCGTCGCAGGTGTCCTGCAGGATCTTGCGCGACGGGATACGCACGCGGTTGTTGGCCGATGCGACGTTGATCAGATACGGCGCGTGCACGTAGAGCGGGACGCTGGACGCCTTGAGCACGTCGGCGTCCTCGCGCGGCTTGGGTTTCTTCCAGCTCTGCGGGTTGCCGAGGAAGAACTGCACGACGTCGGCACCGTCGGCGGCGGCGGCGGCCAGGGGGTCGTCTCCGTGAACATGCGAACCGATGAGCACGAAGCCGAGTCTAGGCGCGCGCCCCGACACTCACCCCCGTTGCCCGGTGGCGTCATCGATCAGCCGAGCGGCCGCGGCGCGTGCGTGCAGCATCGCCGCGGTGTCGTTGAGCGACGTCGCCAGCGCGGTCGCTCCCTCGAACAGCACCATCAACTGGTTACCCAGCGCGTATGCGTCGTCCGCGCCGGCCTCCCCGGCCACCTCGACGAGCCGCTCGGCGAAGCGCCGCTTGTGCGTGCGGATGATGTCGTCGACGCCCGCCCACTCGCCGGCGGACTCGACCGCGGCGTTGTGGAACGGGCACCCTCGAAACCGCTCCACCGGCCGTGCGTCGAAGATCGCGAGCAGTCGCTCCCGGGGAGTGAGGTCGCTGCGATCCAACGGCCGCTCCATCGGAGTGCCCGACTCATCGAGTGAGCGCAGGTAATTCTCGACGAGTTCGGTCTTGCTCGAGAAATGTTGATAGAGGGTCCGTTTGGACACCTTGGCCTGCTGGATCACCGCCTCGACACCGGTGGCGTTGATGCCGTTGCGGTAGAACAGTTTGGCGGCGGTGGCGGCGAGGCGTTCTCGCGCGCCCCGGCCCCCATGGGACGCCTCGGTGGTCATGCGTGCGAGTATACCGATCGGTACCATACCTGGCGTGGACTTGCCTTGAGGAGACGATGTGACGACCCACCCATTCGACGCAGCCATCGAGCTCGGGGCCAGCGGCCAGGGCCTGCTGGGTCGCACAGTGCCCGAATACGCCAACATGGTCGGCCCGTTCGGCGGAGCGACCGCCGCAGCCCTCCTGCGCGCCGTCGAGCTGCATCCCGAGCGCGCCGGTGATCCGGTGGCGCTCACCGTGAACTTCGCCGCACCCATCGCCGACGGCGAGTTCCGCATCGACACCACGTTAGTGCGGGCCAATCGGTCCAACCAGCACTGGACGGTCACCCTGCATCAGGACAAAAATGTGATGTCCACGGCCACAGCCGTTTTCGGAATCCGCCGCGAGACGTGGTCGGACACGGAGGCGGTGATGCCGGACGTGCCGTCTCCGGAGTCGGTGGAGCGGACGCCGGGTCCCGAGGGCGTACGGTTCCTGCAGAACTATGACCTTCGGTTCGTCGCCGGACCCCCGCCCGTCGACGGGGTCGCTCGACCGTCGTCGACGACGACGCTCTGGGTGCGCCACGATCCCGTCCGGGATCTCGACTTCGGCGCACTGGCCGCGCTTTCCGACATCTTCTACCCCCGAATCTTCCTGCGCCGGGGCGGACCCGTTCCCGCAGGGACCATCTCCATGGCGGTGTACTTCCACGTCGACGGCGCCGAGCTGACCAAGCTGGGCGATGACTACGTGCTGGCCACCGCAGCGGGCCAGCAGTTCGCCCGAGGTTACTTCGATCAGACGGCCCAGCTGTGGTCGCGTGCCGGCGACCTGCTCGTGACCTCCAGCCAGGTCGTCTACTACAAGGACTCTTTCGGCGGTTAGAGCGCTCAGTATTCCCGAATATGGGGTATATCACTGCGTCTAGCCTCTTGGGTACCGATCGGTGTACTTTGATGCGCAGCATCGAAGGAGGCAGCCATGCAACATCTCGTCGCAACCCAGTTCGGTCCGCCTGAGGAGTCGGTCGAACTCACCGACAGTCCCGAATCCACACCCGGTCCAGATCAGGTGTCGGTACGCCTGGAGGCGGCCGCCATCAACCCGTCGGATCTTCTGTTGATTCAGGGCCGGTACCTCGCCCGCCCGCAACTGCCGGCGACCGTCGGCGCCGAAGGGGTCGGCATCGTGGACGCCGTCGGCGACGGTGTGGACCGCGGCCTCATCGGCAAGCGTGTGATCCTTTTGCCGACATACGAATACGGCACCTGGTCACAGCAGGTTGTCGTCGCCCGCGACGACGTCGTCGAGGCACCCGTTGGCGATCCCCTGCAGCTGGCGATGGTGACGATCAACCCGGTGACGGCCCACCTGCTGTTGGAGCGGGCCGACCTGAAGGTCGGTGACTGGGTCGGTCAGACCGCCGCGAACTCGGCCGTCGGCAGGCTGGTGGTGGCGCTCGCGAAGCGCCGTGGCCTGAGGACGCTGAACGTGGTGCGTCGCGAGGACGCCGCGGCCGAAGTCAGGGAAGCCGGCGGCGACGTCGTCCTCGTCAGCGGGGCGGATAACGCCACCGATATCGCGAATGCGCTCGACGGGCGGCAGCTGCGCCTGGTTCTCGACCCGTTGGGTGGGACACACGCCGCAAGCCTGGTCGACGCGCTGGCGTTCGGCGGCACCGCTATCACCTACGGCTCACTGACCGGTGCGCCGACGGGCCCGTCCTCCGCCGCGCTGTTCGCCAAGGAGATTCGGTATACGGGCTTCTGGCTTGGCAATTGGTACTTCACCGCGCCGCGACGAGAGATCGTTGACACGCTGTCCTACCTCGCCGGTCTGGTTGCCGACGGCGAACTGTCGGTACCCGTCGAGGCCACCTACCACCTCGACGAACACCAGAAGGCATTCGCGCACGCCCAGGCCACCCAGCGCGGCGGCAAGGTTCTGTTCACCTTCGACTGACGTCCATCCGACCCCGAGGAGATGCAATCCATGACCACCAACCCGATCCTGGTGACCGGAGCGACCGGACGTCACGGCAACACCGGCGAGTACCTGGTCCGACGCCTGCGCGAGGAAGGCCGGACGGTCCGGGTGCTGGCTCGCACCCTCGGCGAGCGCACCGATCGGCTCGCCGCACTGGGTGCCGAAGTCGTCGTCGGCGACCTGCACGACCGACGGTCGCTGGTTCCCGCGCTGACCGATGTCGACCTGGCGTACTTCACCTATCCGATCGATGCGGGAGTCGTTCCGGCCGCGGCCAACTACGCCGCCGCCGTTCGCGAGGTCGGGCGCCGACCGAGAACCGTCGTGATGTCAATGGGTCCGGCGCACCCCGAAAACCCGAGCGCACTCGGGCGGGCTCAGTGGCTCGCCGAGGAGATCCTGCAGTGGGCCGGTCTCGACCTCCTCATCCTCCGGGTGGCGGCGCTGTTCCATGAGAACCTCGCTGTGCTGCACGGTCGTTCGGTCCTCGAACGCGGAGTCATCCGCAACTCGTTCGGGCCCAACGAAGTCGCGTGGATCAGCGGCGGCGACGCCGCAGAGCTGGCCCTGACCGCGCTGCTGAGGCCGGAACGCTTCGCCGAACCGATCTATTACGCGAAGGGGGCGGAGGCGCTCAGCCACACCGAGATCGCCGAGCTGATCACCGAACTCAGCTCCGGCGATGTCCGCTACGAGGCCGTCGCGCAGGAGGAATGGCGCCGCGATCTGGAGGCGCAATCCCTGCACGACGACGAGGATGTCGTGAACCCCGCGATGGCACAGCACATTTCGGCAGTAGGCGACATGGTGGCCCGGAGTGGGCGCACACTGCCCGCCGATGCCGACGCGCTGCGCGATCTCATTGGACGTGAGCCGGTCACCGTGCGCGACTATCTGCAGGCGAACCTCGCCGGGTTCGCGGCACGCCAACCCGCCTGACGCGGATGGCCGCGTATTCCTCGCGAGCAGACGCGTACACCCCCAAATCGCGCCGAAATTGGGGGTGTACGCGTCTGCTCGCGGGCGTACGGGGGCTTACGTCTGCGTCGTAAGCAAGAAGACCAGAAACGCGACGTACGCGCATACCATGGCCGCGCCCTCGCTGCGATGAACGCGTCGGCCGGAGATGAAGATCGGGATGCATGCCAGCGTCACGGCGACCATGATCGGGATGTCGATACGCACCAGCGCGGACGGCAGCTCGAGACCGTCTGCGGGTACCAGGCAGGTGACGCCCAGGATCAGCAGGATGTTGTAGATGCTGCTACCGAGCAGGTTCCCGATCGCGATGTCTCGTTCGCCGCGTAGCGTGGAGACGACGGTGGTGACGAGTTCGGGGGCGGTCGTGCCGATCGCGACGACTGTCAGCCCGATCAGCGCATCGGATACGCCGAAGTCGCCGGCGATGCCGACTGCGGCGTCGACCAGCCGATCGGCGCCGAGCACGATGATCGCGATGCCGCCGACCATCATCGCCACGTGCAGGGCGGTGCTGCGGCCGCTGGTGGTGTCGGCGGGGTACGCCTGGACGAATTCGTCTGCGGCGTCGCGGGTTTCCCGCCGTGCAGCCTGGATCACGGCGAATGTGTAGACCACTGCGCAGACGACCAGGATCGTCCCGTCGACGCGGGACAGCACACCGTCGAATGCCAGGACCAACAGCAGGATCGCGGCGACCGCCATCACCGGCAGTTCGAAACGAAGCGTGCGCATTTCGATGGCCAGCGGCAGCATCAGCGCGCTGAGTCCGAGCACGAACAGCAGATTGATCACGTTGGCGCCGGCGATGTTGCCGACCGCGAGGGCGCCGGTGCCCTCCGAGGCGGCGACCACACCGATCGCCAGTTCGGGCATGCTCGTGCCGATCGCCACCACCGTCAGGCCGATGACGATCGCGCTGATGCCCAGTCGCGAGGCGATCTTCGTCGCGCCGCGCACCATCACTTCCGCCCCGGCGACCAGGGCGGCCAACCCGACTACGAACCATGCCGCGTGCGCAAACACCACCGTCAAGTCTCCTCGCGAGCAGACGCGTACACCCCCAAATCGCGCGGAAATAGGGGGTGTACGCGTCTGCTCACCGGCGACCGGGGCTCAGCTCGCGAGTGTGGCGCGCTCCAGGTGGCCGCCGATCCGTCGCACCAATTCGTCGGGATACTTGCGGATGTCGTCGACAACCATCGGGATGGTCGTCCACCCGCATTCCGCCAATCGGGCGGACTTCATGCGGTCGTGTTTCCAGCCGTCAGGGTTCGCATGCCATTCGACGCTGTCGTACTCGGCGACGACTTTCGCCCCGGGCCACGCGAAGTCCACCCGCCACAGTTTTCCGTGAAGGTCTCTGATCTCGTACTGTAATTCCGGCAGCGGCAGGGCACCGTCAACGAACACCAGCCGCGCTTCGCTTTCCATTGGCGATTCCGCGCGTGCGTCGGCGAGCTGAACAAGTTCTCGGACCACGACGATGCCGCGCCGCCCCCTCTGCTCCTCAACCGCCGCGACCAGCCCTTGTTGCGTACAACACGCCGAATGCAGCGCGGCGTCGAGAACCGCAAGCGCCCGTGGTCGACGGAGCGTCCTCGCGATCTCTACCGCGGTCCATGCGGGGGCCGTCGCAAGTCGACCACGGACACTTCTCAGTGGTGCACCGAATCGTTGATGCACCATCACTTCCGGCGAAGGTCTCATGCGAATACCGGGGTCGAGAATGTGCAGCCGATCATCGAGTTCGGTGTCGAACCCGTACATTTCGGCCGCAGTCTGCATGCAGGCAACGACGCGCCCACCACACGCGAGGTCAAGCGCAGCAAGTCTGGCGGGTATATCGGGCACCTTCAACGTGTAGACGCCGCGTCGCACGCGGAACAACTTGCCTGCTCTGACCGCATATTCGAGCGCTTTCGGCGACAGAACGGCGAGCAATTGTCGCCTGGTGGCGACGCCACCGTTGGCAGCAAAGATGCTCTCAACAGCCTCACCCGACATTCCAAGCATGCTTACGGGCAACGGCCCCCAGCGAAAGCCCACACCGCACTGGCCTGTGGACAACCCGGTGAAAAGACGCGAAAACCCCCAAAATCGCTAGATTTTGGGGGTGTTCGCGTCTGCTCGCGGCTGCGCGTGGGCCCACGCGCAGAAACTAGCTAGCGGTAATCCGAGTAGCCGTAATCGTCCAACGGCACTGCGGCACCGGTCGCCTGGCCGAAGTCCGGGCTGTAGTACTGATCCTCGTAGGACGGGA
>JBIQHU010000009.1:30698-88692 GCA_044508395.1 Mycobacterium sp. | reverse complement strand
GCAACTTGACCGAGGCAGTTGAGGGTTCGGCCCTCACTGCCGTCAACAAGGGTGAACTGTTCTCGTCGTTCGACGTCAACGCGTTCGAGGTGCCCGGTGGCCGCGACGAGATCTGGCGGTTCACGCCGCTGAAGCGGCTGCGCGGCCTGCACGACGGGTCGGCTGGGTCGAATGGGAAGCCGTCCGGCACCGCCACCATCACCGTCACCGATCGTCCCGGCGTCACCGTCGAGACCGTCGGGCGTGGGGACGAGCGGCTCGGCCAGGCGGGCAAGCCCTCCGATCGCGTTGCCGCGCAGGCCTTCTCATCGTTCGAGTCGGCGACCATCGTGACCGTCGCACGGGACACCGAGGTCGCCGAGCCGATCGAGATCGTCATCGACGGACCGGGTGAGGACGTCGTCGCCTACGGCCACCTGCAGATCCACGTCGAAGAACTGTCGCGGGCCATCGTGGTCGTCGACCTGCGTGGCAGCGGGGTCTACGCCGACAACGTCGAAATCATCGTCGGCGACTCGGCGGGCCTCGGCGTCATCTGGATCGCCGACTGGGCCGACGACACCGTGCACGTCAGCTCCCACCACGCGCTGTTGGGCAAGGACGCGGTGCTGAACCACGTCAATGTCACTCTCGGCGGCGACGTCGTGCGGACAACGGCCACCGTGCGCTACACCGCACCCGGCGGCGAGGCCAAGATGCTCGGCACATACTTCGCCGACGACGGCCAGCACTTCGAATCGCGTCTGCTCGTGGATCACTCGCAGCCCAACTGCAAGTCGAACGTGCTGTACAAGGGTGCGCTGCAAGGCGATCCGGAATCGCGCAAGCCCGATGCGCATACCGTGTGGGTCGGAGACGTGCTGATCCGCGCTGAAGCCACTGGGACCGACACCTTCGAGGTGAACCGCAACCTGGTGCTCACCGACGGCGCGCGCGCCGACTCGGTGCCCAACCTGGAGATCGAGACGGGCGAGATCATCGGCGCCGGACACGCCAGCGCCACCGGACGTTTCGACGACGAGCAGCTGTTCTACCTCCGGTCCCGCGGCATTCCCGAGGATCAGGCCCGCCGTCTGGTGGTGCGCGGCTTCTTCAACGAGATCATCGCGAAGATCGCCGTCCCCGCCGTGCGCGAGCGTCTGACCGAAGCCATTGAAAAAGAACTGCACGAGAACGACCTGAACGAATCGAGAACGTCGTAATGACCACACTTGAAATCAAGGATCTGCACGCATCGGTCTTCACACCGGAAGGCGAAGAGGTACCCATCCTCAAGGGCGTCAACCTGACGGTGAAGTCGGGGGAGACCCATGCGCTCATGGGACCCAACGGATCCGGCAAGTCCACGCTGTCCTACGCGATCGCCGGTCATCCCAAGTACACCGTCACCTCCGGATCGATCACGCTTGACGGCGAGAACGTGCTCGAGATGAGCATCGACGAGCGCGCCCGCGCCGGCCTGTTCCTCGCGATGCAGTATCCGATCGAGGTACCCGGCGTATCGATGTCGAACTTCCTGCGCACCGCCGCCACCGCCGTACGTGGTGAGGCGCCGAAGCTGCGGCACTGGGTCAAGGAGGTCAAGACGGCCATGTCCGACCTCGACATCGACCCGTCGTTCTCCGAACGCAGTGTCAACGAAGGCTTCTCCGGCGGCGAGAAGAAGCGCCACGAGATCCTGCAGCTCGGTCTGCTCAAGCCCAAGATCGCGATACTCGACGAGACCGACTCCGGCCTCGACGTCGACGCGCTGCGCGTCGTCAGTGAAGGGGTGAACCGCTACAAGGAGACCGAGAACGGTGGCGTCCTGCTGATCACTCACTACACGCGGATCCTGCGCTACATCAAGCCGCAGTTCGTCCATGTGTTTTTCGGCGGTCGCATCATCGAGTCCGGCGGTCCGGAGCTGGCCGACGAACTCGAAGAGAACGGCTACGAGCGCTTCACCCAGGCAGCAGCCGCGGGGGCCTGACGGTGACGGCCTCGGTCGATCTCGACGTCACGGCGATCCGCGCCGACTTCCCGATCCTCAATCGGGTGATGCGGGGCGGACATCAGCTGGCGTACCTGGATTCCGGGGCGACCTCGCAGAAACCGCTGCAGGTCCTCGACGCCGAGCGCGAGTTCCTGTTGCATCACTACGGAGCCGTCCACCGCGGTGCCCATCAGCTGATGGAGGAGTCCACCGACGCCTACGAGCAGGGTCGCGCCGACATCGCCGCGTTCGTCGGGGCCGATGCCGACGAGCTGGCATTCACCAAGAACGCCACTGAGGCGCTCAACCTGATCTCCTACGTGCTGGGCGACGACCGGTTCCCCGGCGCAGTCGGCCCCGGCGACGTCATCGTCACCACCGAGCTCGAGCATCACGCCAATCTCATTCCCTGGCAGGAGCTGGCCCGGCGCACCGGTGCCACCCTGCGCTGGTACGGCCTCACCGACTCAGGTGATCAGGCTGGGCATGTCGACCTGGACTCGCTCGAACTCGACGAGCGGGTGAAAGTCGTTGCCTTCACTCATCATTCCAACGTCACCGGCACCGCTCCGCCGGTGGCCGAGATGGTCCGCCGGGCCAAGGCTGTCGGCGCACTGACCGTGCTCGACGCCTGCCAGTCGGTCCCGCACCAGCCGGTGGACTTCCACGCCCTGAACGTGGACTTCGCGGCGTTCTCCGGGCACAAGATGCTGGGCCCCACCGGAATCGGCGCAGTGTACGGGCGGGCGGATCTGCTGGCGGCGTTGCCGCCGTTCCTGACCGGCGGCTCGATGATCGAGACGGTCACGATGGAGCGCGCCACCTATATGCCGCCACCGCAGCGGTTCGAGGCGGGTACCCAGATGATCTCCCAGGTGGTCGGGTTGGCCGCTGCCGCGCGGTATCTCGGCGATATCGGGATGTCGGCGGTCGCCGAGCACGAACACCGTCTGGTAGCCGCGACGCTGGGGGGACTGGCAACGATCCCCGGGGTGCGGGTCCTCGGTCCGACGGATCCTGCCGTGCGCAGGTCCCCGGTGGCATTCGTCGTCGACGGCGTGCACGCCCACGACGTCGGGCAGGTGCTCGACGACGACGGGGTGGCGGTTCGCGTCGGGCACCACTGCGCCGCGCCGCTGCACCGCCGGTTCGGGGTGGCCGCCACGGTGCGGGCGTCGTTCGCCGTCTACAACACCCTCGACGAGGTCGACCGGCTGATCGCCGGGGTCAAGCGGGCTGTGGAGTTTTTCGCGTGAGACTAGAGCAGATGTACCAGGAGGTGATCCTGGATCACTACAAGCACCCGCATCACCGCGGGCTGCGCGAGCCGTATCACGCGCAGTCGTATCAGGTGAACCCGACGTGCGGCGACGAGGTCACGCTGCGCGTCACGTTGTCCGACGACGGTGCGCACGTCGCCGACATCTCTTATGACGGACAGGGCTGTTCGATCAGCCAGGCGTCGACCTCGGTGCTCACCGATCAGGTGATCGGCCAGGACGTCGGCCAGGCGCTGAAGACTGTCGCGGCGTTCACCGAGATGATTTCGTCGCGCGGGGCCGTCGAGGGTGACGAGGATGTGATCGGCGACGGCATCGCGTTTGCGGGCGTCTCGAAGTACCCGGCGCGGGTGAAGTGCGCGCTGCTGGGTTGGATGGCCTTCAAAGCCGCGCTCGCGGAGGCAAGCGCATCAAGCGGAGTACTAACTCCAATCAATGAGGAGATTTCAGATGAGCGACACCGCAGTGCCTAGCGACGAACTGCTCGCTGACCTCGAAGAGGCGATGCGCGACGTCGTCGATCCGGAACTCGGCATCAATGTCGTCGACCTCGGTCTCGTGTACGGCCTCAACGTCGAAAAGGGCGATGAGGGGAACGTCGCGTTGATCGACATGACGCTGACGTCGGCGGCCTGCCCACTGACCGATGTGATCGAGGACCAGTCGCGCACGGCACTGGTGGGCAGTGGCCTTGTCAAAGAGATCAAGATCAACTGGGTGTGGAACCCGCCGTGGGGTCCGGACAAGATCACCGAGGACGGCCGCGAACAGCTGCGCGCGCTGGGCTTCACAGTCTGAGGTTCGCGGCCGTCTCTAGCTAAGGTGCTCAGCAAGTTCCAGCAGGTCCGCGGCGACCACATCAGGCGCAGGAACCTCACGAGTCGGCAGTGGTGCATTGCCCGGCCGGGTGATCAGCGCGGCGCCGAATCCCGCGGATTGCGCACCCATCGTGTCCCACGGGTGGGCGGCGACCATCATGCATTGCGACGGCGCCACCCCCAGCGCCTCGGCGACCCCGGTGTAGAGCTGTCGGGCCGGCTTGAACACCCTCCAGGTGTCGACGCTGAACTGTTTCTCGAAGAACTCGGCGACGCCCGCGTTGTCCAGGGGCGTCGGCGCACCGGAACTGGTCGGGGAATTCGTCAGAGTGACAAGGCGATAACCCTGCGCGCGCAGCGCGGCCAACCCGTGCGCCACGTCGGGATGGGCGGGCATGGTGCGCATTCCGCGCGCGAAGTCGTCGAGATCACCCTCGGTGACCGATATCCCTTGAATGTCGCCGAGCATCCGCAGCACCGCCTGCCCGAGCGTGAAGAAGTCGATGTACGTCTCCGACAGGGTGACCGCCATCGAGTACATGACGAGCTGGTTGTACCACTCACGAAGCACACCGCGGTCGCCGAAGACCCGATCGAAATGCGGTTCGAGCGCTTCGATGTCGAGCAGGGTCTCGTTCACGTCGAACACCAGCACCGCAGGGCGGTCAGTCATTCCGATGACCCCGTTCCTGGAGAACCCACTCGTTTCCGTCGGGATCGCTGAAGTCGGCGAAGCTGGCGTAGTCGGACCTGTGCGGATCGGCACCCAGTCGGTAGCGACCTCGCCACTCGCCGTGGTCGATGTCCTTGTGGCGGATGGATGTCACGCCGACACCGCGGTCGATGAGTTCGTCACGCACCGCAGTGATGTCGTCGACCACGAGATACAGACCCCGCACCGAGCCGGGATGCACGTCGGTGAGTCCGACGCCGAACTGGATCGAGGTGCTTGATCCGGGCGGTGTCAGCTGCACGACCCGGAAATCCGGCGCGGGTGCGTAGTCGACGTCGAGCGTGAAGCCGAGCCTGTCTTGGTAGAAATCCAGCGACTTGTCGACATCCGACACCGGCACGATCACAACTTCCAGTGTCGCCTTCACGATGCGCTCCGTGCGGCGTTCTGCAGCACCTCGTCGGCGTCCAGTCCGCGGTCGATGCCGTGGGCGACGACGGTTTGGCCCGGTTCGAGCTGCAGGCGCCGATCGTCGAGCCACACCTCGATCTTGTCGGGTTCGAAGGACACCAGACCGCTCACCCTGCCGGACTCCGGCCACGCGTCGAGGTAGGACCAGGCAGCCTTCTGGTGTTCGCCGACGGTGTAGTAGTCGGCCAACCCCTTGTACGGGCAGAACGTCTGGCCGTCAACGTGTTCGAGTCGTGTCTCGTCGACGTCCTCGCGCGGCACGTACCATCGCGGCGCGAAACCCGACTCGTACAGAACCACCGGGCGATGGCTGTCGGCGATCACCCGTTCACCGTCGCGGACGACGAGATGGCGTGACGTGTTCCTGATGTCGATCCGGTGGTACGGGTCCGCCGCATGCCCGACGATGCGGTCATCCTCCTCGTAGAAACCGTCCATCGCCCGCCACGCGAATGCGACGCGTTTCGTCAGCTCGTCGGCGTACTCGGGCGGTGCGGTGTGCTCCCACGCCGCGTGGGGGAGGCGTCGATCGCCGACGACCACGGTGTACCACTGCATCTCGCCCAAATCACCGTGTTGGGTGACGCGGTCCTCGGCGATCAAGATGCCGTCGGTGATATCAGAGCGCGGGAAGTAGGCGACTGGGTAGCGCCCCGGTTCGTGCAGCGCCAGCACGTTCTCGCTGTCGGCGATCCAGTGGTCACCGACGCGCACCCGCATCCGCCGGCGCAGCGGCTCAGCGAACAGTAGGTGCTCGGGCATCGGTTGCGCGGTCAGGAAACGCCCGACCGAACCCGCGGCCAGCGGACTTTGTTGCCATGCCAATCCCATTGTCGTGTCCCTTCTTTCGATATCTATGCGGTGGTTCGCTGCAGGAAGTCGCGGATCAGGCCGGCGACTTCCTCGGCTGCGGTCTCCAACAGGAAGTGGCCGCCGTCGAGTAGATGAATTTCGGCGTCCGGCGCGTCCTTGCCGAAGGCACGGGCGCCGTCCGGTCCGAAAATCGGGTCGCCTTGACCCCACACCGCTAGGACCGGCACCCCGCTGGTGCGCAGGTACTCGTGCAGCGCCGGGTACATGGGCGCGTTCGTCGCGTAGTCCCGGAAGAGCTTGAGCTGCACCTCGTCGTTGCCGGGGCGGCTCACCAACGCGGCGTCGAGCGTCCACGCGTCGGGGCTTACCAGCGATTCGTCGCTGACGCCGGTCACGTACTGCCACCGGATTCCCTCGACGCTGAGCGCCGTGCGCACGCCCGCTTCGGTGGCGGGATTCTGATCGCGCTGATAGTCCCAGACCGAGGTCCAGAAGGTCTCGACAAACCCTTCGTCATAGCCGTTGCCGTTCTGCGTGACGATCGCGGTGATCGACTGCGGGTGCCGCAGGGCCAACCGCCATCCGATCGGCGCGCCGTAGTCCTGGACGTAAATTGCGTACCGGGTCAGGCCCAGCTGGTCGAGCAGTCCCTCGGTGAGGTCGGTCAACGCGTCGAAGGTGTAGTCGAATTCGTCGACGGTGGGTGCGTCGGACAGTCCGAAGCCGAGGTGATCCGGCGCGATCACGTGATAGCGGTCGGCCAGCCGGGGGATCAGGTCACGGAACATGAACGAACTGGTCGGAAACCCGTGCAGCAGGACCAGCGCCGGCGCGTCCTGTGGACCCGCCTCGCGGTAGAACAGCCGATGGCCGCCGACGGTGGTGTGGCGATGGTGGACCTGCACTCCCATGACTAACTCCTTTAACTAGTTTTATCGGTTAGTGACAGTCAACTCCCCGTGATGTAACCTGTCAATAGCAATTTGGAGGTTAGTTATGGATCTGGTGGCAGTAAGCCCGTCCGATGAGGCGTTGTTGCTGGACCTACTCAACACAACGCCCGTGATCGACGGCATCGTGCACGATGGCCTCGCCGATTCGGCTGCAGCGAAAGCCTGGATGCGCGCACACGGCATCGCCGCCACGAAAGACGAGGAAGCCGCACTGCTCGAGGCGCGATCGGCACTGCAGAAGGTGGTGCGTGGTGACGCCGGCCCCAAAGCGCTGAAGCGGTTCGTGGCGGACGTCCGCTTGCGGCCCGTCGTCGACGGCGACGGATTGGACTGGCGGCTCGATGTCGAAGGCGGCGCCAGCGGTGCGGCACGCGCGGTGCTGGCCTGGGACGCTCTGCGGATCTCCAGTCCCGGCCGGCTGCGGCCATGTGCGAACCCCGAATGCCGGTTGTTTCTCATCGACCGCAGCAAGCCCAACACCGCCCGGTGGTGTTCGATGGCCATCTGCGGGAACCGGATGAAGGCCCGAAGGCACTACCGTCGCGCACGCTTGGCCGACGCATGACCACACCGGCGGTACCGACGGTCGTCTCCATCAACGTGGGTATGCCCGCCGACGTGTCGTGGCGGGGCAAGACCGTTCACACCGGTATCTACAAGACCCCGGTGCAGGGCCCCGTCATGGTGCGCCGGCTCAACATCGACGGGGACGGCCAGGGTGACCTCGCGGGCCACGGCGGCGAACAACGCGCAGTGATGGTGTACCAGACAGAGTCCTACGACCATTGGCGACACCATTTCGGGCGCGACGACCTGTGGCCCGGAATGTTCGGCGAGAACTTCACGATCACCGGTCTGAGCGATCACGAGGTGTGCATCGGCGACCGGTACCGGATCGGGCAGGCCGAGTTCGAAGTCACTCAGCCGCGCGTGACGTGCTTTCGGGTCGGCATGCGCCTCGGCGAGCCCGAGATGCCCAACCTCCTTGTCGCTCACCATCGTCCGGGCTTCTACTTCCGCGTCATCGAAGAAGGTCTGGTGGCGGAGGGTGACGAGATCGTGCGGACGCGGCGCGGCCGCCACGAACTGAGCGTCGCCGACGTCGATGCGTTGTTGTATCTGCCCGACCGTGACATGGGGATGCTCCGTCGGGCCGTCGATGTGCCTGCGCTGAGCCCGGGCTGGCAGCAGTCCTTCGCCGAACTCCTCGCCGCCCACGAGAGCCCGTCGGGCGCCACCTCACCGCCGATCGGCGTCGAGCCGGGGTGGACCGGCTTCCGCACCCTGCGGGTCGCGCAAGCCCGCCGCGAGAGTCCGGCCGTGCTGTCGATCGAGTTGGAGGCCGCCGACGGTGACACACTGCCCGTCGCGCGGCCGGGCCAGTTCCTGACTCTGCGCTTTCCTGCCGGCGATCCCGCGCCGCTGCGCACCTACTCGTTGTCGAGCGGTGGCACACAAACGCGTTACCGAATCAGCGTGAAACGCGAAAAGCACGGTCGCGTCAGCGGGTGGATTCACGCCAACGTCCGTGCAGGCACCCTCGTGCAGGCCGCCGCCCCACGCGGTGACTTCTATCTGGTCGACGGAGCGGAACCGGTCGTGCTGGTTTCGGCGGGCATCGGCATCACGCCCGTGCTCGCGATGTTGCATGCTCTCGCAGCGCAGCGCAGTGCGCGGGAGATCTGGTGGCTGCACGTCGCGCGAGACCGCGACAGCCCTGCTTTCGGCGAGGAAGTCGGTGAGCTCATCGAGTCGCTGACCAATGCGCATCAGCGCGTGTTCTACACGGCGGAGTCCGGTCGACCCGACTCGGCGGCGATCTCCGCGCTCGGCCTGCCCGCCGACGCCGTCGCGTATTTGTGCGGTCCCGAACTCTTCATAGCGGACATGCGCAGCGCGCTGACGGCGGCGGGAATCGACCGGACCCGGATCCGCACCGAATTGTTCGGCGCCTTACCGCCGATCAATCCGGGCATCACCAATACGCCGCACCGGGTACCACACGTGCCCGACGCGCCGCCTGGCACCGGACCGTCGGTCTCGTTCGTGCGCAGCGGGATCACCGTCAACTGGTCGGAGAGCTACGACAGCATTCTCGAACTCGCCGAGGCGTGTGACGTCCCGACACGGTTCTCCTGCCGCAGCGGCGTCTGTCATGTCTGCGCCACCGCGCTGGTGGACGGCGCCATCACCTACACGCAGCAGCCGCTCGTAACCCCGTCCGACGGGACTGTGCTGATTTGTTCGGCCCAACCGCGGGTGGACGTCGTGTTGGACATGTGAAACCGCCAATCTCCGTCACACTTGTCCCGTGGTCACGATTCCAGCCGCAGTGTGGCGCGGTGGGTTCTTCTCTCGGGCGCTGACAACCGGCGTCGTCGTCGGACTCTGCCTAGGAACGTTGGCCTGGCTCGATTCGGGCTTCTGGCTTGCCGCCGTGATCGTGTTCGTCGTCGTCGGTACGTTCTACGGAATCTGGATGGCCCGCCGAATGGCGCGGTTCTGGCCCGGCGCGAAGGAGTTGACCGGCGAAGAG
Source organism: Mycobacterium sp. (assembly GCA_044508395.1). Lineage (GTDB taxonomy): Bacteria > Actinomycetota > Actinomycetes > Mycobacteriales > Mycobacteriaceae > Mycobacterium. Next base: position 79,173 of record JBIQHU010000009.1, on the reverse strand, counting down.
CGCGTGAGAGTGGCGCGCGCGGTGCGGCGCGGGGAGCCGATCGATGACGCCCGACTGGCGCAACCCGTCATCGACTACAGCCGCGGGCTCCATGACGCCGCCGCGAACGAGCTGTGGCGCTGGCTGCTGATCGTGGTTCTCGTCGTCGCGGTGGGGACGGCGATCTGGGACTCGGTGACCGGCTCGTGGGGCAACACCGTGGCGTCGGTCATCTATCTCGCGGCGCTGCTGGTCGAAATGTTCTGGATGCCGAAATGGCAGGCGCAGTTGTTGGCCAACGCAGACCGGGCCGCGGCATTGGCCGGAAAGTCTCTGTAACGCCACGCGCCATCTGGTAACTCAGTGAGTGTGAGCTTCGAGGCGACTTACGTCGGTACGCGCCGCCAGTTGCGTGGAGTGGCCGAGAGTCTGATCGCCGGCCCGCAGTACCGATCGTCGGGAACGATCCGGCTGGCCGTGCGCCCGGACGGTTTCGCCGCGGTGACCATCCCCATCGCGGTGCACGGCATCGATCTGGTGCTGCCCAACGACGCGGTGCGGCTGGAGGGACCGATGAGTTCGATCGCCGACGCTGCAGGCATCGTCGCGGGTCCACCCGACGACGTCTACCCGATCGTCGACCCATTGCCGCCCAACATCGATCTGCGGCTCGACGCCGAGGCCGCCGAGTGGGTCAACCGAAGCCACTACGCCGGCGGCTACGCACTGAAGACCTTTCTGCCCGAATGTCATCCGGTGCTCTGGCCCGAACACTTCGACGTGGCGGTGACCGACAGCGAGGTGAACTACGGCGTCTCCACGGGGGATGACCAGCACCCGATGCCCTATGCGTACGTCGGTCCGTGGACGGTGCCGACGGGCCCGTTCTGGAATGCGCCGTTCGGCGCGCTCTACCCACTGGATCGCGCCACGAATGTCGACGGTCTCACCAGCCGCATCGTCGACTTCTTCGAACGCGGCCGTCGCGAGTTGTCGAACCCAGCTGCGAACTCATCGTGATTGCCACCGTCGACGACTCCGGACTCGTCGCCGCGCTGCGCGCCGGTGATGAAACCGTCTTCGCGCAACTGGTGGACCAACACACACCGGCGCTGCTACGGGTGGCCCGCGGCTACGTGCCCAGCCACGAAATCGCCGAAGAGGTGGTCCAGGAGACCTGGATCGCTCTGATCAAGGGGATCGCCGGATTCGAAGGCCGATCCTCTTTGCGCACTTGGCTTTTCAGCGTGATGATCAACATCGCCAAGGCGCGCGGTTTGAGGGAGCGCCGCGATGCCGACGCGGCGATCGCTTCGTACACCGGCGGCACGGTGGACCCGGCCCGATTCCGGGGCGCCGACGACACCTATCCCGGCCACTGGAAACCCGACCAGGTGCCCGAAGCGTTCCCCGAAACCCCCGAGGGTTCTGTGGTGGGTGGTGAGCTCGTCGAGGTGGCGCGCCGCGAGATCGACAAGCTGCCGCACCGACAGCGGATCGTCGTCGCGCTGCGCGACATGCTCGGGTTCGACTCCAAAGAAGTGTGTGAGCTGCTCGACATCAGCGTTGCCAACCAACGGGTGCTGTTGCACCGCGGCAGGGCCGTCGTCCGGCAGGCCCTCGAGAACTATCTGGCGGAGGCCGCATCATGACCGACTACGCGATGGACTGCAACGAACTCGTCGAGCTGGTGACGGCCTACCTCGACGGGGCGCTGGATCCGGACACCCGGGCCCGTTTCGACGCCCACCTCCTCGAATGCGAGGGCTGCGAGAACTACCTTCAGCAGTTCCGCAGTACTGTCGCGACCGTCGGCCGGATCCGCGACGACGAGCTCGATCCGGCCTTTCGTAAACGCCTGCTCGACGCCTTCAGGGATTTCCACTGAACCCGCCGAACGTCCATGGCCGTTTTGGCTTGACCACATACTGGGAACAGACTGCTCGAGCCCGACGTTAGGAGAACCGTGGCTACCAGAGACATCACGGCTGAAGAATTCAACGACACCATCACGGGCAACGACATCGTGTTGGTGGACTTCTGGGCGTCGTGGTGCGGCCCGTGTAAGGCTTTCGCCCCGACGTTCGCGGCATCCTCTGAGCAGCACCCTGACGTGGTCTACGCGAAGGTCGACACCGAGGCCGAGCAGCAGCTGGCGGCCGCAGCCGAGATCCGCTCCATCCCGACGCTGATGGCATTCAAGAAGGGGAAGCTGGTGTTCAACCAGGCCGGCGCCCTTCCGCCAGCCGCGCTGGAGGACCTGGTCCAGCAGGTCAAGGCGTTCGACGTGGACGCGGCGATCGCCGCGCAGGAGAACGGTCAGCCGAACTAACCGGTTGCACGCGATAGCGTGCAGTCCGTGAGCGAGCAGCCAAGTCCCCACCCAGGCCCTGTGGAAGACCGATTCGTCCTTGTCGATCGGCCGCGTCCCAATGTCGCGCTGGTGACCCTGAACCGCCCCGAGCGGATGAATTCGATGGCGTTCGACGTCATGGTTCCGCTGAAGAAGGTCCTCGACGAGCTGAACGACGATAACTCCGTGCGGGTGATAGTGCTCACAGGGGCGGGCCGCGGGTTCTCGTCGGGCGCTGACCACAAGTCGGCCGGCGCGGTGCCCCATGTCGACGGGCTGACGCGGCCCACCTTCGCGCTGCGGTCGATGCAGGTGCTCGACGACGTCATCCTCGCCCTGCGGAAGATGCATCAGCCGGTCATCGCGGCGGTCAACGGTGCGGCGATCGGCGGGGGACTGTGCTTGGCGCTGGCCTGCGATATTCGCGTCGCTGCAGCTGGGGCGTATTTTCGCGCCGCGGGCATCAACAACGGCCTGACCGCCAGCGAGCTCGGGCTGTCCTACCTGCTGCCGCGCGCGATCGGGACGTCACGGGCCTTCGAGCTGATGCTCACCGGACGCGACGTGGACGCCGAGGAGGCCGCACGCATCGGCCTGGTGTCGCGGGCCGTACCCGACGCCGATCTGCTCGAGGTCTGCTACGAGCTCGGCGAGCGGATCGCGTCGTTCTCCCGGCCCGGAATCGAGTTGACCAAGCGCACGCTATGGAGTGGACTGGACGCCGGTAGCCTTGAGGCACATATGCAGGCCGAAGGCCTGGGACAACTCTTCGTCCGACTGCTCACCGCCAACTTCGAAGAAGCGGTAGCCGCGCGCGCAGAGCAGCGGTCCCCGGTCTTCACCGACGACAAGTAACAGGAGAGCAGCGTGATCACCGCAACGGACCTCGAGGTCCGCGCAGGCGCGCGCACGCTGCTTTCGACCGAGGGTGCCGCACTGCGGGTGCAACCCGGCGACCGCATCGGATTGGTCGGCCGCAACGGCGCGGGCAAGACGACGACGATGCGGATCCTGGCCGGTGAAGGAGAGCCGTATGCGGGCTCGATCACCCGAACCGGTGAAATCGGTTATCTGCCACAGGATCCCAGGGAAGGCGACCTCGACGTCCTGGCTCGTGATCGTGTGTTGTCCGCCCGCGGGCTGGATACGCTGCTGGCCGACCTTGAGAAGCAACAGGCGTTGATGGCCGAGGTCGCCGACGACGCCGCACGCGACAAAGCGGTCCGCCGCTACGGCCAGCTCGAGGAGCGGTTCGCCGCCCTGGGCGGATACGCCGCCGAAAGCGAGGCCGGCCGCATCTGCGCGAGTCTCGGTCTACCCGAACGCGTTCTGACTCAGCCGCTGCGCACGCTCTCCGGCGGCCAGCGCCGACGTGTGGAGCTGGCGCGCATCCTGTTCGCCGCAAGTGAAGGCGGTGCCGGCGCTTCAGGATCTGGGACCACGCTGCTGCTCGACGAACCCACCAACCACCTCGACGCCGACTCGATCGGCTGGCTGCGCGAGTTCCTCCACCAGCACAAGGGCGGGCTCATCATCATCAGCCACAACGTCGACCTTTTGGCCGAGGTCGTCAACCGGGTCTGGTTCCTCGACGCGGTGCGCGGTGAGGTCGACGTCTACAACATGGGCTGGCAGAAGTATCTCGACGCCCGTGCCACCGACGAACAGCGTCGCCGCCGCGAACGGGCCAATGCCGAACGCAAGGCAACCGCGCTGCGCAGCCAGGCCGCTAAGATGGGCGCCAAGGCCACCAAAGCCGTTGCCGCGCAGAACATGTTGCGCCGCGCCGATCGGATGATCGCAGCGCTGGACGAGGAACGGGTGGCCGACAAGGTGGCCCGGATCAAGTTTCCGACCCCGGCGCCCTGCGGTCGCGTCCCGCTGGTCGCGAAGGGCCTGACCAAGAACTACGGCTCGCTGGAGGTGTTCACCGGCGTGGATCTGGCCATCGACCGCGGGTCGCGCGTCGTGGTCCTGGGCCTGAACGGCGCGGGCAAGACCACGCTGCTGAGGCTGTTGGCGGGCGCCGAGAAGCCGGACGCGGGCACGCTGGAGCCTGGTCACGGTCTGAAGCTCGGTTACTTCGCGCAGGAGCACGACACGCTCGATGACCGCGCGACCGTGTGGGAGAACATCCGCCATGCGGCACCCGACACGGGGGAGCAAGATCTGCGGGGGCTGTTGGGCGCGTTCATGTTCAGCGGTCCGCAGCTCGAGCAGCCCGCGGGCACGCTGTCCGGTGGCGAGAAGACCAGGTTGGCCCTGGCCGGCCTCGTCGCGTCCACCGCCAACGTGCTGCTGCTCGACGAGCCGACCAACAACCTCGATCCGGCCTCGCGGGAGCAGGTTCTCGACGCGCTGCGCAGCTACGTCGGCGCGGTGGTGCTGGTGACGCACGACCCGGGTGCGGCCGAAGCGCTGAACCCGCAACGGGTGGTGCTGCTGCCCGACGGCACCGAGGACTTCTGGTCCGACGACTATCGGGATCTCATCGAGCTGGCCTGAGGCGGAAACGCAGAACGGTTTCACCGATTTTCGCCACCGCGGTGTAACTGGTTCCTACGCTGGGTATGCGTCGGGAATCAATCGCACGGGGAGGTGTCGATGAAGAAACTGACCAAGGACAGGGATGAACTTCTCACCGAGTTGAGGAGTGCGTACGAAGGGGGCGCAAGCATTCGCACGCTGGTGGCGTCGACCGGTCGTTCATACGGATCGATTCACAGCATGTTGCGCGAGTCGGGGACTACGATGCGCAGCCGCGGCGGGCCGAATCACCGCAGCCGCAAACACTACAGCTGACCGTCGGGCTTCGCCTGTTGCATCGAAGCCTGTTGCAACGAAGCCTGTTGCATCGAAGCCTGCCGCAACGACGCCTCGACGAGGTCCAGTACGCCGCTGAGCTTTTCGGGATCGTCACCCGAAGCCAGGCGCGCTACCAGGCCGTCGAGGACGAGATCAAGGTACGTCTGCATCACTGCGCTCGGCACGTCGTCGCGTAGCCGACCCGCCTGTTTCTGGCGGCGCAGCCGCGCGGTGGTGGCTGCCGACAGTTCAGCCGAGCGCTCCATCCAACCCCGGTGGAACTCGGGGTCGTTGCGCAGCTTGCGCGCGATCTCCAATCGGGTGGCCAGCCAGTCGAACTGTTCGGGTGCGGCCAGCATGTCCCTCATCACCTGGACGAGGCCTTCGCGTGAGGCCACCTCCGCCATTCGTTCGGCGTCCTCGCGCGCCAGCTCGAAGAACAGCGTGTCCTTATCGCGAAAGTGGTGAAAGATGGCGCCGCGCGACAGCCCGATCGTCTGCTCGAGCCGTCGCACGGTCGCCTTGTCGTAGCCGTACTCCGCGAAGCACCGCCGGGCACCGTCAAGAATCTGCCGGCGGCGCGCCGCCAAATGGTCGTCGGTGACCCGGGGCATGTCTACGACCGCAGCATGTTGCGCAGGACGTACTGCAGAATGCCGCCGTTGCGGTAGTAGTCGGCCTCGCCGGGTGTGTCGATACGCACCACGGCGTCGAACTCGACCTTGCCGCCGTCCTCTTTCGTCGCCGTCACCTTCACGGTCTTGGGCGTCTTGCCGCCGCCTTCCCCGTCGCCCCGCTCGTTGAGCGCTTCGATACCCGTGATGTCGAACGTCTCGGTGCCGTCGAGTTTCAGCGACGCCGCCGACTCGCCCTCCGGGAACTGCAACGGGATGACACCCATGCCGATGAGGTTGCTGCGGTGGATGCGCTCGAACGATTCGGTGATCACCGCGCGCACACCCAACAGGCTGGTGCCCTTGGCCGCCCAGTCGCGCGAGCTGCCCGATCCGTACTCCTTGCCGCCGAGCACGACCAGCGGGATGTTCTTCTCCGCGTAGTTCTGCGCGGCGTCGTAGATGAACGCCTGCTCGCCGCCCTTGGTGAAGTCTCGCGTGTACCCGCCGGACACGTCGTCGAGCAACTGGTTGCGCAACCGGATGTTGGCGAACGTACCCCGGATCATCACCTCGTGGTTGCCGCGGCGCGAGCCGTAGGAGTTGTAGTCCTTCCTGTCGACACCGTGGGAATCGAGATACTGCGCGGCCGGGGTACCCGGCTTGATGCTACCCGCGGGGGAGATGTGGTCGGTGGTCACCGAATCACCAAGCAGGGCCAGCACTCTGGCGCCCTTGATGTCGGTCACCGGCTCCGGCTCCGCGGGCATCCCATCGAAGTACGGTGGCTTGCGAACGTACGTCGACTTGTCGTCCCACTCGAAGGTGTTGCCGCTGGGCGTCGGAAGGTTGCGCCAGCGCTCGTCACCCTTGAACACGTCGGCGTAGTTCTTCCGGAACATCTCGGTGTTGATCGCCGAGGCGATGGTGTCGTCGATGTCCTTCTGCGACGGCCAAACGTCCTTGAGGAACACGTCATTGCCGTCGTTGTCCTTGCCAAGCGGTTCGGACTCGAAGTCGAAGTCCATGGTTCCCGCGAGCGCGTAGGCGATGACCAGCGGCGGGGATGCCAGATAGTTCATCTTCACATCGGGGTTGATGCGTCCCTCGAAGTTACGGTTACCCGACAGCACCGCGGTGACCGACAGATCGGCGTCGTTGATCGCCTTGCTGATGTCCTCGGGCAGCGGACCCGAGTTACCGATGCACGTCGTGCATCCGTAGCCGACGAGGTAGAACCCGAGCTTCTCCAGATACGGCCACAGGCCGGCCTTGTCGTAGTAGTCGGTGACGACCTGGGAGCCCGGCGCCATCGTGGTCTTGACCCACGGCTTGGTGGCCAGGCCCTTCTCGACCGCATTCTTGGCCAGCAGGGCGGCCCCGAGCATCACCTCGGGGTTGGAGGTGTTGGTGCACGACGTGATCGCCGCGATCACCACCGCGCCGTGATCGATGATGCAGTCGCCCCGTTCGGAGTTCTTGATCTCCACCGGGTTGCTGGGCCTGCCGTTCGAGCCGGCCGCCGCCGACGGTACGACGGAATCCTCGTCGGCGAAGGACAGCGACACGGGATCGCTGGCCGGGAACGATTCCTCAACCGCCTCATCGACCTTGGTGTGTTCGACGGGCAGGTTCTGCTCCACGTAGTTGTGGATGTCCTTGCGGAAGGCGTTCTTCGCATCGGTCAGCTCGATACGGTCCTGAGGACGCTTGGGGCCGGCAATCGACGGCACCACGTCGGACAGATCCAGCTCGATGTACTCGGAGAACTTCGGCTCGCGCGACGGATCGTGCCACAGGCCCTGCTCCTTGGCGTACGCCTCGACGAGCGCGAGCTGCTCCTCACTGCGGCCGGTCAACTTCAGGTAGTCGATGGTGACCTCGTCGATCGGGAAGATCGCTGCGGTGGAACCGAATTCGGGGCTCATGTTGCCCAGCGTTGCGCGGTTGGCCAGCGGCACCTCGGCCACGCCTTCGCCGTAGAACTCGACGAACTTGCCGACCACCCCGTGCTTGCGCAGCATGTCGGTGACCGTCAGCACGACGTCGGTGGCGGTCACGCCGGGGCGGCGCTCGCCGGACAGTTTGAAGCCCACGACGCGCGGGATGAGCATCGACACCGGCTGACCCAGCATGGCCGCCTCGGCCTCGATTCCGCCGACGCCCCAGCCCAGGACGCCGAGCCCGTTCTCCATCGTCGTGTGGCTGTCGGTGCCGACGCAGGTGTCGGGGTAGGCAACACCATCCCGGTTCATCACGACGCTCGCCAGGTACTCGATGTTGACCTGGTGCACGATGCCGGTGCCCGGCGGAACGACCTTGAAGTCGTTGAAAGCGCCTTGGCCCCAACGCAGGAACTGATAGCGCTCGCCGTTGCGTTCGTACTCGATCTCGACGTTGCGCTCAAACGCGTTGGGGGTACCGAACAGATCGGCGATCACCGAGTGGTCGATCACCAGATCGGCCGGCGCCAGCGGGTTGACCTTGTCCGGGTCGCCGCCGAGCTCGGCAACGGCCTCACGCATGGTGGCGAGGTCGACGATGCAGGGAACGCCGGTGAAGTCCTGCATGATCACTCGGGCGGGGGTGAACTGGATCTCCACGCTGGGATCGGCGGACGGGTCCCAGTTCGCGATCGCCTCGATGTGGTCCTTGGTGATGTTGGCGCCGTCCTCGGTGCGCAGCAGATTCTCGGCGAGCACCTTTAGGCTGTAGGGAAGTTTCTCGGTACCGGGTACGGCGTCCAGTCGATAGATCTCGTAGCTGGCGTCCCCAACCTTCAGCGTGTCGCGGGCTCCGAACGAATTAACCGAATCTTTGCTGCTCACATCAACTCCCGGCTAGATATCGCCGCGACGGGCTGTGTCGGCGGCGCTCTCGACTCTAACAGTACGCTTGTCCTGTAAATAACCCCCAGGGTGGTCTCAGTCTTCTCCTCGTGCGCGCGTGTTGCCACTCACCCGTATACCCATCACGTACGGTTCTCGTGTGATCGGACCGCATGTTATTCCGTTCCCGCCGACGTACATCCCCACCGATGTGTGCGGACCGGTCGGCAAGGATCCCGCGACGACTCCGGTCGGCGAGTGCATGAACCTCGTCATCGCCGACATCAAGGACGACGGCGTGAGCGCCTCGCCGACTCCGGAGAACGCCGGCCTGGCCGATGTCGTCGCCGAGGCCAAGCAGAAGGGCATCGACCTCAAGATCGTCGTGGTCGATCAGAACCCGCCGATCGACACCCCCCTCCGCGATGTCGCCACCGAAGTAGGGGAGGCGTACCCGGGGTCAACGGTGTTGGTGCTCAGCCCGACAGAATCGGGCACCTTCAGCACCACCTATGACCGGGTGACGCTGGAGGCCGGCCAGGACGTCGCGGAGGGCCGCGGTTCGGTACAGGGTTCGAAGAATTTCGTCAGCGAGTTGACGACTCAACATTTCCCGTGGACGACATTCACGATTGTGGTCGTACTGGGTGTGATTGCCGCAGTCGTGGCAACGCGAATGTTGCAGAACCGCGCTAAACGACACGATACGTAGCGGCAGTCGAAAACCCCCGTGGCGCTGGGCTTTTGCGAGATTCCGGCAGACCGAATATCACGGCGCGATAACGCTATTCGCAATTACAAACTTGTAGTTTGTGACTAAAGTTTCCTTGGCGTCAGTTGTGACGTACGGTGCATTCTGTAGCTGATGTTGCAGATGTGACTTCTGTGACTTCGCGTTGAGCCATAGGAGACCTTGTCCAATGAGACGCACCTCTAGCGCCTCTGCTGCGCAGCGATGCGGGCGGGTCTGCGCGATTCCCCTCACTGCCGGCATGCTGTTCGTAACACCGGGATTGGCCGTGCCGCCACCCGCCGCGGCAGACAGCATCGGGTCGCTGGTCGCCGCGGTCGCCAACGTCAACCAGAAGCTGGAGGACCTCGGCGCCGCGATCCTGGAGAAGCAGGAAAGCGTCAACAAGGCGATCGTCGACGTGCAGACCGCACGCGACAACGCCGCCGCCGCCCAGCGCGAGGTCGACGCCGCCGCGCAGCGCGTGAAGGACGCCGACATCGCGATCGAGGCCGCGCAGCAGCGGTTCGACACGTTCGCGGCCGCGACCTATATCAACGGGCCGTCGAGTTCGTATCTGACGGCGTCCGACCCGAGCGACATCCTCAAGACCGCGGCGACCGGACAAACCCTGGCGGTCAGCACCCAGCGGGTGATCGCAGACCTCCAGCGCGCGCGCACCGAGCAGGTGAACAAGGAGTCGGCCGCGCGGCTGGCCAAGCAGAATGCCGACCAGGCCGTCATCGACGCGGAGGCCAGCCAGCAGACCGCGGTGGCGGCGCTGACGGAGGCCCAGGGGACCTTCCGCGCTCAACAGGTCGAATTGGACCGGCTGAAAGCCGAACGCGCCGCCGCCCAAGCCAAGCTCGACGAGGCCCGCAAGTGGGCGGCGCCGGCCGCGAACGCCCCCGCCCAGCCGGCGGCCGCCGCGACGGGACCGTCGAACCCCGGTGCCGACTGGGACCGCGGGCCGCAGAAGATCGACCCGGCCACGGGCAACTGGGCCACGCCGTGGGACCCGTTCCTGCCCGCCATCCCCAGCGCCTTCGTCAGCGGTGATCCGATCGCGATCATCAACCAGGTCCTCGGTTATGCGTCGACGTCGGCGCAGGTCACTCAGGACCTGGGGCGCAGGTTCCTGCAATCGATCGGCCTACTGCCGCAGCCGGCCGCTGCCTCAACGGGCTTCAACAACGGTGCGATTCCGCGCGTCTACGGCAGGCAGGCCACCGAACACGTGATCCAGCGCGCCATGTCGCAGCTCGGGGTGCCGTACTCATGGGGTGGCGGCAACGCCGCGGGCAAGAGCCGGGGTATCGATTCCGGTGCCAACACAGTCGGTTTCGACTGTTCGGGGCTGATGCTCTACGCCTTCGCGGGTGTCGGAGTCAAGCTGGATCACTACTCGGGCTCGCAGTACAACGCTGGCCGCAAGGTGCCATCTGCGGAGGCACGCCGTGGCGACATGCTCTTCTGGGGGCCCAACGCCAGTCAGCACGTCGCCCTGTATCTCGGCGACGGAAAGATGATCGAGGCCCCGTATACCGGTTCGGTGGTGAAGATCTCGCCAGTGCGCACCAGCGGCATGACCCCGTACGCGACACGTCTCATCGAATGGTGACGAGAAGGATCGTTTTGCATTTCAGGCGTTTTCGGTTCCTGTCCGGCGTTCTGATGCTGGTCGCAGCGGCTGCTGTCGCCATCGGCGCGGCGCTGCCCGCCGAGGCGGCACCCGACGACGGCCAGTGGGATCCCACGCTGCCGAAGATTCTCAGCGCGGGCGCGCCGGGGGACCCGCTGTCCATCGCCAATGCGTCACTGACGGCGACCGCACAGGCCACCGAGGCCACGATGGATCTCGGTCGCAAGTTCCTCGCCACGCTCGGCTTCGGCCCGCCGGCTGCGGCCAGCGTCGCGCCCGGCCGGGTGCGCGGCCCGCAGGCCATCGAGTACGTCATCCGGCGCGGCGGCTCCCAGATCGGCACCCCGTACTCCTGGGGCGGCGGGAAGCCCACCGGGCCGAGCACCGGGGTCGACTCCGGCGCCAACATCGTCGGCTACGACTGCTCGGGCTTCACCCAGTTCGCGTTCGCAGGTGTGGGTGTGCTGATCCCGAAGTACTCCGGCGATCAGTACAACACCGGGCGCAAGGTGCCGACGAGCCAGGCCAAGCGCGGCGATCTGCTGTTCTGGGGCCCCGGCGGCAGCCAGCACGTCGCCCTCTACCTCGGCGGCGGGAAGATGCTGGAGTCCGGCGGCAACGCCGGCAAGGTCACCGTCAGCCCAGTGCGTACCGCGGGCCTGCAGCCCTACGTGGCGCGAATTATCGAAACCTGAGCGACAGCTGAGCAGATACTGAGCTGCTGCTTGCAATGCCGCTCATGTGGGCGCCACGCGGCCGGGCAACGTCGACGGATGCCGACCTGCCTGGAATAGTTGACGACGAGCATGCGGCGGACAAGGTGCCGCCGAGGCCGGAGAACGGCCATATACCGATGTGGGAGGACCGTTGATGACGTCACCGAGTGGGCCGCCGCAGGGCGCCGGAGGGTATTCCGGGCAGGGCCCCGCGCAGGGTTACCCCCCCGGCCCGGCCGGATCGCACGCCGCACCGGTCAACCCGCCCGCCAACAACAATGGCGGCCTCCAACAGGAGGTGCACACCCTCGAGCGCGCGATCTTCGAGGTCAAGCGGATCATCGTCGGCCAGGACCAGCTGGTCGAGCGGATGCTGGTCGGCCTGCTCGCCAAGGGGCACGTGCTGCTGGAAGGTGTGCCCGGCGTGGCCAAGACGCTGGCGGTCGAGACGTTCGCCAAGGTCGTGGGTGGCACCTTCGCGCGTATCCAGTTCACCCCCGACCTGGTGCCCACCGACATCGTCGGCACCCGGATCTACCGTCAGGGCAAGGAGGAGTTCGACATCGAACTCGGTCCCGTTGTGGTGAACTTCCTGCTCGCCGACGAGATCAACCGCGCCCCGGCAAAGGTGCAGTCGGCGCTGCTCGAGGTCATGGCCGAGCGCAAGATCTCCATCGGCGGCAAGACGTTCCCGCTGCCCGCGCCGTTCCTGGTGATGGCCACGCAGAACCCGATCGAGCAGGAGGGCGTGTACGCGCTCCCCGAAGCGCAGCGCGACCGCTTCCTGTTCAAGCTCAACATCGACTACCCGACGCCGGAGGAAGAGCGCGAGATCATCTACCGGATGGGGGTGAAGCCGCCCGAGCCCAAGCAGGTGCTCGGCCCCAATGACCTGATCCGTCTGCAGGACGTCGCCTCCAACAACTTCGTGCACCACGCGCTGGTGGACTACGTGGTGCGGGTCGTCACCGCGACGCGTGAGCCCGAGAAGTTCGGCATGCCCGATGCGAGGGCGTGGATCGCCTACGGCGCCTCACCGCGTGCCTCGCTTGGCATCATCGCCGCCTCCCGCGCGCTTGCGCTGGTGCGTGGGCGTGACTACGTCATCCCGCAGGACGTCGTCGAGGTCATTCCGGATGTGCTGCGCCACCGCCTCGTGCTGACCTACGACGCGTTGGCCGACGAGATCTCGTCGGAGACGGTGATCACCCGGATCCTGCAGACCGTTGGCCTGCCGCAGGTCAATGCCATTCCGCAGCAAGGACATTCGGTGCCACCCGTGATGCCTGCCGCGGCGGCTGCGGCCAGCGGTCGGTGACCAGTTCCCGACGTACGGTCGATCTGCCGTCGCTCAAGCGCGGGGAGATCCGTGATCCCGCGCTGACGGCGGCGCTGCGCAAGCTCGAATTGACCGTGCGCCGCAAGCTCGACGGCGTGCTGCACGGCGACCACCTCGGCCTGCTGCCCGGACCGGGTTCCGAACCCGGTGAATCGCGGCTGTACCAGCCCGGCGACGACGTGCGCCGGATGGACTGGTCGGTGACGGCGCGTACCACGCATCCGCATGTGCGCCAGATGATCGCCGACCGCGAACTCGAGACCTGGCTTGTCGTCGATGTTTCGGCGAGCCTGGACTTCGGCACGGTGGGCTGCGAAAAGCGCGACCTGGCCGTCGCCGCAGCGGCGGCGATCACCTTCCTCAACAGCGGCGGCGGAAACCGGATCGGCGCCATCATCGCCAACGGCGACACGATCCGCCGGGTGCCCGCGCTGTCGGGCCGGATGCACGAGCAGGAGGTGCTGCGGGCCATCGCGACGATGCCGAAGGCGCCTGCCGGTGTGCGTGGCGATCTCGCCGCCGCCATCGACGCCCTGCGCAGGCCGGAGCGCCGCCGCGGTATGGCGGTCATCATCAGTGACTTCCTCGGCCCGATCGACTGGATGCGCCCGCTGCGGGCCATCGCCGGCAGGCATGAGGTGCTGGGTATCGAGGTGCTGGATCCGCGCGACGTCGAACTGCCGCCCGTCGGTGACGTCGTCCTGCAGGACACCGAGACCGGCCGAACCCGTGAGTTCACCATCGATCCGCAGCTGCGTGACGACTTCGCGAAGGCGGCAGCGGCGCACCGGGCCGAGGTGGCGCGGACGCTGCGACGCTGCGATGCACCGCTGCTTTCGCTGCGCACCGACAGGGACTGGATCGCCGACGTGGTCCGGTTCGTCGCCACCCGGCGCCTGGCCCTGGCTGGCCGCGCCTGAGGGCTCGACGTGAAATGCTAAGGCGTACATGACATTACCGATACTTGGACCGATTACACTTTCGGGTTTCGAGCACGCGTGGTTCTTCCTGTCCCTGTTGGTCGTGCTCGGTGTCGTCGCGCTCTACATCGTCGTGCAGCTGGCCAGGCACCGGCAGATGCTGCGGTTCGCCAACATGGAATTGCTGGAAAGCGTTGCGCCCAAACGGCCGACGCGACGGCGCCACCTGCCCGCGATCCTGCTCGTCATCGCATTGGTCTTCCTCACGGTGGCGATGGCCGGCCCGACGCACGACGTCCGCATTCCACGCAATCGCGCTGTAGTGATGCTCGTGATGGACGTCTCGCAGTCGATGCGGGCCACCGACGTCTCACCCAATCGCATGGCGGCCGCACAGGAGGCGTCCAAGCAGTTCGCCGATGAGCTCACCTCCGGCATCAACCTCGGACTGATCGCGTATGCGGGCACGGCGACGGTGCTCGTCTCACCGACCACCGGCCGCGAGGCCACCAAGGCAGCGATCGACAAGCTGCAGTTCGCCGACCGCACCGCCACCGGCGAGGGCATCTTCACCGCGTTGCAGGCGATCGCCACCGTGGGCGCGGTGATCGGTGGCGGCGACGAACCGCCGCCGGCGCGCATCGTGTTGTTCTCCGACGGTAAGGAAACGGTGCCGTCGAACCCCGACAACCCCAAGGGGGCATTCACTGCGGCCCGCACCGCCAAGGACCAGGGAGTGCCCATCTCGACCATCTCGTTCGGCACCCCGTACGGCTACGTCGAGATCAACGACCAACGCCAGCCGGTGCCCGTCGACGACGAGATGCTCAAGGAGATCGCCGATCTGTCCGGCGGCGAGGCGTTCACCGCCTCCAGCCTCGAACAGCTGCGCCAGGTGTACGCCAACCTCCAGCAGCAGATCGGCTACGAGACGATCAGGGGCGATGCGAGCATCGGCTGGCTGCGTCTGGGTGCGCTGGCGCTGGCGCTCGCGGCGCTGTCGGCATTGTTCATCAACCGTCGTCTGCCGAACTAGGGATGACGATCTGATATGACGCTTCCGCTCCTGGGCCCGGTCTCAGTCACCGGGTTCCAACACATCTGGTGGCTGTTGTTCTTCCTCGTCATCTTGGCGGTTCTTGTGGGCCTCTACGTGGCCGCACAGATCGCCAGGCGCAGGCGGCTGCAGCAGTTCGCGAACACCGAACTACTCGACAGCGTGGCACCCAAACGTCCGAGTCCGTGGCGGCACGTACCCGCGGCGCTGCTCGCAATCTCGTTGTTGCTGTGCACAATTGCGCTCGCCGGCCCCACCTATGATCAACGGCTGCCACGCAACCGCGCGGTGGTGATGATGGCGATCGACGTGTCACAGTCGATGCGGGCCACCGACGTGGAACCTGACCGGCTGACCGCCGCCAAGGAAGCGTCGAAGCGGTTCGTCGACGAGCTAACCCCCGGAATCAATCTGGGCGTGATCGCCTATGCGGGCACCGCCACGGTGCTGGTCTCACCGACGACCAACCGGGACGCCAGCAGGCGTGCCATCGACAATCTGCAAGTGGCCGACCGCACCGCCACCGGCGAAGCGATCTTCACCGCACTGTCGTCGATCTCCACCGTCGGGGCCGTCATCGGCGGCGGGGACACGCCCCCGCCCGCACACATCGTGTTGTTCTCCGACGGCAAGGAGACGGTGCCGAACAACCCCGACAATCCGAAGGGGGCGTTCACCGCCGCCCGCACCGCCAAGGACCAGGGCGTGCCGATCTCGACCATCTCCTTCGGCACCGAACACGGCGAGGTCGAGGTCAACGGCGAGAAGGTGCCGGTGCCCGTCGACGACGCGATGATGCGCAAGATCGCCCAGCTCTCCGGCGGTGAGTCCTACACCGCGGCCAATCTCGAGGAGCTCAACAAGGTCTACTCCACCTTGCAGGATCAGATCGGCTACGAGACCGTGCGCGGTGAGGCGACCACCGGCTGGCTGCGCCTCGGTGCCCTGATGGCCGCCGTGGCCGCGGTGGCGGCCCTGTTGATCAACCGTCGACTGCCATTCTGAGGCGATTTCTTAAGAATGCTGTCGAGGCGATAGGTTGGCGGGCATGCCGGAATTCGTATCGCGGTCCGTACTCGTCACCGGTGGCAATCGCGGCATCGGACTTGCCATAGCTCAGCGGCTGGCGGCCGACGGCCACAAGGTCGCCGTCACCCACCGTGGATCCGGCGCCCCGGACGGCCTGTTCGGGGTGGTTTGCGACGTCACCGACAACGCATCCGTCGACCGCGCCTTCAATGAGGTCGAGGAGCACCAGGGCCCCGTCGAGGTGCTGGTGTCCAACGCCGGCATCTCCAAGGACGCATTCCTCATCCGGATGACCGAGGAGCGGTTCGAAGAGGTCATCAACACCAACCTCACCGGCGCGTTCCGGGTGGCTCAACGTGCGTCGCGCAGCATGCAGCGCAAGCGGTTCGGCCGGATCATCTTCATCGGGTCGGTCTCCGGCATGTGGGGCATCGGCAATCAGTCCAACTACGCGGCGGCCAAGGCGGGTCTGATCGGCATGGCCCGGTCGATCTCCCGGGAGCTCGCCAAGGCCGGCGTCACCGCGAATGTGGTGGCGCCGGGTTACATCGACACCGAGATGACCCGCGCCCTGGACGAGCGCATCCAGGAGGGGGCGCTGGACTTCATCCCGGCCAAGCGGGTCGGCACGGCCGAGGAGGTGGCCGGTGCGGTCAGCTTCCTGGCATCCGAGGACGCGAGCTACATCGCCGGCGCGGTGATCCCGGTCGACGGCGGCATGGGCATGGGCCACTAGAAAGGAAAACCACAACATGACAGGACTTCTGGACGGCAAGCGGATCCTCGTCACGGGAATCATCACCGACTCGTCGATCGCGTTTCACATCGCCAAGGTGGCGCAGGAGGCGGGCGCCCAGTTGGTGTTAACGGGGTTCGACCGGCTGAAGCTGATCCAGCGCATCGCCGATCGGCTTCCGGAGAAGGCGCCGCTGCTCGAACTGGACGTGCAGAACGAGAAGCACCTCGACACGCTCGCCGAGCGCGTGAGCGAGGTGATCGGCGAAGGCAACAAGCTCGACGGGGCGGTGCACTCGATCGGCTTCATGCCGCAGACCGGGATGGGCATCAACCCGTTCTTCGACGCGCCGTACGAGGATGTCTCGAAGGGCTTCCACATCTCGGCGTACTCGTATGCGTCGCTGGCGAAAGCGGTGCTGCCCATCATGAATCCGGGGGGTGCGATCGTCGGCATGGACTTCGACCCGACCCGTGCGATGCCCGCCTACAACTGGATGACGGTCGCCAAGAGTGCGCTGGAGTCGGTGAACCGGTTCGTGGCACGCGAAGCGGGTCCATTCGGTGTGCGGTCGAATCTCGTTGCCGCGGGGCCGATTCGCACGCTGGCGATGAGCGCCATCGTCGGCGGTGCGCTCGGCGAGGAGGCCGGAGCCCAGATGAAGCTGCTCGAAGAGGGCTGGGATCAGCGGGCGCCGATCGGCTGGAACATGAAGGACCCCACCCCGGTCGCCAAGACCGTGTGCGCTCTGCTGTCGGATTGGCTGCCCGCCACGACGGGGACCGTCATCTACGCCGACGGCGGCGCCAGCACGCAGCTGCTGTAGTGCCCCTCGATGAACGGTCGCGCGGAGAGCACTGACATCGACGCCGTCCTGCTGCTGTCGTTCGGCGGTCCGGAGGGGCCGGACCAGGTGATGCCGTTCCTCGAGAACGTCACCAGAGGCCGGGGGATCCCGCGCGAGCGGCTCGCGTCCGTCGCCGAGCATTACCTGCACTTCGGCGGTGTTTCCCCGATCAACGGCATCAACCGCGCGCTCATCGACCAGTTGCGTGGACTCATCGACATCCCGGTCTACTTCGGCAACCGTAACTGGGAGCCGTATGTCGAGGATGCGGTCAGTGCCATGGCCCGCGACGGGGTCCGCCGCGCCGCGGTCTTCAGCACGTCGGCGTGGGGCGGCTACTCGGGCTGCGCGCAATACGTCGAGGACATCGCGCGGGCCAGGCGCGCCGCAGGCGATGCCGCACCGCAGCTGGTGAAACTGCGGCAGTTCTACGACCATCCGCTGTTCGTGCAGATGTTCAGCGATGCGATCACCGCAGCCGCGCAGACCGTGCCGGACGACGCGCGGTTGGTGTTCACCGCACACTCCATTCCGTTGTCGTCCCGATCCCGTTGTGGCACAGGCCTATACGAGCGTCAGGTGGCCCACGCCGCCAAACTCGTCGCCGCCGCGGCGGGCTACGACGATTACGACCAGGTCTGGCAGTCGCGCTCCGGGCCGCCGCAGGTGCCGTGGCTGGAGCCCGATGTCGCCGATCACCTCGGCGCTCTCGCCGAGGCGGGCACCCGCGCGGTGATCGTCTGCCCGATCGGCTTCGTGGCCGACCACATCGAGGTGGTGTGGGATCTCGACAATGAGCTCAAGGGTGAGGCAGAGCGGTACGGCATGGCGTTCGCGCGGGCCGCGACGCCCAACGCCGATCTCGCGCGCGTGGTCGCCGACCTGCTCGACGAACTACGCGACGGCCGCGACCCGATTCGCGTCGCCAGTCCGGAACCCCCACCGCTCCAGGGCTTCTCGATCGACGGGGCGTTCTGCACGCCTGCGTGCGATACCAGGTAGCCGGGGGAACGTCTTGGGTGGCTCCCGCAACGACACGGCGGGGTGCGCGCGCAACTCTGGAAGTGCAGCAGAAACATAGATATTCGAAGGAGTTTCGCTATGCGACCAGGGTTGAAGCAGATTTTGGCGGCGATCATGACGGGCGCGGCAGCGGTGACCATTGCGGCGGCGCCGGTCGCGGCGGCGGACACCGTACCGACCTCGCCGGCTGTGGTGTCGACCGCACATCCGGCAGCGGACTTGACGGTCATCCCGGCAGGCCATGGCTACGGTGGTCACGGATACGGTCACATCGGCCATTACGGATTCCACGGCTACGGCGGTCCGGGCTTTGTTGGTCCAGGCTATGGGTTCGGCTACTACCGGCACTGGTGGCCCTGGCGTTGGTAGCCGGCGTTGGTGAGCCAGCGGGCTCGGTCAGTGTTTCCAGGCGGAATGCAGGATCGCGCTGACCGCGGCCAGTCGAGCCGACCGCACGACGCCGTTCAGTGGACGTAGCGCTTCGCTGGCGGTCTGCACGTCCGCCGAGCTGTTCAGCCCGATCGGGATCAGTCCTGAGCTCACGGTGATGATCGCGTCGATGTACGCCGCGTTGTCCAGTACCCGCAGGGCACGGGTCGGGGCGTGATCCGGAATGCTGTGTTGCCGTTCGGATTCCACCACCTGTTCGACGAGGCTTCGGGGATCCTCGATGTCACTGCCCGCCGCCTCGGCGTGCAGGGCACCGAGCGCATCGGCGGCGGAGCGGACGGCCGACCGCATAGCGTACTCCGCTTCGCCGAGGTCCAGACCCTCCATCGGCTTCGCTCCGGGTACCGAGTACACCGTCCACGACATGCCGCATGGATCGGGTGCGGCGTCGGGGTCGTCGCTGTCGCCGATGTCGGGGTACTCGTAGTCGGGCACCAAGCCGATGGCCTCGGCGGGGTCGCTCGCGATGACGAGTGCCTCGCCCGCGGTCACTGCGTCGCGCTGGAACTGGGTCCCAGGGGGCAGCCCGCGGACGTCACCGGGCACCGGCAGGATGACGCCCATTGCGGGAGACGAGCCGCCGCGGCCTGCACCGGTGCGCAGCGTCTGCAGCAGCGAAACGGCGCCCGCGTCGGTCAGGTCCGGCCAGGGCAACCCGGTACGCCCGGCCGCCACCGAGTCGTATGCGGTGACGGAATGTCTTGGCGCCCACAGCGATAAGGCATCCAGCACATCGTCGGGTGCAGCGGCGCCTGCCAGCCAGGCATTCGCCCACACCGACAGCGACACACTCGGACACCACATAGTTTTCGCAGTGTAGTTGTTAGCGGCGCATCGGGTCGGCTACGCGCTAGGCTGACGGCATGCCTGCTGCGTTGATCTGGCTAGTCGCCGCACTGGCCCTGGCCGGGGCCGAGGCGCTGACGGGCGACATGTTCTTGCTGATGCTCGGTGGCGGGGCCCTGGCGGCCGCGGGGTCGAGCCTCATCTTCGATGACGTGTGGGTGCACGGTGCGGTGTTCGCCGTCGTGTCGGTGCTTCTCCTGGTGCTGGTGCGGCCCGCCCTGCGCAGGCATTTCCTGTCGGGTAAAGGTCTGCCCGAACCCGCCAAGGCGTTGGAGGGCAAGAGCGCACTGGTGTTGGACCGGGTCGGGCGCCACGAAGGACAGGTCAAACTCGAGGGTGAGGTGTGGACCGCGCGCCCTCTGAATGAAAACGACGTGTACGAGCCAGGCGACCATGTGACCGTTGTGCAGATCGACGGCGCGACGGCGGTCGTCCAGAAAGTCGTCTAGAGAAAGACTGGACAGCTAAAGACTGGACAGCTGAGGACACCTAGGAAGGAACGTTCATGGATGGTGCTGTAGCCGGCCTGGTGCTGCTGGCTGTGCTGGTGGTGTTCGCCGCCATCATCGTGGCCAAGTCCGTCGCGTTGATCCCACAGGCCGAAGCCGCGGTAATCGAACGCCTCGGCCGCTACAGCAAGACGGTCTCGGGACAGCTGACTCTGCTGCTGCCGTTCATCGACAAGATCCGGGCCCGCGTCGACCTGCGCGAGCGCGTCGTGTCCTTCCCGCCCCAGCCGGTCATCACCGAGGACAACTTGACCGTCAACATCGACACCGTGGTCTACTTCCAGGTCACCAACCCGCAGGCCGCCGTCTACCAGATCAGCAACTACATCGTCGGCGTCGAGCAGCTGACCACCACGACGCTGCGCAACGTGGTCGGCGGTATGACGCTGGAGCAGACGCTCACCTCGCGCGACTCGATCAACGGCCAGCTGCGAGGGGTGCTCGATGAGGCCACCGGCCGGTGGGGCCTGCGCGTCGCGCGCGTCGAGCTGCGCAGCATCGATCCGCCGCCGTCGATCCAGGATTCGATGGAGAAGCAGATGCGCGCCGACCGCGAGAAGCGCGCCATGATCCTGACGGCGGAAGGCAACAGGGAGGCGTCGATCAAGCAGGCCGAGGGCCAGAAGCAGGCGCAGATCCTGGCAGCAGAGGGCGCCAAACAGGCCGCCATCCTGGCCGCCGAGGCCGACCGGCAGTCGCGCATCCTGCGCGCCCAGGGCGAACGAGCCGCGTCATACCTGCAGGCTCAGGGCCAGGCGAAGGCCATTGAGAAGACGTTCGCCGCGATCAAGGCCGGCCGTCCCACGCCCGAGATGCTGGCCTACCAATATCTGCAGACCCTGCCGCAGATGGCCAAGGGCGAAGCCAACAAGGTGTGGCTCGTGCCCAGTGACTTCGGCTCCGCGCTGCAGGGTTTCACGAAGCTGCTCGGGGCACCCGGTGAAGACGGTGTGTTCCGGTATCAGCCATCCCCGGTCGAGGAGGATCTGCCCAAGCCCGAGGACGATTCGGCCGAGGTGGCCGAATGGTTCAGCACGCAGACCGACCCCGAGATCGCGCAGGCCGTCGCGCAGGCGGTGGCCGAGGCGCGCACTCCGGTCGACGGTCCCGGTGCGATCGAGCCGCCGCCGCAGTACCCGCCGCTGTCCCAACAACAGCAGCCGCCCTCGGCTTACGCTCCGCCACCCGCGCCGGGACCGCGCGGCGACGTGGGAGGAGCCCACTCCCTCTGAGGCTGCTCACCTGACCGCCGGTTCGGTGCTCTCCTGCGCGTCGGCCAGCCGCTCGCGGTGATGGCGGCGGTGGGCGCGGATCTCGTAGACCAGCCCGGTCGCGCCGATGCACGCGGTGCAGAACGAAATCAGGAACAGCAGCGGGCTGATGTTCCCGGTGAGCGCGTCACCGAGGATCACCACCGCCGCGGTGCCGGGCACCAACCCGACCAGGGTGGCGAATGTATAGGGGAGCACCCGCACCGCCGACGCACCGGCCGCGTAGTTCAGCACCGAGAACGGCACCGCGGGGATCAGCCGCATCGACACGATGGCGGGCCACCCGCGTTCGCGCAGTCGCGAGTCCAACGAATCGACGCGGGGGTGGCGCACCAGCTTGTTGAGCTGCCACCCGGCCGCGCGCACCAGCAGCAGGGCGATCACGGCGCTGACCGTGGCCGCCGCGACGGCCAGCGGAATGCCGAGCACCGGCCCGAACAGCAGGCCCGCGGCCAGGGTGAACGCGGTACGCGGGAACGGGAACACCGTCACCACGATGTGCGCGCCGAGGAACGCGAGCGGGAACCACGGACCGACGGAGGTAGCCCAGTCACGCAGCTGGACCGCGGTCGGCAAAGGCAAGAACAGCGCGACTGCGACGAGAATCACAATCGCGGAAAGGATGGTGAACACCCGCCTCCGCGGGAGCGCCGACGCCGTCGCGATCACCGACGCACGTAGGGCGCGCAGGGTGCTGACGACGGTGTTCACGCCTACCAACCCTACGTGGCGTCGGCTCCTAGGACCGGACGGCGCGAGCGTGAGTCCGCCGACCGGCCGTCAACACCGTGACGGCGATCATTTAGCCTGGTGAACGGTCGTGTTAGACACAGAGGTCACACGTTGGGACAACAGGAGATGCCGGTGTCGGTAGGTACGTCCGTGGGATCGGAATCGGATCGCGAGCAATGGCGCGCGGCCGTCGCCGCGGTGCTCGCCAAGAGCAGCCGCAAGGATCCTGCGGAGCTCGGTGAGGCGCCTGAGCACCTGCTCGACTCGCCGACCTATGAGGGTTTTCCGATCCGCCCGCTGTACACCATCCTCGACTCCCAGCCCGAGGCGCCGCTGCCGGGACGCTGGCCGTACACCCGCGGTTCCGATGGGCTGCGCGACGTCAAATCCGGCTGGAAGGTCGCCGAGACGTTTCCGCCGCCCGGGCAGGTCTCGGTAACGGACGGAAACGGCGCAGTGCTCACCGCGCTCACCGAGGGCACCAGTGCGCTGATCCTCGAGGTCGGCCCCAACGGTGTCGGCGCCGACGAGCTCGACCGGCTTCTCGAAGGTGTATTTCTCGAACTCGTGCCCGTTGTTGTCGACGCTGGCCCGGACTTCACCGCCGCCGCCGATGCGGTGCTGGCGCTGGTGACCGACCTGGATGACGAAGGGCGGGAGCGCCTTTCGATCGATCTCGGCGCCGACCCGTTGACCGCCGCTCTCAACGGCCGCGGCGCGCCGACGACCGACGAGGTGGCGGCGACCGCCGCCAAGACGATCGCCTACGGCGGTGGCGTCCGCGCCATCACCGTCGACGGTCCGGCCTTCCATGACCGCGGCGCCAACGCGTCATTGGAGCTGGCGGGCGCGATCGCCGCGGGCGTCAGCTATCTGCGGCTTCTTTCCGAGCACGGCATCTCGGTGCCGGACGCGTTGCGGCAGATCAGCTTCCGGTTCGCCGCGGACGACGATCAGTTCATGACCATCGCCAAACTGCGTGCCGCGCGGCAGCTTTGGGCGCGGGTGGCCGAGGTGGCCGGCGCGCCTGACGCCGGCGCGGTGACCGTGCACGCGGTGACCTCCAAACCCATGATGGCGCAGCGTGACCCGTGGGTGAACATGCTCCGCACCACCGTCGCCGCCTTCGCCGCGGGTGTCGGGGGCGCCGACACGGTCGCTGTCCACCCGTTCGACAGCGCCATCCCCGGCGGATGGCCCGGCACCGCAGCCAGTTTCGCGCGCCGGATTGCCCGCAACACCCAGCTGCTGCTGTTGGAGGAGTCGCACATCGGCCGCGTGGTCGACCCCGGCGGCGGTTCGTGGTACGTCGAAGACCTCACCCGAGAACTCGCCGAACATACGTGGAAACACTTCCAGGACATCGAATCCCGTGGCGGCTTCGCTGCCGCTCGCGATTATCTGTCCGAGCAGATCGCACAGGTGAGCGACAAGCGCCAGGACGACATCGCGCACCGGCGGACGGCGCTCACCGGCGTCAACGAATATCCGAATCTCGCAGAAATGCCACTGCCCCAAGCTGATCCGGACCGCGGCGTGCAGCGCTACGCGGCCGGTTTCGAGGCACTGCGCGACCGTTCGGATGCCTACCTGGCCGAGCACGGCGCCAGGCCGAAAGCGCTACTCCTTCCGCTCGGCCCGCTGGCCGAACACAACATCCGCACGACCTTCGCGGCGAACCTGCTGGCATCCGGCGGGATCGAGGTCGTCAACCCGGGTCCATTGGACGCCACCGGGGTCGCGCAGGCGGTGACGGACGCGGGCGGCGCCGTCGCGGCCGTGATCTGCGGTACCGACACCCGGTACGCGGACGAGGTGTCCGACGTCGTCGGCGCGGCGCGCGCGGCCGGGGTTTCGCACGTGTATCTCGCCGGCCCGGAGAAAGCGGTCGCCGACGCTGCCAGCAAGCCGGACGAGTATCTGACCGCCAAAATTGACGCGATCGCCGCGCTGTCGGTGCTGCTCACACGATTGGGGGCGTGACATGACCGTATCCAATGTCGCCGGTCAGCCGGCTTCGGACGTAAAGCCGGGGGCAATCGCCAACTTCGCCGAGGTGCCGCTTTACGGCGAGAAGACCGGCGAGCCCGCAACCGAAGCGGCGGTGACCGAGTACATCGCCGCGGCCGCTGCGGCGCACGGTTACACCGCCGATCAACTGGACTGGATAACCCCGGAGGGCATCGACGTCAAACCGGTGTACATCGCCGCCGACCGCGACGCGGCCGTCGACGCCGGCTACCCGTTGGACACCTTCCCCGGCGCACCGCCGTTCGTCCGTGGGCCGTACCCGACCATGTACGTCAACCAGCCGTGGACCATCCGCCAGTACGCCGGCTTCTCGACGGCGGCGGAATCCAACGCGTTCTACCGCCGCAACCTAGCCGCAGGCCAGAAGGGTCTGTCGGTGGCGTTCGACCTCGCCACTCACCGAGGCTATGACTCCGACCATCCTCGCGTTCAAGGCGACGTTGGAATGGCCGGTGTGGCAATCGATTCCATTCTGGACATGCGGCAGCTGTTCGACGGTATCGACCTCTCCACCGTCTCGGTGTCGATGACGATGAACGGTGCGGTGCTGCCGATCCTCGCGCTCTACGTGGTCGCGGCCGAGGAGCAGGGAGTGCCGCCTGAGAAGCTGGCCGGGACCATCCAGAACGACATCCTCAAAGAGTTCATGGTCCGCAACACCTACATCTATCCGCCGAAGCCGTCGATGCGGGTGATCTCCGACATCTTCGGCTACACGAGCGCGAAGATGCCCAAGTTCAACTCGATCTCAATCTCCGGCTACCACATCCAAGAGGCCGGTGCCACAGCCGATCTCGAGCTCGCCTACACACTGGCGGACGGTGTCGAGTACATCAAGGCGGGCCTGGACGCGGGGCTGGACATCGATAAGTTCGCGCCGCGGCTGTCGTTCTTCTGGGGCATCGGCATGAACTTCTTCATGGAGGTCGCCAAGCTGCGTGCGGGCCGGCTGCTGTGGAGTGAGCTCGTCGCGGAGTTCGGACCGCGCAACGACAAATCGCTGTCCCTGCGCACCCACTCGCAGACATCGGGGTGGTCGTTGACGGCGCAGGATCCGTTCAACAACGTCGCACGGACCTGTATCGAGGCGATGGCCGCGACCCAGGGGCACACCCAGTCGCTGCACACCAATGCGCTCGACGAGGCGCTCGCCCTGCCGACCGACTTCTCGGCGCGCATCGCCCGCAACACCCAGCTGCTGCTGCAGCAGGAGTCCGGGACCACGCGTCCGATCGACCCGTGGGGCGGTTCGTATTACGTCGAATGGCTCACCCACCAGCTGGCCGAGAAGGCCCGCGCGCACATCCGCGAGGTGAACGAGCACGGGGGTATGGCGCAGGCGATCAGCGACGGCATCCCGAAGATGCGCATCGAAGAGGCCGCCGCGCGCACCCAGGCACGCATCGACTCGGGCGCCCAACCCGTCATCGGGGTGAACAAATACCAGGTTGACGAGGACCATGAGATCGAGGTCCTCAAGGTCGAGAACAGCCGAGTGCGCGCCGAGCAGATCGCCAAGCTCCAGAAGCTGCGCGCCGAGCGCGACGAAGCGGCCACCCAGGCTGCCCTGGCCGAATTAGCCAGGGCTGCAGGTGAATCCGAGGCGATAGGCGAGGACGGGCTCGGTAACAACCTGATGGCGTTGGCCATCAACGCGGCTCGCGCGCACGCGACGGTGGGCGAGATCTCCGACGCGCTGGAGAAGGTGTTCGGCCGGCATCAGGCCGAGATCCGTACGATCGCAGGCGTCTACCGAGATGAGGTGGGGACGGTCAGCAATATCTCTACCGCAACGGAACTCGTGAACAAGTTCGCGGAGGCAGACGGTCGTCGGCCGCGAATACTGGTCGCCAAGATGGGTCAGGACGGCCATGACCGCGGACAGAAGGTGATCGCGACGGCCTTCGCCGACATCGGCTTCGACGTGGACGTCGGCTCATTGTTCTCCACGCCCGAGGAGGTCGCGCGTCAGGCCGTCGACAACGACGTGCACGTGGTCGGGGTGTCGTCGCTGGCGGCCGGCCACCTGACGCTGGTGCCCGCGCTGCGCGAGGCACTCGCCGCGGCGGGCAGGCCCGACATCATGATCGTGGTCGGCGGCGTGATCCCGCCGGGTGACTTCGACGAGCTGTACGCGGCCGGCGCGACCGCGATCTTCCCGCCCGGCACCGTCATCGCCGACGCCGCCATCGGCCTGCTGCACAAGCTCGCCGACCGGCTGGGCTACAAGCTGGCATAGCCCGGGGGTAGATGAACGCCATCGAGGACCTGGCCGCCGCGGTGCGCAACGGCGACCGCGCGGCGCTGCCCAAGGCCATCACGCTCGTCGAGTCCACCCGGACCGACCACCGCGAACAGGCGCAGCAGCTGCTGCTGGAACTGATGCCCGACGCGGGCAGCGCCATGCGCGTGGGGATCACCGGAGTGCCGGGCGTCGGCAAGTCCACGACCATCGAGGCGCTCGGCATGTACCTGATCGAGCTGGGTCACCGCGTCGCGGTGCTGGCGGTCGACCCGTCCTCGACGCGTACCGGGGGATCGATCCTCGGGGACAAGACGCGGATGGCGAAACTGGCGGTGCACCCCGACGCCTACATCCGGCCGTCGCCGACTTCGGGCACCCTTGGCGGCGTCGCGCGGGCCACCCGCGAAACGATCGTGTTGCTGGAAGCGGCCGGGTTCGACGTGATCCTGGTCGAGACGGTCGGCGTCGGGCAGTCCGAGGTGACCGTTGCCAACATGGTCGACACCTTCGTGTTCCTGACGCTGGCGCGCACCGGCGATCAGCTGCAGGGAATCAAGAAGGGCGTGCTGGAACTGGCCGACATCGTCGTGGTGAACAAAGCCGACGGTGAGCACGCGGCGGAGGCCAAGGCGGCGGCCCGCGAATTGACCGGCGCGATCCGATTGATCTATCCCCGTGAAACACTTTGGCGCCCACCGGTTCTCACGATGAGCGCGCTGACCGGCGACGGGTTGGTCGAGCTGTGGGAGACGGTGCTCAAACACCGCGAGGTGCTCACCGAGGCCGGCGAGTTCGAGGCGCGGCGGCGCACGCAGCAGGTCGAGTGGACCTGGTCGATGGTCCGCGATGCGGTGCTGGATCGTGTGCTGTCGCATCCCGCGGTTAAGGAGATCCGGGCCGACATCGAGCGCCAGGTGCGCGACGGAGAATTGACGCCCGCGCTTGCTGCACAACGCATCCTGGACGCATCCGATCTGCAGTAATTTAACTTTTCGGTAACGCCTCGTGTATTTGCCGGGGGGCCGGGTAAATTTAATTCATTGTGACGGGTGTCAAATCCGTGGAGCGCAGCGCGGCGCTCCCACGAGGGATCCAGGGCGCGGCGGACTCGAACTTTGCCTGCACCCTGCGGGCGTTCTCGAACCTGTTCCCCGGCCGCCGGTTCGGTGGTGGCGCCCTGTGCGTCTATCTCCACGGCGAGCCGGTCGTCGACGTCTGGACCGGGTACGCCGACCGCCGCGGCACCGAGTTCTGGACGGCCGACACCGGCGCCATGGTCTTCTCGGTCACCAAGGGTCTCGCGTCGACGGTGATCCATCGGCTCGCCGACCGTGGCCTGATCGACTACGACACTCCGGTCAGCGAGTACTGGCCCGAGTTCGGGGCCAACGGCAAGGCCCACATCACCGTGCGCGACGTTATGCGGCATCGCGCCGGGCTGTCCCAGCTCAACGGTGTCAGCAAGGCCGAGCTGCTGGACCACCTGGCGATGGAGCAGCGGATCGCCGCCGCGCCGGTCAACCGCCTGCTGTACGGCCACCAGGCCTATCACGCACTGACTTATGGCTGGCTGATGTCGGGGCTGGGCCGAGCCGTCACCGGCAAGGGCATGCGCGACCTGATCCGCGAGGAACTCGCCGAAACACTCGACACCGATGGACTTCACCTGGGTCGCCCGCCCGCCTCGTCGCCCACCCGCCCCGCCCAAATCCTCGCCCCGCAAAGCGCATTCGCCAATCCGATATTCAACTTCGTGGCACCGCGGGTGGCCGCGCTCGGCGTGTCCGGGGTGTTCGGCTCGATGTACTTCCCCGGGATGAAGGCCGTCGTGCAGGGGGATACGCCGCTCCTGGACGCCGAGATTCCGGCGGCCAACGGGGTGGCCACCGCGCGGGCGCTGGCAAAGATGTACGGCGCGATCGCCAACGGCGGCCGTGTCAACGGCACGCAATTGCTCTCCCGGGAGCGAGTCGACGGCCTGACGGGCGAGCGCAGCTACGCGCCGGACCGCAACCTCTTCGTGCCGCTGGCGTTCCACCTCGGATACCACTCCGTACCGATCCTCGGTGTGATGCCAGGTTTCGGGCACGCGGGGCTGGCTGGCTCGGTGGGATGGGCCGATCCGGAATCGGGCATGGCGTTCGGCTTCGTGCACAACCGGTTGTTGACGCGCATGGTCCTCGACCAGGCGACGTTCGCCGGCCTGCAGGCCTTGATTCGCCGCGATGCCGCCCGCGCACGTAGGCGGGGATACGACACAGTGCCCGCCCTCGGCGCGCCCTACAAGAAGGTCACCCGGCCCGTCGCAGGTTAGCTCAGCTGGTTAGCTCAGCCGGTTAAACCGAACGGGATCTCAGCGGTCGGCTGTCGAGAACCACTTGGTCTTCTTGCGCCACGATTCCGCCGAGGTGATGGCGAAGCCGGCACCACACATGCACGCGAACATCCACACCAGCGTTGAGCCGGCGTCCAGAGCCTGGAGCTGCGGGATGAAGGCGGTGGCCAGCCGGGTCATGCACGCGGCGATGCCTGCGGCCGACGAGACCAGGTAGATGTTGGCGATGGTGCGAGAGCGCGGATCCTGGCGCAGCACCAGCAGCGCGCGCGAGCCGTAGCCCAGCAGATAGATGAGTGTGCCGCACAACAGCAGCCAGTAGATGTTCAGCCAGAAGTCGGTCGGCACCTGGAAGAAGTCGGCCTTGTAGATCTTGGCGCCGTTGCCCAGGCTGAACGCGACGAGCAGCAGCGGGATGCACAGCGTCGCGGGGTACTCGACGTACTGCTTGAACGACACCCGCAGATCGTGGTCCTGCTGCAACCGGCCGAGCGCGTTGTAGACCACCGCGGACGCCGCGACGATGTACAGGTCGTGGCCGATATAGTCCTCGAGGTTCCACTTACCGGTGAGGGAGTGCAGGAATACGCCGAGCGTTTCCGAGGCCCACGGCGACATGAGAAGTACGGCGCCGCCCTGCAAGGCGATGTTCAACGTTGCCGCGAACTCCCACCGGGAGGACCACGTGACGCGCCTAATCCACAGGCTCCATGCGATACAGCAAAGCGTTATCGCGATCAGAGTAGTGAGAGCCATGATTGTCGCTTTCGAGCCGCAATGTACTCAGCAAAGTATAGGGCTACAGCGGCGGTGCGTCACTGCGCGGCTTGAGCTCCGACAGCCTCGGGGCGCGGGTACGGTGCGTGGTGCGTGCGGCGGTGGCCTCGCGCAGCGCGGTGGGAGCGAAGGGCGAGGACTCGAGGTAGCTCCACACTTCCTGCTCGCTCATCAGGCCGAACCGAATCTGCAGGTCGGGATAGCTGAGGCCGAATCTATCCGCTACGCGGCGCAATTCTTCGGCGTCGGGATAATCGCTTTCTTTGATACGGCGGTAGTACGTACTGCTCGATGTGCCGAGCGCGTCGTAGATGTCCTTGGCGTCGATGTCGCCGTCCAGGAGGTAGTCGAGCAGGGCTTTTAGCTGTCGGCCGTTCTCGTCTGTTCGGGGCACCTTAGTAACGATAAAGCAATTTCCGGTGAATGGGCAGGGGCAACCGCAAACTGGAAAGGTTTGCCTTAATTGACACTGGCGTCACAGTTTCGGGAGCGCTATCCCAAATTTGGGACACCTGAGCTATCGTTGGCATTATGGTTGCTCCCCAGTTGCCGGCAACGGCCAACGAGGTTCTCGAGGCTGTTTCCGACGCCGTTTCCGAACGTGAAATGACAGCGATCCACATCCTGGATTACGACGCTCCGGATGTTTCTCGTCCCGCGGGCATGGCGCGGGTGTCGACGACGGATACCGAAGAACTCACCGCGGAGCTGGACGGGGCCACCGAGTGGCTGGGCGTCGCATCCGACGAGATCCTTCTCGCGGCCCTGGCCCGCACGATCGCCAGGACGCTCGGCGAGGGAACCGTCACCGTCGACATCGCCAGCCAGCGCGGCAGCATGCTCGACGCGGTGCCACTGCTGTGTGCAACCGCTCGGCAGGTCGACACCTCCGAAATGCTGCGCAGCGTGTCGGCCATCCTCGCCTCGGCCAAGGAGAGCACTGCCGACGGGATGTCGGCGATGTACTTCAACTACCTGGGTGAGGTCCCCGACGATGCGGTACCGGTGCCGGTGCAGGAGACGCCGCCCGGGCTGGGACACGCGCTGGAGATGCGGGTCTACCGCACCGCGGGCTTGGTGCACGTCGACTGGTGGTACGACACGAGCCAGTTCGAGCCCTACACCGTCGAAGAGCTCGCCGAGCAGTTCCCGCGCGCGCTCTACGAGATGACCACGGACGCGCTGCCTGCCGTATAAGCGCTGGCGACCGCGCATTTCGCAGGATTTGCGCGCGTCATTAGAATCGACCACACGGCGTTGATCCGGCTATCACCGGGGAGCCTTCGGAAGAACGGCTGTTCCAGCTCAGTAGAACCGAACGGGTGGGCCCGTCATCGCCCGAAGTGAGCGGCGCACGTCATCGATGTGCGCAAGCGGGGTGGTACCGCGGCGCTCGCGCACCGCGCGAGGTCGTCCCCGTGCCTTAGATGTGATGAGGCCCCCGAAGGCGGAGGCCGCAGATTGGGCACAGGAGACACGTGACCGCCTACCCGAAGCCGGCCGCTGGGGCACCCAACTTCCCGGCGCTGGAAGCCGACGTCCTTAAGTACTGGGAGTCCGACGACACATTCCGCGCCAGCATCGCGCACCGCGAGGGATCGCCGGAGTACGTGTTCTACGACGGTCCGCCGTTCGCCAACGGCCTGCCGCACTACGGCCACCTGCTGACCGGCTATGTGAAGGACATCGTGCCGCGCTACCGCACCATGCGCGGGTACAAGGTGGACCGCCGTTTCGGCTGGGACACCCACGGCCTGCCCGCCGAACTCGAGGTCCAGCGTCAGCTCGCGATCACCGACAAGGCGCAGATCGAGGAAATGGGCATCGAGAAGTTCAACGAGGCCTGCCGCGCGTCGGTACTCAAGTACACCAACGAATGGCAGGCCTACGTCACTCGGCAGGCCCGCTGGGTGGACTTCGAAAACGACTACAAGACACTGGATCCCGGCTTCATGGAGTCGGTGATCTGGGCGTTCAAACAACTGTGGGACAAGGGCCTCGCGTATGAGGGCAACCGGGTTCTGCCGTACTGCTGGAACGACGAGACGCCGCTGTCCAGCCACGAGCTGCGCATGGACGACGACGTCTACCAGAGCCGCCAGGACCCGGCGATCACCGTCGGTTTCCGGGTCAGCACAGGCGATTTGGCGGACGCTTACCTGCTGATCTGGACGACGACACCGTGGACACTGCCGTCCAACCAGGCCGTGGCGGTGCACCCCGACGTGACCTACGTCGTCGTGCAGGGCCCCGACGGAAACCGCTACGTGCTGGCGCAGGCACGGCTGGCCGCGTATGCGCGCGAGCTCGGCGACGAGCCGGAGATCCTCGGCACCTACACCGGCAGCGACCTGCTCGGAGTGCAGTATCTGCCGCCGTTCCCGTACTTCATGGATGCGCCGAACTCGTTCCGGGTGTTACCCGCCGACTTCGTCAGCACCGAGGACGGCACCGGCATCGTGCACATGTCGCCGGCCTACGGCGAGGACGACATGGCCACGGCATCGGCGGCGGACATCGTCGCCGTCACGCCGGTCGACTCCAAGGGCCGGTTCGACGCGACCGTGCCCGACTACGCGGGCCAGCACGTCTTCGACGCCAACCCGCAGATCATCCGCGACCTGAAGAACCAGAGCCGTGCCGCCGCGGCGAACGGGGCGGTGCTGTTGCGGCACGAGACCTACGAACACTCATACCCGCACTGCTGGCGGTGCCGGAACCCGCTGATCTACCGGGCCGTATCGTCGTGGTTCATCAAGGTCACCGAATTCCGTGACCGCATGGTGGAGCTAAACCAGGAGATCACCTGGTATCCCGAACACGTCAAGGACGGCCAGTTCGGCAAGTGGCTGCAGGGCGCCCGCGACTGGTCCATCTCGCGAAATCGCTACTGGGGCAGTCCCATTCCAGTCTGGAAGTCCGACGACCCGGCGTATCCGCGTATCGACGTGTACGGCAGTCTCGACGAGCTGGAGCGCGACTTCGGGGTGCGCCCGACGGATCTGCACCGGCCCTTCATCGACGAGCTCACCCGGCCCAACCCGGACGACCCGACCGGCGGCTCGACGATGCGGCGCATCGAGGACGTGTTCGACGTGTGGTTCGACTCGGGTTCGATGCCCTACGCCCAGGTGCACTACCCGTTCGAGAACGCGGATTGGTTCGACACCCACTTCCCGGGTGACTTCATCGTCGAATACATCGGCCAGACCCGCGGCTGGTTCTACACGATGCACATCCTGGCCACCGCTCTGTTCGACCGTCCCGCGTTCAAAACCTGTGTCGCACACGGCATCGTGCTCGGTAACGACGGGCAGAAGATGAGCAAGTCGCTGCGCAACTACCCCGACGTCACCGAGGTGTTCGATCGCGACGGCTCCGATGCGATGCGGTGGTTCTTGATGGCGTCGCCGATCCTGCGCGGCGGTAACCTGATCGTCACCGAGCAGGGCATCCGCGAAGGCGTCCGCCAGGTGCAGCTGCCGCTGTGGAACGCCTACACGTTCCTGGCGCTCTATGCGCCGAAGAAGGGGACGTGGCGCACCGACTCGACCCATGTGTTGGACCGCTACATCCTGGCCAAGCTCGCCGAGCTGCGCGACAACCTCACCGGGTCGCTGGACGTCTGCGATATCTCCGGTGCCTGTGACCAGCTGCGCCAGTTTACCGACGCGTTGACGAATTGGTATGTGCGACGGTCACGTTCGCGGTTCTGGGAGGAGGATCCCGACGCCATCGACACGCTGCACACCGTGCTCGAGGTGACGTGCAGGCTCGCCGCGCCGCTGCTTCCGCTCGTCACCGAGATCATCTGGCGCGGGGTGACCGGCGAACGCTCGGTGCATCTGACCGACTGGCCGGAAGCGGACCTCCTGCCGAAGGACCCCCAGTTGGTGGCCGACATGGACCTGGTCCGCGTGGTTGCCTCGGCGGGTTCGTCGCTGCGCAAGGCCAAGAAGCTGCGGGTGCGGTTGCCGTTGCCGAAACTCGCGGTGGCCGTGGATGATCCGCGGCGGCTGGAGCCGTACCGCGACATCATCGCCGATGAGCTCAACGTCAAGGCGGTCGAGCTGACCGACGACATCGCCACCTACGGCCGCTTCGAGTTGACCGTCAACGCCAAGGTGGCCGGACCGCGGCTGGGCCGCGACGTGCAGGCCGCCATCAAGGCCGTAAAGGCCGGCGAGGCGGTCGCCAACGACGACGGAACGCTGACCGCGGGACCGGCTGTGCTGCAGCCCGACGAGTACAGCTCCCGGCTGGTGGCCGCCGACCCCGAGTACACCGCGGCGCTGCCCGACGGCGCTGGGCTGGTGGTGCTCGACGGCACGGTCACCGAGGAGCTCGAGGCCGAGGGCTGGGCGAAGGACCGCATCCGGGAACTGCAGGAGCTGCGGAAGTCGACAGGGCTGGATGTCTCGGACCGCATCTCCGTGGTGATGTCGGTGCCGCCCGCGCATCAGGACTGGGCGCGCTCCTACAGCGAGCTCATCGCGCGCGAAATCCTGGCCACCAGTTTCGAATTCGGTGAGCCGAAGGACGGCAGCGAGATCGGCGACGGCGTATCGGTGGCGATCGTGAAGGTCAACTGATCCGGGCCGGGATCGACTTGACGCGCCTGATCATCGCGGCGAATTCGTCGTCATCGTCCGGATTGGGCGGTGTGTCGAGTGCGATCCCGTCGCAGACGCCGTCGTACCAGGACGCCAGCACGTCGGGAAGCTCGGCATAGGTCCCCTGCGGAACGAGACGGTCGACCACGTCGTCGGAGAGTACACCGGCCAGCGCGGACCATTCCTTGCGCCGGGTGTGCTCGCTGAGGCGGGTGGCGACGTCGTGCAGCCCGAACAGCTCGAGCGTGCGTTGATAGGCCGGTGTGGAGTAGAGGAACGCCAGTTCGGCGCGTAGGTCGTCGCGTGCGGCGGCGACGGCCGCCTCGTCACGGCCGGCGATCACCCGCGGCACGACCACCAGCTGCGGTCCACCGTCGGTGCGGCCCTTTTTGGCCGCACCCGCGGCGAGTGCGGGCAGCACGTATTCGCGCAGTACCGCCGGGTGCGAACTGGTGGTGTGGGCGACGAAACCATCGGCCACACCACCAGCCAGCGTGCACATCCTGCGGTTGACGCCGCCGGTCCAGATCGGCGGGGGAGCCGTGCCGATCGGCCCGGGGTTGAAGTACGGCTGCAGGCGGGTGAACGTGTAGTGGCTGCCGTGGTAGTCCAGATTCCCGCCCTCGGCGAAGGCGGTGAAGATCGCGCGCAGCGATGCGACGTAGTCACGCAGCTGCGCGGCGGGGTCACTCCAGGGCATCGAGAAGCGTCCGACGATGTTGCCCCGCACCTGCGTGGCAATTCCAAGCTGGAAGCGGCCGCCGGAATAGCGGGCCAGCTCCCACGCGGCGCAGGCGGTCACCATCGGGCTGCGCGCGAAGGCGACGACCATGCTGGTGCGCACCACCAGCGTCGTGCTGTGCTCCAGCGCAAGGGTGCACACGGCGAACGGATCGCGCACGGTCTCGGAGATGTGGACACCGTCGAAGCCCATGTCCTCGATGCGCTGCACCTCGTCGGCTACTTCGCTCAGGTACATGCTGGCCGGAAGTGACGTGACTACGTCCACGACGCCCACCTCCGGCGGGACATCACGGCCGCGGTCAACCGGGCGAAATCGCCGAGCACATCGCGGACGAACCTGGTGCGGCGATAACCGATCGCGTCGAGCACGCCTCGGTGATCGAACGCGACCACCACGGTCGCGCCCAAGGCCACCACCCACCACACGCCGAGGGCCAGGGCGCGCAACGGCGCAGGCGAATCGGCGAATCCGGCGCGCAGGCGGTCCCGCTGGAACCGCACGTGGTCCTGTTCGTCGTCGACGATGCGCGCGGCCACCGCGCGGGTGACCGGGTCCGGAAAAGCCGAGGAGAGACCGCCGTAATACGACAGCGCGACGACCTCGGCGACAGTCAGCACCATCAACTCGGTGCGCAGGCCCATCAGCCGGCGCAGCCGCACGAACACCGAATCCGACCAGTGCCTGCTCATAGGTGTGCCGCCGAGGTAGCCGAGCAGGCGCAACAGGAGCGCGGCGTGCTGCTGCTCCTCGGCCACGAAAAGGCCGATGGCGCGCACGTATTCGGGGTCTCCCGCCCGCTGCGCGTTACGCAGCAACTGTCGCCCGTCGCCGCTTTCACCGAGCTGGAACCGCCGCACCGATTCGATCAGCGGACGCCGCACGGGCTCGGGGACATCGCACTCGGCGTCGAAGTCGATGGCAGCGTCCACCTCGGCGTGCACGGCTTCGTTCGCCTCGAAGTGGTCGACCCATCGGCCGAAGGTGTTGAGCCGACCGACAGGTTGCGTCATGGACGTCAGGTTAGCGAAATAGCATCGGCGGATGTGGATGGTCGATGGGTACTGCATCTCGACATGGACGCATTCTTCGCGTCCGTCGAGCAGCTGACCCGTCCCACTCTTCGTGGCCGGCCGGTCCTGGTCGGCGGGCTGGGCGGCCGCGGTGTGGTCGCGGGCGCCAGCTACGAGTCCAGGGTGTTCGGCGCCCGATCCGCGATGCCCATGCACCAGGCCCGTCGGATGGTGGGCGCCGCCGCCGTCGTGCTGCCCCCGCGCGGTGTCGTCTACGGCGTCGCGAGTCGCCGGGTGTTCGATACCGTGCGCAGCTTCGTGCCGGTACTGGAACAGCTCTCGTTCGACGAGGCGTTCGCCGAACCCGCCGAACTCGCCGGCGCGTCGGCCGACGACGTCGAGGCGTTCTGCCGGATGGTGAAGTCGCGGGTGCTCGACGAGACGGGATTGATCGCGTCCGTCGGTGCCGGATCGGGAAAACAGGTCGCCAAGATCGCCTCGGACCTCGCCAAACCCGACGGCGTGCGGGTGGTGGCCCGCAGTGAGGAACGCACGCTGCTCAACGGGTTGCCCGTGCGCAGGCTGTGGGGCATCGGACCGGTCGCCGAGGAGAAGTTGCACCGGCTCGGCATCGACACCATCGGAGCCTTCGCGGCGCTGAGCGATGCCGAGGCCGCCGACATCCTCGGCGGCGCCGTCGGCGCGGCGCTGCATCGGCTGGCGCGGGGAATCGACGACCGGCCCGTCGCCGAGAATTCGCCCGCCAAGCAGATCAGCGCGGAATCGACGTTCCCGGAGGACCTCACCACGCTGGATCAGCTTCGCGAAGCGGCGGCGCGCATCGGCGAACACGCGCACACGCGGCTGCAGAAGGACGGTCGCGGTGCCCGCACGATCACGGTCAAACTCAAGAAGTCCGACATGAGCATCCTCACCCGGTCGGCCACACTGCCGTACGCGACCACCGACGCCCCCACTCTGATCGCGACCGCGCGCCGGTTGCTGCTCGACCCCATCGAGATCGGTCCCATTCGCCTTGTCGGCGTTGGCTTTTCGGGCCTGTCCGAGGTACAGCAGGAATCGCTGTTCCCGGATCTGGAGTTGGTGGCGGAGGAGGTGTCCAGCACCGGCTTACCGCCGACGCTGACCGAAGCCGCGGCGACACCGCCGGCGTGGCGCATAGGTGACGACGTCGCCCACACCACCCTCGGGCACGGATGGGTTCAGGGCGCCGGCCACGGTGTGATGACCGTGCGTTTCGAGACCCGCAGCACCGGGCCCGGACCGGTGCTTACCCTTCCGCATGACGATCCCGACATCGTCCGGGCCAATCCCGTCGACAGCCTGGACTGGCCGGCCTACGTCGACGAGCTCAGCCACTACCAGAGCTCGCGGTAACCGCTGGCCGGGCGGAACCCGTGGTAAGCCTCAGCCCCAGCGTGCGAGCACGTCGTCGACCGGCGATCCCGCCGCCAGGGCGCCCATCAGCAGGACCCGGGCCTGCGGGGGACGCAGCCGCGGCACGAAAACCGCTCCGGCATCGGCGAGTTCGCGACCAGGGCCATACCCGGGACTGACCCTCCCGCCGGGCACCCGCGTCGACACCGCGACAGTCACACCGTTGCCGCAGTGCCGCCGCACTCCGTCGATCACCGCCCCGCCCGCGTTGCCCGATCCCAGCGCCTCCAGCACCAGACCCCGCGCGCCGGCATCCACACAGGCGTCCATCGCCGCGGTGTCACTGCCCGGATACACCGCGACGGTGTCGACCCGCGGCGCGTCGGCCGCCGGGCCTGTCGCCAGCGATGGGCGGTTCTTCGGCGCGCCGGCGGTGAACGTCGTACCCGACACCGAGCCGACCGCGGTGCCGCTGAAGCTCTGCAGATCGTCCGTCGCAACCTTCTGCAGACCAAGCGGTTGCCATACCGTGCCCGCGAAACCGACGAGCACTCCGAGCCCCTGCGCCTGCGGGCTCGCTGCCACCGTCAGCGCGTCGCGAAGGTTACGGGGCCCGTCGGCGTCGGGTGCGTCGGCGCTGCGCTGCGCACCGGTGAGCACCACGGGCATCTGCCCGTCGTACGTCAGGTCCAGCCACAGCGCGGTTTCCTCCATGGTGTCGGTGCCGTGGGTGATGACCACGCCGTCGGTGTCACGCAATTCGCCAACCGCCGCGCCGATCCGGTCCCAGTCGGCGGGTGTCAGCATCGAGCTGTCCACCGCCATCAGGTCGACGACCTGCACGTCGAGCCCTGCGGTGAGATCGGCTCCGGTCCGGGTCGGGCGCTTCACCCCGTCGTCGTCGGCGCTGGTGGCGATGGTGCCGCCGGTGGTGACGACGACTAGTCGAGTCATGGGTGGAATTGTCGTTCATTGTGGCTTTGGAATGATGGGGGAGTGACTGATGAATCCCCGGCGTCGGACGAGCCGCTGACGGGCACCGGGGCCCCGGCCGCCGTGGAGGCGCCCGCGCCGAGGCGTCGACTGCGCATGCTGCTGACCGTGGCCGGGTTTGTGCTGGTGGCCGACATCGTCACGAAGGTGCTCGCCGTCAAGCTGCTGACCCCCGGGCAACCGGTGTCGATCATCGGCGACACGGTGACCTGGACGCTGGTCCGCAATTCGGGCGCCGCGTTCTCGATGGCCACCGGCTACACCTGGGTGCTGACGCTGATCGCGACCGCGGTCGTCATCGGCATCATCTGGATGGGCCGCCGGCTGGTATCGCCGTGGTGGGCGCTGGGACTGGGCATGATCCTCGGCGGGGCGATGGGCAATCTGGTCGATCGGTTCTTCCGGTCGCCCGGCCCGCTGCGCGGCCACGTCGTCGACTTCTTCTCGGTCGGATGGTGGCCGGTGTTCAACGTCGCCGACCCATCGGTGGTCGGCGGGGCGATCCTGCTCGTCGCGCTGTCGGTGTTCGGGTTCGACTTCGACACGGTCGGCAGACGTACGAACAAGCCTGAGACGGCCGACGGCGCTGGGGATGGTGGCGGGGGCTGATGACCACCCGCTCCATGCCGGTCCCCGAGGGTCTGGCGGGTATGCGCGTCGACGCAGGTCTGGCGCGGCTGCTCGGGCTGTCGCGCACCGCCGCCGCAGCCATTGCCGAAGAAGGCGGTGTCGAGGTCGACGGAGCCCCGGCGGGCAAGTCCGACAAGCTGACCGCGGGCGCCTGGCTGGAGGTCCGGCTGCCGGAACCGCCTGCGCCGGTGGAGAACACGCCCGTCGAGATCGAAGGCATGTCGATCCTGTACTCCGATGCCGACATCGTCGCGGTCGACAAACCGCCCGGTGTCGCGGCGCATGCCACCGTCGGCTGGAGCGGGCCGACCGTGCTGGGTGGGCTGGCGGCGGCCGGTTTTCGCATCAGCACGTCGGGAATTCATGAGCGCCAGGGGATTGTCCATCGTCTCGACGTGGGTACGTCGGGTGTCATGGTGGTGGCGCTCTCGGAACGTGCGTACACGGTGCTCAAGCGTGCGTTCAAGCAGCGCACCGTCGAGAAGCATTACCACGCACTGGTTCAGGGCCACCCCGATCCGTCCAGCGGAACCATCGACGCGCCGATCGGGCGCCACCGCGGCCACGACTGGAAGTTCGCGGTCGCCGAGGGTGGCAGGCACAGCATCACCCACTACGACACGCTCGAGGCCCATCAGGCCGCAAGCCTGCTCGACGTCGAGCTGGAAACGGGCCGCACCCATCAGATCCGGGTGCACTTCGCCGCCCTGCACCACCCCTGCGTCGGTGACCTGACCTACGGTGCCGACCCCATGCTGGCGCGCAAACTCGGGCTCGAACGCCAGTGGCTGCACGCGAGATCGCTGGCGTTCGCGCATCCCGCCGACGGGCGGCGCGTCGAGATCACCAGTCCCTATCCGGCGGATCTACAGCACGCGCTCGATGTGCTGCGGCATCACGAACTGTGAGGACGACCGGACTTCTCTACGGCATCGGCGCCTACGCGATGTGGGGTGTGTTCCCCGCATTCTTCCCGCTGCTGGAACCGGCGAACGCGCTCGAAATCCTCGCCCACCGCGTCGTGTGGACGTGCCTGCTGATGGTCGTCGTCATCGCGGCGGCCCGGCGGATGCGCGATATCCGTGCGATCACCGGCCGGGTGTGGCTGCTGCTGGTTGCCGCGTCGGCGCTGATCTCCGTCAACTGGGGGATCTACATCTACGCCGTCAACAACGGTCACGTCGTGGACGCCGCGCTGGGCTACTTCATCAACCCGCTGGTCACTGTGGCGTTGGGGCTCTTGATCTTTCGCGAACGGCTCAACAGCGCTCAGTTCGCCGCGCTGGCCATCGCGCTGGTCGCCGTCGTGGTATTCACCGTCGAGGTCGGCACGCCACCCGTGGTCGGGCTCGGACTGGCACTGTCGTTCGGCCTTTACGGTGCGGTGAAGAAGGTGGTGCCGACCGATCCGCGGGTCAGTGTCGGGGTGGAAGCCGCAGTCGCTGCGCCGTTCGCATTGGCCTACATCGCGGTGCTGGAGGGTGGTGGGCCGGGAACGTTCACCGACTTCGGTGCCGGCCACATCGCGTTGCTCATTCTGTCCGGTGTCGTGACTGCGCTGCCGTTGCTGCTGTTCGCCGCCGCGGCCCAGCGGCTGCCCCTGGTGACGATGGGGCTGATGTTCTACCTGACGCCGGCGATGCAGCTGACCTGGGGAGTGCTCGTCGGCCATGAACCGATGCCGCCCGCGCGCTGGTTCGGTTTCGCGCTCATCTGGCTGGCGCTCGTGGTGTTCAGCGTCGACGCCCTGTGGCGGGCGCGGGTCGGCCGCGCGGCACCCGACGCGATATAGGGAAACACCCGATTCCTCAGCCCTTCGTCCGCCGTAGCGTGGAGGTATGAACGGGGTCTGGTTCGCGGCGATGGTCGCGGTCCTCGTGGGGGCTGGCGTCGTCGCCCAGCTGGGCTGGCAGCTGCCCGAAAAAGCCGAGGTCAAGCGGGTCTTCCGGCTGCACCGGCCGCGGTCGGGTCAGCTGCGGGCCCCCGCGTCCACAACAGCTGCGGCCGCAGAGCCGCGGTAAGCGACATCCCGGTAAGGACACGCACCGCGACACGCCGAGATCTGTCGGGGCACGGCAATAGACTGACGACCCTATGACCAGTCCGTCGAGCGCGTCCTTCGTGCACCTGCACAACCACTCCGAGTATTCGATGCTGGACGGTGCCGCGAAGGTCAAGCCGATGCTGGCGGAGGCGCAGCGGCTCGAGATGCCCGCGATCGGTATGACCGATCACGGAAACATGTTCGGCGCCAGCGAGTTCTACAACGCCGCTACCGAGGCGGGCATCAAGCCGATCATCGGTGTCGAGGCGTACATCGCACCGGGCTCGAGGTTCGACACCAAGCGCATTCTGTGGGGCGACCCGTCCCAGAAGTCCGACGATGTCTCGGGCAGCGGGTCCTACACCCACATGACCATGGTCGCCGAGAACGCGACGGGGCTGCGCAACCTGTTCAAGCTGACGTCGTTCGCGTCGTTCGAAGGTCAGCTCGGCAAATGGTCACGCATGGACGTCGAACTGATCGCCGAGCATTCGGCGGGCATCATCGCCACCACCGGGTGTCCGTCGGGCGAGGTGCAGACTCGCCTGCGGCTCGGGCACGACCGCGAGGCGCTCGAGTCGGCCGCGAAGTGGCGCGAGATCTTCGGGCCGGAGAACTTCTTCCTCGAGTTGATGGATCACGGACTCGACATCGAGCGTCGCGTCCGCGACGGGCTGCTGGAGATCGGCCGCAAGCTGGGTATCCCGCCGCTGGCCACCAACGACTGCCACTACGTCACGCGTGACGCCGCCCGTAACCACGAGGCGCTGCTGTGTGTGCAGACCGGTAAGACCCTGTCGGACCCGAACCGGTTCAAGTTCGACGGCGACGGTTACTACCTGAAGTCGGCCGCCGAGATGCGTGCGCTGTGGGACGGAGAGATCCCAGGCGCCTGTGACTCCACGCTGCTGATCGCCGAGCGGGTGCAGAGCTACGCGGAGGTCTGGACCCCGATGGACCGGATGCCGATCTTCCCGGTGCCCGAGGGTCATGACCCCGATTCGTGGCTGCGGCACGAGGTCGACGCCGGCCTGAGGCGGCGTTTCCCCGATTCGGAGGTGCCCGCCGAATACCGCGAGCGGGCCGACTACGAGATCAAGGTCATCTGCGAGAAGGGTTACCCGTCCTACTTCCTGATCGTCGCGGACCTGATCAACTACGCGCGTTCGGTGGACATCCGGGTGGGTCCCGGCCGCGGTTCGGCGGCGGGATCGCTGGTCGCCTACGCGCTCGGCATCACCAACATCGACCCGATCCCGTACGGGCTCCTGTTCGAGCGGTTCCTCAACCCCGAACGCGTGTCGATGCCCGATATCGACATCGACTTCGACGACCGCCGCCGCGGCGAGATGCTGCGCTATGCCGCCAACAAATGGGGCAGCGACCGGGTTGCCCAGGTCATCACCTTCGGCACCATCAAAACCAAAGCAGCGCTTAAGGATTCGGCGCGGGTCAACTACGGCCAGCCGGGCTTTGCCATCGCCGATCGGATCACCAAGGCGCTGCCTCCGCCGATCATGGCCAAGGACATTCCGCTGTCGGGTATCACCGACCCCTCCCACGAGCGGTATAAGGAGGCCGCTGAGGTTCGCGGGCTGATCGACACCGACCCCGACGTGCGCACCATCTACGAGACCGCCCGCGGTCTGGAGGGGTTGGTGCGCAACGCGGGGGTGCACGCCTGCGCGGTGATCATGAGCAGCGAGCCGCTCGTCGACGCGATTCCGCTGTGGAAGCGGCCGCAGGACGGTGCCATCATCACCGGCTGGGACTATCCGGCGTGTGAGGCCATCGGCCTGTTGAAGATGGACTTCCTCGGCCTGCGCAACCTCACCATCATCGGCGATGCCATCGAGAACATCCGGATGAACCGGGGTATCGACCTCGACCTCGAGTCGGTGCCCCTCGATGACGGGCCCACCTACGAACTGCTGGGCCGTGGCGACACGCTCGGGGTGTTCCAGCTCGACGGCGGGCCGATGCGCGACCTGCTGCGCCGCATGCAGCCGACGGAGTTCGAGGACGTCGTCGCCGTCATCGCGCTGTACCGGCCCGGGCCCATGGGCATGAACGCCCACAACGACTACGCCGACCGCAAGAACGGCCGCCAGGCCATCAAGCCGATTCACCCGGAACTCGAGGAGCCGCTGCGTGAGATCCTCGCCGAGACCTACGGCCTGATCGTCTACCAAGAGCAGATCATGCGCATCGCGCAGAAGGTGGCCAGCTACTCGCTGGCGCGAGCAGACATTCTGCGTAAGGCGATGGGCAAGAAGAAGCGCGAAGTCCTGGAGAAGGAGTTCGAAGGCTTCTCGGAAGGCATGAAAGCCAACGGCTTTTCGGCCCCGGCCATCAAGGCGCTGTGGGACACGGTGCTGCCGTTCGCCGACTACGCGTTCAACAAGTCGCACGCCGCGGGTTACGGCCTGGTGTCGTACTGGACGGCGTATCTGAAGGCCAACTACCCGGCCGAGTACATGGCCGGCCTGCTGACGTCGGTGGGCGACGACAAGGACAAGGCCGCCGTTTACCTCGCCGACTGCCGCAGGCTCGGCATCACCGTGCTGCCACCCGATGTCAACGAGTCGAGCCTGAACTTCGCCTCCGTCGGCGAGGACATCCGCTACGGCCTGGGTGCGGTGCGCAACGTGGGCGCCAATGTGGTGGCCTCACTGATCAATTCGCGCACCGACAAGGGCAAGTTCGTCGACTTCTCCGACTACCTCAACAAGATCGATATCGCGGCCTGCAACAAGAAGGTCACCGAATCGTTGATCAAGGCGGGTGCCTTCGACTCGTTGGGACATCCGCGCAAGGGACTGTTCCTCATTCACACCGATGCGGTCGATTCGGTGCTCGGCACGAAGAAGGCCGAGGCGATGGGCCAGTTCGATCTGTTCGGTGGCGCGGATACGGCCACCGACGCGGTGTTCAGCATCAAGGTGCCCGAGGAGGAGTGGGAGGACAAGCACAAGCTGGCGCTGGAGCGCGAGATGCTCGGCCTGTACGTGTCCGGGCATCCGCTCAACGGCATCGCCCATCTGTTGTCGGCGCAGGTCGACACGGCCATCCCGGCGATCCTCGACGGCGACATCCCCAACGACACGCAGGTGCGCATCGGCGGCATCCTGGCCTCGGTGAACCGGCGGGTCAACAAGAACGGGCTGCCCTGGGCGTCAGCGCAGTTGGAAGACCTCACCGGCGGCATCGAGGTGTTGTTCTTCCCGCAGACATATTCCACGTTCGGTGCCGAGATCACCGATGACGCGGTGGTCCTGATCGGCGCGAAGGTCGCCATCCGTGACGACCGGATCTCGGTGATCGCCAACGACCTTGTGGTGCCCGACTTTTCGAGCGCGCAGATCGACCGCCCACTGGCGGTCACCCTGCCGACGCGGCAGTGCACGGTCGACAAGGTCACCGCGCTGAAACAAGTCTTGGCGCGTCATCCGGGCACGTCGCAGGTGCACCTGCGGCTGATCAGCGGTGAACGCATCACCACGCTGGAACTGGATGCGTCGCTGCGGGTGACGGCGTCCTCGGCGTTGATGGGCGATCTGAAGGCGCTGCTGGGCCCCGGCTGCCTGGGCTGATGTCTTTTCGCGAACTGCACGAGCAGGGCTG
The DNA here is from genome assembly GCA_044508395.1 of Mycobacterium sp. Lineage (GTDB taxonomy): Bacteria > Actinomycetota > Actinomycetes > Mycobacteriales > Mycobacteriaceae > Mycobacterium. The sequence continues at coordinate 34,302 of JBIQHU010000009.1, read as the reverse complement.
TTTCGTCATTCCGAATCCGTGGGATCGTGGCACCGCGATCGCGTTGGCGGCCATGGGATTTCCGGCGTTGGCCACCACCAGTGCGGGTGCGTGTTTCGCGCAGGGCTTGCCGGACACGCCGAGTGCACTCGGCGTCGACGCGGCACTGCGCAACATCGAAGACATCGTGGGCGCGGTCGACCTCCCGGTCAATGCCGACTTTCAGGCTGGCTATGCCGACGATCTGGACGGACTCGCCGCCAACGTCAGACGGTGCGTGGCAACCGGGGTCGCCGGCCTGTCCATCGAGGATGCCACGGGTGGCGCCCAGGATCCCCTGTACCCGTTGCCCGAGGCCGTGGAACGGATCCGCGTCGCGCACGCGGCGATCGACGGGGCCGACGTGCTGCTGACCGCCCGAGCCGAATGCTTCCTGTACGGACACCCGGATCCGCTGCGGGAGGCGATCACCCGGCTGCAGGCCTACGCCGAGGCGGGTGCGGAAGTGTTGTACGCACCGGGTGTGCGGACCAGTGAGGACATCGCCGCGATCGTCGACGCGCTGCGACCGTCGCCGGTCAACGTGTTGATGTCGTCGGATACAGGGCTGACGGTGAACGACCTGGCGCAGCTCGGTGTGCGCCGGATCAGCGTCGGGTCCGCGTTGACGCGCGTCGCGTGGGGTGCATTCCTGTCAGCCGCCCGCCGGATCGCGCACGACGGCTCCTTCACGGGGCTGGCCGACGCCGCGGACTTCGGCGAACTGAACAGCCTGTTCGAGGCGTACCGCTTGCGCTAGAACGCGTAGCGCAGGATGCGCGCCTTGCGGGCGCCGGCTTTCGTCCTGCCCATCAACTTCGTCGGGATCCGGATCCAGGGTGGAAACAGCTCTACCTCCGGCTCGCCCGTCAGGCTGGCCTCCTCGACCAGCGTCATCCGCGGGTTCCATGTCTGCGGATAGTGCGCGTCCTTGAAACCCGCGTAGCCCCACTGGCTTTCGACGTCCTTGAACATCTTCTGCGGAGTGAACTTGATCGAGATGCGGCTGACCAGGCCGATGCGGCCGTAGTCGTTGAATGCCAGTTCGCCGGACGCGAAGTGGTCGGTGATGCGGCGGAAGATCCCGGCGATCTGCGACTCGGACAGGAAGGCGAACAGGCCGTCGGCGATCAGCATGGTCGGGCGGTCAGGCTGGATTGCGTCGGGCCAGTGCGCGTCGGCAAGCGATACGGGCACGGAGTGCGAGTGCGCATCGGCGGGGAGGACGTGGTCGCGCAATGCAGTGATTCCGGGGAGGTCGACGCTGTACCAGTCGACCGACGGCGGCGGGCTGACGCGATAGAACCCGCTGTCGAGCCCGGCGCCGAGATCGACGACAACCGCGTCGGGATGATCGGCGACGAACGCCCGCACCCGGTCGTCGAGCATCTTGGCGCGCAGCGCCGTCTGGCACACGACGCTGGTTTGCACACCCAACCCGGCGAAGTCGTAGTCGATCTTGCCGACCACCTCGTATGCCAGCCGGTCGCCCAGGATCGGCCGCGGCCACTGACTGTCGAGCGCTCGGGCGTATTCGGTGAGAAAAGCGGTCTGTTCGATCGGTGACAGTTCCGCGGTGGCGAGGTCCATGACTGCGACCGTACTCCGGTTTCGCGGCTGAACGTTCAGCCCAAAACGTTCACCGCTCTTGCGATTACGAGCCCCAACGTGGTGAATGAAATGACCGCCTGCCCCGTCATCAACATCTTTGCCCGGCGCGTCAAGGGCATGGTGTCGGTCGGCGAGAACGCCACCACGTTGGTGAGACTGACGTACAGGTAGTCGACGAACTCCGGTCGCCAGTTCGGCGGTGCCAGTTCAGGTTCGGTCATCTGCGGGAACATGAAGTCGGGGTAGGGCCTGCTGCCCTCGCGTCGCGCGAACGGTCCGCCGCGGTCCAGCTCCCAATACCAGATCCCGAACGCGATGACGGTGGTGACGTAGATGGCGGCGCCGCTGCCGAGCAGCACGCCGGCATTGTTGCTCACGTCGCCGGTGAGGATGCGGATGTTCAGGACCAGTGCGGACAGCGAGTTGTCGAGCGTGATCGCCGCCAACAGCAGATAGCTGGCCCACTGGCCGAGCGTCGTTTGTCGTGACAGCCGAAGGGGGTTCAGCCCGACCTGCACGAGAATTAGCAGGATCTCGAGGAGGATGAGCGGCCAGCGCGGCACCACCGTGTAGGTCTTTGGGATGGCGAGTTGGAGGCCGATCGCCACGAGCAGAGCTATCAACACCGGTATCCGGTTCTCCGGGTCGCCGGACCGCAGCCACGAGGGGACGTGATCTCCGGCGTCGGAGGCCAGGCGCTCGGCGCGCCGGACGAAATCCTCAACCGGGTTTTCAGGTTCGGGGGTCGTGTCCACCAGGAAAGTGTGTGCGCCACCATGAAGGTATGCAGTCGCGACACGTCAGTATTTGGATCGATGTTGCACCAGAGGTGGTCTACGAGTTCGCCGCGGATCCGCAGACCTGGCCGCAATGGGCCGCCGGGCTGGCAGACGGCGGTTTGCGCCAGGAGGCCGACGGTTGGGTCGCCGATTCGCCGATGGGCACCGTGACGGTGGAGTTCTCACCGCCGAACGCGTTCGGGGTGCTGGATCACGTGGTCGGGATGCCGTCGGGGGAGAAGGTGTACAACCCGATGCGCGTCGTCCCCGCGGGGGTGAACGAGGACCGGTGTGAGGTGACGTTCGCCGTGCGGCGTCGCGTGGGGATGACCGACGAGCAGTTCGATGCCGATGCTCAGGCCGTCGCCGCGGACCTGGCGACATTGAAACGTCTGGTGGAGGCATAGAACGCGACAGGCCCTCCCGGCGGGAGGGCCTGCTTATCGTTACTTCCTGTCAGTCAGTCGATTGAAAGGCGCCAAGGCCCAGCCATACGACCGTGCCTGCGGCAGCGGACGCGAGCACGGCCGGCGCGGCACTCGCGGTGGCGACGGCCACGATGACTGCGACGATGGCCGCGACCGCGAGCGCAAGCACCTTGTACACCGGCCAGGGCACCCCGGCGATGCTGACTTGGTCGCGTACGGTCATGATTTGACGATAGCTCGTAAGCAAGTTTTCGGGCAACCGAAACACCGGATGAGGGCGATCAATTTCCCTAGTCAGGCTAGGAATCCAGCCCGCCGACCGGTGGGTGCCGGGCGGCCCATTTAAGAAAAAGGCCGGGATGGTGGCACCATTGATCGGTGACCGCTGAACTGAGCCAGAGCCCGAGAACGTCGCCGCTGTGCGCGGCCGACATCGACGAGGCTGCTCAGCGAATTTCCGGCGTGGTCATGCGTAGCCCGCTGCAATACAGTGAGCGGTTGTCGGAGGTCACCGGCGCGAACGTCTACCTCAAGCGCGAAGACCAGCAGACCGTGCGGTCCTACAAGCTGCGTGGTGCGCACAACCTGCTGATGCAGCTGTCACCCGAGGAGATCGCCGCCGGCGTGGTGTGCTCCTCGGCAGGTAACCACGCGCAGGGCTTCGCGATGGCCTGCCGGTCGATGGGTATCCAGGGCCGGATCTACGTGCCGGGCAAGACCCCGAAGCAGAAGCGCGACCGCATCCGGTATCACGGTCGCGAGTTCATC
>JBIQHU010000009.1:0-30688 GCA_044508395.1 Mycobacterium sp. | reverse complement strand
GACGGGCGCAACCCTGGTTCCGCCCTACGACGATCTGCGGACGATCGCGGGGCAGGGCACGATCGCCGCGGAGGTCCTCGACCAACTCGATGGCGAACCGGACCTGGTCATCGTTCCCGTCGGCGGCGGCGGATGCATCGCAGGGATCACGACTTATCTAGCCGAACGCACCAGCAACACGTCGGTGCTCGGGGTCGAACCCGCCGGGGCGGCGGCGATGATCGCGGCGTTGGCCGCGGGGGAACCGGTGACCCTCGACGACGTCGACCAATTCGTGGACGGTGCGGCGGTGAACCGCGCGGGCGATCTGACATTCGCCGCGCTGGTGGCGGCGGGGGACATGGTGTCGATCACCACCGTCGCCGAGGGCGCGGTGTGCACCGCGATGCTCGACCTCTACCAGAACGAGGGCATCATCGCCGAACCCGCGGGCGCACTGTCGGTGGCGGCACTGATGGAGGCGCAGCTCGAACCGGGATCGACCGTGGTGTGCGTGATCTCCGGCGGCAACAACGACGTGTCCCGTTACGGCGAGGTGCTCGAGCGCTCGCTGGTCCACCTCGGGCTCAAGAAGTACTTCCTGGTGGACTTCCCGCAGGAGCCCGGTGCGCTGCGACGGTTCCTCGACGAGGTGCTCGGTCCGAACGACGACATCACGCTGTTCGAGTACGTCAAGCGCAACAACCGCGAAACCGGTGAAGCGCTGGTCGGCATCGAACTCGGTTCGGCCGGCGACTTCGACGGTCTGATGGCACGGATGCAGGCGTCAGACATTCACGTCGAGGCGCTGGAACCGGGCTCGCCCGCGTACCGCTACCTGCTCTGAGACCCGGGGATCAACGGTCGTACCGTCATGCTCCCGGCGGAAGAAGAAGCGACTGCCATGACTTGGTCTGTTCGGCAGACGCGGCGAGATCGGTTTGGGTGTATACCTTTCCGTCTGGGCCGATGTATCTCCCGGTCGCAGGGTCGTACTCAGCGACGGCGATAGGCGGCGGGGAGGGCGAGACCTCGGGACGTTCGGTCGGAAGTTCAGGGATGTCCTGTCCCGAAAGTGTGGCGTTCGGATCGCCCTTCCAGTTGAAGCCGTCGTTGAGCGGCACGTAATTCTCGTCGCTTTCACACATCGCGGCAGTGGGGGCTCGTTTCCCCGGTTTCGTTTCGCACGGGATGTTCCTGACACCCCTTACGTTCAGCGGCGAATCCTGCGGCACCCGACAGTAGAGATTGCCCGCGACTCGATCAGGGGAATCTGTCGCCGACGGCGGCCGCATTTGTTGGGGCGGAAGGTAACCCGTCAGGCAGGGCGGCGGGACGTTGAGGTTGAGACTGAAATTGAGATTGAGGCCGGCGAGTGGATGCCTGCTGTCGGCTTCAGCCACCGCGGACCCCTGCAACACCGCCACACTCATCGGCAACAGCACGAGCAGCTGCTCGACATCGGCCCGATAGCTGACCAACACCGGCGCCGCTGCAGCGAGGTTGGCCATGATCACCGGCAAGGTAGGTGTCAGCCGGTCGAAGAGTGCGCGGGACTCCTCGAGGGCCGCTGGACCGTTCTGGATGATGCCTAGGAATTCCGTGTCACGCGTTCGGATTTGGTTGGCGACACTGGCCAGGTTCGCCGCCCATGACCGCACCGAATCCGCGGTTTCTGCTTGGCTGTCCAGTATCGGGCCCGAATTGTCGGCCAGATTGGTCAACTCATCGAGGTGACGGCGTGAATCGATGGCCAACGCCGTTGACCCCCTCACGATTCGGCCAAACTCGGGCCCGAGACCTCCGAAAGCGGTGTATGCCTCGTTGATCACCGTCTCGAGGCTGTCGCCCGGGATGGCCTGCAATCCTCTGTTCGTCGCGTCGAGCAACTCGTTCACATCCGGGGGTACGGAGCCGTCCGCGATGACATCGCCGTCCTTCAGCGCGAGCGACGTGTCGTTGCGCGGCAAAAGCTCCACGTACTGTTCGCCGACGGCGGTCTGGCTGTGAACCTGTGCGACGAGGTCGGACGGGATGGGAATATCGGACTCGAGAGACAGCAGCGCCTGGACGCCTGTGTCGGTGAGCCGGATGTTCTTGACCTGGCCGACCTCGGTGCCGCGGTAGGTGACGTTCGCTTGCGGATAGAGCCCGCCCGAGTTCGGCAGGTCGAGCACAACCTGATATCGCCCGATGCCGAACAGAAGTCCCGGCATGCGCATGTAACCGACCGTCACGATCGCCGTCGCCACCGCGGTGATGACGGCCAGGGCGCCGAGTCGGATCCACGTCTTTCGCGTCACGTGTAGCGCGGCCACTTCAGCGCCCCTGGTCGAGACGGTAGGGAGCCACCAGCGGATTGCCCGCGGTGTAGGGGCTGGGGATCTGGCCGATGGTGCGGCCCCATTGCATCTCCAACTCGGTGAGGTCGCCCTCCCACCGGGTCCCGGTGAACAGTGTGTTGTCCACCCGACTCAGCGTGAGGTCGAAGATCAGGACGCTGTTGGAATAGTCGCCCCGTATCCAGTTCTGGAGATTTTCCTTGTACCAGGGATATACCGACAGCACACTCAACGAGCGGGTCAGCGCCTGGCCCGAATCGCCGAGCGACTGGAGAACCGGACCGAGCTGGTCGAGTTCCGCGGCGATGCTGTCTTTGGTCTGGTTGACCGAATCCGCCGACAGTGCGCTGAACTTGCCCAAGGTGTCGAGCGCATCGACGAGGTGTTCGCGCTGATCCTTGAGCACGGCAAGACCGTTCGGAATGACCTCGACTGCCGTGTCTATTACGGATTTCTGCTCAGCGACCTGGGATACCAGCCTGTTGAGGCTGTCGGTTGCGGCGATGATGTCGTCGATCTGGTCATTGAGGTGGCCGATGAACGTACTTAGTTGTTCGATGAGGCTACGCAAGTCGTTCTCGCGGCCCGCGAATGCGGTACTCAGCGACTGCGTGATCTCTTGAATTTGGCCGATCCCACCACCGTTGAAGAGCATTGACAGCGCAGCGAGGGTCTTCTCGATGGTCGGATAGGAGCTCGACGACGTCAACGGGATCAATGATCCGTTGTGCAGCTTCCCTTCAGGTGCACCCCCCGTCGTGGGCGCCGCGAGCTCGATATGCCGGGTGCCCAAGACACTGGTCTGGCCCGTCTTGGCGGTGGTGTTGGCGGGAAGGTCGACGTGGCCGTCGATGGTCATGGTGACCAGCGCGTGCCAGCCCTGCTGTTGGATGTCGGTGACGGTGCCGACGGTGACGTCGCCGACCCTGACTCGCGAATTACGCTCTATACCTCCGACATCGGGCATTTCGGCCTGTACCGTATACGAACCAGGACCACGGCCGGCGGTGCCGGGCAGCGGCAATGAATTGGCCCCCTGCCAGCCGCAGGCGGATACCGTCGCTACGGCCAGTGTGGCTGCGAGAGCTGTTTGCGTTTTGCCTTTCATGGCCCACTCCCGGCCGGCAGCAACATGCCGGGCAATCCCAGGGCCGGATCAGGGTGGTGCACTTCGGGCGTAGGCGTGACAGCTTCGGCGGCGAGGGGAGCACCTGTCGGCGCGGGGCCGGGGATCGGTTGCGGGGGTAAATAGTCCGGCCGCATCCAGTCCTCGCTGTACGTCAGTTCGTTGGGTCGCGCCTTCGCGCCGACGAACAGGTTCTCGCCGATCGGCGGGAAGTTGTACTGCCGATTCTTGAAAATCGGTGCCAGATACTGCACACAGAGCTTGGCCGCCTTTTCCGCTCCCAGACGTGAGGTGGCCTCGACCGCGCCACAGATGAAGGCTAGCGGGTTCTCGAACCCGTTGATCGCGATCGCGCCCGTGAACGCCGCCTTGGCCGGATGGTAGATGTTGATGAAGTTCTGCAAGGTGTTCGGCGCCATGTGCAACGTCTCTTTCAGGTCGGGAAGACTTTCCGCGACCGCGGCGCTGACGGAGGCCACCTTGTCCGAGGTTGTGCCCAGCGTCTCTCGATTCGCGGCGACGAAATCTCGCACATCGTCGATCACCGAGTTGAGATCGCCGATCGCGGAGTCGATTTCGGCCGGATCGTTCGCCAGTAGGCTGGTCGCGGTGGCCATCTGCTGGTTCAGTAGCCGAAGAGCGGTCGTGCTGTCCTGCAAGGCGGTGACGAGGATCGACAGGTTCTTGACCGTGCTGAAGACGTCGTCGCTGTGGTCGCCCAGCGCCGAGAACGCTTCCGACATGGCGATGATGGATTTCCTGATGGCCTCACCCTGACCGCGCAGGTTGTCGGCCGTCGTGTTGATCAGCGCGCCAGCACTGCTCACTCCACCGGGCTGGCTGGGTTCCAGCGCGGTGGTCAACCTCTGCAGTTGCTCGCGCAGATCGTCGAATTCGACCGGAACAGCCGTGCGTGCCTGTGGAATCACGGTGTTGTCGGCCATCGTCGGCCCACCCGTATAGGCCGGGGTGAGCTGGATGGCGCGCACCGGCACCAACGTCGGCGACAGAATGGCGGCATTCGCGTCGGCAGGTACCTGGTAGTCGCCGTCGAACCAGAAGCTGATCTTCACGCGCGTGTCTTGAGGCTCGATGCGCTCGATCTTGCCCACCGGTACGCCGAGAATCTGGACGTCATCGCCGACGTATACCCCGTTGCTGTTGGCGAAGTAGCCGACCACGTTCACTCTGTCGATGTGATCGCGCACGCCTATCACCGCGATCACGCCGCCGACCAACCCGATGGACAGCACCACGGCCATCAGGATTCTGCGCCACGGCCGCTTCACTGGCCGTCCGCCTGCGGCGACTGGGTAGCAGGGGTCAAGACGGCGGGCGGTCCCGGTGGCGGCCCGCCCGGTTCCGGTGCGGGGAGCGGCGGCCGGTAGGGGTAACGCGGATCGCCGGGGTTTCCGGTGATCGCATCGGGCAACGTGAGATTGGGCGGACCACCTTGTCCGGTGCGTGGATAAGGCACCGGCAGCGCCGGAGTTCCGCGCTGGCCGATCTGTGGGTCGGTGAGCTGCGAAGGCAGTAGCACGTTGGGGTCAAGACCGAGGTCGGAGAACGCTGCGTCGATGAAGGGCATCATGAACTGCCCCGGGGGAAGGTTGGACAGGTACGCCTTGAAGAAGGGCGCAGCAGAGATACTTTCGCCCAGCGACATCAGATAGGCATTCAGCATCTTGATGGTTTTCTGAACCGCGCCCTTCCGGTTGTCGAGGATGGCCAGGACGCCGTTGAGCTTCTCCAGTGCGGGCTTGAAGGTCTCCCGGTTATCGGAGATGAAATCCTTCACCTGGGTGGCCAGCGCAGAGATGTTGCCCGAGATCTGATCCAGTGCGCCGCTCTGTTCGAGCAGCTGGGTCAGTAGCGCGTTGAGGTCGTTGACCAGACCGACCACCTGGTCGCCACGCTCGGCCAGCACTGCCGTCGCCTTGTTGGCATTCGCAAGCAGTCGGCGCAGTTCGCTGTCGCGGGCGTCCAGTGTCTGCGAGAACCTGGTCACCCCGTCCACGGCGACTTTCAGTGCCGGCGGGGTGTCCTTGAACGTCTGGGACAGCGTGGACAGCGACGTGGAAAGTTGATCGGTGTTGAGTCCACTGATTGTCATGGTGAGCTCGCCGAGAGCGTCGGGAAGCTGATAGGCAGACTGTGTTCGGTCCAGCGGAATCGGTCCCTGTTGTCGACCGTCACCGCGTGGAGTCAGCTCAAGGATCTTGGCGCCGAGAATCGTTCTGGTCTTGACGGCCGCCTCACTGCGATCGCCGAGGGAGACGTTGTCGTCGATCTTGAAGGTGACCAGAACGCGCGGACCGTCCAGTCCCACTTTGGTTACTTCACCGACCTTGAGTCCTGAAACCTGCACCGCAGCACCGGGAATCAAGCCTCCGGCTTCAGCGAAGTGGGCCGAGTACTGCTGGGTTCGGTTGATGATCGGCAGGCTGTCGTAGTTCAGCGCGATCGCAGTTATCGCGGCGGCCAGGACGATTCCGATCGCGCCGATGACGGCGGGGTTGCGCTCCTCGAATAGTTTCACTTCGGCGCGCACCGCCCGCTTGACTGACCCGTCACTTTTACGTACACCGGCTGGCCCCCTTTGCCGTTGAGCTTGAGCATCAGCTGGCATGCGTAAAAGCTGAAGAAATCGCCGTACATTCCCTGCCGGCTCAGGATCTGGTACGCATCGGGCAGTGTGGCGATGAGGTTGTCGACGTAATCGTGATCCGCCAGCACGATCCCAGTGGCGCGGTCGGTTTCGTTCACCACTTTCTGCAACGAGGGACGGGCCTGCGACAGCAGGTCGGCGATCGATCCGGCAGCGGCATTGGCGTAGGCCACCGAGTTCGCGACGTCGTCTTTTCGCTCGGCCAGCGTGGAGACCAACTCTGCGAGTGAATCGACAGCCTTGGCGAATTGGGTGTTCTGGTCGCCGAGGGACCCGAGCACCGTATTGAGGTTGACGATGACCTGGCCGATCAATTCGTCCCGATCGGCGAGCATGTTCGTGAGCGCCGCGGTGTTCTGGAAGAACCCGATGATGGTGTCACCCTGCCCCTCGAATGCGGAAATCAATTGACTGGACAGGGCATTGACCTGGTCGGGATCCAACGCCCGAAACAGCGGACGAAACCCACCGATCAGTGCATCGAGGTCCAGCGCCGGCGAGGTATTGGCCTGGGGGATCGTTTGGCCCGGTTCGAGAATGGCTGTCCCTCCGGCCCCTTCTTCGAGCGCCAGATAGCGGCCTCCCACGAGATCGGCGTACCGAATCACCACGCGGGTGTCCCTCGTCAACACCACCGACGACTTGGCGCTGAACTCGACGGCGACTGCCGTGTCGGCTTGCAGCGTAATGCGATGCACCTTGCCGACCTCGACGCCCGCGACGCGGACGAACTGTCCTTCCTCGAGCCCGGACACGTTGGAGAAAATTGCGGTGTAGGCATTGTCGCGTTGCAGGCGCAGCTGGCCGAACACGGACAACATTGCGGCTGTGAAGAACGCACACACCGCGACGAAGATGGTCAGGCGCCAGATCACGCCTCGCAGATTGCCTCTCATGGTTGCTGGCTACCCGATCCCGGCGCACCCGAAGGGGCGGTAGATGGGGGAGGAACGGCGGCCGGCAGGCCCGGGGGCAGACCCGGATACAGCGGTGTGCCGTCAGCGGCATACCAGGGCGCACCGTACGGTGGGCCGCCGGGGAAGGCAGGTGGCGGTCCCGGCGCCGGACCGGCGGGGGCGCCGTAGCGGATGCTCGGCGGTTCGGGCACCGCGCGGGTGACCGGGAAGAAGTTCATCCAGCCCGGGAACCCGATGCCGAGGTTGGGCCGCCAGTCCAGCCCGGTCCCATAGCCGGTGTTGGTGACGAGCTGGCGCACGGGGAAGTTCTTCGACACGTCCGGCAGCGACCCGCAGCCGGGCTTGCCGCCCGGACCGCCCTTCGCCGCCACCACCGGCAGGTGGTCCGGGTAGCGGTACGGATCGTGACCCCAGTCCAGGCCGGTTGAAAGAATTCCCGAAAAGCCGTTTCCGCCCGCGATCTTTCCCCACTTGTACTTGTCGATGAGGATCTGTGTGCCGACGAGCGAGCAGGTAAGCGAGGGGTTGTACTCGAGCAGCAGGGCGGTGGTCGACTCCAGATCGTTGATGCCTTTGACCAAGTTGTCCTTCGACGGGGCGAGGAGGCCGATGCCGCTGTGTGCGAACCCGGCGGCGCTCAGCAACAGTGAGTCCAGCGCTGCGGCGTTGGCGTTGATGGTGGCGCTTGTGGTGCTGGCGGCGTCCAGGATCGAGATGATGTCCTGCGCGGCATCGCCGTAGGCATCGGTGAAGCCCTTCAGCGATCGCCAGTCGCGCTGGAATGTCTCGGCACGTGGATTCAGCTGCAGCAGCACCTGATTCGCGTCGCTGATCGCTTGGCCGATCTCAGCGCCCTGACCGCCGATGCCCTGGGCGAAGGCGGCGAGAACGCTGTTGAGTTTGTCCGGATCGATCCTGTTCAACAGGTTTACCAGGTTCTCGAAGACGGTGTTCACCTCCGTCGTGACGTTTTGTGAGGCGATGACCGCTCCGGCGGTGAGACGCTTGGCGCTCGGGTCGACGGGGTAGACCAGATCGACGTACTTCGCGCCGAATATCGTGCTGGCACGGATGCGCGCGGTGATGTTGGCGGGCATGTGCGAGAGCTGATCGGGATCGATGGAAAGGTCCAAGCGCACGGAATCCGGATCATTGCGAACGTCTTTGACGTATCCGACCTGCACACCCCGCAGCTTGACCTTGGCGCCTGATTCCATCACCAGCCCGGCCCGTTCAGACGTCACCACCACCGGCGCCGAGGGAGTGAACGTTTGTCTGAACTGACCGACGGTCACCAGGACGAAGGTGAGCACGAGTACGACGAATCCCAGCGCCCACCAGCCGGGATGCGATCTGCGAGGAAAGTGTGAGTCCACTGGCTATCCCGAGAAGTTGAAGTGTCCGCCGGGACCGTAGATGGCCAATGACACCAGCAGAGTGACGATCACGAGGGTGACGAGTGACGTGCGCACCGCCCGCCCAACAGCCTCGCCGACGCCGGCGGGACCACCCGTCGCCGTGAACCCGTAATAGGTGTGCACGACCATCACGACGACACCGATGACCAGTGCCTGCAGGAACGACCACAGTAGGTCGCTGGGGTTGAGGAACGTATAGAAGTAGTGGTCGTACACCCCTGAGGACTGCCCATACACGGTGGTGGTCCCGAGCCGGGTTGCGGTGTAGGCCAGCAAGACCGCAACGGTGTAGAGCGGTATCACGACGACCACCCCGGCGACCAAACGTGTCGAGCACAGGTACGACACCGCGCGGATGCCCATCGACTCGAGCGCGTCGATCTCTTCGTTGATGCGCATCGCGCCCAATTGGGCGGTAGAGCCCGCACCGATGGTGGCCGCCAGGCCGATCCCTGCGATTAGGGGCCCCAGAAACCGTGTGTTGAGTATCGCGCTGGTGAACCCGGCGAGGGCGTCGACACCGACCTGCTGCAACTGTGGGTAGAGCTGGATCGCGATCAGGGATCCAGAGGTCGAGGTCAAGAAGCCGATGACGCACACGGCGCCACCGATAAGCGCCAATGTTCCTGCGCCAAGGCTCATGTCGGCGGTCAGGCGCAGCAGCTCGCTCGGATAGCGCCTGACGGCGTGTGCGCTTCCCCTGATGGTCTCGACGCAGAACTGAACCTGGCTGCCCAGTTGCTTCCAGCCGTCGACTGCCTTGCCAGCGGTACGTCGAAGGTGGGGCGCGGGTTTGCTCGGTGCGGCAGTGGTGTAGCTGGTCGTCGCATATGCGGTCATAGTGTCGCCTTGACTCCGACCGCGGTGACGACCACGTTGATGGCGAACAGCGCCAGGAACGTGTACACGACGGTCTCGTTGACCGCATTGCCGACACCCGCCGGCCCGCCGCCCACCGACATGCCCTTGTAACAGGCGATCAGACCGCCGGTCAGGCCGAAGATGGCCGCTTTCACCAGACAGACGACGACCTCGGGAACGCCCACCAACAGCGGCAACCCCGATGCGAACGCCCCCGGAGTGATGTGCTGGACGAACACCGAGAAGAAGTAGGCCGCGATGATCCCGATCATGGTGACAACCGATGCCAGCAGTGTGGCCACCAGGGTGAGCGCCAGCACACGTGGAACCACAAGCGCCTGAACGGGATTGATGCCCAGGACCCGCAGCGCATCGAGTTCCTCCCGGATTGCGCGGGACCCGAGGTCGGCGCAGATCGCCGTCGCCGCTGCCCCCGAGATGACCAGCACGGTGACGATCGGACCACTCTGGGTGACGGCGCCGAGTGCGATTCCGGCGCCGGACAGGTCCGCGGCTCCGAATTCCACGAGCAGGATGTTGAGAACGTAGGCCAAAAGCACCACCAGCGGAATGGCCATCAACACGGTGGGCAGGAACGACACCCGGGCGGCGAACCACGTCTGCAGCAGGAACTCTCGCCACGCCCATGGTGGGCGAAAAGCGAGTACGAGTGTGTCCAGGCACATGGCGACGAAGCCCCCGAACGGACGGACAATGCCGACCAGCCGGTCCGTCGGCATGACAGCGCGACCTTGCGGGCGGGAGGAGATCGGGGCCGCTGCCGGCATATCTGACTGTGCCGCAGCGATGTTCAACAGAGTGCCCCGGCGGTGGGCAGTTCGCGGATGGAGGGTTCTGCGCGCCGGGGGCGCACGGTGTCACGCGTCGAAGGTGTCATCGGCGGCACTCCTCATCGGGTTCCTATGTTAGGCAACATACAATATGACTACAGACATGTAAAGCGTCGTATGGCAGACTATGGTGACGACGAAGGGTAGGTGCTTCCACGTGGGCGCAACGCGACGCGCGCAGACGAGTAGCGAAAGTCGGCGACTCCTGATCGCCGCTGCTGCAGAGCTTTTCGCGGAACAGGGCTTTAGGAAGACGACGGTGGCCGACGTGGCGGACCGGGCCGGCATCAGCCGCGGCTCGATCCCGTGGCACTTCGGCAACAAGGACGGTCTGCTGGAAGCGGTGATCGAGGACTTCTCGGCCGCATGGCAGGACGCCGAGCAGCCGCCCGGTGGGCCGGCAGCCGGCTTCGATCAGATTCTGCGCTTCGTGCGACAGCCCGAGACCCGGTTGCTCATCACGCTGCTCGCCGAAGCCGTCGAACCCGGCTCGCCGGTGCACGGCTTCTATGTAGAGCTGCATCGCATGATGCGTAAGTGGGTGTCGGACTGGACCTCCGGTGCGCCGATACCCCGTGGTCTCAGCGCTGAGGAATTCGCCGTGGCTCTCACGGCCGCAATCATCGGTGCCCACCAACAATGGCGAGTGTCTCCCGACGACATCGACATCGACCGCGTGTTCGACACTCTCAAGGTGATCTTCCTTCAGAGCTGACGGCCGTCGGCGTCGAACACGTCGATCGCCGCAACGGGACACATTGCGGCGGCCTGTCGCACCTCGGCGGTATGACCGCGGGGGTCGGCGTCGAGGAGCAGGACCCACCCGTTCTCGTCGGCGCCGAACACAGCAGGGGCGCTGCGGATGCAATAGCCGCTTGCCATACAGGTTTCGGACCTGACCTCGACGTGCACGGTGTCACTCATAGGGTCACCGGACGCGATTCCCAACCTCGCGCAACCACATTCACCGTCCGCCGAACCGGCGGCTGACTGCCTTCGCGAATGTTGGGGAACGCCGCCAGTAGCTTGCCGAGGATGATCGTGCCCTCCAACCGGGCCAAGGGGGCCCCGACACAGTAGTGGATGCCGTGGAAGAACGTGAGATGTTTGTTGTCGGCACGTCGGATGTCGAATGTCGCGGCGTCCGGGAATGCCCGTGGATCCCGATTCGCCGCCGGCATACAGGGCATCACCAAAGTTCCCGGCGCCAAGTCATGCTCGCCCACGCGGACCTCGCCTGTCGCTTTTCGAGCGGTCAGATGCAGGGGCGGGTCGAATCGCAGCATCTCCTCGATTGCGCCCGGTAGCAGTGTGGGATCGGCGATCAAGGCGTCTTTCGCGTCAGTGTGGCTCAGCAGCAACGTCACCCCGTTGCCGACCAGGTTCGTGGTGGTCTCGTTACCCGCAACCAGCAGCAGAGCTACTTGGGAAACCATGTCGTGCAGGGTGAGCACTTCACCGTCGAACGTTTTCGTTGCGAGCATGTGGGAGATCAGATCGTCACCCGGCGCAGCACGGCGCTCCTCGATCAGATCGCTCAGGTAGTCGAACAGGACGAGGCTGGTCCGGATCGCCTTGTCGCGACGATCGCCCGTCACCATCGGGTCGAAGGTCGACGCGTAAGCGTACGACCATTCGCGAAAGTGTTGCCAAGTGTCCTTCGGCACGCCCAGGATCTGGGCGATCACCGCGACCGGAACCTCGGCTGCCAATCCGCTCATCAGGTCGACTTCCTGGCCCGGCTGGAAGCGGGACAGGGCCTCGTCGGTGATCTCCTCGACGATCGGTCGCCAGCGCCGGACCGTGTCCGGGGTGAATGCATGCCGGAAGGTCGAACGTACCTGGGTGTGGCGCGGTGGATCCGAAGCCATGAAAAGGCGCCTGGCAGTTTCGATGAATCGGCGGTGCTCGGGATCTGTGGGGTCGTGGATTCCCGGGCCGGTGAGGAAGAAGATGTCGCTGGAGAAGGTCTTCGGATCCGAACCGATTTTTCGCAGATCGTCGTACCGGGTCACCAGGACGGCCTGCAGAATCTCGGCCTCGTGCACGCCGTCGCCCATTTCGCGCAGGGCGTCGTAGTACGGGAACGGATCCTGTTCGACACCGCCGAACAGTTTCTGAAGGAGTCGGCCGGCTTCATCGACGTCGACCACGTGCTGCTGGCTCATTGGTGTCACACTCGCTCTCCTTCACTGGTCGTCGAGATCATCTCGACAACTTCACGTTTCAAGACCTTCCCCGCCCCGGATGTGGGTAATCGGTCGAGAAACGTAATGGCCTGCGGGACCTTGTAGCTCGCAATCAGCGTCCGACAGTGATCGCGAAGTTCCGCTTCGGATACGTCCACGCCCGATCGCGTCACGACGACCGCGTGCACCGATTCACCCCAACGTTCATCGGGAATACCGACCACCGCACAGGTCGCCACAGCGGGATGCGCACACAGTGCGCTCTCCACCTCGGTGGAGTACACGTTCTCGCCCCCGGTGATGATCATGTCTTTGATGCGATCCACCACGTGGACATAGCCTTCGGCGTCGAGGTAGCCGGCGTCGCCGGTGTGCATCCATCCACCGCGCAGCGCGGCCGCGGTGGCCTCAGACTGATCGAGGTAGCCGAGCATGACATTGCCGCCGCGCACCACGACCTCGCCCACCGTTCCCGCTTCGACCTCGCAATCGCTTTCATCGACGATGCGTACTTCGGCGTTGATCACACTCTTTCCGCTCGACCGGCGCTTGTTCGGATCGAGGTGGTCATTCTTGGAGAGGAGGGCGGCAAAGGGCGCGAGCTCTGTCATGCCGTATCCCTGGACGAAGCCCGCCTCGCGGAAGAGTCGTGTCGCCTTGTCCAACAACGCCTCTGGCATGGCCGACCCACCGTAGACGAGGGTCTGGACCGAATCGAATGCGCCAGGGTCCGGATCGCTGTCGACCAGCATCTGCACCATCGTCGGGACCAAGAGCATATCGGTGACGCCGTGTCGTGCGGTTTCCGTCGTCACTGATTCGGGAGTGAAGGATTCCACTGTGACGTGGGTCGAGCCCAACTGGTTGGCAATCGTCCACATACCAAGTCCGGCCAGGTGGAACATGGGGGCCACGTGCAGGCAGGTGCCGCCGCGGGTCAACACCTGTTCGGAGGCAAGGGCCCCCCACGCCGAGGTCAGCATGTTGTTGTGGCTCAACATCACGGCTTTGGGGCGGCCCGTCGTTCCGCCGGTGTAGAACAGCACGAAAAGGTTGTCGCCGCCACGCATGCGGTCCTCGCGGGGGGTGCTGTGTGCGATCAACCGCTCGTAATCGAGGAGCCCTTCCGGTGCCGGCGCGTCACCCATGTGGATCACCGCCGCCAGCCCCGGTAACTGATCGCGCAGAACGGGCACCAAAGCGTTGAACGCCTCGTCGACGAACAGGACCTTGATGTCGGATTCCACTAGCGCGTAGAGCATCTCGGGCGGCGCCCATCTGGTGTTGATGGGGTTGACGACACCACCGCACCAGGGCACGGCGAGAAGCGCCTCGTGGTAGCGGTCGGAGTTCAACGCGAGGATGCCGACTCGGTCGTCGTCGTTGACTCCCAATTCGGTCAACGCGGCGCCGAGCCGTGCGATTCGGTCAGCCGATTCGCCGAACGTGCGCGTCCGGCCCCGGTGAATGGTCGCCACCCGCTGCGGCTGTAACCGCACGGATCGATGCACGGCCTGCGTCATCCACATGTGTCGAAGCTCCGATGTCCATCAGCGGCCAGCCGAGTCTCACGCAGCACGTGTTTGCGTATCTTGCCGACGGAAGTCCGCGGCAACGCGTCGATGAACTCGATCGCGTCGGGCACTTTTCCGCGGGGGAGCCTGGCGCCACAAAACTGCATGAGCTCGGCGGTGTCCAGCCCTGCGTCAGCAGCGTCGTGTAATACGACCAGCGCCACTATCGCCTCGTCGTGAACGGGGTCGGGCAGCCCGATGACTGCGGATTCGAAAACGGCTGGGTGAGTGTTGATCACCCGCTCGACCTCCGCTGCCGCGACGTTCTCGCCGGACCGTTTGATCATGTCCTTGGCGCGGTCCTTGAACGCGACGTAACCGTCGGGGCGTAGTTCCACCAGATCCCCGGTGTGCAGCCAACCGTCGAGGAGCACTTCGGCGGTCGCCTGCTCGTCGTCGAGGTAGCCCGCCATCAGGGTCTCGCCGACAACACCGCCGACCAAGAGTTCGCCGACCTCCCCGGGTGCGGCATCCGAGCCGTCATGGCCGATGACGCGGACCCGGTTGGGCGCAGTCGGCAGTCCGATCGTCTGGTTGTCGATCCGGCCGTAAAGCGGATTCATCAGCGGCGGCCCGATGGTCTCGGTCATGCCGTACAACTGGACCAGGGGGACGTCGAAACGCCCTTCGAACCGTGCGATCTGGTCATCGGTGAGGTTCTGCGCGAACACCGCCGCGCGCAGCCCATTGTCATCGTCGCCGCGCTGGGCGGGTGCGGCCAGGATCATCCGGATCGGTGCGGCGAACAAGCTGGCCAACGTCGCCTCGTGGCGGCGCACCTGCGCACCCCATCGTGACGCCGAGAATCGCGCCGAAACCGCAAGTGACGCACCGCTGACCAATGCCGACATCGCACAGTAGTACTGGGCGTTGGCGTGAAACAGCGGTAACACCACCATCCATCGGTCATCGGGTCGGATTCGTAGCTGATCGGCCACGGTGTGGCCGGCCGACAGATAGTTGGCGTGGGTGACCATCACCCCCTTGGGCCGGCTCGTGGTCCCCGAGGTGTACATGATCGCCAGTACGTCGGAGGCGCAGACACCACCCGCGACCGCCGACGAAGTCGTCACCGCTGAAGACTCCGGAATCCGGTCGGCCGTCACGATCATCGACGATGTTTTCGGCCAAGCTGTTTCGACGGTCTCGTGATTGGCCGCACAACACACCACAGCTCGGCATCCGGCGTGCTCGAAGTAGTACTGCAGATCATCTGCGGTGCTGGCGGGGTTCACCGGCACGAGGACCGTTCCGGTGAGCGCGGCGCCGAACCAGTACGCGAAGAACTCGGGACCGTTCTCGAGCACTACCGCGAACCGGTCACCGCGCGCAAGGCCGAGGCCCGTGATCATTCGCGCCGCTGCACAGGCGCAGTCCCACATGTCGCCATAGGTGAACGTTCGGGGATCGGCATCTATCGGGTCGAAGACGAGGAACACCCGCTCCGGGGTGTTCGTGGACCAGAATGCGAGCAGATCGGCGACGGTGTCGGAGCCCGTTATCGGCAGACTCATGCGGTCGAATTCCTGTTCGCAAGCCACTGTGCTTGCATGGTGAACAACTCAACCACCGTCAACTGCGGTGTCTGAGCATCGATTTCGCAGTAGCGCCGATGGATGTTGGCCACCACACGCTCGGCGTCGAGCCAGTCGGCGAACTCGCCCAGCTCGATCCGGTCCGCGGCCTCGCCGAAGCTGTAGCCGGCCTGGTGCGCACCGTCGGCGTATTCACTGACGAACCGCAGGTAGTCGCGGACGCGGCGGATTCCATCGGCGCCGCCGACCGGCCCGTGGCCGGGCACCACGACGTCCGGATCCAGCGCCAGCATCGTGTCGCAGGCCGCAACCCAGTTCCCGATGGGTCCCGCCCACACGATCGGAGTGCAGCCGAAGAACAGCAGATCGCCACCGAAGAGAACGTCGGTGTCTGGCACATGGACCACAGTGTCTGCCGCGGTATGGGCGGGTCCGAGGTTGTAGAAGTCCACCTGACGGCCGCCGACGTCGACGCTGAGTTCCTTGGCAAAGGTCAGATCGGGATGTCGCACCGTGAGACCACCGAAGTCGAAGTAGCCGAAGCGTTCTCGTACATACGGTGTCATCATCGGTCCGAGGTCGGCGACCTGGAAGTAGGTGAACATTTCCGGCGGTATGTCGTGGGCCATTTCGTCGGCGGTCGCCTCGGCGGCGATGACCCGCACGGATGGGTCCAGCAGCATGGCGCCGTGAGTGTGGTCGCCGTTGGAATGGGTGATCAGCGCATCGCGGATGGGCGCGCTGTCCGTGATGCCCGTGAGGGCGTCGAGCATCTCGCGGGTCAACCGGGCGTCGAAGAGCGTGTCCACGAGAAGTGACTGCCCGTCACCGGCAACCAAACCGGCGTTGCTCCAACCGAATCCGCCGTCGGGCAGGGTCCACGCCCAGACTCGGTCGGCGATGGCGTGCAGATCACGGGTGTAGGGCACACGCTGTGGGGCCGGGTTGACGCGGGGAGGTGCGATGACCGCTTTGGGGCGAGGTCGCGGGGCAAGTGGGGCAGGTGGCCGGGATGCGCGCACAGTCTGGCTGATGTGCCCGAGCCCCTGCACTTCGAGCGTGACGACGTCACCGTCACGCAACCATCCGCCGAAGGAGCCCAGGTCGTCGACCCTGAAGTGCTCCACGAGCGTGCAGGTCGGCACCGTACCCGAACCGAAGACCTCGCCTGGCTGCAATGGCACTCCGCGGGAGGCATACGAAATCACCTCGGCGAAGGACCAATCCATGGCGGCGGTCGTGCCGGTGCCGATGACCCTGCCGTTCACCGACGCGGTGACCTCGAGGTCCAAGACTCCGTCGCGGGAGTATGGCTCCAGCTCATCGGGCGTGACCAGGAGCGGCCCGAGGGTGATGGCGCTGTCTTTCCCTTTGGCCTGCCCGATGCCGAGTTGCGCATCCAGCATCTGGTGATCACGTGCCGTCCAGTCGTTGAAGATCGTGTACCCGACGATCTGCAGCGCGGCCTGCTCCACCGTGAGATCCGCGCCGCCACCGGCGATCACTGCGGCGATCTCGAGCTCGAAGTCGCACCAGCCCGAGCCAGGCGCGATGTGCATGTCGTCATAGGGACCCAACACCGTTGACGGGCAGGCGAAGTAGAACGCCGGCACCCGATACCAGACATCGCTGAGTTCGCGCGACTGCCCCAATGCCACTTGACAATTGCGCATATGGTCGAGGAAACACAGACAGTCCCGGATCAGCGGTGGACGCGGGAGCGGGGCCATCAGGTGGACATCGGCGAGACCGACCACCGAATCGGGGGAGCGCAGTGCCTGGGCGCCGGCCTCGTGCAGCGCATCGGTCCCACTGGTGATCAGGTCGAGCAGTGTCGTCCCGAGGGGCAATGCATGGATGACGTCATCGACCAGGACGCCGACCCGCTCACCTTCGGGCAGCCGATAGGTGGCCCAACGCATTGCGACTGCCTTTCGCCGATCGATCTACTATGTTGGCTAACATACAATCGGTCGTGCAGCATGTAAAGCCTTGGCCCCAGGGGCTGGCGCGTACCGAGGCCTCAGTGCGCGGTGCGCAGTACCGCGACTGAGGGCCCGCCGATGCGGGTGACCTCAGCTGTCATCGTCGGTTCGCCCCATGCCAACACCACGTCACCGGTGACCGGTAGGTCGACGGGTTCCGGACCGAGGTTGCATGCGATCGCCAGCGCGCCGCGGTGCATGACGAACCATTGCCGGTCTTCGTCGTAGGCGATGCGCAGATTGTCCAGCCACGGGTCGGCCAGATCGGGTTCGGTGCGCCGCAGCGCGAGGAGTTCGCGGTAGAAGTGCAGCAGCCGGGCGTGTTCGCCGTCGCCGCGCTCGTCCCACTTCAGCTTCGAGCGTTCGTAGGTCTGCGGGTCCTGTGGGTCGGGGATCTCGTCGGCGTTCCACCCATGTTCGGCGAATTCGCGTTTGCGGCCCTCGGCGGTGGCTCTGGCCAGTTCTGGTTCGGGATGTGAGGTGAAGAACTGAAACGGGGACGACGAACCCCATTCCTCGCCCATGAAAAGCATTGCGGTGTAGGGCGATCCGATTGCCAGTGCCGCTTTGACCGCCAACTGGCCGAACGTCAGGTTCTGCGACGGCCGATCGCCGCGGGCCCGGTTGCCCACCTGGTCGTGCGTGAGTGTGTAGGCAAGCAGCCGGGTGGCGGGGATGGTCGCCGTGTCCAGTGGCCGTCCGTGTCTGCGGTGCCGGAACGACGAATATGTGCCGGCATGGAAGTAACCGTGCTTCAACGTCGACGCCAGTGCCTCCAGCGAACCGAAATCCGCGTAGTAGCCTTGGCGTTCACCCGACACCGCGGCATGGATCGCGTGGTGAATGTCGTCGTCCCACTGCGCGGTCATCCCGAGGCCGCCGCGGTCGCGCGGCGTGATCAGCCGCGGATCGTTGAGGTCGCTTTCGGCGATCAGCGACAGGGGGCGGCCCAATTCCTCAGCCAGCGCGTCGGTTTCGGCGGCCAATTCCTCGAGTATGTGAATCGCCGTGGTGTCCACCAGGGCGTGTACCGCGTCCAGGCGCAGGCCGTCGGCGTGGAAGTCGCGCATCCATCGCAGTGCACAGTCGAGGATGTAACGGCGCACCTCGTCGGCATCCGGCCCAGAGATGTTGATCGACTCGCCCCACGGATTGCTGCCCGACGACAGGTAGGGGCCGAACCGCGGCAGGTAGTTGCCCGATGGGCCGAGGTGGTTGAACACCGCGTCGATCAGCACACCGAGACCGCGCTGATGGCACGCGTCGACGAACCGCACCAAGGCGTCGGGTCCGCCGTAAGGTTCGTGCGCGGCGTACCACAGCACCCCGTCGTAGCCCCAGCCGTGTGCACCGCCGAACGCGTTGACGGGCATCAGCTCGACAAAGTCGACGCCGAGATCGACCAGATAGTCCAGCTTCTGGATGGCCGAATCGAGTGTCGCTCCCGGGGTGAACGTTCCGATGTGCAGTTCGTATATGGCCTTGCCCTCGATCGAGGCGCCGGCCCAGTCGCTGTCGGTCCAGGCTTCAGGATCCGGCTGCCACAGCGCGGACCGCTCGTGAACACCGTCGGGTTGGCGCGGCGATCGCGGATCCGGCAGCACGGTCGGGTCGTCGTCGAGAACGAACCCGTAGCGCGCTCCGGCCGGGGCGACGACTTCGGTGCGCCACCAGCCGTCGTCGGACCGGGTCATCTCGTGCAGCGTGCCGTCCACATCGACCCGGACCCGGTCGGGGATGGGCGCCCACACCGCGAACTCAGCCATCGGTGCGCTCCAACAGGGCCACCGGTAGATCCGCGAACAGCTCGGCCGCCAGGGTCCTGCCGCTGAACTCCCGGCCCGAGATGCGGTCGGTCCACCGCCCGTCCGGTAGCGCCATTGTGGTGTCCCCCCAACCGGTTTCCGACAGCAGCACCGTGTGCCGGCTCACCACGGTCAGCACGTCGTCGCCGCGAAGAAACCCCAGCAGATGGTCGGCTGCCGGGCCGTCGGCGCGCATCGGCGTGTAGCCGCCGTCGGTGAAGCTGTCCGCGCGCTCGCGCCGCAACCGCAGTGCGGCGGCCACCACGCGGATCTTCGGATGCCGCAACGTTTTGAGCGCCTCCGCGCGGGCGGCGTAGTCGACCGGGCGCCGGTTGTCGGGGTCGACCAGGCTGTCCTCCCACAGTTCGGTGCCCTGGTAGACGTCGGGCACACCGGGTGCGGTGAGCGAGATCAGCTTCTGGCCGAGGGCATCGCTCCGCGCATGGAGGTCGAGTCGGGCCACGAATGCCGTCATCTCGGCGCCGATCCGCCCGTCGAGCACGGTGTCGATCCATCGGTGTACCGCCGACTCGAACTCGCCGTTCGGATCGTTCCAGCTCGTGTGCAGCGCCGACTCCCGGATCGCCTTCTCGGCGTACGCGTGCAGCCTTTCCCGCAGCGACGGTTGGATCTCGCCGTCCACCGGCCACACGCCGAACGCGTTCTGCAACAAGAACAGTCCGGTGGCCGCATCGGGTGGCGGGGCGACCAGCATCCACTTGCCGACGAGCTCGGCCCACAGCGACGGCACCTGCGACAGGACCCCGATTCGGGCGCGCACATCCTCGCCGCGCTTCGTGTCATGGGTGGACAGAGTGACCATGGCGTGCGGCCACATCGTGGCCCGTACCGCCGCGCGCTGATGGAACTCGGCGACGCTCACCCCGAACCGGCGTGGCTCCCCGCCGACCTCGTTGAGCGAGACCAGCCGCGCATCGCGGTAGAACAGGCAGTCCTCCATCGATTTGGCGGTCGCCGCACCGCACAACTGCTGCAACCGCACGTTGGCCTCCTTGCTGACGGCCAACGCCGAGGCGACGATCGCCAACGGAGCGGCCAACGCCGGCCGCTCCGTGACCGCGGCGGCGATCGCGGTCGGCAGTACCGCCGAGAGTGCCTGGTAATCAGAGCGGTACACCTCGATATGGCTGATCAACGTGGCCACGGCAGCGGACAGGTCGGGGTGGTCGGTACGTGCGGCCGCAATGATCACGCGACAGAGCCGCGCCAGTTCGCTTTTGAGGGTTTCGGTGACGGTCTCGGCCTTGAGCCTGCGCGCGACCTCCGGCATCGAGCTGTAGTCAGAGCCCGCGGAGTCGTAGAGATCGGTGAGGGCTTCTTCGCCGGCCGGATCGATGAACACCCCGCCGATTTCGCGAAGCGCGTCGTAGCCGGTGGTGCCGGCCACCGGCAGCGTGGGCTCCAGCGCCTCGTCGACGGCGAGGATCTTCTCGATGACGATCCACGCCTGCGGTCCGGTCAGTTCACGCAGCCAGCCGAGATAGCCTGCCGGGTCGGATAATCCGTCCGGATGGTCGATGCGCACACCGTCGACAAGTCCTTCGCGAAACCAGCGCCCGACCTCCACATGCGTCGCGTCGAATACCGCGCGATCCTCTTGGCGCAGCCCGGCCAGTGAGGTGATAGAGAAGAACCGACGGTATCCGCAGATCCCGTTGCGCCAGCCGATGGCCCGATAGTGGGGGCTATCGGGCGGGTATCCGGGAGGCGGATCATCGCCGTCGGCGCCGAGGACCGGCAACACGATCCGCCCGTCCGGGTCCAGATCCCAGTCGATGTCGAAATAGGACGCATAGGGCGAATTCCGGCCGTGTGTCAGGACATCCAGCCACCACTGGTTCTGCTGTGGATCGTCGACCCCGACGTGGTTGGGCACGATATCAACAATGAGGCCGATCTTCCTTTTTCGCGCCGCCGACGACAGCCGGGCCAAGCCCTCGGCGCCACCCAGTTCGCCCGACACGGTGGTGGCGTCAGTGACGTCGTAGCCGTGCGTCGACCCCTGTGCGGCAGTCAGGATGGGGGACAGGTACAGATGCGACACCCCGAGTGCGTCGAGGTAGTCGAGGAGGTTCTCGGCGTCGGCGAAGGTGAAGGAGTCTCCGCGCATCTGCAGCCGATACGTCGAGAGCGGGCGAATCGGCATGTGCTACGCGGTCTTACGCAGCACCAGCAGCGACCGCGCCGCCAGCGTGAGCTTCTCGCCCGCGGCGACGACAAGATCGGTCTCGCCGGTCGGGTCGGCGGTGTCGAACGCCGCGGTCCACTGGGCGGCATAGCCGATGTCGGGAGCGACGAAGCCCACTTCCTTGCTGTGCGAGTTGAAGCACAGCAGGAACGAGTCGTCGACGACGCGCTCACCGCGTTCGTTCGGCGCCGGGATCGCTTCGCCGTTGAGGAATACCGCGACGCACTTGTCGAAGCCCGAATCCCAGTCCTCCGGGGTCATCTCGCTGCCGGCCGGCGTCAGCCAGGCGATATCGCGCACCTGATCGCCGGTGCGGATGGGCGCACCCTCGAAGAACCGACGCCGCCGAAACGCCGGATGCCGTTTGCGGAACTCGATGACCTTGCGGGTGAACGCCAGGTGGTCGGCGTTCGTCTCGCACAGCGACCAGTCCATCCAGGAGATATCGGAGTCCTGGCAGTACACGTTGTTGTTGCCCGACTGGGTGCGGCCGATCTCGTCGCCGTGGGCGAGCATCGGCGTGCCCTGCGACAGCATCAGGGTCGCGATGATGTTGCGCATCTGCTTACGGCGCAGCGCGAGGATCTCGGGGTCGTCAGTGGGCCCTTCGACGCCGCAGTTCCACGACCGGTTGTGGCTCTCGCCGTCGCGGTTGTCCTCGCCGTTGGCCTCGTTGTGTTTCTCGTTGTAGGAGACCAGGTCGGCCAGCGTGAACCCGTCATGGCACGTGACGAAGTTGATGGACGCGCCCGGCCGCCGGCCGGTCGCCTCGTACAGATCCGACGACCCGGTCAGCCGGGACGCGAATTCACCCAGGGTTGCGGGCTCGCCCCGCCAGTAATCACGCACAGTGTCGCGATATTTCCCATTCCACTCGGTCCACAAACCAGGGAAATTGCCGACCTGATAGCCGCCCTCGCCGATGTCCCAAGGCTCGGCGATGAGCTTGACCTGGCTGACCACCGGGTCCTGCTGCACCAGGTCGAAGAACGCCGACAGCCGGTCGACGTCGTAGAACTCGCGGGCCAGCGTCGCGGCCAGGTCGAAGCGGAATCCGTCGACGTGCATTTCCAGCACCCAGTACCGCAGCGAGTCCATGATCAGCTGCAGTGTGTGTGGGTGGCGGGCGTTGAGGCTGTTGCCGGTGCCGGTGAAGTCCTTGTAGTAGCGCTTGTCCTCGTCGAGCAGCCGGTAGTAGCCGGCGTTGTCGATACCGCGGAAATTGATCGTCGGGCCGAGATGGTTGCCCTCGGCGGTGTGGTTGTAGACCACGTCGAGGATGACCTCGATGCCCGCCTCGTGGAACGTGCGCACCATCGTCTTGAACTCGGCCACCGCGCCGCCTGCGTGCTTGTTCGCCGCATATTGGTAGTGGGGTGCGAAGAAGCCGAACGTGTTGTAGCCCCAGTAGTTTCGCAGCCCGAGTTCGAGCAGCCGATGGTCGTGCAGGAATTGGTGCACCGGCATCAGCTCGATGGCAGTGACGTTGAGCGACTTGAGGTGGTCGATGATCACCGGGTGCGCCAGGCCCGCGTAGGTTCCGCGCAGCTCCTCCGGAATCCCGGGATGCGTCTGCGTCATGCCCT
Organism: Mycobacterium sp.; assembly: GCA_044508395.1. Lineage (GTDB taxonomy): Bacteria > Actinomycetota > Actinomycetes > Mycobacteriales > Mycobacteriaceae > Mycobacterium. The sequence continues at coordinate 7,643 of JBIQHU010000009.1, read as the reverse complement.
TGACGTGCGCCTCGTAGATCACGGTCTCGTGGTACGGCGTACGCGGTGCGCGGTCGGACGCCCACTGGAAGAACGGGTTGATCACGACGCTGGTCATCGTGTGGCCGAGCGAGTCGATCATCGGCGGGGTGCCGCCGGTCGCGAGGTCCTCGGCGTTCATGTCGTAGGAGAACAGGGCCTGGCTGAAGTCGAAGTCGCCGTGGAAGGACTTGCCGTACGGGTCAAGCAACAGCTTGCTCGGATCGCAGCGATGACCCGCGGCCGGCTCCCATGGTCCGTGTACCCGGAACCCGTAGCGCTGACCGGGGGTGACAGTGGGCAGGTAGCAGTGCCAGACGTAACCGTCGACCTCTTCGAGGTTGATCCGTTCCTCGCTGCCGTCCTTGCCGATGAGGCACAGATCCACCCGCTCGGCGATCTCGGAGAAGAGCGAGAAGTTGGTGCCTGCGCCGTCGTAGGTGGCCCCGAGAGGGTAGGGGGTGCCCGGCCAGACGGTGGGTACCGACGCCGGCGCGTCGGACGCCATCAGTCGACCCACCAACCAGTGGCGGCCGCGATCTGTCGTCCGAGCTCGGGCGTCATAGTGCGCATGTAGGTAGTCGAGATGTGATGGGCATCGTGATACAGCAAGACATTTCCCTCCACCGCGCGACAGATGTCCTTGCGGCACATCGCATCGCTCATGTCCAAGGGCTTGAGCAACGGGAACCGCTTGACGAAATCGAGTGTGGGGTTATAGGGAGACAGTACGTCGGATCGCTTGACACCGCAGGAGATGGCGTTGCCACCCTCGGCCAGACAGTCGGCGGGGAAGTACGGTTGTCCGTCGCGCACCAGCCACGGGGTATCGCGCATTGCCAGGATCGGAATGTCGTTGTCGGACAACGTCTGCCAGATACCGATGTAGGAGGCGGGCATGACGTCACCCGGCTTGATGTTCCATGGCCGTGTCGCGGTGGTGAACACATAGTCGGGACGGTCGGCGATGATCTTGTCCATCACCCGCTCGTTCCACTCGTGGCACTTGGGGTAGGGGCGGTTGTCCCCCATGACCAACGGGACTTCCTCGGTGGTCAGCGGGCAGCCCATCTTCAGATAGGTGACCACTTTGAAGTGGTGCATCCGGCCAAGCAGGTCCAGCGCGGTGATCCAGTGCTCGGCGTGTGAACCACCCGCGAGAGCGATGGTGCGGGAAGCGGTTTCGTCACCGTAGTTACAGGTGATGACGCCGACGTTGTCGAAGTCGCTGATGCAGCCGTCCTCGGTGGTGCGGGGCAGGTCCTTCCTGGCCTCGAGCACCGTCGGGCGCATCGGCAGCTTCGGCACCTTAACCTTGTCGACGAGTGCGCGGGCGCCGGGATAGTCACGCGACGAAAGACCGCTCAACTCTTTTCCGGTCGAGCGTTCGATGATCACGTGCTCACGCCAGGTGAATGAAGTCGCCGTCAACGCCACCGCCAGCAGTACGACCACCGAGCCGAGTGCCATCGTCGGCCTGCGCAACCGGGCCCGCAGCGGGACGGCGACAGACGAGGCCGGGCGGTAGCGCAGCGGGTTCTCGACGCACTTCGTGGTCAGCCAGGCCAGCACCCCGGATACCACCAATATGACGGCACCCTCGATGAAGTTGACGCGTCGATGCCCCGTGTAGGAGAGATAGAAGATCAGCAGCGGCCAGTGCCACAGGTACAGCGAGTACGCCATGGCGCCCAGCGCGACGAACGGCGCCGTCGCCAGCAGCCGGTTGGGGGCGGGCATGCGACCCGCGGTGTGCGGATCGGCCACCCGGTTCGCGGCGGACAGGATGAACAGCATCGTGGCACCGACCGGAACCAGCGCCCACGGGCCGGGGAACTCGTGCACGCCGTCGATCAGGGCGCCGCACGCCAGGATCGCGGCCAGTCCGATCACCGCCGCCGTGGTGCGCAGCCACATCGGCCAGCGCAGATTCGTCACCAGCGCGCCGACCAACGCGCCCAGCAGCAGCTCCCAGGCCCGCGCGAAGCTGTTGTAGTAGGCCGTGGCCTGATCGGTGTTGTGGGCGTTGATCGCGTACAAGAAGGACGCGATGGTCAACGCGCTCAGCAGCGCGATGAACGCGATCCGCATGTGGCGGCGGAAGATGCGGCGGAACAGGAGGGCGAACCCGAAGATCAGCGCCAGGAAGGCGATATAGAACTGGCCCTGCACCGACATCGACCAGATGTGCTGCAGCGGACTGACGGCCTCTCCGGCGCGAAGGTAGTCCGAGGCGGTGTGGGCCAACTCCCAGTTCTGGTAGTAACCCAAACTCGCCAGACTCTGGTCTGCGAATGTCTCCCAACGGGTTTCGGGCTGAATGAGGATCGTCAACACGGCGGCCGCCGCAAGGACGACGACCAGTGCGGGCAGCAGGCGTCGAACGAGCCGGGTGACCTCGGGCACCGGCCACAACGATGCGCCGGGCGTCATCGCGGTGCGCAGAATGCGTCCGCCGAAGAAGAAGCCCGACAGCGCCAGGAAGACGTCGACCCCGCCGGAGACGCGGCCGAACCACACATGGAACACCGCGACGAGGAGGATCGCGACGCCGCGCAAGCCGTCGAGATCGTGTCGGTAGTAGCCCGATGCACGTGCAGGCGTAGCAGCCTTAGCTGCGCGTGACGGAGGTCCCGGGTCGGTGGTTGGTGCCGGCCGGGCAGGGGCGAGGGTCATCATGGTCGACCGATAATCTACCCAAGGTGGCTTCCATGACGCCTGCCGAGATCAGCGCCATCGACGCCGCCCACGTCTGGCATCCCTACAGCACGATCGGCGCGTCGGCTGATCCAACAGCACCGGCGCCGCTGGTTGCCACGGGCGCGCGCGGCGCGTGGCTGACGCTGCACCGGGACGGGCGGGACGTGCAGGTTCTCGATGCGATGGCGTCGTGGTGGACCGCGATCCACGGCCACGGCCATCCGGTCCTGGATGCGGCGATCACCGACCAGCTGGGCAGGATGAACCACGTCATGTTCGGCGGGTTGACGCATGAACCCGCGGCACGTCTGGCACAACTGCTGGTTCAGCTCACGCCCGACGGTCTCGACACCGTCTTCTTCAGCGATTCGGGTTCGGTCTCGGTGGAGGTCGCGGTCAAGATGGCGCTGCAGTATTGGCGCAGCATTGGCCGCGGCGCCAAGTACCGGCTGATGACCTGGCGCGGCGGCTACCACGGCGACACGTTCACACCGATGAGCGTGTGCGACCCGGACGGCGGGATGCATGAGCTGTGGACCGACGTGCTCACCCAGCAGGTGTTTGCGCCTGCGGTGCCCCGCGAGTACGACGCCGACTATGTGAAGGCATTCGAGAAGCAGCTCGTCGAGCACGTCGACGAGCTGGCCGCCGTCATCGTCGAGCCGGTGGTGCAGGGGGCGGGCGGGATGCGGTTTCACGACCCGCGCTATCTGCTCGACCTGCGAGAGATGTGCACCCGTTACGGTGTGCTGCTGATCTTTGACGAGATCGCCACCGGCTTCGGCCGGACGGGGGAGCTCTTCGCCGCCGACCACGTGGGCGTCACTCCCGACATCATGTGCGTCGGAAAGGCGCTCACCGGCGGCTACATCACCCTGGCCGCGACGCTGTGCACCCGCGAGATCGCAGAGACGATCAGCAGACACGAGCCCGGCGCGCTGATGCACGGGCCGACGTTCATGGCCAACGCGCTGGCGTGCGCGGTCTCGGTGGCATCGGTCGAATTGTTGCTCGCCGGGGACTGGCGGTCGTCGGTGCGGGCAATCGAGGCGGGCCTGCGCGACGGTCTTGCGCCCGCAGCGGATCTCGCCGGGGTGATCGACGTGCGGGTGCTCGGGGCGATCGGTGTGATCGAGATGGACCGACCCGTCGATCTCGGCGTCGCGACGCCCGTTGCCCTGGACCACGGGGTCTGGTTGCGGCCGTTCCGCAATCTCGTCTATGTGATGCCGCCGTACATCTGCACGCCGGAGGAAGTCGATCAGATCTCGTCGGCGATGGTCGCGGTCGCGCGTGCGCTGACGGGTTAACGGTCTGACCGCGCTCTGGGTTAGCCTGAACACCGTTCAAGTCGGCTCGCCGGAGGCACACGTGACACCACGCATAGGTCTTTCGCCGTTGGCGTGGCTCGACGACGTCGAGCAGCAGCGCCGCGCCGCCGGGCTGCGGCGGTCCCTTCGCACGCGCCCGCCGGTCGGCGCCGAACTCGACCTGGCCTCCAACGACTATCTCGGCCTGTCGCAGCATCCCGACGTGATCGAGGGCGGAGTGACCGCGCTGCGCACCTGGGGGGCAGGAGCGACGGGTTCGCGACTGGTGACCGGCAACACCGAGATCCACGAGGGCTTCGAGCGGGCGCTGGCCGACTTCGTCGGCGCCGAGTCGGCGCTGGTGTTCTCGTCGGGCTACACCGCGAACCTGGGCGCAGTCGTCTCGCTCTCGGGCGCCGGGTCGCTGCTGGTGTCTGACGCCCTGACGCACGCCTCCCTGGTCGACGCCTGCCGGCTTTCGCGGGCCCGGGTGGTGGTGACACCGCACCGCGACGTCGAGGCCGTCGAGGCGGCGCTGGCTGCCCGCGATGAGGAACGCGCGGTGGTGGTGACCGACGCGGTGTTCTCCGCCGACGGCGTGCTCGCCCCGCTGCGGGCACTGCACGAGGTGTGCCGCCGCCACGGCGCGCTGCTGGTCGTCGATGAGGCGCACGGACTCGGCGTGCGGGGGACAGGCGGCCGTGGCCTGGTACACGAGGTCGGACTTTCGGGTGCTCCGGACGTGGTGGTCACGACCACGATGTCCAAGGCGTTGGGTAGCCAGGGCGGTGTCGTGCTGGGGCCGGCGGCAGTGCGTGATCATCTGATCGACGCCGCACGGCCGTTCATCTTCGACACGGGGCTGGCCCCCGCCGCGGTGGGTGCGGCATGGGCGGCGCTGAACGTCTTGATCGCCGAGCCGTGGCGTGCGCAGGCGGTGCTGGACAACGCGGCGGAACTCGCCACCGTGTGCGACGTCCCCGAGCGCCCCGACTCCGCGGTGGTGTCGGTGATCCTCGGCGAGCCGGATGTGGCGCTGGCCGCTGCGGTGGCGTGTCTGGACCGCGGCGTAAGAGTCGGCTGCTTCAGGCCTCCGACGGTCGCGCCGGGCACCTCACGGCTGCGGCTGACAGCTCGCGCGTCGCTGTCGGAGGACGAGATGGCCCTGGCGCGTGAGGTTCTCGCCGACGTGCTTTCTCCCGGCAGGTGAGCACGGTCGTCATCACCGGGACGAACACCGGTGTCGGCAAGACGGTGGCGACGGCGGCGCTGGCCTGTCATGCCCGGCTCGCGGGCATCGATGTGGCGGTGTGCAAACCCGTGCAGACCGGCAGTCCGCGCGACGACGACCTGGCCGACATCGGACGGCTTTCGGGCGTGACCGACTTGCGTGGCTCGTGGCGCTACCCGGAACCGCTGGCGCCGGTCGCCGCTGCGCAACGGGCGGGCTTGCCGTTACCCACGCGCGCTGAACTCGTCGAATCGGTACGCGCGGCCGGCGAGGGGCCGGCGAAGCTGGTTCTGGTGGAAGGTGCTGGTGGCCTGCTCGTCGAGCTGGGTGCGGGCGGCGCGACGCTGCGCGATGTCGCGAAAGACCTGGGCGCACCGGTGCTGGTCGTGGTCGCCGCGGGCCTTGGCACGATGAACCATACTGCGCTGACACTGGAATCGCTTGCTTCACAGGGAATTCCATGCGCCGGGCTGGTCATCGGAGCGTGGCCGCCGGAACCCGGTCCGGCCGAGGAGGGCAACCGCGACGCGCTGAGCAGGCTGGCTCCACTGCGCGCGGTGCTGCCTGCAGGCCTGGGCGCGGTGAGCGCGACCGAGTTCGAGGCGGTGAGCGCGTCGGCGTTCGATCCGGTGTGGGTCGCCAGTCTGGGGTAGCGCGATGGTCCATTCCGTGGAGCTCGTCTTCGACGACAACACCGAGGCGGTGGTGCGCCACATCTGGGATGCGTTGCGCGAGGCTGGAATTCCGAGCCAGGCGCCGGCCAGTCGTCCGCATGCAACCTTGACGGTCGCCGAACGGATCGACGCCGAGGTCGACGCGGTGCTGGCATCGCTGACCGATCGCTTTCCGCTACCGTGCCGGATCGGGGCGCCGCTGTTCTTCGGCCGGGCCAAGGCCGTGCTGGCCAGGCTCGTGGTGCCGACCGCGGCCCTGCTCGACGTGCATGCCGAGGTGTACGAGCTGTGCCTGCCGTATCTGCATCCGGGGCCGATGGCCAACGCGCAGCCGGACGGCTGGACCCCGCACGTGACCATGGCGCGCCGCGTCGTACCGGCTCAGATGGGCCGCGCCGTGCGGATCGCCGCGAAACCGCCGGAGATCACCGGGGCTGTCGCGGGCCTGCGGCGGTGGGACGGCAATTTCAAACGCGAGTTCCCGATCTAGCCGCTACGGGACCGTCGCCGCAACGTTTTTCGGGACGCACATCCGCCAGCCGTCGATCACCAACTCGCGGAGCTCGTCAAGCTCGATTGCATCCAGCTTCACGAGGATCCAGTTGTATCGCATCTCCGACGGGCGGGGCAGCATGAACTTCTCGGGGTGGGCGGCGACCATCGCGGCGCGCTCCTCCTTGGGAAAGCCGACGCCCATCACCGTCTCGTCGCGCGAGAACGCGGCGTAGACCAGTCGGCCGGCGCGGAACCTGATCTCGTCGCGCACGACGCCTTCGGAGGACCGCGGCAGGGTCGAGGCGATGCGCCGCACATCGTCGACGGTGATCACGACCCGAACGGTAGTCCGCACCACCGACAATTCGACGCGGCCCTACTCGACCTTTTCCGCCATCGTCTGGGTCTGTGCGCGAATGCCGTCGACGAGCAATTGGAGACCGAAACCGAACCGGGCGTTGGCGTCGTCGGTGAGCACCGACTGCCACTCGGGCAGCTCGGCGCCGGCGGCGTCCCACTGCAGACGTGATTGTTCGTCGACCGTGAAGCCCAGCACGTAGTAGACGACCGTGCGGGCGGCCAATTCGGCATGGGCAAAGTCGACGCCGACCTCGGAAACCGCTTCGGTCAAGAGCGCCAGAATCTGCTTCATCGCGGACGACTGTCCCGCCGCGAAGCTCGCCGACACCAACTCGGCGCCGTCGGTATGCGACAGCAGCGCATCGCGCAGCCGATTGCACACCTCCACGACGCCACGCGTCGCCGGGACCCCGTCGAGAATGCGGTCGCTGATCGCGCCCAACAACTCCTGCTTGTTGGCGAAATGCCAGTACAACGCTCCGGGGGAGACGTCGAGTTCGCGCGCGAGCCGTCGCATCGTGAGGTCGGCGATGCCGTACTCGTCCAGCAGCGCCGCCGCCGCCTCGACCACGTCTCGTTTGGTCAGCTGCACGCCCATACCCTAGCCTGAACACCGTTCAAGTTCTCAAGGAGAGTGGTTACGGGTGAGCGACATTCTGGCGGAGGCCCGCGAGCAGGTATTGGATCGCGGCGAAGGCCTCGACCAGGAGCAGACGCTGCAGGTGCTGCAGCTTCCTGACAACAAGCTCGACGAACTCCTGGAACTCGCCCACGAAGTCCGGATGAAGTGGTGCGGTCCCGATGTCGAGGTCGAGGGCATCATCAGCCTCAAGACCGGCGGCTGCCCCGAGGACT
>JBIQHU010000008.1:0-88881 GCA_044508395.1 Mycobacterium sp. | reverse complement strand
CCGATGATACTACCCAACCCGGGTGGAAAAGTAGGACACCGCCGAACACAAATTAGGATCACCCCCCACAATTGCGTGGGGGGTGATTCTATTTCCGACAATTCTTGCCGAATTCTCGGTATTCAATTCTGAGCCGAATTCTCAATTGTGCCGGGATCGGGTAGAAAGGCATACGTGGTCCAAGACGGAAACCGCGACAACCGCGGGCGCGGTCCCCGGCGTCAGGCGCCGCGCACGTCGGGTCCCAACCGGGCCCGCCGCGCCCAACCGAAAGTCGAGGAACAGCCGGCAGTCCAGGAGGGCCCGGCCATCCCGGCCGAGATCGAAGCCAAGCAGTTGGCGCCCGAGATCCGCGGTGAACTCACGACTTTGGACCGTGCCACCGCCGACACGGTGGCACGTCATCTGGTGGCCGCCGGCCTGCTTCTCGACGAGGATCCCGAAGCCGCATTGGCGCACGCTCGCGCGGCCCGCGCCCGCTCCGGTCGCATCGCAGCGGTCCGCGAAGCCGTCGGGATCGCCGCCTACCACGCCGGCGACTGGGCACAGGCCCTCGCCGAGCTGCGCGCCGCGCGCCGCATGGGCAGCAGATCAGCGCTGCTTCCGCTCATCGCCGACTGCGAACGCGGCGTGGGCCGTCCAGAACGAGCAATCGAGCTGGCCCGCAGTCCGGAGGCCGCCGAACTGACCGGCGACGATGCCGACGAGATGCGGATCGTCGCGGCCGGCGCCCGCTCGGACCTCGGCCAGTACGAGCAAGCCATCGCGATTCTGTCGACCCCGCAATTGGACAAGACCCGCCGCGGTGAGACCGCCGCGCGACTCTTCTACGTCTACGCCGAGACGCTGCTAGCGCTCGGGCGCAACGAGGAGGCGCTGCAGTGGTTCATCAACGCCGCCGCAGCGGATCTCGAGGGACTGACCGACGCCGAGGACCGGATCACGGAGCTGAGCTGACGTGAGCGCCCTTGTGCAGGAACATGATTGCCTGCTGCTCGACCTCGACGGCACCGTCTTCCGCGGGCACCAAGCCACAGAAGGCGCGGTCGAAACACTGTCCACCGTCGACTCCCGCACCCTGTACGTCACCAACAACGCGTCCCGCAGCCCGGCCGAGGTGGCCCAGCATCTGCATGACCTGGGCTTCGCCGCCGAGCCCGACGACGTCGTCACCAGCGCGCAGAGCGCGGCAAACCTGCTCGCGGCCCAATTACCCCCCGGCGCAGCGGTTCTCATCGTCGGCACCGAGGCGTTGGCCGCCGAGGTACGCGGGGTCGGACTGAAACCGGTGCGGCAATGGTCCGACGAACCGGCGGCCGTCGTTCAGGGACACTCGCCGCAGACCGGCTGGCCCGACCTCGCCGAGGCGGCGCTGGCGATCCGAAACGGCGCCCTCTGGGTCGCCGCCAATGTCGACCTGACCCTGCCGTCCGAACGCGGCCTGCTGCCCGGCAACGGGTCGATGGTGGCGGCACTGCGGGCCGCCACCAACCAACAGCCGCAGGTCGCAGGCAAACCGCACCCGACGCTGATGAACGACGCCCTTGCCCGCGGCACGTTCCGGGCACCGCTGGTGGTTGGCGACCGCCTCGACACCGACATCGCCGGCGCGAACGCCGCCGGCCTACCGAGTCTCATGGTGTTGACCGGCGTCAGCACGGCGCAGGACCTGGTCCGGGCGTCCGTGTCCGAGCGACCTGTCTACCTTGCGCCCGATCTGCGCTCGCTCTACGCCCGCGCGGACATCCTTCGCGTCGGGCCGCACCCGGGCTGGCGCATCGAGATCGGCCCGTCCGAGGTGACCGTCCACGCCACGGGCAGGGACACCGGAGACCCGCTCTCGGTCGCGCGCGCCACCGCCAGCGCCGTCTGGGAGGCGAACCTCGACGGTCGTCCATTCACCATTTCCGCGGGCGACGACACCGCGCGACAGGCCATGGCGCCGTGGTCCCTACTCACCCAGCCGAATCCGCTAGCGTGAACAACGACATGAGTACCGACCCGGACCAGATTCGCGCTCAGATCGCGGAGTTGCTGGCTGATCTGCCGGACCCCGCGCAGGAGGGCTCCGGTTTCGACGAGCTGGCCGACTCCCAGATCGAGGTCATCGCGGCGCGGCTCGAGGAGGCGCACGAGCTGCTCGTTCGAGCGCTCGAGTCGGTCGAGAAGGGGTGACCGCGCGTGGCGCGGCGGGCACGTGTTGACGCCGAACTGGTGCGACGCGGGTTGGCCCGCTCCCGCCAGCAGGCCGCCGAGCTGATCGGCGCGGGGCGGGTCAGCATCGACGGCATGCCTGCTGCCAAACCCGCGACCGCTGTCGCGGTCAGCGCCAGGTTGACGGTCGACGAGGCCGACGAACGCGACTGGGTGTCGCGAGGAGCGCACAAGTTGATGGGTGCACTCGACGGATTCGGCGTGGCGGTCGACGGCCGTCGGTGCCTGGATGCTGGCGCTTCGACCGGCGGGTTCACCGAGGTGCTGCTCGACCGCGGGGCCCGCGAGGTCGTCGCCGTCGACGTCGGATACGGCCAGCTGGCGTGGTCGTTGCGCAACGACCCGCGCGTCACGGTGATGGAACGGACCAACGTGCGGTCACTGACGCCCGACGCCATCGGCGGCCCGGTCGACCTCGTGGTCGCCGACCTGTCGTTCATCTCGCTGTCCACGGTGCTGCCGGCGCTGACGTCGTGCGCGGATGCCGACGCCGATATCGTTCCCATGGTGAAGCCGCAATTCGAGGTCGGCAAAGATCGGGTGGGTGCGGGCGGCGTCGTCTCTGATCCGCAATTGCGCGCCGAAGCGGTGCTCACCGTCGCCCGACGCGCCGCTGAGCTGCAGTGGTACCCGGTCGCCGTCACCGCCAGCCCGTTGCCGGGTCCGTCCGGCAATGTCGAGTACTTCCTGCGATTGCGGTCACGAACCGAGCACCCGCTGTCCGGGGAGGCACTCGAACACGCAGTGCGCCAAGCCGTTGCGGAGGGTCCGCAATGAGCGCGAAGCGCAACATTCTGCTGGTGCTGCACACCGGCCGTGACGATGCCACCGACGTGGCACGCCGAGTGCAGAAAGTGTGCGGCGACAACGGGATCGGGCTGCGAGTGCTCTCCGCTGAGGCCGTCGACCGCGCGCCTGCGCACCTGTCTCCCGACGAGATCCCCGGCCTCGGAGCCGGAGTCGAGGTCGTCGACGCCGAGGAGCGGGCCGCCGAAGGTTGCGAACTCGTGCTTGTGCTCGGCGGTGATGGCAGCTTCTTGCGCGGGGCCGAACTGGCCCGCAACGTCGAAATCCCCGTCCTCGGCGTGAATCTGGGCCGTATCGGCTTCCTGGCCGAAGCCGAGGCCGACTCCATCGACTCCGTGCTCGACCACATCGTCAAGCGGGACTACCGCGTCGAGGAGCGGATGACTCTCGACGTCGTTGTGCGCGCCGAGGGTGAGATCATCGATCGCGGCTGGGCGCTCAACGAGGCCAGCCTCGAGAAGGGTCCGCGACTGGGAGTGCTCGGCGCGGTGCTCGAGGTGGATGGTCGTCCCGTCTCCGCGTTCGGTTGCGACGGCGTGCTCGTGGCGACGCCGACCGGATCGACGGCGTGGGCGTTCTCGGCGGGTGGGCCGATCGTCTGGCCCGATCTGGAGGCAATCCTGGTGGTGCCCAACAACGCTCACGCACTGTTCGCGCGTCCGATGGTCACCAGCCCCGACGCCTCCATCGCCGTCGAGGTCGAGGCAAGCGGGCACGACGCGCTGGTGTTCTGCGACGGTCGGCGCGAGATGGTGGTACCGGCCGGTGGCCGGCTGGAAGTGACCCGGTGCGGCACACCGCTGAAGTGGGTGCGACTGGACAGCGCGCCGTTCACCGACCGCCTGGTGCGCAAGTTCCGGTTGCCGGTCACTGGGTGGCGCGGGCAGTAGTGCTAGCCGAGATCCGTATTGAGTCGCTGGGTGCGATCAGCACCGCGACCGCAGAATTCGACCGAGGTCTTACCGTGCTGACCGGCGAGACCGGCGCGGGCAAGACCATGGTGGTCACGGGTCTGCACCTGCTCGGCGGTGCACGCGCCGACGCCACGCGGGTGCGCTCGGGTGCTGAGCGCGCGGTCGTCGAGGGCCGGTTCACGACCAGGGAGCTGGGGGAGGACGTCACCGCCCAGATCGAGGAGATCCTCGATTCGTCGGGAGCCGAGCGCGACGACGACGGCAGCGTCATCGCCGCACGTTCCGTGGCGCGCGACGGGCCCTCCCGGGCTTTCCTCGGTGGGCGCAGTGTGCCCGCAAAGTCGTTGGCCACCTTCACCACTGAACTGCTCACCCTGCACGGCCAGAACGATCAGCTCCGGCTGATGCGGCCCGACGAGCAGCGTGCGGCGCTGGACCGGTTCGTCGACATCGAGAAGCAGCTGAAGCGGTATCAGAAACTGCGCGAGGAGTGGCTGGCGGCGCGGCGCGACCTCGTCGACCGCACGCAGCGGGCCCGCGAACTCGCGCAGGAAGCTGACCGGCTCAAGTTCGGTCTGAACGAGATCGACGCCGTCGCACCGCAACCAGGTGAGGACGAGGCGCTCGTCGCCGACATCCAGCGGCTGTCGGAACTGGACGCCGTGCGCGATGCAGCGCACATCGCACGCGCTGCGTTGGCGGGCGCCGACGACACGTCGCCCGAATCCGCATCGGCGATTAGCAGTGTGGGACAGGCGAAGTCGGCGATGGAGGCCACCGACGACGCTGCGCTGCGCTCACTGGCCGCACAGCTCGACGGCGCGCTGGTCGTGATCGGCGATGTCGCAAGCGAACTCGGCGACTATCTGGCCGCACTGCCCAGTGATGCGCGCACCCTCGAGGCGAAGCTGCTGCGACAGAGCGAGCTGCGCACACTGACACGAAAATACGCCGCCGACATCGACGGCGTCCTGGAGTGGGCGCAGCAGGCACGCGACCGGCTGGCGCAGCTCGATGTCTCCGAGGAGGCGCTCGCCGATCTGGAACGCCAGGCCGCGCGTCTGCACGATGAGGTCGTGGGGGCCGCTAATGACCTCACCAAGGCGCGGACCAAGGCGGCCAAGGGGTTGGCGAAGGCGGTGACCGCCGAGCTCTCCGGTCTGGCGATGGCCGACGCCGAGTTCACCGTCTCGGTGGCGCCGCTGGCCGCACGCGTCGACGACGCCGCACCGCTGACGGTGTCGCCGGGCGTGACCGTCCACGCCGGCCAGTACGGCGTCGACGCCGTGGAGTTCGGTTTTGCGGCGCACCGCGGCATCGACACGCTGCCGCTGAACAAGAGCGCGTCCGGCGGCGAGCTGTCACGCGTCATGCTCGCGCTCGAGGTCGTGCTGGCCGCCTCGACCGAGGGAACCACGATGGTCTTCGACGAGGTCGACGCGGGCGTCGGCGGCCGCGCGGCGGTGCAGATCGGCCGCCGGTTGGCCCGGCTGGCCAGGACGCATCAGGTCATCGTCGTCACCCACCTGCCCCAGGTCGCCGCCTACGCCGACAGTCACCTCATGGTCGACAGCGGCGGGCGGGGCAAGGCCAGCGGCGTACGTCGCCTCGACGATGACGAGCGCGTCGCCGAGCTTGCCCGCATGCTCGCCGGGCTCGGGGAATCCGACAGCGGCCGCGCGCACGCACGCGAACTCCTCGAAGCGGCACAGCAGGAACGGGCGAGCGACTAGTCATTCCCCCAGAACGGTGTCGATCAAGTCGGCGATGAATGCGTCGTCGATGGCGTCACTTGTCATCAGCCGTCGATAGAACAACGCACCGGACAATGCGACGGACGCGGCCTCGGCGTCGACGCGTGCCGGAAACTCCCCGGTGTCGACGCCCGCGGCAATGGTGTCGGTCAGACGCCGGCGCCGTTGCGCCGAGTAGCGGTGAAAGAAATCGCGGACGGCCGGATCGTGTTCCGACGCATGGATCAGGGCGGGGACACACGCCGCCACGGGCGAGTCGGTAAGCGCGCGGGCGAGATGGCGCAGCAGCAACTCGACCCGCTGCCGGGCCGAGCCGGAATCGACTTCTCGATCCGGGTTCGGTTGCACGTTGAGCGTCTCCAGCGCATCGGCGAGCAGCGCGGTCTTGTCCGGCCAATGCCGGTACAGGGTGCTGCGCCCGACACCCGCCCGCGCTGCCACTGACTCCATGCGAAAGCCGGCGTATCCCGCACTCGCGAACTCGTCGAGGGCAGCACGGCAGATCATCTTCCGGGAGTGATTGACCCGGGGATCGGGCTGTCTTTTTTGGGACACATATGTATCATAAAGGCTAGGAGGTGCAAAGATGACCAACATCAGCGTTCGCTACATCGTCGACGATGTCGATGCTGCGGTGGACTTCTACACATCCCTGTTCCAGTTCGAGGTGGCGATGCGGCCGGGGCCGGGGTTCGCGATGCTGCGCCGCGGAGAGTTGCGGCTGCTGCTGAACTCGCCGGGCGGCGGGGGCGGCGCCGGCCAGACCCTCTCCCAAGGCAGCCGGCCAGAACCCGGTGGCTGGAACCGATTTCAGCTACAGGTGGACGATCTCGACAAGGCTGTCGCCGACGTTCGCAAGGCCGGCGTGGACCTGCGGGGCGAGGTGATCACTGGCAGGGGCGGGCGGCAGGCGCTCGTTCCGGACCCGGCGGGCAACCTCGTCGAGCTGTTCGAAAGCTATGCCTGATCGTGTTGCAGTTGTGACAAAAGTTGACTTCTGAGGCGGATGTTACGGCGCGCCTCCGACAGACAGTGCGTGCCTATCGACAGAATCGCCGCATGAAGATGTCAGCGCTGCTATCCCGTAATGCCAGCTCTCGCCCGGGCATCACCGGCACCGCCCGGGTCGACCGCGACATGGATCGGCTGCTGCGCCGCATCAACCCGGGCGACGTCGTCGTCATCGACGCGCTCGACCTCGACCGGATCACCGCCGATGCGCTCGTCGAATCCGGCGTCACGGCGGTGGTGAACGCATCGCCGTCGATCTCCGGCCGATACCCCAACCTGGGGCCCGAGGTTCTGGTCGCCAATGGCGTCACCCTGATCGACGACACCGGTGCCGATGTGTTCAAGAAGGTCAAGGACGGCGCCCGGGTGCGGCTTTACGAAGGCGGCGTCTACTCGGGTGACCGGCTGCTGATCCAGGGCGCCGAGCGGACCGACCACGAGATTCATGACCTGATGCACGAGGCCAAGAGTGGGCTGGTGGCACATCTGGAGGCGTTCGCGGGCAACACCATCGAATTCATCCGCAGTGAGAGCCCGCTGCTGATCGACGGCATCGGCATCCCGGACATCGACGTGGACATGAACCGCCGCCACGTCGTCATCGTCGCCGACGAGCCGAGTTCTGCCGCCGAACTGAAGGCGCTCAAGCCGTTCATCAAGGAGTACCAGCCGGTGCTGGTGGGTGTCGGCACCGGAGCCGACGTGCTGCGCAAGGCCGGCTACCGCCCGCAGCTCATCGTCGGGGACCCCGACCGGATCAGCGCCGACGCGCTGCGGTGCGGTGCGCAGGTCGTGCTGCCCGCCGACGCCGACGGGCACGCCGCAGGGCTCGAGCGGATCCAGGACCTCGGGGTCGGGGCCATGACCTTCCCGGCCGCCGGATCGGCCGCCGACCTGGCGTTGCTGCTCTGCGATCACCATGGTGCGTCGCTGATCGTGACGGCGGGCCACACCGCGACCATTGAGGAGTTCTTCGACCGGTCGCGCCAGCAGAGCAACCCGTCGACCTTCCTCACCCGGTTGAAGGTCGGCGAGAAGCTGGTCGACGCGAAGGCCGTCGCCACGCTGTATCGCAGCCGGGTCTCCGGAGGGGCCATCGCCCTGCTGGTGCTCGCCATGCTGGTCGCGGTGATCGTCGCGCTGTGGGTCTCGCGAGTCGATGCGACGTTGGTGGATTGGGTCGTCGACTACTGGAACCGGTTCTCGCTCTGGGTCCAGAGCTGGGTCACCTAGGGGGCGCGATGAGCGCTTGCGCGAAGAGGAGAATATGAAGTGATTTCCCTGCGCTCACACGCGATTTCACTCGCGGCGGTATTCCTCGCGTTGGCTATCGGGGTCGCCCTGGGGTCGGGTCTGCTGTCCAACACCGTGCTCTCCGGTCTTCGTGACGACAAGCACGACTTGCAGGAGCAGATCGACACGCTCACCGACGACAAGAACCTGCTCAACGAAAAGCTGAGTGCCGCAGGGGAATTCGATGCCATGATGGCGCCGCGGATCCTGCGAGGAGCGCTGGATGGGAAGTCGGTCGTGGTGTTCCGCACGCCGGATGCAGCAGACGACGACGTCGACACGTTGGCGCGCCTGGTCGCGCAGGCCGGTGGAACGGTCACCGGCACCGTGGGTCTGACGCGAGAGTTCGTGGACGCCCATTCGGCCGCGAAGCTGCTCTCGGTGGTCAACTCGCCGATCGTGCCCGCAGGTAAGCAGCTGAGCACCACGTCGGTAGACCAAGGCACGCAGGCAGGTGATTTGTTGGGGATCGCGCTGCTGATCAACAGGGACCCGAAAGTCACGGCCGTCGACGATGCGCAGCGCGACACCGTCCTGTCGGCGCTGCGCGATACGGGCTTCATCGCCTACGGCGACCAGCGCATCGGAGCGGCCAACACCGCACTGATCGTGACGGGCGGCGCACTGAAAGAGGACGCGGGGAACCAGGGGGCGACGGTCGCCAGGTTCGCGGCGGGCATGGCACCGCACGGCTCCGGCACGGTGCTGGTCGGGCGCGACGGGTCATCGTCAGGTACCGCCGCGGTGGCCGTGACGAGGTCGGACTCGGCCCTGAGCACCGCCATCAGCACCGTCGACGACGTCGACTCGGAATCCGGCCGGCTCACCTCGGTGCTGGCCCTGAGCGACCTGGCCGCCGGCGGCAAGCCCGGCCAGTACGGCATCGGCAAGGGTGCGGCATCGGTAACCGTCCCGCAATGATTCCCGGCGGCGCGTCAGCGACGGCTTGTCGGCGTCGGTGTTAGGGTGGGGTTCCGTGGGTCGGCAGGCCCCAGCTATTGACAGCGAGCCCCTGCCGCGTCGTCACGGAGGTTGCCGTTGCCTGACCAACCAGCACGGTTACGCAAGCACCCGCAGGCCCCCACCAAGCACCTCTTCGTAACGGGTGGCGTGGTTTCTTCCCTCGGGAAGGGGCTCACCGCATCCAGCCTCGGACAGTTGCTCACGGCGCGCGGCCTTCAGGTGACCATGCAGAAGCTGGACCCCTACCTCAACGTCGACCCCGGAACCATGAACCCGTTCCAGCACGGCGAGGTGTTCGTGACCGAGGACGGCGCCGAGACCGACCTCGACGTCGGCCACTATGAACGGTTCCTCGACCGCAACCTGTCCGCGTCGGCGAATGTCACCACGGGGCAGGTGTATTCGACGGTGATCGCGAAGGAACGCCGAGGCGAGTACCTCGGCGACACGGTACAGGTCATCCCGCACATCACCGACGAGATCAAGCGGCGCATCCTCGCGATGGCCGATCCCGATGCCGGGGGCGCCCGTCCCGACGTGGTGATCACCGAGATCGGCGGCACCGTCGGCGACATCGAGTCGCTGCCCTTCCTGGAGGCTGCCCGCCAGGTCCGGCACGAGGTCGGCCGGGAGAACTGCTTCTTCCTGCACTGCTCGCTGGTGCCCTACATGGCGCCGTCGGGTGAGCTGAAGACCAAGCCGACGCAGCATTCGGTTGCCGCGCTGCGCAGCATCGGTATCACGCCCGACGCGTTGATCCTGCGCTGCGACCGCGACGTGCCCGAACCGTTGAAGAACAAGATCGCGCTGATGTGCGACGTGGACATCGACGGGGTCATCTCCACTCCGGACGCGCCGTCGATCTACGACATCCCCAAGGTGCTCCACCGTGAGGAGCTGGACGCCTACGTGGTGCGCCGCCTCAACCTGCCGTTCCGCGACGTCGACTGGACGCAATGGAACGATCTGCTGCAGCGTGTGCACGAGCCCCAGGAGACCGTGCGAATTGCCCTGGTGGGCAAGTACATCGACCTCTCCGATGCGTACCTCTCGGTCGCCGAGGCGCTGAGGGCCGGCGGGTTCAAGCATCGCGCCAAGGTCGAGATGAGGTGGGTCGCCTCCGACGACTGTGAGACCGACAGCGGGGCCGCGGCTGCGCTGGCAGATGTCCACGGGATCCTGATTCCCGGCGGGTTCGGGATTCGTGGCATCGAGGGCAAGATCGGCGCCATCCGCTACGCACGGAAACGCGGTCTACCCGTCTTCGGGCTGTGTCTGGGACTGCAGTGCATCGTCATCGAGGCGGCGCGCTCGGTGGGGCTCACCGAGGCCAACTCGGCGGAGTTCGACCCGACGACGCCCGATCCGGTCATCTCGACGATGGCTGATCAGCGCGAGGCCGTGGCGGGAGAAGCCGACCTCGGCGGCACTATGCGACTGGGCGCCTATCCGGCGGTGTTGCAGCCCAATTCCATTGTGGCGCAGGCCTACGGCGCCACGCAGGTGTCCGAGCGGCACCGCCATCGCTACGAGGTGAACAACTCCTACCGGGACCGCATCTCCGAGAGCGGGTTGCGGTTCAGCGGGACGTCCCCGGACGGTCACCTCGTCGAGTTCGTGGAGTACTCGCCGGATGTGCATCCGTTCATCGTCGGCACCCAGGCGCACCCGGAGTTGAAGAGCAGGCCCACCCGTCCGCACCCGCTGTTCGTCGCGTTTGTCGGCGCGGCGCTGAGTTACAAGGCGGAGGAAAGGCTGCCCGGCATGGACATTCCCGAGCACGCCAACGGGTCCGCACATTCCGATGACGTCGCGCAGCCGCGGCACGAGGCCGAGCTGCAAAAAACCGAAGCCCGTGGCTGAACACGATTTCGAGACGGTCGCGTCCGAAACGGTTTATATCGGAAACATTTTCGCTTTGCGCGTCGACGACGTGCGCATGCCGCACGGAAACGTCGCGAAACGGGATGTCGTCGAAAACTATGGCGCGGTCGCCATTCTCGCGTTGGACGACGACCGAAACGTCGTGATGGTCTACCAATACCGGCACCCGTTCGGCAGGAGACTGCTGGAACTGCCCGCCGGCCTGCTTGACCTCGACGGCGAAGCCCCCCACCTCACCGCAGCCCGAGAGCTCAACGAAGAAGCGGGTGTCGCCGCTGCGGAGTGGCGGGTGCTCATCGACCTCGACACCGCGCCCGGTTTCAGTGACGAAAGTGTGCGGGTGTATCTGGCCACCGGATTGACCGACGTCGACCGGCCCGATGGCCACGACGAAGAGGCCGACCTCACGTTGGCTCGGGTTCCGCTCGACGAGGCGGCGCAGATGGTGTTGGCGGGCGAGATCGTCAATTCGATTGCGGTGGCCGGGATCCTGGCGGCACACGCCGTCGACGACCACGCGACCCTGCGGCCCGTCGACGCGCCCTGGATCGACCGGTCGACGTCCTTCGCGCGCCGGAAGGGTCACTGATGACGACGTTCCGGTCGGCCCTCGACGACCAACTCCAGGGCTACCTCGACCACCTCACCATCGAGCGTGGCGTTGCCGCCAACACCCTGAGCTCGTATCGGCGCGACCTGCGGCGTTACTCCGAACACCTCGCCCTGCGTGGCATCGACGACCTGACCAAGGTGACCGAGGGTGACGTCAGCGACTTCCTCGTCGCCCTGCGCCGCGGTGATCCCGACGCCGGGACCGCTCCGCTGTCGGCGGTATCGGCCGCGCGCGCGTTGATCGCGGTGCGAGGGCTGCACCGCTTCGCGGAGGCGGAGGGTCTGACGGCCGTCAACGTCGCGTCGGCGGTGAAACCCCCGACGCCGAGCCGACGGTTGCCGAAGAGCCTGACGATTGACGAGGTGCTCGCGTTGCTGGAAGGGGCGGGCGGCGACAGTGAGGCCGACGGGCCGCTCACGCTGCGCAACCGGGCACTGCTGGAACTGCTCTATTCGACTGGAGCGCGGATTTCGGAGGCCGTCGGGCTCGACGTCGACGACGTCGACACCCAGGCTCGGTCGGTGCTGCTGCGGGGCAAGGGCGGGAAACAGCGACTGGTGCCAGTCGGTCGGCCGGCGGTCGCTGCGCTGGACGCCTACTTCGTGCGCGGGCGGCCCGACCTGGCGCGCCGCGGCCGCGGCACCCCGGCGATCTTCCTCAACGCCAGGGGCGGACGGCTGTCGCGGCAGAGTGCGTGGCAGGTGCTGCAGGACGCGGCGGAACGGGCGGGCATCACCTCCGCGGTGTCGCCGCACGTACTGCGCCATTCGTTCGCCACGCATCTGCTCGACGGCGGCGCCGATGTCCGCGTCGTCCAGGAACTGCTGGGACACGCGTCGGTCACCACGACGCAGATCTACACGATGGTTACCGTCAGCGCGCTGCGCGAGGTCTGGGCCGGGGCGCATCCGCGCGCCCGTTGAACGTTCGACGCCGACCATTCGTGGACAAGAGTATGAGCGAGCACGATGTCGTCGTGATCGGTGCCGGCCCCGCCGGGATCGCCACCGCGATCAGTCTGCAGGCCCGTGGTGTACGACCTCTGGTCGTGGACAGGGCCTCGGAGGTCGCCTCGTCGTGGCGCGCCCGGTATGACCGCCTCAAGCTCAACACCGGCAGGCAGTTCTCACACATGCCGGGTCG
This sequence comes from Mycobacterium sp., assembly GCA_044508395.1. GTDB lineage: Bacteria > Actinomycetota > Actinomycetes > Mycobacteriales > Mycobacteriaceae > Mycobacterium. The sequence goes on along the minus strand of JBIQHU010000008.1, from coordinate 76,285 downwards.
GCGCTATCCCACGGGGACGCCCAACTTCCCCACCCGAGATCAAGTTGTCGGGTACTTCGACCAGCACGCGCGGGAAAGTGGTATTCGGCTGCAGCTCGACACCGCAGTGAAACAGATCGACCCGAAGGGCGGGGGCGGTTGGCGGCTGGCGACGTCGATGGGCGAGATCGAAGGCCGCCATGTCGTCGTCGCCACCGGCCTCATGCACACACCGTTCACCCCCGAGTGGGCGCACGGCGGGTTCCCCGGCTTGATGCTGCACTCGTCGCAATACCGCAACCCCGGGCGCTATGCCGGCAAGCGGGTGCTGGTCGTCGGATCCGGCTCGTCGGGGATGGAGATAGCCCATGATCTGTCGACCGGCGGGGCAGCGACGGTGTGGCTGGCCGTCCGCACCCCACCCAACATCATGCTGCGCGGCGGCCCGGCCGGTCTGCCCGGCGACGTCATCGCCCTGCCGCTTTATCACGCGCCGATCCGGCTCGCGGACGCATTCGCGCGGGCTGCACGGCGCCGATCCATCGGCGATCTGAGCGAATTCGGATTGCCGATGCCCGACGAGGGTCCGTTCGGCAGGCTGGCCCGGCTCGGCGCGGTTCCGACTCTTGTCGATCTCGAGGTGATCGACGCTGTCCGCGACGGGTCGATCGATGTGGTGGCCACCGTCGATACCGTCGACGGCACCGGAGAAGTGCGCCTTGTCGACGGTCGCTGTCTGCAACCTGATGCGGTGATCTGCGCGACGGGGTACCGTGCGGGGCTTGATTCGCTGGTGGGTCACCTTGGGGTGCTCGACGACTGTGGCGTTCCCCGCGTCAGCGGCGATCGCCCAGCGGCGCCAGGGTTGTGGTTCATCGGGTTCAGTTCGCGCCCCGCGCTGATCGGCTATGTCTGCCGGCAGTCGCGACGGCTGGCGCGCAGGATTGCCGCGGCCTAACCGGGGCCGGTCTTGCTGTGGTGCCGGTCGCCGATGGTGATCCTGCGGATCATCCCGTCGCGCAGCGTGATCGTGTGCGCGAGGACAGCGCTGATATGCGCGAAGATGATCACCACCAGCGCCGCAGCCAAGACGGTGTGCGCATTGCGCAGCATGGCGAACACCGGCGGGTCGACGGGTGCGATGGCCGGCAGCAAGATACCGCCGAAGATCACCACGGGCCTGCCGCTGGCCGACACCATGGCCCAGCCGACGAGCGGCTGAGCCAAAAGCAGCGCGTACATCGCAAGTTCGGACCCGAGGACGGCGATTCGCTCGGCCGGGCCGACAGTCGGTGGCAGCGGCGGGACGCGGTGTGTGAATCGGTTGGCGATCCGGAGAATGACGATCACGAGAATGCTGACACCGATCGTCGTGTGCACCGCCACGAGCGCGGGGTAGCTGTCCACGGTGTGCACCATGGTGAAGCCGATCAGCAGCGCCGCGAACACCAGTGCGGCGACCAGCCAATGCAGGATGCGGGTACGAACGGGGTACGCAGCATCGGTCATGACGTGGCCGATCGCGCGACGTTGACACTAGGGGACACGTCTGGATCGGCGGCGCGCCGCCGAAAGGAAGCGGCGTAGACCGCCGAACGAGCGCTGAGGAGTGGATCGGGGGTCAGTTCGATCCCGCTCGGCACAACGGTCGGATCGAAGTTCACGTCGCGCGCATTGCCCCGCGCCTCGTTCATCACCGATGTCAATGTGATTGTGCCGGCATCGATCACCCGCCGCTCGGAAGGCCACGGCAGTGTCGCGTCTGTCACTGGATCGGACGCCGTGCCGACGGTCAGCAAGAGGCGATAGGTCAGCGGACGGCTGCTGATCTGTCGCACCAACGCCTCGAATAGCCAATTCTTGCCGGACGGTTCGGCCGAAGGCGTCACGGGCGGCTCGACCGGCTCGACTGCCCACCGCACCGGAGTCCTGGTACCTCGAGAGTCGACGAAGTAAAAGGCGTTGAGGCTGCGATACGTGCTGTCGGCGAATCCAGACGTCGGCGGATCGGCTTTGATCAGTCGCATCGCCGCCCTCGTCTCGGGATGCGCGGCAAGGAATTCCTCCATGGCGTGTGGATCAGGTTTTCCGGTTCCTGGCGCGGGCCTGGACGCCAGCAGCCGGTCACGAAAACCTTCCGCTGAATTATCGGGAAACACAGGAAGATTCAGCATTGCAGTCCGCCACTGCCCGGCGTCTGGATAGCCGAACGCGAGCGCCAGCCCGCGTGCGGTCGCCGCGGCGTCGGCGACGGCCGGATCGCCTCCCGATAGCGAAAATCGGCCTAGCACCGGGACTTTACCGGCCGCGAACACGTCGGCCGTCGTTAGTGCGGAACCATTTCCGTTGCTCTCGAAGACCCCCGAGACCGCGACGCCTTTGGAGTGATTGAGTCGATGGCCTTCGTGCACGCCGTAGACCGAGCGGAAGGCGTCGACGAAACTGCCCTCGGTCAGGCGGCGCGTCGGCCACCGTCCTGCCGCCCAGGCCACCGCGGCGACATCCACGGCGGCGACTGCACCGACCGCAGCCAATCCGGCAAGAACCCGCCGCCTGCCGATCGGCACGCCGCGCCAACGCTGCTCTCTGCCCACTTGGTCCTCCGCATCTCGAGATGATCTAGTGCCCACCATCAGTACTAACGACCACCTCGGCGCGCCGATTCAGTCGAACGGGGGCGGATATGGCGCATGTCATCGCCTGGATCGCGCCTTTACGTGCACGGGATGATCGAGCACGGACTCGTGCATGTATCCCAGCTCGTTCCACGGGGTGCGGTCCCGCTGGGTGTTACCGCGATCGTCGGCGGCCCGCACTCGCAGTGTGTGCTCGCCCGGTTTCGGATCCCAGACGAACTGCCACCGCGCCCAAATGCCGGACGATCCGGGGGAAACAATGGTGGCCTCGTGCCATGGCCCGCTGTCAATGCTGTACTCCACCTTGGTGATCCGCCCCTCGCCAGCGAATGACCGCCCCCGGATCATCTGCGGCTCAGCTCGCAAACTCGCCGGCCATGGCAACTCGACCAGGCTCGAGACGGCAGGCTCGGTGATCGCCGGACCACGGGCTCGGCCGTCGGTACCGATAATGACGTAATCCTCGGTGTTCCACGGCACATGGAAGGGTGTTTCGGACACCTCGATGCGGCCTAGCCATTTGATGCTGGCCGCGCCGAGCCACCCCGACACCACCAGGCGTGCCGGAAAACCGTGATCGGGTGGCAACGGCTCGCCGTTCATCGCGACCGCCACGATGGTGTCGTCGGCGAGCGCCTTGGCAATAGGCAGCGGTCTGCGGGCATGAATCGCGTCCAAGGACTCGGCCAAGACATCGCACGCGCTCGGGGTGATTTCGGCCGGCTCGAGAACATCGCGTAGCCGCACGCCCGTCCACTCGGCCGTGCTGATCGCGCCTCGTCCCCACTGGGTGCCTTCGAACTTCTGCCCGACCTCGTTGCCGAACAGCACCCGGCGGTTGCCGGCACATTCGATCGTGCGCACCATCGACACGAGCGGCAACCGGGTCCACAACTCGTCGTAGGTGTAGACCAGCGGCCGACGTATCGCGTCTCCCTCGACTCGAAGCGCCCACGCCGCCGAGTCGATGCGGGGGGTCGGTGCATGACTGCGGACAAAGAACCGGTCGATGGGAGTGAGGTCGCCCAGCATGCGATCGGGCCGAGTGCCGTAGTCAAGCCCCGTACCGGTGTCCTCCATCAACTGCGGGGGAGTTAGCTTGATGATTCCGGGCCTGCCGTGTCGCACCACTCCACTCTGGGCCGTTTCTCACCGTCCCGGTAGGCGCCAATTACGGATGTATGCATAAGCAGCCGTTATGCCCTCAGTGCGATGGTCAGCAGGTCCGCCACCGGGGGACGTAACCGAACGTGGTCATCCCAGATTGCATGCAGTCGGCGGGACAGGTCCACACCCTCCACTGCGACGCTGACCAGGGTTCCGGCGGCCAATTCCTCGGCGACCGCCCGGGCGCTGAGCACTGCAGGTCCGATACCGCCGATCGCGGCGGCCTTGATCGCCGTCGTCGAGGACGCCTCCATGATCGGCGGAGCGAGCGATATGCCCAGCTGTTCGCGGACCGCCGCCTCCCACGCCTGGCGGGTACCGGAACCGGTCTCGCGGCTGACCAGCGGCGTGGTCGCGAGCTCAGCCGTGTCGATGCCGTCAACTCGACGGGCCCAGTCATGCGTCGGCGAAACGACGACGACCAGCTCGTCTCGGCCGACATCGCAGGCGCTTAGGCCCGCCGGCAGGGCGGGGCCTTCGACGAAGCCGAGATCGACTTCACCCGCGAGAACCCGCGCGACGACCTCGGTCGAATTACCGCATACCAGTGCGGTTCTCGCTTCTGGATGGCTGGCGCGCAGGGCGATCAGCCACCGGGGCAGCAAGTACTCCGCAATCGTGAAACTGGCCGCGATCCGCACGTGTGTCTGCCGGTCCACCATGAGTGCGGTGATCCCGGCTTCGAGGTCGGCGGCGCGATCGAGCACCGGCTGCGCCCAGCCGGCGACGACTTCACCCACCGCCGTCAGCCGTGATCCGCGGGGTCGTCGATCCAGCAGGCGCACCCCGAGCTGGCGTTCCAGATCGCGGATGCGGGCGCTGGCAGCGGGTTGCGACATCTGATGCTCCGCGGCCGCGCTTCCGATACTCCCCAGCCGCGCGATAGTGACGAGCAGATCGAAGCTTGTCAGGTCGGTGACGCGAGCGCGCAGCGGCATAAGGAAAGCTTATGTACGGCTGTCCTTGGGGGGCTATGCCAGGTATTCCGACTCGAGCACGAGGTCAGGCGCCAGCGTCTGGTACTCGCCGTGCGCCCTGTGCTCGACGGTGTCGAAGAGCTTGCCCTGCTGCTCGCGCATGTACTCGCGGTACTTGGGCGAGCCGGGAATGAGCATGTTGTCGGCGACCACGATGGATCCGCGATGCAGCCACCCGCGGTCCAGGATGGATTGCAGGTCGGGCAGGTAGGCGGACTTGTCGTGGTCGATGAACAGCAGGTCCAGCGTGCCGCGGGCGAACGCGTGCTCGTTGGCCAGCGCATCGAGCGTCGCGCCGCCGTCACCGATGGTGCCGACCACACACGTCACCCGGTCGGCGACTCCGGCATGGGTCCAGATGCGCTGCGCCACTTCGGCGTTGGCGGCAGCGAGTTCGACGGAGAACACCCGGGCCGCAGGTGCCGCGCGGGCGATTCGCAAAGAGCCGTAGCCGCAGTAGGTGCCCAGCTCCAGGGCCAGCTTCGGGTTGGCGCGGCGCACGGCGGCGTCGAGCAGCTCGCCCTTCTCGTCGCCGATGTTGATCAGGAACGACTTCTCGTAGGCGAACTGGTCGATCTTGGCGATCACGTCGTCGATGTCACCCTGACGGGCGTTGGCCACCACATAGTCGGCGGCGGCCGCCTCCCGCCCGTCGCCGATCTGGCCGGTCTTGGTGATGTTGTGGGACCCGATCGCCATCCGCCAGAACGACCAGCGCAGGAACGGGATGCGCTGCTTGAGGCTCACCTCCGCCAGCCTAGGCCGACTGCTGGGGACCTCAAGGAAAAGTTGCCCGCGGGTCTGGCAGACCAGGCAGTCACCTCCCGTTAAACTTGCCCGGATGTTCGCCATGACCGTGTGTTGCCTGACCAGCGAAGGTCTGGCATGACCGACGCCGGCGAAGCCGCCGAGATCGGCTTGACCGGCCGTCCGCCGCGAACCATTCCCACACCCGAACCGAAGACGACGCACGGCCCCGCCAAGGTCATCGCGATGTGCAACCAGAAGGGCGGGGTCGGCAAGACCACCTCGACCATCAACCTGGGCGCCAGCCTCGCCGAATACGGCCGCCGCGTCCTGCTGGTCGACCTCGATCCGCAGGGTGCGTTGTCGGCGGGCCTCGGCGTGCCGCACTACGAGCTCGAGCACACCGTCCACAACCTGCTGGTCGAGCCGCGCGCGTCGATCGACGACGTGCTGATCAGCACCCGGGTCAAGAACCTGGATCTGGTGCCGAGCAACATCGACCTCTCGGCCGCGGAGATCCAACTGGTCAACGAGGTGGGTCGCGAACAATCGCTGGCCCGCGCGCTGTACCCGGTGCTCGACCGCTACGACTACGTCCTGATCGACTGCCAGCCGTCGCTGGGCCTGCTCACCGTGAACGGCCTGGCCTGCAGCGACGTTGTGATCATCCCCACCGAGTGTGAGTTCTTCTCGCTGCGCGGGCTGGCGCTGCTGACCGATACCGTCGACAAGGTGCACGATCGGCTGAACCCGAAGCTGTCCATCGGCGGCATTCTGATCACCCGCTATGACCCCCGCACCGTGAACTCCCGCGAAGTGATGGCCCGGGTCCTCGAGCGGTTCGGCGACCTGGTGTTCGACACCGTCATCACCCGGACGGTGCGCTTCCCCGAGACCAGCGTCGCTGGCGAGCCGATCACCTCCTGGGCACCGAAATCTGTTGGTGCCGAAGCATATCGGTCGTTGGCACGCGAGGTCATCGACCGGTTCGGCGCGTGACTGGGGCGGTGACTACGGCAGGACCCGCCGACTCGGCGACATCGAATTCGGACCAGTCGCAGCAGACGGGTTTCCAGGTTCGGCTGGCCAATTTCGAGGGGCCGTTCGACCTGCTGCTGCAGCTGATCTTCGCGCACCGGCTCGACGTCACCGAAGTGGCTCTGCACCAGGTCACCGACGAGTTCATCGCGTACACCAAGGCGATCGGCCCGCAGCTCGAACTCGACGAGACGACCACGTTCCTGGTGGTCGCGGCGACGCTGCTGGACCTCAAGGCGGCCCGACTGCTGCCGGCCGGAGAGGTGCACGACGAGGAGGACCTCGCGCTGCTCGAGGTGCGTGACCTGCTGTTCGCTCGGCTGCTGCAGTACCGCGCGTTCAAGCACGTGGCCGAGATGTTCGCCGAACTGGAGGCCGCGGCGTTGCGCAGTTACCCCAGGTCGGTGGCGTTGGAGGAGCGCTACCAGGAGTTGCTGCCGGAGGTCATGATCGGCGTCGACGCCGAGACGTTCGCCCAGATCGCGGCGGCGGCGTTCACGCCGCGGCCGGTGCCGACCGTCGCGACGGAGCACCTGCACGAGGCGCCGGTGTCGGTGACCGAGCAGATCGGTAATCTGATGGCGTTGCTGGAAAGCCGCGGGATCGGCCGATGGGCGTCGTTCCGCGAACTGGTGGCCGACTGCCAGGCGCCGATCGAGATCGTCGGCCGGTTCCTGGCGCTGCTCGAGCTCTACCGGGCCAGGGCAGTAGCATTCGAACAACCAGAACCGCTTGGTGCGCTCCAGATTTCGTGGACCGGCGAACGGCCTACCCCTCAACACCTGGCGGTGGAAGAAGACCAATATGACGGATGACACTCCGACCGACGTCTCGACCGACATCCCGGCCGAGACGCCACCGGAGACGGACACCTCGACCGGCTTCGACGAGCCCGCGGATCTCGACGCTGAAGTCGACTCCGACCTCGGGCTGGGCATCGATGTCGCCAACGAGCCGGAGTTGGACGATGACGAACTCGGGTCGGCCCTGGAGGCGCTGCTGCTGGTGGTGGACTCGCCGGTGACGGTGGAGCAGCTCGCTGCCGCGACCCAGCAGCCCGCCTACCGGGTCGGGGCCAAGCTGGCCCTGATGGCCGAGGAGCTCAGTGCCCGCGGCAGCGGCATCGATCTGCGCGAGGCCGGTGGCGGCTGGCGGATGTACACCAGGGCGCGGTTCGCGCCGTACGTGGAGCGCCTGTTGCTCGACGGAGCGCGCTCCAAGCTGACACGCGCCGCGCTCGAGACACTGGCGGTGGTCGCCTATCGCCAGCCCGTCACGCGGGCCCGGGTCAGCGCCGTGCGCGGCGTCAATGTCGACGCGGTGATGCGGACGCTGCTTGCACGCGGGTTGATCACCGAGGCAGGCGTCGACCCCGACTCGGCCGCGGTGACGTTCGCGACCACCGAGCTGTTCCTCGAACGGCTCGGGTTGACGTCGCTGACGGATCTTCCCGACATCGCGCCGCTGCTGCCCGACGTCGACGTGATCGACGACCTGAGCGAAACACTGTCCGAAGAACCTCGTTTCATGAAACTCAGCGGCGCTCCCGCGGCGGAGACGCCGATGTCGTTCGACGTGGACCAAGATTCGGATGGCTGATTCCGAGGGTGTGCGACTGCAGAAGGTGTTGTCGCAGGCCGGGATTGCCTCGCGCCGCGTCGCCGAGAAAATGATTCTCGACGGCCGGGTCGAGGTCGACGATCGGGTGGTGACCGAGCTGGGTACGCGGGTGGATCCCGATGTGTCGGTGATTCGGGTCGACGGGGCCAGGATCACCGTCGACGACACCCTGGTGCACCTGGCGATCAACAAGCCCAAGGGCATGCACTCGACGATGTCCGACGACCGTGGCCGTCCGTGCATCGGGGACCTTGTCGAACACCGGGTACGGGGGAACAAGAAGCTGTTTCACGTCGGCCGGCTGGACGCTGACACCGAAGGACTGATGTTGTTGACCAACGACGGTGAGTTGGCGCACCGCCTGATGCATCCGTCGTACGAAGTGCCCAAGACCTATCTGGCGACGGTATTGGGCACGGTGCCGCGCGGGTTGGGCCGCAAGCTGCGTACCGGGATCGAACTGGACGACAGACCGGCACGGGTGGACGATTTCGCGGTGGTGGATACGGTACCGGGCAAGACGTTGGTGCGGGTGACGCTGCACGAGGGCCGTAAACGGATCGTGCGACGGATGCTGGCCGCTGTCGGTTTCCCCGTGAAAGAGTTGGTACGCACCGACATCGGGGCGGTGTCGTTGGGGGATCAGCGGCCGGGCAGCATCCGGGTGCTGAGCCAGAAGGAGTTGGGCGCGTTGTACAAGGCGGTGGGAATGTGAGCTCGCCGTTGGTGATCGCGGTCGACGGTCCCGCAGGTACCGGAAAGTCGTCGGTGTCAAGGGGTTTGGCTCGAGCCTTGGGTGCGCGCTATCTCGATACCGGCGCGATGTACCGCATCGTCACGCTGGCTGTGGTGCGGGCCGGTGTCGACCTGACGGATACACCGGCGATCGAGGCGGCTGCCGAGGATGTTCCGCTGTCGGTGGGCTACGATCCCGACGAGGACAAGGCTTACCTTGACGCAGAAGATGTTTCGCTTGAGATCCGTGGCGACGAGGTGACCAAGGCGGTATCCGCGGTGTCGGCGGTACCTGCGGTGCGGGCGCGGCTGGTGGGGCTTCAGCGTGAGTTGGCGGCGGGGCCGGGCAGCGTCGTGGTGGAGGGCCGCGACATCGGCACGGTGGTGTTGCCCGACGCGGACCTCAAGATCTTTCTGACGGCATCGGCCGAGGAGCGGGCGCGGCGGCGCAACGACCAGAACGTCGCCGCCGGCCGCGACGATGCCTATGAGGCGGTGCTGGCCGATGTGAAGCGGCGGGATCATCTCGATTCCACGCGGACGGTCTCGCCGTTGCGGGCCGCCGACGATGCGGTGGTGGTCGACACCAGTGACATGTCCGAGTCCGAGGTGATCGCGCACCTGATGGGGCTCGTCCGGGAGCGCGCCGGAGCGTCGAGGTGAGCACGTCGGATTCGGATGGCACGTGGACCGACGAGAGCGATTGGGAACTCGGAGCCGAGGACGTCGCGGAGGCCATCGAGGAGGCCGCGGCGCCGCCACCGGTCGTTGCGGTGGTCGGCCGGCCGAACGTCGGTAAGTCGACGCTGGTCAACCGGATTCTGGGCCGTCGCGAGGCGGTGGTGCAAGACGTTCCCGGTGTGACGCGGGACCGGGTGTCCTACGACGCGAACTGGTTGGGACGACGTTTCGTCGTGCAGGACACCGGGGGATGGGAGCCCGACGCCAAAGGGCTGCAACAGCTGGTGGCGGAACAGGCGTCGGTGGCGATGCGTACCGCCGACGCGATCATCTTCGTGGTCGATGCGGTCGTCGGCGCGACCGCGGCCGACGAGGCGGCGGCCAAGCTGCTGCAGCGGTCCGGCAAGCCGGTGTTCTTGGTGGCCAACAAGGTTGACACCGAGCGCGGCGAAGCCGACGCCGCGGAACTGTGGTCGCTGGGGCTGGGGGAGCCGCATCCGGTCAGCGCGATGCACGGCCGCGGGGTAGCCGACCTGCTCGACAAGTTGATCGACGTGCTGCCGACGGTATCGGAGATGGGCTCGGGTGGTGGCGGGCCGCGCCGTGTCGCACTGGTGGGCAAGCCGAATGTTGGCAAGAGCTCGTTGCTGAATCGCCTTGCCGCAGAAGAACGCTCGGTGGTGCACGACGTCGCGGGCACGACGGTCGATCCGGTGGACTCGTTGATCGAGATGGACGGTAAGGTCTGGCGTTTCGTCGACACGGCCGGGTTGCGCCGCAAGGTGGGGCAGGCCAGCGGGCACGAGTTCTACGCCTCGGTGCGCACGCACGGTGCGATCGACGCCGCCGAGGTCGCGATCGTGTTGATCGACGCGTCGCAGCCGCTCACCGAGCAGGATCAGCGGGTGCTGTCGATGGTGATCGAGGCGGGCCGGGCACTGGTACTGGCGTTCAACAAATGGGATCTGGTCGACGAGGACCGCCGCTATCTGCTGGATCGCGAGATCGATCGGGAGCTCGCGCAGGTGCAGTGGGCGCCGCGGGTCAACATCTCGGCGAAGACCGGCCGGGCGGTGCAGAAGTTGGTGCCCGCGCTGGAGACCGCGCTCGAATCGTGGGACACCCGGGTGCCGACGGGCCGGCTGAACACGTTCTTCAAGGAGATCGTCGCCGCTACGCCGCCGCCGGTGCGCGGTGGTAAGCAGCCGCGGATCCTGTTCGCGACTCAGGCGACCGCACGGCCACCGACGTTCGTGCTGTTCACCACGGGATTCCTCGAGGCGGGCTATCGGCGATTCCTCGAGCGGCGGTTGCGGGAGACGTTCGGCTTCGAGGGCAGCCCGATCCGGATCAACGTCCGGGTGCGCGAGAAGCGCGGGTCGCGCTCTCGATGACTGTGCGTTTACGCGCGCTGCGCGCTCCTGGGCGCACACAAGTCGGGGTGATGAGGCGCGGGCAGTAGGCTCGCTCTAGTGCCCGTCATCGACATGATCCTCATTGCTCTGGCGGGCGTGGGGGCCGGCGCGATCAACGCGGTCGTCGGGTCCGGCACCCTCATCACATTCCCCACCCTGGTCGCGCTGGGATATCCGCCGGTGACCTCGACGATGTCGAACGCGGTCGGGCTGGTCGCGGGAAGCGCGTCGGGAACCTGGGGCTACCGGCGTGAACTGCGGGGTCAGTGGAAGCGGCTGGCGTGGCAGCTACCGGCGTCGTTCATCGGCGCGGGGCTGGGTGCGTGGCTGCTGTTGCACCTGCCGGAGAAGGTGTTCGCGCAGGTCGTGCCGGTGCTGCTGGTCCTTGCGCTGGTGCTGGTGGTGGTAGGGCCGCGGATTCAGGAGTGGGCCCGGCGGCGGGCCGAAGCGGCCGGCCGATCGGCGGAACACGTGTCGCCGCGGAGGATGGCGATGCTGATATTCCTGACGTTCGCGATCGGGGTCTATGGCGGATACTTCACCGCGGCGCAGGGGATCATGCTGATCGCCGCGATGGGCGCGTTGCTTCCCGAGGAGATGCAGCGGATGAACGCGGCCAAGAATCTGCTGTCGCTGGTGGTGAACATCGTTGCGGCGGTGGCGTACACCGTTGTGGCGTTCGACCGGATCAGTTGGCCGGCGGCGGGGCTGATCGCCGCGGGGTCGCTGCTCGGCGGGTTCCTGGGTGCGCATTACGGGCGGCGGTTGTCTCCGAACGCGCTGCGCGCGGCGATCGTGGTGGTCGGACTGATCGGACTGTGGCGGTTGGTGACCGTTTAGAAAGACGGCGGCGGTCTGCGGTAGGCTCACGTGCTGCCGCTGGCGATCCCAGCGGCACCGCGGGCTGTGGCGCAGTTTGGTAGCGCACTTGACTGGGGGTCAAGTGGTCGCAGGTTCAAATCCTGTCAGCCCGACGAGGTTCAAGCAGTTCAGAGGCGGTTTCGGAGAGATCCGGAACCGCCTCGCTTACGTTGTAAACGACTTGGATAGCAACGCGGATAGCAACGCGCTCAGATGTCGAGGAGCTGGTCGGCCAGCGCATCCACTGCGTGTCGTGCGGTGGTGTCGGAGGTGTGGCCGTAGATGTCCCCGGTAACCGCGATCGACGAATGTCCGAGCAGATCGGCTACGGCCTTGATGTGAACCTGACCTTCGAGCCATGCCACAGCCGCCGAATGGCGCAGGGTATGGACGCCAACGTTGGCAATGCCCGCTTTCTGTGCGGCGATCTGAATCGTCCTTAGCACGTTGCGCGGGTCGACCGGCGTGCCCAACTCGGTGGCGAACACCAAGTCGTTTTCCTGCCACTGGTCTCGCGCCGCATGACGTTCGGCGTCCTGTTCGACGCGGTGAGTACGAAGGATGGCGACAAGGGGCGCGGACAATGGCACCGATCGACGTGACCTGTCCGTCTTGGGCTCGGTGATGATCAGCTTGCCACCGACGCGCCCGAGGGTTCCGCGGACCACCAGCATCGCGCAATCGAGATCGATGTCGGACCAGCGCAGGGCGAGGGCCTCGCCCCTCCGCAGGCCGGTGCCCGCGATGAGCGTCAACACGTTGCGGTACCTCAGGCCCTCGGCGCATTGCAGGAGTTTGATGACGTCGACCATGTCGACGTGGCGGGCCTCTTTGCGGGCTACGCCGGGTCGCTTCACCACCGCCGCCGGGTTTTTCGCCATCAGGCCGTCGCGGACGGCACCATCGAGACCCGCACGCAGCACGGTGTAGACCTGCCGGATCGTCGCATCAGATAACGCACGCACGGGATCGGCGTCGGATACCGTCGCGGGCTTGGTCTTGTCGCGCATGGTCAGGATTAGGGCTTCGACATCAGAGGGCTTGAGCCGATCGAGGCGAACTTCGCCGAAATCACCCGCCTCCAGATGCCGACGGCTGAGGTTGCCATACAACTCCCGAGTCGAGGCCTTGCGATCGGACGCAGCCAATGTCGTCGCCCGCCAATGAGCCATCCAGTCGGCGACCGTGCGCCGCGAGTCCTTCACCGCGGCACCATCCTCCAGCCGAGCGCGGACGACCTTCATCTTGTCAGACACCTCGCGACGGGTCTTGCCATATACGGTGTGGCGCTTAGCATTTCCGGCCTCGTCCGTGTAGCTCAAGGCGCCGATGTAACCGGTCTGCTTTCCATCGCGCATGCGCTTGTAGATGCTGCCCTCACCGTTGGCGTTGGCCATGCTGGTGTCCTCCTATGCCTTCTTCTTGCCGCGCTCGGTCTTGGGGAGGAGGCCGCGCTGGCGCGCGGCATCGACGTACTTGCCAGCCATCCTGTACCGGACGTTGAAGGTCTTTTCGACGGCTTTGGTCGGATTGCCGTCGATGTTCTCCCGGTACACCTTGGCTACCTCGTCCAGAAATTCCGGAGTCATCACTCGGCGGGTACGGGGAAGGCGCTGACGGTCGACGAAGCGCCGTGCCGTCGCTTTGGACTGCCGCAGCACTGTTACGTCGGGAGCTTCGCCGACGGGAACCTTCTCACTCCAGATGGTGCTGACGACGAGATCGGTGACGAGCTTGGCGACCTCGGTCTGGCGCAGGTGCTTCTGCTGGATCTCGTGTTGCCCGGGACCGGACTTCCAGGACAACTCGGTGAGTACCGGGGAGCCGTCGCGTAGCTCCACGCGTACATGCATGTCGGGGTCCGGACCCCCGCAGGTGGTCATCTCGATGTAGCGCGGGACCTCGACGTTCTCGATTACCTCGGAATCGTCGGCGACGCGCTTAATTATCTCGCGGTCGCCCGCCAAGGACATCAGCACGCGATGTCCCTGCTGCCGGAACTGAACTTCGACGGGCCCGATCATGCTATTGCCGGTCACTTTGGAACCTCCCTAAAAGTACGCACTGGGAACGTTGTGCGCTTGGCACTTATCCATGCACTCTATCATCAACCGCCCGATTACTGGCGGATACGCACGAATGACCAGAGGTACACATATGGGCACCACAGCCAAGCGGTTGATCTCGATTCCGGAAGCGCGACAGCTCCTCGGCGGGATCGGTCACACCACCATCTACGAGATCGTCAAGCGCGGCGAGATTGTAAAGGTAAACATCGGCCGACGCGGATTTATTACGTCGGAATCCCTTGCGGCGTACATGGATCGGCTGATCCATGTCGCGGGCGCGGAGGACGCGCTCAATGACGAGGAGCAACCGTCAGCATGATCACAAACGACGGTCGCCCCGGCGAGGAGAACGCCGAGGCGCCCAATAACCCGAGTGTGAAGGTCGAGCACAACGATACCCGTAACGGCGGGTATCAGGTAGGTGCGCGGCTATATCGAGATGCAGGGTGGCGCGGAGTCCTCCCGCTTCCACCCGCTGAGAAGTTCCCGCCGCCGAAGGGATTCACCGGTCACGACGGTGTGTGGCCGGCCAATGAGCAGATCGACAAGTGGATCGCGGAGAAGCCCGCCGACGCCAACCTGATGCTGCGCATCAATTACGGCCTGGTGGGAATCGATGTCGACGCGTACGACGCCAAGTCCGGAGACCTGACGCTCAAGGAAGCGGAAAGCCGCTGGGGCGCGCTGCCCCACACCTTCCGGAGCAGCGCCCGCGACGACGATCCTGTCAGCGGAATCCGGGTGTTCAAGTTGCCGGAAGGAACCCTGCTTCGTGGCGTCATCAAATTCGACGACCTGGGGATCGGCGACATCGAGATTGTCCAACCACACCACCGCTTCATTGTGGCGTGGCCTTCGATCAATCCGAAGAACTCTAAGCAATATCGGTGGTATGACACCGACGAGCAGCTGATGCCAATAGGTCAGGTTCCTCGGGTCGACGATGTGCCAAACTTGCCCCAAACGTGGATCGACGCGCTGAGCAAGGATGCTGTTCGCGACGTAGTGTTCGATGGTTCCTCTCCAGACCTGAGGCCGGATCGACGCCGACAGATCAACGAGGAGCTCTACGAGCAGCTCATCGCGATGCAAGTGGACGGTCAACCTGGTCGCACGGTGGTCCGCCGCGTGGATCGCGCTGTTGCTGACCTGACCAACGGCACCGGCAGCCGGTATGACGCCACACGCGACCATGTCCTGGCGCTGATGCGTATGAAGGCCTCGGGGCACGGCGGGGTACCAGGGGCGCTCGACCGACTCTTCAAGGCCTACGTAGCGGCCGTTGCAGACTCGCGTCCGCAGGTCGTAGCAGAGGCGGAGTTCCTCCGGTTCACTCAAGGTGCGGCCGCATTGGTGGCGAGCACCCCGGCGGCAGATTCGGCGGAGGCCGACGCCGCCTTCTGGGAACAGCGCGAAATCCTCACCCACATTAGGGAATTCGCCCGAAGCCGAAGCGTGGCACCATACGCGGTTCTGGGCGCTGTACTTCGACGCGCCATCACCCTCACGCCACCATGGGTACAGCTCCCGCCGACCGTCGGTGACGCCGCATCGGTCAACCTCTTCACGGTGAGCGTCGGACGGTCCGGTCAAGGCAAAGATGCGGCCAACGGCGTCGCGAACGCCGCGGTCGTGTTCGTCGACAGCGACGACGGAGTCATCGAAGACCCGCCCGCGGCGGTGGGCATTGGCACCGGCGAGGGCTTGGCTAAGGCCCTCCGGCCGACGGGTGATGACGACGAGGTGCCGACTCGAATCAACCTCACCGTGCCCGAGATCGGCACCCTGGGCGCGATTGCCGCGCGGCAGGGCGCCACAGTCATCGGGGAATTGTTGAAGGCCTACATGGGCCAGGCGTTGGGATTCACCAACGCGCGCAGGGAGACCACATCCTTCGTGCCCGCTCATACCTATCGGCTGTGCCTCGGAGTAGGGGCGCAGCCCGAGAACGCCGAAGTCTTCATGAGTCGGGAGAAAGATGGCCTGCCCCAACGCTTCCTGTGGTTGCCGACCGTCGATCCCTACGCCCCACCTCCGACCGACGATCAGGGCGATCCGGTCCGCGCGGCCAGGGTGGTGGTACCTACCTCGTTCCCGTCGGTCATCCCGGGCACGCCGTACTTCGTACGGACTCCGGAATCAGCGCGCAGCATGATCAAGCAGCACCGCCATCTCGTTGTAATCGGTGACACCGGCGTAGACCCGCTGGATGGCCACCTGATGCTGACCAGGCTCAAGGTTGGCTTCGGCTTGGCCCTACTCGAGGGTCGCAAGCACATCACTGACGACGACTGGAGGGTCGCCGGTCAGCTGATTGACATCTCCAACCGTGTGCGGGCCGGACTCTTCGCGACACTGGCCGACCGGCGGAAGAAGGCCAATGCGGCGCGCGCGGGTGAGCAGGCTGATCGTCAGGTCATCATCGACGACAGGCTGACCCAGGAGCGCCACCGCAGGGTGTCGGAGGCCATCGTCCGCAAGCTTCAACGTGTCGGTAATGCGACCCGACGAGAACTGGCGAAGGCGGTGACGTCGGCCCTACGCGACGACTTCGAGCCCGTCTTCGACACCCTGCTCGACAACGGCACGGTGACCCCAGTAGGGGATGGTCGCTATGTGTTGGCCTAGTCCAATTGGTCATCCGATGGGGTCACGTGACCCCATGTTGACCCCACCGCCAGCCAGCCTGGTCGCAGGTCATCGCGGCATTGCCTGGGAGCGCAGCTGGGGTCATATGACCCCGGCCGGCGTGCACGACCGGCAAGAACCTCTGTATCTAACACCGTCATATCAACTGCCCGACGAAAGGAATTCTCGTGGCTGATTATCTGTACCGAGTCCGCATCACCGCTTACCCGAACGGCGCCTGCGTTTCTACCCTGCGCTTCGCGCCGGAGGCCAATGAGTGGCACTGGCACGACGTGCCCGTCGCGGGGTGGTCGCCTCGTGGCTGGACGCCGAGCCCGCGGTATCGAAACACTATTGGCGGCGACCGGTTCTCGTGGCCGGACACCAGCAAGGTCTTTCGAACTCGTGCCGCTGCGGTGCGGCGTGCGCGGCTGATCGAGTCCTTCGGAGCGTCGGTCATCATCGAACGGTCACGTGAGATTGTCTGGCCGGAGGTCCCGCACATGGTCGGGAGCCGCAGCGCGGTGATCGATGCGCCGAGTAAGCGTGAATCTACTGTCCCGTGACGTGCTCATGGACGCTGCGTCGAGTCCGGCCAGGTATCGGTGTTGGTCGGCTACCCGAAAGTATTTCCGCGGCAGAGGGCGTGGCCGTACCGCGCCTCTCGACACAACAAATGATCGAAACGTTTTAGGAGAAAGATAATGAAGGAAGTTCAGGAGTGGGTTCGGTTTTGGTTCCGGCGCAATGACCACGAGTTCGAGGAAGAGGTCGAGCGGCAGCGGGAGTTGCACGAGGCTGCGATCGACAGAGGTCTCCCTCCGGACGTCTTGGAGGCATGCGCCCGGTTCGATCTAGATCGGCACCGGCGCAACCAGTTCCCGGTCGGCGCCTTCTTCGATTCGATCGATGCGGATCGTCATGGCGGCAGAAAGCCCACAGCCGAAAAGCTATTCGTTGTCGCTGAGGTTGGGAAGGACTTGCTCTACGACGCCATCTGTACAGCCGACGAGGATGACAATGCAAAGTTCTTCGTTCACGCGTACGAACACTGGGGTCCGCTGGTCGACGCCGTGTTGCAGGAGTGCGACCGTGGATGTCGCGATGCCAATACTGGTTGCCGCTTGCGGTCTGGGTGAAGTCGGACGCGGGCACCAGGGCGCGATCACGCCCGGATCAGGGACCTGCGGTGATTCGTACCGACGCCGTTGGTGGAATTGACGTCGAGGACTCCGCCGCGGGTCGAAACATCCGGCCCCTGAGTACCTATCCGCCACCATCACCCAAGTACGAGGATGTACCGCTGAAAGCCCAAGGTTCGCGGTCGACCCTGTAACAGAACGCATCTTCGTTATTAAGTAGTGAACCGCGAGTACCTTCGGACGTCGACAGGAGGAGCCATGTCCGTATCCGAATCGATGGTCGACCGTGTCGAAGAAACCATCGAGCTGATGGCGCTGGTCCCTACCAACCACTTTCGTCTCGAACCTCGATGCCGCGTCTGCCGCAACGACGATGTGCGTCAGAAGGTCAACGACCTGCTCGCGACCGGCGCAAGTTATGCGATGGTCGTGCGCGCTCTAGGTGACGACAACGCCGAACTCGACCAGTGTGATCAGGTGACGATCGACTCCGTGCGCAACCATTGCGCACGGCACTTTCCCGTGCAGAACGTCGCCAGGGCTACCTACCGCGAGATCCTCGAGCGCCGCGCTCAGGAAAATCAGGTGGACTTCGTTGACGCCGTGGCGACCGCGATTACGCCGATGGCATTTCTTGAAACCGTCATGGCCAAAAGTTATGAAGGCCTGGTGGATTCGGACACAGTAGTTGATGTGAGCACCGGCATCCTGGCCGCGAGCCGGCTTCAATCACTCATCGATTCCCGCGCCGGCCAGCCCAACTTGCTGGAGATACGTTTCCAACTGAACAGAATCATCGACGCGGTGCGCAGCACGGTGCCGCATGAGATGTGGGCGGATATTCTGCAGGCGCTTCATACGACGACCGAACCGGCGCGCACCGCTGACATCAAGGACTTCTACGACGAGGTCGACGACGGCGAACTGGTACTCGAGCCTGCCGCTATTGCAGAGTTCGACGACGCCGACGAGCACGACTCGTACTCGGCGCGCTGAGCAGGTGAGCAGACCAGTGCCTGACGCTGGGCGTCTTCGGACAGTTTTCGCTCCTTGGTAACGCGGTGGTGAGCCCACTTGGCCATCTCGCGGGCGCGGTGATCCGGGTAGGCCATGAGTCCATAGTGCACTTAGTCCTGACTCAAACGAATCACTTCGGCCACCACATCCGGCGGTGGCATTTCCTCAACGGCTAGTACCACCTCGTGACACGAAGAAGACTGCTAAACCTTTGTCACCACGAATGGCAGCGGCACAGGTGAGGGATTGCCTATACACAGGTGCGCCCTGGACGCCCGGATCGTTTCGATAGCCGACCAAGTGTCGACGAATCGCGCGAACCAGCGGGCCAGCGCTACCGTCGCGCGTATCAGCGGATCCTCCACGACACCGGCTGGAACCGGAGGTGGCGAATTCCGCTCCGGGACCGGGCACAACGCTGGCCAACTGATCGGCGCACGTCGGCCGCCCTTGAGGGTATGGCTGGATCGATTAGTTTCGTCGAGATGCTCAATGCAGTGTTCGATGGCGACCAACGTCGCGGTGAGGTCGATGACGCCAAGGGAGTGGGTGAGGAGTTCCTTAATGTCTTGGCTCGGTTCGTCATTGAGGAGCACCACCTTCCGGGCAGCGATGACCTTCCGTTGGACTTCAAGATCGTCGGTTACCCACGCACCGCATAGGCGGCTGGTCTGACCGACAGGCTCAACAGCGACATGCCAGATTGCCATCGTGTCGACATCACCGTTTACTACGGCGACAGCGCTTAAGTCGTCCGGACTCATTGGTGGCTCTCCTGATTAGTAGCAAGTACCGGTCTGGACTCGCCGAATAGAACGTCGGCGTCTTTCCAGGACTCGTCGGCCTTCCCTTTAGACAGTTTGGTCTGGTTGGCGAATACTGCACGGGTTATTCCAAGGCCCCGCGCTTCCGCAGCCCGCTGGGCCAATTTCAACCGCTCTGGGTCTGCCGTCGGATCAGCGTAGAACTTCCCGTCCCGGAGTAGGGCCTTGACCGCTTCTTCACTCACGCCGAGGCTCTCACCGATCTGTCTACGGCTAGCGCCAGTGCGCTGGAACTCCACAGCCTGACGGCAACGTTCAAGGCGCTCCGTGCGTACGGAATTGTTGGCGTCGTTCCTCCCGTCATTCGGACCCCTAGGCGGCTTGGCCTTTTCCTGACAGTCTCCACAAACCGGATCAGCGCGTTGGCGGGCCGCGATCCATGAGTGGCCACAGGTCTTGCACACCAGACCCACCCCTTTGGCCGGAAGCAGGCTAACCGTCAGTGGCGACCGGGTTTTCAGGGCCGTCAAGTAGTCGGCCACCGATGCAACAGGGATGCCGAATTTCTGTGCATTCTTCGCTTTGCCGGACATCGAGGCGGGATCTGCCGCAACGAGCAGCTGGCAATTCGCCTTGGTAACGGACGGCACCGGTTCGAGGTTGTGTCGACGGGCAGAAGATTCAAGGTCTTCGCGTTCCATGGAGTCACCGTTTGGCCATTGGGCGGCGCCCGTGAAACAGACCCGCATACCAGCCTGGAGTTCGAGGGTCTGGGTCATAACGCGGTACGGATTCGTCCGCGCACAGACGACCGAGTCGTCAAGCTCCAGCAGAGCTGCCGTGCGACAGAGTTGCTCGAACTCCTCATCGGTCACGACCCCGTCGTCGAGAGCCGCGTCGATGAGTCCGAGAAGAAATTCCTTATGCGCTCGCGCTCGGCGATGTTCGGTGAGGCCGAGATCCGCGGCGAGCAGTGCCAGCTCGCGGCTCTCGTCGGCGTCAACCTTGAGGTCCGCCAAGGCGTAGTCCAACAGAGTCACGTAGGGAGCAACATCTACTGGGCTGTGCAAGCTGCGGGCCAGCTGCAAAATGTACGGGCGCCTTATGTCCACTGCGGTGAACCCGTCACGGGTAAGCACGCGCGGGACATCGCCGGACAGTGGATACGCGGAGGCGGGCCGGCAGCCTTGAAACGCATCGGCCACCCTCAACAGAAGGTGGGCGGTCGCACGTGCGTCGTTCAATGCGCAATGTGCGCCTTGCAAAGGGATTTCGTAGTCGGCACAGGCAGCGCCAAGCTTGCATCCGCCGACGGCGGGCAGGGTGTCGAGGCCATCGCCCCAGTCGATGTCGATGCCGGCACGGTCGAACTCGTAACTCAGCAATCGACGGTCGAAGCGAAGGTTGTGAGCGGCGACCACCGCGCCGTCGAGTAATGCCGCCAGATGGAGCGCGACGTCCTCGAACAACGGCGCATCCCGTAGTACCGATGGCGTGAGCCCATGCAACCAGGTCGGACCGGGGTCACGAAGCGGGTTGGTTAGGGACTCAAATTCGTCAACGATGACGCCATTGCGATCCATAGTGACGACGGCGACTTCCACCACTCGGTCGGCGCTGAACAGCCCGGTGGTCTCGACGTCGACGACGGCGATCCGATCGGCGCCGCCCAACAGTGACGCAAGCTGACTCTCGCTGATCGGGAACGGCTGCTCCACCCTCTCCGATGTCGTCGGAACGCCACCGGCTGGACGGGTCTCTGGACTGTGAATCCAGGCCGTCCATCGATCGCCATCCCACCACCGGAGTGGTGCCTCTCCCCACGGGTCGGCATACCAACCCTCGGCGATCGTCATGATTCCCCCACAACAACATTTCAACGAGACGCACGGCAGGCTACTGAAGATGACCGACAAATATCGATGAGTTCAAATATCGATGAGTTCGATCCAGTCGGAAGTGTGTTGGCTAGCGAGCACCGGACCTCTGCGCAACAAAATTGTCCCTCTAAACCACACCCGGTGAGTGGTTGAAGGAGTGGCACCGAGCACTGGGCCGATTCGGAACACCCCCGCCCAGTGGGGTCGGGTGCTCACAGATTGGGGTCGTCTCAATAACGATGGGTTGTTGCGACCGAGGTGCGCAATCCGCCCGAAACCCACCACCTGCGGCGACGCCTACGCTCCGTTGTCTGGAAAACCTATCTCATAACAGGTATTCTCATAACCCGGGCAGCAACGGGTTTATGCGACAGGAGAAGCGATGGCCACCATCGGATACGCGAGGGTTTCGACCGCCGACCAGAACATGGCGCTGCAACTCGACGCCCTGCGCGAGGCCCGTGTCGATCGTGTCTTCCGCGACCAGGGTGTCTCCGGCTCGATCTCGGCTCGACCAGGTCTGAACGCCTGTCTCGATCATCTACGCGAAGGTGACGTGCTTACGGTGTGGAAGCTTGACCGCCTCGGGCGCAACACCCAGCACGTCCTCGCCGTTGTCGACGGCCTGATGTCGCGTGGCATCGGGTTTCGCAGCATCACCGAGGGACTGCATACGGAAGGACCGATGGGCAAGGCGATGCTGACCATCATGGCCGCGTTCGCCCAACTCGAACGCGACACCATGATCGAGCGCACCCGAGCCGGGCTGGTGGCGGCAGCGGCCAATGGCCGTAAGGGTGGACGACCACGGAAGGTTGACGCCGCGGACGCCGCGAAAGCGCGCAACCTTCGGGGCAAGGGCGTCACAGCCACCGACATCGCCAAGATGTTGGGTGTCTCCCGCGCAACGGTGTACCGGTACCTGGCCGACGAGGCTGTGGCCTGAGCGGACGGAAACACCGACCAGCGCTTTCGTCCGTAGAGCTAGACCGTTGATGTTGGGCAGTACGTCCGGATCACACTGCCCTGAACACCGTCGTCTCGGATGAGAGTGTCCAAGCCCCGCATTTGGTCGCTGTGTCACGTTCTCCGCCGAGCACCACGTGTATGGCACGAGCTGCGGGTATTGCGGGGGTCGGTGCGTGAAGAACTCCGAGGGATTGCACGGTTAGCAGATGGGGATGTCGACGATCTGAAGGTTGATGTCCATGCGCGGTTCCGGTGCACGGGCTACGCCGCGGTTCTGTCCCTGTCGACGCGCCACGCAACCGCGCCGAACGCATTGCCCAGTTGTCGCCTGTCGATCCGCCGCTTCATCGCAACGGTGACGCCGAAGGGCCTGCGACTCAGCGCTTTATCAGATCTTTACAGAACATCTAGTCAAGGCACATCGGCACCCGGGAGACTTCATTTGCCTGCCAGCGCGGGCACCCTGGACGTGCAGACTCGGCGATCAAAAACGTATGGAGGGCACATGATGCCGGTGGTACGCCGGGTCCCAGTTCCGTCGACACGAGGTTGGTTCAGCGCGGCGCTAATTCTTGGTGCGGCGCTGCTCACCGTTGTGGGTTGTACAGCGGCACCGCCCGCACCGCGCGCGCCTCAAGTGATCGTCGACAAAGGCACGCCCTTCGGTGATCTGCTCGTTCCGGAACTACAGGCGTCGGTGACAGACGGAGCGATAGGGGTGTCGGTTGATGCTCCCGTCACCGTCACCGCCGGTGACGGCGTCCTCGGGGCCGTTAGCCTCGTCAACGAAGCTGGCAGGCCGGTTACCGGCCAACTCGGCCCGGATGGGACGACATGGTCGTCGGCTGAACCGCTCGGCTACAACAAGCAATACACGCTCATTGCTGAGGCTTTGGGTCTGGGCGGCGTCGTGCGTAACACCATGACTTTCGAAACGCACTCTCCTGAGAATCTCACGATGCCGTACGTGATGCCGAACAACGGTGAGGTAGTCGGAGTGGGACAACCGGTAGCCATTAGATTCGACGAGCCTATACCCGATCGCCTCGCCGCCCAACGAGCGATCTCAGTCACTGCCACCCCCCCGGTGGAGGGTGCCTTTTATTGGCTAAGTGATCGTGAAGTCCGCTGGCGCCCAGCGCAATACTGGAAGCCAGGCACGGCGGTGGAGTTGCGTGTCAAAGCGTACGGAGCAGATTTCGGCGATGGCTTGTTCGGGCAGGAGGACGTCACCACGCGGTTCACGATCGGCGATGAGGTGATTGCCGTAGCCGACGACGCCACGAAAACTCTCACCGTTCGCCGCAATGGGCAGATCGAGAAGACAATGCCTATGTCGATGGGTAAGGACAGGACGCCGACAGACAACGGCACGTACATCATTGGTGACCGTTACTCGTTCCTGGTCATGGACTCTTCGACCTACGGTGTCCCGGTGAACTCACCTGACGGCTACCGTACAGAAGTCGAATGGGCCACTCAGATGTCCTACAGCGGCATCTACGTGCATTCCGCGCCGTGGTCTGTAGGCAGTCAAGGCGTTTCGAACGTCAGTCACGGATGCCTGAACGTGAATCCAACTAACGCACGCTGGTTCTACGACAACACGAAGCGAGGCGACATCGTAGAAGTGATCAACACGGTGGGTCCGACACTGTCTGGTACAGACGGCCTTGGGGACTGGAACATCCCGTGGGAACAATGGGAAGCCGGCAACGCCGCCGTCTAAGGCGTCGCGTATCGCGTTTCCGTCGCGTCCTTAAGGCGGTTTCGCGCTCGCGGGGTGACATGACTGCAAAGCCCGGTGAAGTCCCACGCTCCGTCTCGCAGATCCAGTTACATTGACGATGTTTGGTGATGCCAAGCCGATGCAGACCGTTAGTGCATTGATGCATCAGTGCCCCGGAAGTCGGGACTTCCGGGGCACTGTACGGAGTACTCAGCAGGTCGCGTCGATGTAGACGGTGGTGTATTTGACTCTCTCGACCGTTTGATGCCGCTTATTTTGCTTCAGTTCGGTCACGTCCTGCCCTTGTCGTATATTTCCGACGGTGCATTGATCTAGTGGTGCGTGCCCGACCTTGTTCACGATCACCTTGAAGCCTTGCGCTTCGAGCGAGGACACCGTATCCGTCACCGAACGCGCGCCGCTGGGTGCAGCGGACGCGGCGCCGGGGCCCACCAAGATCGCTGCGCTCAAGGCGATGGCGAAAGCGGCTAGATGTGTTTTCATCATTTCTCCGATCTGTCGGCATAGGAATGTCCTACGGCATTCCTACATACGTATCTACTCAGTAGATAATCCAAATGCTAGTTATTGCGAGCGCATCGCGGGTGTGCACTTGTGTCCCGTTCATGCGTCGAATGAATAACGCTATTACGTTGTGCTGCAAGTGAATATGGCATGAGTTCGACATGATTGGTCGAATCGCGCGGGGATGTATCAGGAATGTCGACGCGGACGCATCCGGTCTAACCGGTCGGTCGAATTGGCCTTCACGCGAAGGCAACCCGAAGTGCTTGCAAGTGGCCTAAGCGATCAGCTCTCGATAATTCGAATCACATACGGTGCCATTCCCGCTGCGCGCACTGGTGAGACTTTGATCGGTACACCGGTTTGTTGCGCCTCGATCATCTGGCCCCCGCCCAGGAATATCGCTTCGTGTTGGCTTCCGCCAGGCCCCCAGAACAATAAGTCCCCACGCTTGGCTTGAGGCGGAGGTACCTTTCGGCCAGCGTCATACTGGTCACCGGAGTAGCGCGGCAGGAGAATCCCGACGCCTGCGAAAGCGAAGCGTGTCAATCCCGAGCAGTCGAAGCCGACGGTGCCGGCCCCTTGGTCGACACCGCGGCTCGGGCCGTCAAGGCTGCCGCCACCCCATGAGTAGGGCACTCCAATTTGTGTACCTGCTCTGCGAATTACGTATTCAATCGCCTGAGCGCCGTAAAGCCTGTTGCCGCGAACACTTGTTTGAGGACTTCCGGGCGGACCGAGAATTCCGAGACTGCTGAGGAAATTGCGACCTAAGTTCACCGCCGTTTGTGTTGCAGCGGAGGTTGCTTGCAGGGACGCGTTGGCGATGGCGACAGGATCGCCCGGTGCTCCGGCGCTCGGCATCATCGGGAGAAGCGGATCCCACGACCCGGCAGTAGGTTCGGCCGACGCCGCAGGTGCAAACGCCATGATGAACATGGCGACGACAATGGCCACGATTCTGGGTAGATGTTGAGCATTCAAACCAGCAATGCGCGGTCTCGCCAAGTCTCTACAGGGGCCACTACGTTCCATGTCGAATCCTCATTCCGGTTGCGGCGCCGAGGTATTGGCCCGTGTTCGCGATGAAGCAACGTGAGTTGGGGTGATGGAAAATTCGGGGATCAGGCGTCCCGCGCGGTCGAGCCGGTAGAGCGCTGCCGCGGCCGCCAATCCGACCGCCGTCAACGCGACCCAGACAAGTTCTTCATGGCCAGTGTTCCGGGCGGCTTGCATCAGAGCCCCGGTGGCCAGATTGCCTATCAGAATGCCGATGCCAACGATCGTGTTGTAGAAGCCGTAGTGCGTACCAATCAATCGGTTGCCGGCCAGCGAGACGACGGTGTCCATCTCGAAGGGGAATACCGCTGCTGAGCCGATGGCTAGCACTGCTGCGGTGACGACCAGCGCGATGACTGCGGCGAGGTCGCCGAAACGTGCTCCGTTGGGGATCAAAATTACCGGCGTGAACGCGGCCGCGAGGATCAGCATGCCGATCACTAGCGAGTGCCCTGACCCCCAGCGCTTCGTGAACCAGCGGGTGATGCGTAGCTGCCCCGCGACGGCCACTAGTCCTGAGACGACGAAGACCATTGCAATAGTTAGTGATTCATGCGCAGGCACAAGAATTTTGGCATGCAAAGGCAGGGCCAGGTACACCTGGAAGGACAAGACGTAGGATCCGATCATCGCTGTGGAGAACAGGAGGAAGGACCGATTAGTCAGAACGGTCCGCCAATCCTGCAGGACGGTGGTCCTCTCGGGTTGCGGTGCCGCGCGATGTTGCGGCAAGGCGAACAGCTGGGCCACGGTCAGAATCGCGAACACTGCCGCCGCCGATGCCGCGACTATGCGGAAGTCGAGGGCCAATAGGCCAAGCCCGACCAATGGCCCGGCCAGTATTCCCGCCTGGTAGAAGATGTTGAAAGTCGCGAACGCTTCTACGCGGCGTGGTCCTGAATCGGCAGCGAGGTAGGCCCGCACAGCTGGGTTAAAGAGGGCACCCGCGAAACCTGTTGCCGCGGACGCGATCAGCACCGCGGGGAGCGAATTGGCAACCACCAGCAGGGCGAATCCGGCGGTGCGCAGTATGCACCCGGCAACGATCAGCGGCTTGAAACCAAGGCGGTCCGCAAGGGTGCCGCCGACGATGAACATGCCCTGCTGAGAGAAGTTGCGCACGCCGAGTACAAGGCCGATCGCCCACGCGGCAAGGCCGAGCGGGCCGGCGAGGTATCCCGCGAGATAGGGCATCAGCATGTAGAACCCAAGGTTGATGCCGAACTGATTGATCATCAACATCCGGCTAGGCCAGCCGAAACTACGAAACTGCGCGGTGAAGCTCACTGCGACACCACCGTCGGATCCGTAATGGATGACGTACGCGTCCAGGATGTGATGACGTGCTCTCGAGGATTGGTGATGAGTTGTGGATACTGGGGCGGATCGCTGGTAAACAGCCCGTGGGCGCTGCAGTAGTCATCGTTATAGACAGTGTCGAAGTAGCGTTGCGGCCCGTCGGGAAAAACCGCCGCGATGGTTGCGCTGGATCGATTCGTCCTGGCTATCCACCCGGCTACCAGAGCGACGGCGCCGACACTCCAGCCGCCTGTGGCGTACTGGGTGGCGGCCAGCGCCCGGCATGCCCACACGGCCTCCTCGGGAGCTACCCAGTGAACTTCATCGAAGGCGGCGTAGTCCACATTGCGTGGATAAATACTCGACCCAAGTCCTCGCATCAGCCGGGACCGTGCAGGCTGACCGAAGATGGTCGAGCCGATGGTGTCGACCCCGACGAGCTGCAGGTCGGGGTTGGTTTCACGTAGTACCCGCGCTATCCCGGCAGAGTGGCCTCCGGTGCCGACAGAGCAGACGAGTATGTCGATCGTGCCCAGTTGCGTTGATAGCTCTTCTGCAAGACCCCGGTACGCGTCAACGTTGTCGGGATTGTTGTATTGATCCGGATACCAAGCTTCCGGGTCAGATTTCAGGATCTCCATCACGCGATCGCGTCGGGCCTGCTGCCACCCGCCTAGGGGATGCGGTTCTGTGACCACATCGACTTCAGCACCGTAGGCGGTCAGCATCCGCGAGATGATCGGCTCGAGTCCGGGATCTGTGACAAGAGTTACCGGATGGTCGTACATGGTGCCGGCCAACGCAAGCCCCAGTCCCAATGTGCCGCTTGTCGATTCGACGATTCGGCAGCCGGGCCGAAGGTCGCCGCAGGCACGGCCTCGTTGGACCATGTGCATCGCGGGACGGTCCTTCATCCCGCCGGGATTAAACCCTTCGAGTTTGGCCCAGAACCCACGGCTGTCGTCGGTGAAAGGCGCTGCGATTCTCAGGACAGGTGTATTTCCGATCATCGTGCCCGGCTTGTCGAAGCGACGCAGGCGTTGGTGACGGGCGTAAAGGTTCGGTGAATGAATGGACAGAGCATGGCTCATGAACGTGGGTCACTTTCGGTGATGCCACGACGTTCTTTGCCGCGGCGACTGACATGGGTAGCGTTCACCGACCCGCGCTAAGGACGCGGATCTGGCGCTACCGAATCAGCGGCGCGCGATGCAGAGCCGAAGCAGCAGCTGCTGCCCGGCGATGAGATAGCCGCCCCATCTCGGGGGGCCTCGGATGACAGATGACGCACCTGCCGCCCAGTACGCGAAGGCGACGCCGGTAACGGCGACTAGGCCCAGCGCAACGAGCAGTGTCACCGCGCGTGGCAGGGCCGCTTCGGCGAAGGCGTCGGGTGCCAAGGGCGTGGAACCGTCCCACGCATGTGGGTGCTCGACGGCGGTAGCAAAATCGCCGGAGATACTGGATGGCAGCGCGTGCGGGCCATGATGCGCCAGCGGGTTGTGCTCGGTGAGCTTCCATCCTGTGCCAGCAATCAGCACAACGAGCACAAACATCAGCGCGATGACGGCGTGCCGTCGCGCATCAGCGGGAGCGTCGTTGTACCTCACAATGCAGCCGACTGTAACAGCGGATTGAGCCCGATTCGGGGACCGGCTGATTCGACGCCATGTCGTGATCGTGCCGCGATCAGCCTGTATTGGTGATCTACCGCGATTGCGAGCGAGTTCGGTACTTAGCCGAGTGTTATTGACTGGTAATGCTTTTGACGAAGTATTCATTTGTCACCCACGGGTATACACGCTGGTAATCTACGGTTTTACTCCGTAGGTTCGCGATTGCCTGCGAATCGACACTTGCTGCGTATGCGGTTGCTCCAGACGGTCGCCGTTCCTCCCGTTTGCGCATCGGATCACCCTCACAAGGCCGCGTTGTGATGGGAATCATTTGAGACGCCCGCGTTACCAGTCCGGACGTCAATCAGCGCAGTGGCCTTTGCCCGCGGCGACCGTATCGTTGAGGCTCCTGGCTAATACTTGGCTTGCCGCTCAATGGTGACACAGGAGTTCGATGAGGGCAGGTGCGCCAAGCATCACGGCCATGCTCAGTGCGAGCATCAGTCTCTGGCTCCACCTGACTCGACCGCGCGCAGGCTGAGCAAGCCGCATCGCGCGCGCTGCTACCGCGGTCCCTGCCGCCGCCAACCCCTCGGCCGGCACTGGGTGGCCTGGTCCTGCCATGGCAAGCAAACCGCCCAGGATGGGGTTGACGCCGTGTCGCCGGGCGGCGGCGTCGTCGGCGCACATCTCCAGCAATTCAGCGACCGCATGAGCGCTCTGCTGCATTAAAGGCAGTGGGAGAGCTGCAGCCATTGCTCGCAGCATCATCAGTATGTGGTGGTGCTTACCAGCGATATGTGCCTGCTCATGCGCCAGGACAGCCGCGAGCTCGGAGCGGGCCAACGACGACCAAGCAGCACTGGTTACCACAATTGCGGGAGGGTGCCCGGATACGCAGTACGCCGCCGATCTCTCGGCATCGACGACGACAACGCCAGGCCGCGTGGTCGGCCGGCCCACGAGCAGCACGGCATTGGCGTGCTCCCGGCTTCGCGACCTCAGTCGCGTGACCCATCGACTGGTTCTGACCAAGAAAACGATGGACAAAGCGATGCCGGCGATCGTCAACGCGATGGAGCCGCTGAGGCCGGGTACCCCCGCGTGCTCGGAGAGACCGAACAGCTCCAGGCACATGGTGACTGCGGACGTGCCCAAGACACCGTCGATCGCTGCAACACCTATCAGCACGACGGCGATGACCCACGCGATGAGCGTGGTTGCGATCGCCGTAAACCATGCCGCGATTCCCATGTGCGGACTGATGCCGGTCCGAGTCATCCGAGTCAGCAGCGGCGGTGAGAGCCACGTCAGAACGGCTCCGTAGAGCAGCACCCACACGGCCGTGGTCAACGTCGCCGACCTGCGCGGCGCAGCGCCGCCTTAAGCTGTGCAGACTCTTCTGCATTCATTTGCTCGACAAAGAATGCCAGGACGGTGTCGGTATTTCCACCTGATTCGAACGCGTCCCGCATCAATCGCGCCGAGCGTTCCTCGCGGCTCATCGAGGGCGTGTATAGATAGGCCTTACCGCTGCGCTCCCGCTGCAGCCAGCGTTTGCGATGAAGGTTGTCCATCGTCGATAAAACTGTGGTGTAGGCAATCTGGCGTTCTTGGGCGAGTTCATCAAAGATCTCCCTCACGGTGACGGGTTCTTCGCGATTCCACACTCGATCCATGATCACTGCTTCGAGATCGCCGAAGGCTCGTGGTTGCATCGCCGTCTCCTTGCCTTCGACGCGGTTGTCTCGGTAGCCCACACGCTCGCGGCGCGATGATGGCTTGGCGTTGCCATCAGAGTAGCGGTCGGCGGGTCGATTTCCTGCTGGGCGCACCGACCTAGCCGGTGCGCACCCCGGCGGAATAGACCGCCTGCCGTTGCGAATCGTCAACTCTCGACGATGCGAGTTACGAAGGGGGCATGTACCGGTGCGCACCGGGGAGACATGATATTGCGGCCGTTTGCATATGCCTTGACGCGGCCATCACGACTGTCATTCCGCACTGCTCGCGAAGCCCGCTGCCTCGCGGGGATGCACTCGAGGCGAGTGCACATCTTCTACAGCCGACGGCGAGGGTCCGCCATAGGGACTTTGGTCGAATCAGACGGGGGTCTTTCGGTCCTACGTATCAGGTACGTAGTCCCATGGAAATGGCCAGTGCACAAGCGCAAGCTTGACCCAGTCCGAACGGAAGGAATTCGAGATGAGGAAACAATATTTTCCCTGGTACGCCCTAGCCGTGGCCGCCGTTATCGTTGCCGCGTTAGCCATCGGCGTTCCACTCTCGACGCTGGCGCTGTTGCTCGTTGTGCTGGCCTGTCCACTGATGATGATGTTCATGATGGTCGGAATGGGCGGCGGGCGCGGTAACAACACTAAGCACGACTCGTCTGATTCACCGGATCATCGCGACTCTGCGGGACGGTCATAAACGTCCACGTTCATCACCGATCCGGGAGGGCAAGGCGATGGCAGGTGCCGGCTATGGCTTATGGGCGCTGGTGATCGTGAACACGTTGTTGTTCATGGTTTTGGGCAGTGCTGGTCTGCATCTCCGCGAGGCTGGCGCGAAGCGAAGGACGCGACGCAGCGGATCGGTTCGGGCGTTCCTGCCGCTCTTGCGATCTCGCCGCCTACCGTGCCGAATACCCCTTACGCCGTTGACCGCCAGCCGTTTGGTTCACCGTGACACCGCCGGCCCGGCATCGACGATTCCCACGAGACATCAACTGCACACTCCGCCGCATGGAGGACGAGATCGGTCATGAACGACACCACCGTCGCCGCAACGAAGTTGCCGGTGATCGAGGCTGCTCCTGCGGTGTTAACGGCCGGGGGTATCGAGAAATCGTTTCGCCGCGGCATCTGGCCGATCTCGCACCGCCAGCAGGTGCTGCGCGGCGTCGATCTGGTGCTGCAGCCTGGCGAAGTCGTCGGTCTTGTTGGGGAAAACGGCTCGGGCAAGTCCACGATCATGAAGATCTTGGTAGGCGAGCTTGCCCCGGACGCGGGCACGGTCGTCCGCTCCGGTGTATTGGGCTATTGCCCGCAGCAGCCGGTGGTGTACGAACGTCTGACCTGTGATGAGCACATTGAGCTGTTCGCACGCGCCTACCGTATGACGCGTGAGGCCGAACGGCGCGCGCGCCGGGATCTGTACGAGGCGTTGGGATTTGAACGGTATGCAGGAACACGGGCGGATCGGTTGTCGGGCGGCACGCTGGCCAAGCTCAACCTGACACTAGCGATGCTGGCCGACCCGCAGGTGCTGCTGCTGGATGAGCCCTATGCCGGCTTCGATTGGGACACCTATCTGAAGTTCTGGGATCTGGTCGCCCGTCGTCGCGACGACGGACGGTCGGTGCTGATCATTAGCCACTTCGTCGCTGACGAGCACCGCTTCGATCGCATAGTCAAGCTGTGTGAGGGGCGCCTATGCGAGGGGCAGTGCGACGTGAAAGAGGTTCCGCGGTGACGGCCGCAGCCCATGAGCAGTGGCGACCGACGCTGCTTCTGAGCCGCAGCTTCATCCTCGACTATGTCCGCAACCCGGTGAACCTGATCATGCTGGTCGTTGTTCCGCTCGTGTTCGTGCTGGTCGCCGCCGGATCGATCGCAGACGCGATGGAACTGTTACGGGGACGGCCCGGCATTGCGACTGAAACCGCGACCGCCGGCTGGGCAGCCGGCTTCCTATCGGGCCTGGCAATGTACTTTCAGATCCGCTCAGCGCGACGCGTTGATAAGCGGCTGCAACTGGCCGGCTTACCAGCCGCGCGGCTGCTCGCCGCCCGCGCAGGCACTGGTCTGCTCATGGCGGGACTCGTCTCGGGAGTGGCGCTCGCCGCGTTGGGCCTGCGCGTCGGCATCGACCATCCGGTCCGGGCGGTCATCGGCACGCTGATGTTCGCGGTCATCTACCTGGCGATCGGCGCATTGATAGGCGTAGCGGCCGCCAATCCGGTCAACGGTGCAGTGATCATCTTGCTGATCTGGATGATCGACGTGTTCGTCGGGCCTGCAGGCAGCGGCGGCGATTACGTGTTCACTCGCTGGTTTCCCACCCACTTCGTCACGTTGTGGATGGTCGACACACCCTCGCACCATGCTGGACGGCTCGGCGATCTCGGGCTCGCCTCGGTTTGGATGGTTGGCGCTCTCGCCGTCGCCGGCGCGGCGGTGGCGGCGGGTTCCCGCACCGCGCGACGGCGTCAGCGCACAGCCGGCCAGCTCTCAACTGCGCTGAGGCTCGGTCTGGTCGATCTACGGCGCAACGGCGTACTGCTGGTGCTGCTAGTGATCGTGCCAGCGGCATTCGTGCTGCTGGCGAAGGTGACCACTCCTGGGCGAAATCTATTGGTGTCGGTCACCGAGAATGACACCGCTTCAAACCAGTCATTCTGGTTTCCCGATGTGCACGCCGGAGCCATGGCCCCCATCGGCATCGGTGCATTGGCTGCACTAGTCGGGATGTTCGTGGTGGTCGACGCCGCCGGCGGAGACCGACGCCTCAAGCTGGCCGGCTACCGCACTGGCGTCGTGCTCGCGGCCCGATTGGGCGTGGTGGCCGTAGCCGCCATTGTCATAACGGCGGCCACGATGGCGGTTACCGCGACTGTCTTCGACGCCAAGCAGTGGCCGGGCTACATTGCAGCCAACCTGCTGATCGGCGCCATCTACGCCCTGATCGGTGTCATCATCGGGCCACTGCTGGGCAAGGTCGCGGGGGTATTCGTCGCATTCTTGATCCCATTCCTCGATCTGGGAATCATCCAAAGTCCGATGCTTCGCCCCATACCTCAAGGGTCGGCCCAATTCCTTCCCGGGTACGGCGTGACCCGGTTGCTATTCGATACCAGTCTCACATCGCATTTCGACGAAACCTGGCCGTTACTAACTGGGTTCGCCTGGCTGGGTGGACTCTTGATCGTGGCATCACTCGTCCTCACCCGCGGCGGAAGGTCGACCTCATGATCGTCGCAGCATGGCTGTTCGGCGTCGGTGGCGCGATCCTGGTCGGGATCGGGGGGTTCTTTCTGGTGGCCCGGCCTGTCATGCTGCCCGAGGACTTGCGCTATCTACGCCGCACCGCGGGCGAAATCGATGCTGCCGTGCCGAGACTGCGTGAGTGGCTACGTCTGGTGTTCATCGTCCTTGGCGGATACGCAGTAGCTACCGGGACACTCACCGTCTATGTGGCAGCCACCGACATCCGCAACGCCGAGTCGTCGGCAGTTGCGGTACTGGCGGTCGCTGGCGCATCGTCGATTGGGGTCATGGCATCGGTCAATCTCGCGCTGCACTCCACATTTCGGTGGCCGCTCTCCGCCGCGGCGGCACTATGGATTGCGGCTGTGCTGGTGGCGGTGGTCTCGTGACCTGTGTTCGGGAGAGGGCCTGTCAGGTGACTCGCGGGCGTAAGCAATCCGGCGTCCACCGCTATAGGCCCGTTCCGACGAGTCCTGGAACACATGGGTCGGGTCCACATGCAAGCTGCGCTTAGTCGGATACCGAGCCGCCGGACGTCATCGTGAACGCCCGTCCTTTGACATTCGAGCTGGTTCTCGAACATCTGCGGAGGCAAACCTTTGCGGTACTTTCGACGACCGACGAAGAGGGCAAACCGCACTCAGCGGGAGTCACCTACCGCGTATCTGAGCGAGGCGATGCCATCTCGATCTTCGTAATGACCCGCCGGCACCTAAAGAAGGCGCGCAATATCGCCTCGAATTCGCAGGTCTCTCTCGTGGTTCCGCTGCCGAGGAGGCTCCTGTGGTTCCTCCCGCCAGCCACCCTCCAGTTGAGCGGACAAGCGAAGATACTGGACTGGACTGACGACGAAGGGCGGGATGCCTTCCGCCAGTTCTGGATAGGCCGCCAAATCCTCAAGGCTTACGAGGAGTCTTACCGCAGCGGCGAAACGCGGATCTGCTTCCTGAAGATCACACCGGATCCCGTGATCAACACCTACATGGTCGGCTCCAACGTCTGGCAGCTGAGGAACAACATGGAATCAGGCACCGCCAAAGTGGTCGACCCGCGCGGGAACCATGAGCAACGGGGCGGATCGGGTTGATGATCTTGCGCGCCAGGCTGAATGCGCCGCTCGCGGAACGCGAGTCGACCCTCTGAATTGCACACCGTCGACGCCACGTCGAGCTGACCCGATTCTGCAGCCGAAGTGTCCGTCGCACGGTCTGGTGACCTTGGTCCCTTGACAGGATGATACCCCTTGGGGGTATCCTGCCTATATACCCCTAAGGGGTATGACGGAGGAGAATTCATGGATACCACCACACACGGGTATGCAGACTCGAAGGACGCACATCTCAAGCGACTGCGCAGAATCGAGGGGCAGATCCGCGGTCTTGCACGCATGGTCGACGAGGACGCCTACTGCATTGACGTGCTCACCCAGATATCGGCGGCAACCAAAGCGTTGGAGTCGGTGGCGTTGTCGCTTCTCGACGAACATTTGTCCCATTGCGTCCGTGACGCAATCCATCAGGGCGGCGACATGGCCGAGCAGAAGATCGATGAGGCCTCGGCGGCAATCGCGCGTCTCGTCTGCTCCTGAGCGCACATCCGAAACCGCCCATTCCGCAAGCGAAAGTAGCCAGAAAATGACCCGACAGCTCATTACCGCGCTGCCCCTGATTCCGTCCACCTCCTCGGGCTGCACTTGCTGCGCACCGAGATCCTCTGACACACGCCCAGCGTCAACTCTCGAGGAGAACGCCATGAGCACAATCACGACCACCAAGTCCTACGCCGTAACCGGCATGACCTGCAGCCACTGCATCGCCGCGGTGAGCGCAGAACTCGGCGCACTCGCCGGTGTCACCGACGTTGATGTCGATCTGGTTGCCGGAGGCATATCCACGGTGACGGTTTCCAGCGACACACCACTGACCACGGAGCAGGTCACCACAGCACTCGATGAGGCCGGCGACTACCGCCTATCCGCCGATCAACCTCGGTAGCGCACGACTTTGCGCGAACCCGTACCCAAAGGACTGAGCATGAGCCTCCCGAATCACGTCGTCGGTGTCGATCAACCCCACAGCATCGAGTTGTCGATCGGCGGGATGACGTGTGCATCGTGTGCGGCCCGGGTCGAAAAGAAACTGAACAAGATCGATGGGGTCGAGGCGAGCGTCAACTACGCGACCGAAAAGGCCAAGGTGGCCTACCCCAACTCCATCGATCCGGCGGTGTTGATCGCCGCGGTGGAAGCGACCGGCTACACCGCCACCGTCCCCGCGGCGCCGAACGACGCGGCCTCGACCGCGCATGCCGGCCCCGAAGCGGGCGACGCCGCATCCTTGCGGAGCCGATTGCTGATCTCCTTAGTGCTGACGGTGCCCGTGGTCGCGATGTCGATGATCCCGGTGCTGCAATTCACCAACTGGCAGTGGCTCGCGCTGACCTTGGCGTCTCCGGTCGTGGTATGGGGTGCATTGCCGTTTCATCGCGCAGCCTGGGCCAACGCCCGCCATCGCGCAGCCACGATGGATACCTTGATCTCACTGGGCGTCAGCGCCGCGTATCTATGGTCATTGTGGGCACTGTTCATCGGGCACGCCGGTATGCCGGGGATGCGGATGTCCTTCAGTCTGCTGCCCGACGCGGGTTCCGGCGCCGAGCACATCTACCTCGAGGTCGCCGCCGCGGTGACGGTGTTCATTCTCGCCGGCCGATACTTCGAGGCGCGCGCGAAGACACAATCGGGCGCCGCCTTGCGGGCTCTGCTCGACATGGGCGCCAAAGATGTCGCCGTCGTGCGCGACGGCGCCGAAATCCGCATTCCAACAGCGGAACTCAGCGTCGGGGACGTTTTCGTGGTGCGCCCTGGTGAGAAAATTGCCACTGACGGGGTGGTGACCGACGGCGCGTCGGCGGTGGACGCGTCTATGCTCACCGGGGAATCGGTGCCCGTCGAGGTCCGTCCCGGCGACCACGTCACCGGTGCCACTGTCAACGTCGGTGGGCGATTGCTCGTCCGCGCCAGCCGAATCGGCGCTGACACCCAGCTCGCGCAGATGGTGCGGCTGGTGGAAGAAGCTCAGAACGGCAAGGCGGCGGTACAGCGCCTGGCCGACCAGGTATCTGCGGTCTTCGTGCCCATCGTCCTGGCGCTGTCGGTGGCAACGCTGGCTGTCTGGTTGCTCACTGGACATTCGGCGACGGTCGCGTTCACTGCCGCAGTCGCCGTGCTGATTATCGCCTGCCCCTGCGCGCTCGGCTTGGCCACTCCCACGGCTCTCATGGTTGGCACCGGGCGCGGCGCCCAACTGGGCATCCTGATCAAGGGACCGCAGGTGCTCGAGTCCACCCGTCGGGTCGACACCATCGTGCTCGACAAGACGGGTACCGTCACCACCGGCCGCATGAGCCTGACAGGGGTGTACCCCGGCGCAGGCCAGAACTCCGGTGAGGTTCTCGAGCTCGCAGGAG
The DNA here is from genome assembly GCA_044508395.1 of Mycobacterium sp. Lineage (GTDB taxonomy): Bacteria > Actinomycetota > Actinomycetes > Mycobacteriales > Mycobacteriaceae > Mycobacterium. Next base: position 39,273 of record JBIQHU010000008.1, on the reverse strand, counting down.
CATTGGAGAGCGCGTCTCAACACCCAATCGCGGAGGCGATCGCTGCTTCGGCCGCCGTCGGCGGCGGGCTGCCGGCCGTCGACGACTTTTCGAATCACAACGGCTACGGCGTCAGCGGTGTCGTCGCCGGCCATGCGGTCCTGGTTGGACGGCTTAGCTGGCTCAACGACGAGTGGTCGCTGACAGCTCCCGATGAGCTCATCGCCGCCGCCGAGCACGCTGAGTCCCACGGCCACACCCCGGTTTGGGTGGCCTGGGACGGGGCGGTGCACGGCGTAATCGTCGTCGCCGACACGGTGAAGGGCACCTCCGCGGACGCAATCGGCCAGTTCCGCAAGCTTGGCCTGCGTCCGTTTCTGCTGACCGGCGACAACCGGCGCGCCGCCCTTGCCGTCGCCGCAGAGGTCGGTATCGACCCCGACGACGTGATCGCCGAGGTCCTACCTGCCGACAAGGTCGCCACCATCAAAAGCCTGCAAGCGCAGGGGAGAACCGTCGCCATGGTGGGCGACGGTATCAACGATGCCGCCGCACTGGTACAGGCCGATCTGGGCCTGGCGATGGGCACTGGATCCGACGTCGCCATCGAGGCATCCGACCTGACGCTGGTCCGCGGGGATTTGCGCGCAGCCGCCGACGCCATACGATTGGCCCGGTCAACGCTCAAAACCATTAAGGGAAACCTGTTCTGGGCTTTCGCCTACAACGTCGCCGCTCTTCCCTTAGCGGCACTGGGTTTACTCAATCCGCTGATCGCCGGCGCCGCAATGGCATTCAGCTCGGTCTTCGTGGTCAGCAATAGCCTGCGCCTACGCCGGTTCGCCAGTAGCGCATCCCACGAGCAGACGGAAGACGTCCACGCTGGGACGTCATTGCCAGCTGGCGAAGATGGCCCCTAGCTCACACCGCACTGTGAACTCGTGCTGGGCGCCTGACGCTTCGCGTGAATGCCCTCGGTATGCAACCTTTCCCGCGAAGTCTTGGTGCTGCGTCAGTTACCGGCGAATGCCCTCGCGCAGTACCGCCAACCGTTCGCGGTACTCCGTTTCGTCGATCTCGCCACTGGCGAATCTGGCAGATAGCAGCTGTTCGGCTGTGGGCGCGTCACCGCGTGGCGCTTGTGGGCTACCCGTGGTGTATCTGATCAGGGCGACGATGCCGACGATGATCAAGCCCCAGAACAGCACCATCCCGACGCCCATCCCTGCGTATCCCCACCAACCCATGTTGTGGTCGTACCAAAACATCATGACCGCTCCTCCTCATTATGTATCCGTGGCCGATTGGCCACAGTCTTACGGTCTTGCGCCTCGTCCCGACAGAGTCAAGAGCACTGCACTTCAAGGCCTTTGGGCCTCTCTGACGCTGACCGTCCGATGGCGCGGCGCCGGATTAGGGTGAATAGTTCAGGCTCGTCATCATGCCCGCTTCCTGGTGATAGGTATTGTGGCAGTGGATCATCCAGACGCCCGGGTTGTCGGCGACGAGCGCCACCGTCAGCTGCTTCATCGGCAGGACGATGACGGTGTCCTTGCGTGGGCCCGCAGTCCCGTCCGGCTTGATCACTTGAAAGGTGTGGCCGTGCACGTGCATGGGATGCCACATCGTCGTGGTGTTGGTGAACGTCAACGTCGCCTTCTGGCCTTGCCTGACGCTCAGTGGGACGGTGTCTTCGAACCGTCTGCCGTTTATCGTCCAGTCGTAGGACGCCATGGAACCGGAAAGCCGGGCCGACAGGGCGGCATCGGCCCCGGTGACATCCAAGACCGCCTCGGGCGCGGCGGTGAACACGTCGACGGTGCCCACAGGACCCTGCAGCTCGGGCGGCCTGTACCTCGGATCGGGTGCGGAACCGGCGCCGGTGGACAGTAGGGCGCGCGCGAGCGCGTTCTTCCCTTCCGCCGAGGCGACAAGGGGGAACACGCCGTCACCGGTGGTGATGAGCACGTCATAGCGTTCACCCATGCCGAGCAGAAGCGCGTTCACTTCGGTCGGCACCACAGGGAAGCCGTCGGTGTGGGTGACGGTCATCCGATGCCCGGCTAGCACGACCCGAAATGCCGTATCGGATGCGGCGTTGATGATCCGCATCCTGATCCGCTGCCCGGGGCGAGCGGCGAATGTGGTCGGTGCCGCCGGAATGCGACCGTTCGCCAGGTAGAACGGATAGCTGATATCACCCGCGTCGCCACCCAGAAGCGGGCTCGCGCCAATGCCTCCGACACCGGGAACCCCTGGCATCCCAGGTGTTTCGCTCATGCCGGGCATGCCGGGCATCCCACTCGAGTGGCCACCGGCCCCGGGTGCAGGACGGAGCCCATCGTAAAGCTGCTGCGGGCTGGAGCCGATTCCGTCGGTCCAGTCGTCGAGCACCACGATCCACTCGGCGTCGTAGTCTCCCGGCTCGGCCGGATCGTCGATGATGACCGGCACATAGAGCCCGGAGTCGGCGTCGAGTCCGGTGTGCGGGTGCGCCCAGTAGGTACCGGGATAAGGCGCGGAAAACCGGTAGGTGAAGTTCGATGACGGGTCGATGTTCGTGGTCGCCGGCGTTGCGCCATCCATGTCGTTGCGCAGCGCGACGCCGTGCCAGTGCACCGATGACGGGTGGTGCAGACCGTTGGTGACGCTGATCGCCAGTTCGTCGCCGACCTTGGCACGGATCAACGGTCCGGGAACGCTGTTGTTGTACGCCAGTGTGCGGGCGACGGGTCCGCCCAGGTCGATGTCTGCCGGCCCAGGTGTCAACGCCGCGGCGGCTGTGCGCCCAGTGTGGGGCCGCCCGGCTTCGGCGGCGCCGATCGGATCCGTAGCAGGGCTGGGGCTTGTGGGCTTTCCGCACGCGGCCATTGCCGCGGTACTGGCGGCGAAAGTGGCTGCAAGGAACCTGCGCCGTGTCAACATCGTCGTGCCCAGGCTCTGACGGTTCATGGGCGTTGCGGGGGTTTCGTCGTTGGCACGTAAGCGGCGGTGAGGCCGGGTAGTTGAGCAGCGCGCTGGATCTCAACGTCCTGACGGCGCTGTGATCTGTTAGCCCCGAGCAGTGCCGCCACCGCGGCAATCACGGCTCCCCAGGACGCAAGCAGCACCATGATGGCCAGCAAGCAGCCAAACCAGGCGGTTTCGTGCCACCACGCCATGATGGTCACCTCCTTCAGGTCCCACACTGGTGAGGTCGAGTAGCGAATCGACGATGGTTGTATGAAGATTCGCTCAAGACCTGGGTCGCAGGTTCGTAAATCCGCTCGGGGCGGCACGATGGGGGCATGGGCAAGCCTGCGGCCACCCCTCCGGCGGGTTATCGAGCGTTGGTGGTCGACGACGAGGTGCCGCTGGCCGAAGTCGTGGCGAGCTACCTCAGACGCGAGCAGTTTGATGTCAGCCTCGCCCACAGCGGGGCGGACGCCCTCGCGCAAGCTCGTGAGATCGATCCGGACGTGGTGATCTTGGACCTCGCGTTGCCGGGCATCGACGGCTTGGAGGTATGCCGCCAACTTCGCACGTTCTCCGATGCCTATGTGGTGATGCTGACCGCACGCGATACCGAACTGGACACCATCGTGGGCCTGTCGGTCGGAGCCGACGACTACGTCACCAAACCTTTTAGTCCCCGAGAGTTGGTTGCTCGCATTCGGGCCATGCTGCGCCGGCCCCGGACCGTCGCAGCGCCGATTGATGCTGCGGCGGCCACCGTCGACCATCCCGCGCCGCGAGCCTTCGGGCCGTTGTCCATCGACGTCCCAGGCCGACAGGTTTTCATCGACGACGAGCCAGTTCTGCTGACCCGCACCGAGTTCGACATCTTAGCCGCGTTGTCGTCGCGGCCGGCAGTGGTCTTGAGCCGCCGCCAGCTCCTCGAGGCCGTCTGGGGAGACTCCTGGGGAGGCAACGAACATCTCGTCGACGTGCATATCGGACACTTGCGCCGCAAATTGTCGGATGACCCCGCCGATCCCCGCTATGTGATTACGGTCCGCGGCGTCGGATACCGAATGGGAAGCGGCCAGTGAGGACGGACATGAGCATTCAACCTAGGTCGCGGCGCAGTCCTGGAGTCGGGGCGCGGCTACTGCTGGCGCAAGCCTTGGTGCTTCTCGCCGGCGGCGCAACCACATGGATTGTCGCTGTCATCGTCGGTCCACCGCTGTTCCGGGAACACTTGTACCGAGCCGGGCTCCCTCACTCATCCAACGAACAGTTCCATGCCGAGCAGGCTTACCGGTACGCCACCGCGATCTCCATCGCGGTCGCCATCGGCGTAGCCGCAATGACTGCATTGCTCGTGACCTGGTACTTCAGCCGCCGCCTGCAGCACTCAATCGCCGAAGTCGCGTCCGCCGCCACTGCGGTCGCCGACGGCCGCTATGACATCCGGGTGTCGCCGCTGAGCTTGGGCGAAGATTTCGCGAACCTGTCCCGCGCATTCAATCGCATGTCTGAGCGGCTCGAATCGGTCGAGAGCACGCGGCGCCAACTCTTCGGTGACCTCGCCCACGAGATCAGAACACCGGTCTCGGTGCTCAAGGCCTATATCGAGGCCGTGGAGGACGGAGTGAAAACCCTTGATTCCGAGACGGTTGCAGTGCTGAACGATCAAGCCAGCCGGCTGGTGCGCTTCTCCGATGACTTCGCCGCACTCGCTCAAGCCGAGGAAGGTCCCGGCGCGATCACACCGCAGTGGATCGATCCTCGGGCCGCGATTGCAACCACCGTGTCCGCCGCAGCCGACCGATACAGGGAGAAGGACGTCAAGCTCACCTTCGATGCCGCGAACCCGCTGCCCGAGGTGTGGGTAGACCCTCTGCGCCTGGCACAGGTGATCGGAAACCTTCTAGACAACGCTCTCCGCCACACCGCCGCCCGAGGTCGCGTCGAGGTCGACGCCGCGCCGAACCACGGCGAACTGATCATCACGGTGAGTGACAGTGGTGAGGGCATCGCTGCCGACCACCTCCCGCACGTTTTCGAACGCTTTTACCGCGCCGATGTTGCCCGCGACCGAAGCCACGGCGGCGCTGGGATCGGATTGGCCATCGCCAAAGCCCTCACCGAAGCCCACGGCGGCCGCATCACGGCAGCCAGCCGCGGACCCGGGCTGGGCAGCACCTTTACCATCGAGCTGCCCGCGCGCGCGGACCGCCCGTGACCATCATCCAAGTCACGCGCCGAACTCGACAGCGTTGTCATGCAACATGACTCGGTCAACGCACTGCCGTGACTGATCTCCTACAACGACGCCAGGGTCTTGTTCATGGTGTCGATCTCCTGCTGCTGGCTGGTCGCGATCGAGCGTGCCAGTGCGATTGTGTCGGGGTACTGGCCGTCCTTGATCTCGTTCTGCGCCATGGTAATTGCGCCCTGGTGATGCTTGACCATCTGGGTCAGGTATAACTTGGCAGCTTCCACCCCCTCGGCGTTTTGCAGTGCGGCCATATCCTCTGCGGACATCATGCCGTCCATCCCCGGCATACCGTTCATCCCCGGCGTACCTGGCATCATTGGCTGACTCGGAGTGCCGGTCTCGCTGGGTGTCGTGCTGGCACCTGGCGATTCGGGCACATCGCTCATGCCCGGCATCCCAGGCATCATGGAATGGGTCGGCGCACCGGGTTCGGTTGTTGTGGCACTGGGCATCCCACTGTGACCGGGCATCTCCATCCCGGGCATCATCGGCATCTTGGGCATGCCCCACTGTGTAAGCCAGTTCTGCATCTGTTCGATCTCGGGAGCTTGTGCAGCCTTTATCTGCTTGGCCAGGTCGAGCACTCGCGGGTCGATTCCTTGCTTACCCAAAAGCATGTCGCTCATCTCGATTGCCTGCTGATGATGAGGAATCATGTGCTGGGTGAACATGGCGTCAGCCTGATTGTGGGGTTCGGTGACCGCCGAAGGCGCCGACACCGACGACGACGACGAAGCTCCCTGCGTAGTGGTGGTATTGCTACACGCACCGACGGTGACCAGCGCAGCCAAGGTGGCCGCACCGACGACCAGCGTCTTCCTCTTCATCACAACAAGTCCCTTTCTGGGTTTCACGGTCGATGCGGCTGCGGCGCGCCTGGTTGACGCACGGATAACCCGACCTGTCTTCGAGCATTCGCTCCGCCGGTATGGCCCGACTAGTCGTTCTGTGAAGATTCGATAAAGAACGGCAGCCGCCCTTGGCGCCAGGATATGGGCGGCGCAGCCTTGGGATTGTTCGCCGCATAGGACCACCGAGAGGACCTGCATGACCATCGCACTGTCGACAGCTCTGCACACTTCATTCGCCGATGCCGTCGCGCGCACCCGAGCCGCCCTGACACAGCAGGGGTTTGGCGTCCTCACCGAGATCGATATGAAGGCGACGCTCAAGGCGAAACTGGGCGAGGACATGGAGGAGTACCTCATTCTGGGCGCCTGCAACCCTCCATTGGCTCACAGAGCAGTGAATGTGGACCGTCAGATCGGCCTGCTGCTGCCCTGCAATGTCGTTGTCCGAGCCGATCGTGCAGACGAAAGCTCCGTCATCGTCGAGGCAATGAACCCGCAGATATTGGTCGAGGTGACCGGGGAGCCGGATCTACGCGATATCGCCGACGAAGTGACGCGAAAAATGCAGGCCGCTATCGACTCACTGCGGACTGTGGCGACATCCGCCTAGTTTTCGCCCCTTACTGACGCCGGAAAACAATGACCGGACGCGGAGCGTCACGGCTTTGCGCCCGCCTCCGCTGACGCAGCTACGGGAAGCTTCAATCTCTTCAGCATCAACGCATTGACGGCCACGATGAAGCTGGAGCCCGACATCGACAGAGCAGCGATCTCGGGTCGCAGCATCAAACCGAAAGACGGTACGAAAACCCCAGCCGCGATGGGCAATGCGATCACGTTGTAACCGACCGCCCAACCAAGATTTTGCCGCATCTTGCGCAAGGTACCCCGCCCGATCCGCAGCGCGATCGCGACGTCGAGCGGGTCTGAACGCATTAACACCAGATCTGCGGTTTCGATGGCGACGTCGGTGCCTGCACCGATCGCCACACCGAGATCAGCCTGGGCCAGCGCCGGCGCGTCGTTGACGCCGTCACCGACCATGGCGACCTTTTTGCGTTGCCGTTGCAGTTCAGCGATCTTGGCCGCCTTATCGCCCGGCAGCACCTCGGCGATGACGGTGTCGATTCCTAGTTGCGCGGCGATCCGGGCGGCGGTGGCTTGGTTGTCGCCGCTGAGCATGACGACCTCGACACCGAGATCGTGCAGCGCGGACACCGCTTCGGCAGATGTCTCGCGCACGGCGTCCGCCAGGGCGATGACGCCGACTCCTTGTCCGTCGACGCCCACCAAGACAGCCGTGCGTCCACTTGCTGCGAGTTGGTCGCGTCGTTGCATTAACGCGCCGAACTCGACATCCTCTTCGGCCATCAGCTTGCGATTGCCGACCGCTACGCGACGTCCCGAAACCGTCGCGACCGCTCCGTGCCCGGGCACGTTTCGGAAACCAGTCAGTGACGCCGCAGCGATGCTGCGGGCGGCCGCGTAACGCACGATCGCACCAGCCAGCGGGTGCTCGGACTCGGTTTCGACTGCTGCCACCATGGCGAGCAGTTGATCTTCTGGGATGCCATCGACTACGACGTCGGTCACTTCAGGCTCGCCTTTGGTCAACGTGCCAGTCTTGTCCATGACGACGGTGTCTATGCGTGCCGACGTCTCCAACGCGGTTGCATTCTTGAACAGCACTCCCCGCTTGGCGCCCAATCCGGTGCCAACCATGATCGCGGTCGGAGTTGCGAGTCCCAACGCATCGGGGCAGGTGATGACGACGACGGTGATGGCGAAAAGCAGCGCGGCCTGAATACCGGCACCGGTCGCCCACCACACCAGAAAGGTGGCAGTGCCTCCGATCAGCGCCACCAGGACCAACCAGAATGCTGCCCGGTCGGCGAAGCGCTGCCCGGGGGCTTTGGAGTTCTGCGCTTCCTGAACCATTGCGACGATCTGTGCCAGCACCGTGTCCGAGCCGATCTTCGTTGCCACGACCCGCAACGTGCCGGTGGTGTTGATCGAGGCGCCAATCACGTTTGAGCCCGGCATCTTTGACACCGGCAAGCTTTCCCCCGTGACCATCGACTCGTCGACGTCTGACGTCCCTTCGGCCACCGAGCCATCGACGGGAATCTTGGCTCCGGGCCGAATGAGAAGGAGGTCGCCCACAGCCACCTCGGCGGTGGGAGTCTCCACCGGCTCACCGTCGCGCAACACAATTGCCATCGGGGGCGCCAGCTCGAGCAGGGTGCGTATTGCATCGTTCGCGCCACCGCGAGCTCGCATCTCGAACCAGTGGCCCAACAAAACAAACGCCGTCAAGACCGAGGCGGCCTCATAGAACACCTCACCGCCGCCGGTCAGCGTCACTCCGAGGCTGTAGAGCCACCCTGCGCCGACCGCCACGGCAACAAGCACCATCATGTCCAAGGTGCGGGCACGTAGCGCTCGCCAGGCACCGTCGAAGAAGATCCACGCCGAGTAGAAGACGACCGGCAGGCTCAGTAACAGGGTGAACACGTCATCACGCAGCCCGAACGGCGCAGGCACAGCGAACCCGAACATATCGCGGCCCATCGGCGACCACAGCATGATCGGGATCGACAATGCCAGCGCTACTAGGAATCGGTTGCGCATATCGCGGACCATTTGATCCATCGACATGGCGGCGTGTCCGCCGCCGTGACCCATCGCTTCTTGCGGCGTTTGTGCCGGTGCGGCCTCATGCGCTTGCACCTTCCTGGCTGTCGGCGACGGAGCCGACGTTGGCTGCTTGTGCAGGGCAACCGCTGGGCCGTGATGCGGTTCGGACATCGGATCGCAGACATGATCTGGCACCGACCGTCCCGCGCAGTGGAACCCGCAGTCACGTATCCACCCGGCCAGGTCGGCTACTGAGGTCGTCGCCGGGTCGTAAACAACTGTTGCCGTTTGATTTACGGCATTGGCTTCGGCCGACATCACGCCCGGGCGTCTAAGCAGAGTGGCCTCCACCACCGCTGTCGAACTTGCCCAGTTCAATCCGTGTACGTCGAGAATCGTCGACTCAGTCATGGGTCTCTCGTTCTGTGTTGCCAGAGCGGCTTCGATGCCCTACAGCTGCGCTGTCCTCGCCATCCCTAACTCGCATCCTTCAGGCTGGTCATCTCAATCGCTCACCCTTCCTGTGATCGTTAAGCCTGCAGTGCTGGTTCGAAAAAGATTCGATGAAGATTCCACATACCGGATCCGCAGCACGGTGACGATGAGTATGACGTCGACGCCGTCAATGTCCTCGTCCAGGTTCTTCGCGGACAGACAGAAGCTGACGGGCGCGGCCGAGGCAGGTGAACCCTCGACCCGCCGGGCCCCACCTCCGCCCATCTACGGTCTTACCCCGTAGACTGTGTCCCCGATGAGGAAGAGCCTCGGACGCGCACAGGCTTTCGTGGCCGACTGCATTTGGGAGATGGTGTAGACGTGAGCGGCCATCGTTCTCGCAAAGGCGGTTCCGAACTAAGGCAAGCACTTTCGATGCTGACTCGAAGAATGCAATTCACCAACGGAGGTGGTCGATGTTGAGGACATTTGTGCGCATTGTCGGAATTTTCCTATTGAGCGGCGTTGCGGCATTGCTTGCAAGCCCATCGGCCTCGGCCCACGTGAATGCGTACTTTGAGGGCGGGGGACCGGGAGAGACGGGTCTCATTACGCTGCGGGTGCCCGCAGAGGCAGATAACCCGCCCACCGTCAAAGTGGAGGTGCGGATACCTGACGGCGTTCAGATCCGGACCGTACGGCCCCAACCAGTTGCGGGCTGGAACATCGATATCAAGAAAAAGAAGCCGAATCCGCCGATCTACAGAGACGACGGCACGCCGGTCGATGAGGTGGTCAGTTCGGTGACGTGGACCACGACTGGTCCGGGGATCGTGCCGGGCCAATTCGACGACTTCGTCCTCGAGGCGAACCCGCTCCCGGATGTACAGTCGCTCTCCTTGCCGACCTATCAGACTTTCGCCGACGGCAAAACGGACGCATGGACTGAACCGGCGCCCGAAGGTAGTGACCCGGAGTTCCCGGTGCCGACAGTGACTATCGGCGCGAGTTCGAACGCTGCTACAGGCGGGGGGAGCGGTATGACCTCGGTGGTTGCCTGGACCGCTTTAGGTTTTGCGGTGATCGCAGTCGCGCTTGGCATCTTCTCGATAGACCGCGCCCGCCGATCCGCCCATCCCGCGTTGCTGGACGCTGCGGCACCTCCCGAGCGCTCCGCGGTCACATAGTAGCCACTCCCGAAGGCTGGCATCATCACGGAGTTCATGGCCTCGAGAGCGCCGGCTTGAACGCATCGTGTACTTAATACAACTCTCTGTTGGACGGACAATTCATGAGTGGAAGCTGTATTTTGTTACGCGCGAGCGCAATTGGAGTGGCTGCCGCTGCACTGGCCGCCTGCGGCTCGGCATCCTCGCCGGAGTCATCCTCGGCGGCGCATTCGCCCTCCGCGCAGACCCATGTGGCGACACCTTCGACGAGTGCTGATGCCGGGACGGTCATCGACGTCATCGTCGATAAGGGCGTGGTCACCCCTACTAACGCGGAGGCTCAGGCCGTACCGGGGCAGCCAATTGTGCTTCAGGTGACCAGCGACGCCGTGGACAGTTTGCACGTGCACTCGGTGCCCGAGCACGTGTTCGACGTGGCCGCCGCACCAGGCCAGCGCTTCGAGTTCACCGTCGACATTCCCGGTCGCGTCGCCGTGGAACTGCATGACTTGCATGTCACGGTCGTCACCATCGAAGTCCGACCTTGACGCCCGAAGCCACCGTGTCGTTCCTTGCCCATGGTGTAGGCGGCTCAACCGATCTCCCAGTGCCGTTGTCATACGCGCTGATTGGGGCCGCTTGGGCGTTGGCTGCAACTTTCGCAGTGGTGGCTGTGGCGTGGAGGACACCGCGATTCGACCCGGCCAAGCCTGGACGAGAGTTACCGACGTGGGTGACCGCTGTGGTCGACTCGCCGGTCGCCCGATGGATCGTCGCAGCAGCCGCGGCGCTGTTCTCCGTCTGGGTGGTCGTCGCCGCGATCTGGGGACCCCAAGGCAGTGACAACGCCTTACCGGGTGCGTTCTACGTACTGCTGTGGGTCGGTCTCGTGGCCATTTCAGTAGTCGTCGGCCCAGTTTGGCGAGTGATTTCGCCGGTGCGCACGATGTGGCGACTCGCGCAGAGCGCGCGCCGGGATGCGACACCCTCGGAGGCGCGTGTGCCGTACCGACCGGGCTGGGGATACTGGCCGGCAGTGGTGGGGCTGTTCGCCTTTGTGTGGCTGGAATTAGCGAGCACCGATCCAGGCTCGCTGACGGCGATCAAGATCTGGATCCTCATCTATCTCGTCGCAATGTTGATTGGCGCAGCACTATTCGGAACGACGTGGTTCGCCCGGGCCGACCCGTTCGAGGTGTACAGCGTGACCGTCTCGCGGCTGGCACCTTTTAGGAGAAATCTCGCGACAGGACGCATTGTCCTCGGGAATCCACTCGATCACCTGCCGACGATGCCGGTACGGCCGGGCACCGTAGCGGTGATGGCGGTGCTCCTAGGATCCACTGCGTTCGATAGCTTCTCGCAGTCCAGTACCTTCAGCAACTTCGTCGATCGCAACGCGGCAGCGATTCCTCTGGTCGGTGTTACTGCGGGTGGCACGGTGTTGCGGACCCTCGGGCTATTGCTCTTCGTGCTTGCAGTCGGCGTAACATTCTCCGCGGCGGCTCGCGCGGCCGCCGGTGTGAGTCGCGAGCGACGCCGTGAGTTACCGGCGCTACTGGCGCACAGTCTCATTCCGATAGTGGTGGGCTACATTTTCGCGCATTATTTGTCCTACCTAGTGGAGCGCGGCCAGGAGACCGTCGTGAAGCTCGCCGACCCGCTCGGCAGGGGCTGGCACCCACTCGGCCTGGACTCCGGCGACGTGCAGTATTTCCTTTCCCTGAACCCGACATTGCTGTGGACCATCAAGGTTGCTTCCGTGGTCATTGGGCACATGTTGGCAGTAATCGCCGCGCACGATAAGGCATTGCGGGTGCTGCCGATGGGCCACCAATTGACCGGCCAGCTCGCCATGATGCTGACCATGGTGGGCTATACCTTTGCCGGCCTATACCTACTGTTCGGCACTTGACCTCGGCCCCGCGAGACCCTATCGCCACCGCATCGGCGCATTCGTTACGGGATGCACCGAGTCGACCGGCCGCACTCTGTCGAGTTCTTTCGTTTCGTTTAGCGGATTCGCCCTCTGAACTACTATCGTGCTACGTAGGTTGAAGCTGGCGAACCCGGGAGGAGCTCTCGATGGACATGGCGATGTGCGCGTGTTGCGATGCGATGGCCGCTGCCGCAGCATGCTGTCCGGGCGGTCCGCCTATGCCCGTTATGCCACCGCCGCCACCGCCGCCGCCCATGTAAGAACTCCGAGACGCCGGCGACGCAACTTCACTCGATGAGCCATCACCGTCAAGATCCGCGTCCCCGCGGCCGAGCTCATCTGTGGTGGATGGCCGCTGGCATTTCGACCGTAGTAGTGATCGCGGCGGTGATAGGCGTTCTTGCAGTCCGTGATCCGGGCCAGCCCGCGCCTTCGGAGGGGGATGCGGCGCAACAGCGTTGCGAGGTGGACGTCGTTAACCGATTGGCCTCGCCATCGACTGCGCGGATCGCGGAGATCGGCGCTACCAGCGATGTGTTGGATGTTGACAGTCGGGATTTGTTCTCGCTGCTGGAGCCTCCCCTCAAGGGAGTCGATCAATCACGCATCAAAGTTTGGAACGTCGCAGGCGTTGTGGATTCAATGAATGACTTCGGGGACTTGATGCATACACCCTTCACGTGCCGTGCCTACTTCCTCGACGGCCACCTAGTGCACACCCTTGTCCTTTTGGATCATAACCACTGACACCAGTTCGTCTACCGCCTAAAGGCTTCAAGTCATTGATCATTAGAAGTTCTCGTCGTACTGGCAGTTCCCAGGAATGCGCATCTCGGTGATGATCTGCAGTGCCTGTTGACTAGGTACTCCATACCTGTTCGTAAGGTTGTCGAGGATTTGACCGTCCAACCAGCCCAACAAGATGTCCTCGCAGGCGTTGGTTGAGATCTGGGTGTCGTGATTGGGAGTGATGTCGGCACCGGCGGGCGGAGGTGAACCGACGGTTATTCCGGTGGCGGCGATCGACGAAGCGACAATCACTTCAGTCCTTCGAAACCTTCTCCTGGTCCTTTCCCAGCCCTGAGTGTTGGTCATCAGATCTGGCCGATCTCGCCGTTGTGCTGGGGGCAAAGCTCATAGGCGGAGTACTGGGCGAACAGGGTGGCGTGGTACTCCGCATTTTTCTGGCCTGGTCCGTTGTAGGACCGGAGCACCTCCTGGATGGCCGCAGCTTTACCAGCGGTATCGAACGCATCGCACACCCGGTAGCCAACGTCCAGAGCATCCTGGGCGCACCCGGGGCAGTCGATTGCGTAGTACTCCAGGGCGCGGATGGCCTCAACGAAGGCGTCCTCTGAGGCCGTCGCGACCGGCGCACCGGCGAGCGCGATCCCCACGGCGGCGAGCAAGGTGATCAGCGATTTGGTCATGGACATCCATTCATCTCCGGACTGGTCTCAGAATGCGTAAGTGTTCTCGATGCTCACGAACATGCCGTGCCCGGAGCGGATATTGGTGAAGCGAGTTCCTGCACTGCTCGGGTCGACGGTCCACCCCGAATAGTCGCCGACGACTCCGTAGACGAGCGGCATATCACGCTCGGCGTAGGCACCGCCGATGTTGCCTTCCGCCCACCTGAATGCGCCTGCCGCAGTGACGATAGCGAGGTTCCATCGCCCGGAGCCGGGGGAGTCAGAGGGGGCTTGAGGGAAGCCGTCTGCGCTCGTTCTTTCGCAAGCCACTTCAGCGTCTGTGACGATGCATCGAACTGCGCCTGACACGGTTGTGAAGTAGTGGTCCAGTTCGGCACTGGCGGCTTGAATGGTCAGAGTCATGCCCAGGCCAGTCGTCCCTAAGAGGGTCGTGGCCAACTTCAAGATCGATATTCGCGTGATCTTCATGGTCGCGTACATCCGTTGCCGGCGCATATCTGGCCATTGCCCAGTCGGACGCCGCTCATCGGGCCGGGAATCACATTTCCAGCCCCATCACAAAGCACGTCATAGTTGCAGGTGTAGGTCACGTCCACGCAGTTGATGTTCGAGCCGTCGCATGGGCTGAATTGCGCCAGCGCCGGTGCCACCGCAATGAACGACGTACCAAATGTACTGGCACCAGCCAAGAGCAGCGCTCCCGCAAGAGAACGAATGCGCATGAAACTCCCCCAAAAGATGATTTTGATATTGACGGGCGGCGAGCCCGCTGCACGCGGCCCAGCCCCGTCCAGGCGCGTCACAGCAAGGCTATGAGGAGAGGTGCGACAAGGGAATCAGGTGTTTCCCTATGACTTGTTTGCTGGACTGTGGATTGAGGGCTCGAGGGGTCGCTACGGTTGATGGCCAGCTGTGCATCATGGAGTCATGGTCTACCTGGATCACCACGCCCGAGAGATGGCCAAGTGGGCGCATCAACGAATCGACACCGCCCGTCGACGTGCCGAGGAGCAGCAGCGCCACACCCTGGCCGACTCGGCGAATCACCCAGCGGTCCAACATGAAAATGGTGGATGTGGATAGCAACGCGGATAGCAACGGCATCCAATTCGGGGGTGTCCACCGCCGTCCGCCTACATCCTCTAGATCTGCCTGATGTGCGCGAATAGGGCATCGGCGGACACCGACGGACCCATGCGACGACACTGGGGGTCAAGTGGTCGCAGGTTCAAATCCTGTCAGCCCGACCAAAGAGAAACCCGCCGGCGGCAGCCGAGCGTGGTTTTCTTTTGGTCGGGGGACATGATGCTGGGAGCCGAAGCGCCCGCCGAGGGACGAGGCGGTCACGACGGCGGCTCCTGTCAGCCCGATACTGTCAGCCCGACGCGTGGCGTCCACCGTGTTTCTAGGATCTCTGCGGTCTCCGAATTTGCGGTCCGCGGGTGCCCCGGCTGAATGCCGCCAATCACTCAGCGCACCGCCGCTCTACCTCGGATCCGCCCGAGCACGATGAGTGAGACGAGGGTGACGGCCAGCAACAGTGTGGTGCTGGCGGCGGCCTGAAACACCTGCCCGCGATCGGTGAGCCCGAAAATGTTCACGGGCAAGGTCTTCCACGTCGCCGGGTACACCATCACCGTCGCGCCCAGCTCGCCCATCGACAGTGCCACTGCCAGGCCGGCGGCGGCTCCCAGCGCTGGCAACAGCAGCGGCAGCGTGATGCGTAGCAGCACCCGTGCAGGACGCGCGCCCAGGGATTCGGCGGCTTGCCGGTAGGCCGGGTCGAGACGGTCCAGCGCCGCGGAGACTGCGCTGAAAGCGAACGCCAGCACCAGCACCGTGTGGGCGAGTATCACGATCCAGCGTGTTCCGCCCAGCAGCAACGGCTTCGAGTTGAACGCGATGAGCAGTCCGAGCCCGATTGCCACCGACGGCACGGCGATGGGCAGATGGAACACCGCGTCGGTCACCCGGCGCAGCCATACCGGTGCCTCGCGCGCCGCCAACGCCGCCCACGTGCCGACCACGAGCGCAATCCCGCCCGCAAGGAATGCCGTCTGCAGGCTCACCGACAGGCTGGCCAGATCCTCGCCGGACAGCGCTTCGTCGAATCGGCCGAAGCCGAGGTCCGACGGCAGCGGGCCCGTCCAGGATCCCGCGAGGGCGGCGGCCACCACGGTGCCCAGGGGGAGCGCGAACACCACCAGGACGACGGCCACGAACACGGCCAACACGATGGCCCTACTGCGCCGGCTCCACAGCAGCATCTCGCACCTCCCTGCGCGCCGTGAGCCGGCCGAAAATCACTCGATACAGACCGTAGAGCGCCAGCGACAGCAGCACCTGGACGGTGGCGATCACCGCGGCGCCGGCGAGGTCGAACGTGACGATGCCGCGAGTGTAGATCAGCACGGGCAGTGTGATCACACCCTTGGCGCCGGTGAACAACACGATGCCGAACTCGTTGAGCGTCAACAACAGAACGAGGCTCCCGCCAGCAGCCAGTGCTGGCCACGCTTCGGGCATGACCACGGTGCGCAGCACCATCCACGGCGAAGCGCCCAGACTGGCCGCGACGTCGAGCTGTGCGCGCGGGATCAACGAAAACGCCGCCAGCAGTGGGCGTACCACGAACGGCGTGAAGAACGTGATCTCGGCGGTGATGACCCCGGCTGGGGTGTACAGGAAGTCCAGCAGTGGGGAGGACGATCCGGTCATCGCTGAGAGCAGGGCGTTGACCGCACCGGCACTACCGTAGAGGAAGGTGAATGCCAGCGTGATGAGAAACGACGGCAGCGCCAGCACGGTGTCAATGAGGCGACCGACTAGCGCAGCCCCGGGAAAAGGGACGAACGCCAGCACGATCGCCAAGAAGGTACCGAGCAACAGGCAGCCCAGCGTCGACGCGGCTGCGATCGTCACCGTGCGCCACAGCGCGTCGCGGAAGACCTGCGAGCCCAGCACCTCACCCCAGGATCCCGTCGCCGATGATTCCCAGAACACCCGCAGCAGCGGATAGAGCACCACCAGCAGCACCAAGGCCAGCGGTGGCAACACCCATAGCCCCCCGCGGGCACGCCGTGGCGGTAGGGTGGTCGCGGAGGCGGCAGCCGGTTCTTCGAGAAGCGCTGTCACGGTGCGCTTTTCGCGGATACGAGGACGCCTGCGGGCTCGGGCAGCAGCAAACCTACTTCAGCGCCGATCTCGTGCGAAGTGTGACCGGGTACGTCGACGTCGACCAGCATGTCGGCCAGGCCCTCGACGCTGAGCACGAGTCGTGTCACCGCACCTCGCCATACTGCTGCTGTTACCGTGGCGCGTAGTGCCCCACGCTGGCGAGTCGACACGACCTGCATCGCGTGCGGACGCACGCACAGCAGCGCCGCCGAGCCGGGACCCCAGCTGTTCCGAGCGAAGGCGGGTTTGGGCGCCTCGGCGTTGACGGTACGAGGGCCGACGGTCACCAGCGCGGAGTCCCCGATCACCCGACCCACCGTGCACGGAAGCAGGTTGGCGCCACCCAGGAACGCGGCGGTGAAGCTCGTGGGCGGACGCTTCCACAGATTCTCGGCGGTGTCGACGTCCATCAACCGGGCGTTGTTCATCACGACGATCCGGTCTGCCAGCGCGAGCGCCTCAGCCTGGTCGTGGGTCACATAGAGCATCGCTGTGTCGGGTAGCGCCTCTTTGAGCCTTTGCAGCTCGGCGAGCATATTCTGGCGCAGTTGTGCGTCCAATGCCGCCAGGGGCTCGTCGAGCAGCAGCACCGCGGGCCGGATCGCCAGGGCGCGAGCTATCGCGACGCGCTGCTGCTGTCCGCCGGAAAGCTCACGCGGAAGGCGCTTCTCATAGCCGGACATGCCGACCATGTCCAGTGCCTCCGTGATACGCGGCATGACCTCGCGGCGAGCCACCCGCTGCGCCCGCAATCCGAAGCCCACGTTGTCGGCGACCGACATATGCGGGAACAACGCATACGACTGCAGCACCACGCCGATCCCGCGCCGCGCCGGCGGAAGGTCGGTGACATCTCGCCCCGCGAGCCGGACCGCCCCCGACGAGGGTCGGACGAATCCGGCCAGCGCGTTCAGCGCCGTTGACTTGCCCGACCCGCTCGGCCCCAGCAAGGCAACCGTCTCGCCGGGAGCGACGCGCAGGTTGAAGTTGACCAGCGCGGCGGTCGCCTTCTTGCCACGGCCGTGGAACACACCGACACGGTCGAAAGTGATTGCCGGAGTTCCGGGTTCGACGACCTCGGGCTGCAGGCTTCGCCCGACCGACATGAGGCGGGTATCGGCCATCTCAGCTGCCGGTAGCCTGCTGATATGCGGCGAGGTCCGCATCAAGGTCGGCGAGGACGGTGTTCCAGTCCGGCACCCACACCTCTACGCCTTCAAGGACGGCACCGGGTGTGTTGGGCTCGTTGCTGCCTTGATCCTTCAGCGATTCGAGGACCGGGATCCCCAGTGCCTCACTGGCGACGGTCTTCTGGGTGTCTTCCGAGATCAGGAAAGCCAACAGCTTCTTGGCATCGTCGGTGTGCGGCGCTCCGGAGGTGACACCGGCGACATAAGGCACCGAGACGGTCGTCCGCTTACCGTCGGCGCCGGTGGGAATGAAGATCGAGAAATTCGAACCGTCGTCCTTGATCGAGGCCAGATTCATCTGGACGTCGCCGTTGGCGACCAAGAGCTCGCCGTTGCTGACCTTGGGCTGCAGCTTGCCCGTGGACGATGACGGGCCGACGTTGTTGGCCTGCAACCTCTTCAGATAGTCCAGCGCGCCTGGCTTGCCGAGCAGATGCTGAAGCAACACCAGCACCGCGGTACCGTCACCGGCCTGTCCGGGCGTGGAGTACTGGAGCTTGCCTTTGAACTCAGGTTTCAGGAGGTCGTCCCAGGTCACCGGCGGCGGGTTGGCGCCGGGGTTGGCAATGAAGCTGAGCGCATTGTCGACGATTGGCACGTAGCTCGCATCAGGGCCGACCTGGTCGGCGGCGATGCCGCTGGTGTCGGCTCCACTGGGCTGCAACAGATTCGACTCCGCGGCCTTCTGAATGAACGGGGGCAGTGTGACCAGGAGGTCGGCCTGCGGATTGGACTGTTCCTTTTCCACCCGGGACACCACCTCGCCTGAGCCGGCCTCCACCAGATTGACGTTGATTCCGGTCTCGTCGGTGAACCGCTTGAAGACGCCCTCGTACCAGGAGGCCAACCCGTCGGCGCTATAGACGGTCAGCGTGTTGCCGCTGCCCGAGCCCGAGCTGCCGGTGCCACCGCAGGCAGCGGTGAGGATCCCTAAGGTCACAGCGGTGATCGCAGCGAGCGTGGTGCGTAATTTCATGGTCTGCCTTTCAGCACGAGGTCGACGAAATCGGTTACCGAAGAAACGATGTGGGTGGCTCCTGCTGTCACCAGCTGGCGCTCGTCATGCGCACCGGTGAGAGTGCCTGCGGCAATTGCGCATCCGGCCCGTAGCGCACTTTCGATGTCGCTGCTGGTGTCGCCTAGTGCCGCCACAGACTGCACGCGCGACGCGCCAGTGCGTAGTAGTGCCGTCAGGATCAGGTCTGGGTAGGGGCGGCCCCGCATGCCATCGCCGGGAGCCAATACGAGGTCGGCGAGGTCGTGCCAGCCCAGCGCCGCGATGAGCTTGCCTTGGGTATCGGGGGAGAAGCCGGTGGTCAGCGCGACCTTGACGCCTGCCTCGCGCAATCGGGACAGCGCCTCCGGCGCACCGGATATGGGCTCCGCGCGCCCAGCGGTGATCAGCTCGGCGTACGCGTCCTCGAACGCGGCATTGGCACGCTGTGCGGTGGGCTCGTCGTCGAATAACACACGGAACACGGTGATCTTGGATTGGCCCATGGTGTCCAGCACGTACTGCCTGGCGCGCTCGCGCTCAGGCCCGCTGTCCGGCAGGCCTCCCGCCGCGGCGGCCGCCTCGAAAGCCTCGACCACCAACCCGTCGTCGGCGACGGTGGTACCTGCCATGTCGATGACTGTTAGCTCGATGGTGTTGTCGCTCATGCTCTTACAATCCGATCTCGTCTGCTGTCTGTTCACCGATCACCGGGCCCAGCGTCATCCCGCGCCCGCCGGGTCCCGTCACCACCCATACGGCGTCACCCACCTGTTTGCGGAACACCAGGCGGTCGGGATCGATGCACTGGCTGTAGACGCCCGCCCATCGTTGCCGAATGGGCGGTAGCTGCCTGCCCAGAAGCTCCTCGACCACGTTGGCAAGGTAGGCGTACGGAGCTTCGGTGACGTCGAAGGCGAACGGTTCGGCATATTCGTGCGTGTCGCCGATCGTCAGTCCACCGTGCAGGCGCTGTACGCACAGCAACTGCATTGCGTGCGATTCCGCGACTGGATTCTGATTCTCGTTGCGCCGCAACGAATCAAGCGCTTCGCCGGCGTAGGCGGGGTAGTAGCGCAGGCTGTCGCCGTCGGCGATCGCCGTGGTCAGCGGCTCGTCGAGCGGTGCAGTCTGCATCATCTGCAGTCGGACGCGCCGGACCGGCAGATCGGCGGCGAGTTGGCGGACGAGACCACCATGCGCGGCCCCGGCGCAGACGATCGCAACGTCGGCCTCATAGACACGGCCGCTGTCGTCGACGACGCGGGTGTCTGTCACGTCACGGGCCTCGGTGCCGGCCCGGAACTCGTAGCGCCCGGTGGATTCCAGTACCGCCCGTATCGCAGGTAACGCCTGTCGAGACTCCACCGCGCCGTCGCGCGAACAGTGCAGGGCGGCAAGAAATTTGCCGCGCAGCGCGGGGTTGATGCGGCGCGCTTCGGCGGGTTCGAGAAGCCGAAGTCCGCGGCGGTCGGCATCGGCGCGTAGACACACCTCCTCGGCCACCGCCACTTCGGCGGGGGTGCGCAGCAGGGTCACGGATCCGCACGGGCGGAAGCCGATGGCCGGCACTTCCGCGCCGATCGCCTGCCAGAGTTCGCGGGACCGCAGGCTGGCATCGAGTTCGCCCGAGGACCGCCCGGACACCCACACCAGTCCGAAGTTGCGCACCGTGGCACCGCGCGCCTCCGTCTCGCGTTCGAGCTGGACCACATCGTGGCCACGTCGTACGGCGTGCCAGGCGTGGGAAGTGCCCAGGATGCCGCCGCCGACGATCGTGACCCGCATGAGCGCTGACGTAACCTGGCCCGGGCGTCGGGCCCGCAATCGCTCGATGTTGAAGGCGGGAACAGCGGGTTAACAATTGGTATAGACCAATTGGGGTATGGTTGGTGCCATGCCGACCCGAGCGGAACAGGTCCGTGCCGAGACTGCCGCAGTGCTGGATTCGCTGCGCGGCGTGTGGGATGAGGAAGCCGTGGACGAATGGGATCACGCGCTGCAGTCCGCGGCCCAGGCCATTCAGGACGATGCCGATGACGAGCTCGTGCTGGCGGCTGCCCTGCACGACATCGGGCACAGCCCGCTGCTCGGTGGGCCGCATGTCGACGACCATTCCGGACTGGCCGGCCGGTGGATCACACCGCGGTTCGGGTCACGGGTGGGCTGGCTGGCGGCCGCACACGTTGCTGCCAAGAAGTACCTGGCCGCCACCGATGCGCACTACGCGGCCGCACTGAGTCCGACGTCGGTGGCCTCGCTGGCCGCCCAGGGCGGCGCCGGTGCCGACCCGGAATTCGCCGCGCACCCTTGGCATCTGGACGCGCTGCGGTTACGGCGCTACGACGACGCTGCCAAGGACCCCGATGCCGTTGGCGCGCCCGTCACCGTCATCCTCGATCTCGCCGCTCGTCTCGCACGATGAGCCTGCCGAAGCCCTATCTGGTCCGCACGGGACTCGAACAGATCCTCGGCGACCTTCAGGAAGGGGATGTCTTCCCGCCCGAACGCGAACTCGCGACGCGGTTCGGCGTCGCCCGGGAAACGGTGCGTCAGGCACTGCACGAACTACTCGTCGAGGGCCGAATCGAGCGGCGTGGCCGGGGCACCGTGGTGTCGCGACCCAAGCTGGTCCAGCCTCTGTCGCTGAAGTCGTACACGGAGGGGGCGCTGCGCATGGGACGCACACCCGGCCGGCTCTTGGTGACGTGGGAGACCATCACCGTCGACACCGAAATCACTACTGCGCTGGATGTTCCAGCATCCGAGCGGGTGATGCGCCTGGAGCGCGTGTTGCTCGCCGACGGCGCGCGGATCGGCCTCGAGAGCACATATCTGCCCATGCACAGGTTCGGTGACCTCGTCGATGACTTCGACCCGACCACGTCGCTGTACGCTGCGATCCGGGCGCGCGGGGTGGTGTTCGGTTCCGCCATCGAGCGCATCGAGACGGTGCTGCCCTCCCCGCGCGAGGCCGAACTGCTGGAATCCACGACAGCCATGCCGATGCTTCTGTTGAACCGGTGCTCCGTGGATATCGATGGGGTGCCGATCGAATACGTACGTGCGCTCTATCGCGGCGACCGCGTCGCATTCGAGGCCACGCTCACTGACCGGTGAGTCCGCGCAGGTTATCGCCTCGATTGGCGCTGTCGCCATGATTGCCCACTTCAATACGAGCCGTCGAGGGCAAACATCACCGGTCTCGCATTTCAAGGCCGGCGGCCAGTGAACCGTTGCGGTCGTATCAACTCGGCACCGTTCGACGTGATGTCGCAACAGCGTTGTGCCATCGAGCAATTCGGCGGTGTCCACCAGCGCAGTAGCGTCACCGCTGTCTCTGTGAGCTTGTTGCCGGACGGTGTCGACATACTCATGTCTGGTCTTCCGCGATGGAATTTGCGGCATGAGTCGGCCGGATGCGCTCCACTTGGACAGCCACGCCGTTCAGATGCGACATGCCCGATATTCTCTCTGCCGTCTCTATTCGGGTTGAGGTCAGCATGTTGTAGTTCACGCCGGGCTTGGCATTTGCATGCGACCACCCACCTCCTGCGTGGCCCCAACCGTGTGGCAGCACGACGGTGCCGGCGACCACGTCGTCTGTGACGTCGACCTCGACGACCACCTCGCCATCTTCGGAAAACACCCGGGCACGGTCGCCGTTGGCGATGCCGCGCGTTTCGGCGTCCGCCGGATTGATCAGCAGCGGTGACATCGTGTGGTTGCTAGGGACATTGTGCATCCAGGAATTGTGGGACCGAAGCTCGCGCCGACCGATAATCCTCATTGGATAGCGAGGATCGAGCGCCGGACTCTCGAGGAGTCGACGCATCTCTGATTCCATGTCTTCATGACCGAGGTGGACCTTGCGGTCCGCATGGGCGATCTTGTCATGTGCGATTCCGGTGCGGATCGCATCACCGAGGACCAGACCGTGGGGGTGAGCAAGGATCTTCTTCATGTTTAGACCCTTGCGCCGCAATCCAAACAAGTCACCTTGACGACCTGCGCGAATCAATAGATCAACCAGTTGCATCGGGGTTGGCCGTATCAGCGTCATCATGGCAAGCCATCGGAGCCACGACAGCGTGAATGGGCCGCCCCTCAATCCGATGCGGCGGGTCAGGTCTTGGTAGAACAGGTATTCCTCTCGGCATTGCCCAGGCGGTTCTACGACGCGCTCCGTGGCTTGTACAAACGGAGTCGCGGACCATTGCAAGTTGGTTACCGGCATATCGGCCCGTTCGAGAAACGTTGTGCCGGGCAGTATGTAGTCGGCGTACTTCGAAGTCTCAGTGATGTATAGGTCCAGGCAGACCAGCAAGTCAAGGGAGCTTAGCGACTTCTCTACGTCGCTCGCCCCGGGTGTGGATAGCACGACGTTTCCCGCTCCGACGATAAGGGCTCGCAGTTGGCCCTCGCCGGGTGTAGTGATCTCGTGGGGCATGACCACCGACGGGGAGAAGTTGGCCATACGAGGCAACCCGCCGATACGCGTCGACTGGTCCGGAGCGTCAACCAGTCCGAAGCGCTCACCTAGTTCGACGAAGCTGACCGGAGGATCGCCGAAGCACCATCCGCCGGGTCGATCGAGGTTGCCGGTGATGACGTTGAGAGCATCCGCCAGGAAGTTCACCAGAGTGCCGAACGTGCCGGTGCATACACCGGTACGTGTGTAGGCGACCGCGCTGGAAGACGTCGCGAAAGCCCTTGCCAAGTCGCGAATGTCGTCGGCGGGGATACCGGTGTGCTCGGCAGCCGCCTCGGCTGTTACCGGCACGCACATCTCACGGAGTCGGTCCAACCCCGTAGTCAGCGTTTCAATCGATCGGTGGTCCGCCCATCCTTGGCGGAGTACCTCCCCGACGAGTGCCGCCAGCAGCCACGCATCAGTATCAGCGCGAATCGGTAGATGTTCGAAGGCTTTTGCGGTCTCAGTGCGTCGTGGGTCGACCACTACAACCCGGCCGCCGCGCCGGACGACGTCGGACAGCTGTTCGCGGATACGGCCCGCCGTCCAAAGCGAACCTTTTGACAGAAGTGGGTTCGCGCCGAACATCAACATGAAGTCGGTTCGCTTGGCGTCGGGGAACGGGACCAACAAAGGCGAGCCATAGAGGTAATCACTCGCGGCCAGGCGGGTATTCGTATCCTGCGACGAAGCCGAGTAAGTATGCGGCGAGTCGAGAGCGTCAAGAAATCCCGCGAACCAATACATGTGGCCGCTGTGCATCCCACCGGGATTACCCAGGTACCCGCCGATACTCGATGGGCCGTACGTCTTGATGATCCGCTTCATACGCGATGCGATGTCGGTCATCGCCTCATCCCAGGAACATTCTTCGAACTCGCCCGGCCCGCCGATCCGTCGTAAGGGTGTCGTTATCCGATCTGGGTCTTGCTGGATGTGCTGCATTGACACACCCTTCGGACATACGAATCCTCTGGAGACCGGATTGTCCTTGTCGCCCTTGATGTCGGTGACTTTACGGTCGGTGACGGAAACGATTAATCCGCAGAACGGCTCACAGATTCGGCAGAATGTTGTGTGTTGGGTCGTCTGGGGCTTGCCGGTTGCTTGGTCGTGGCCCGACGCGCCATCGTTGAGCGGGAGGTCTTGCGCCTTCACTCGCGAGGGTGTTTCTCTCTTGAGCGTCACAGGCATCTCGTTTTCGATCAGGTGTTGTGGGCATGAGGGATAGACGGTTAGATGCCTGGCCCGCCGGCCGCTGGCGTCGGGCGATGCCAGGAATTCTGGGATGCACACTTTCTGCTTCCGTCTCGATTGTTGGGCCGAGGCTCAAGACGGTCAATGGTGAGCATTCGTTCATTCGAGAGTCCGACTAAGCCAGGCCGAAGTCGAAACGGGTCTTAGTTCGGTTGAGGAGCGAATGCTCACTATTGACCGCGATAAACGCTGGGTCCAACAATCAAAACCGAACGTAGAGGCTGTCTCTGCGCACTCACAGTGAGGTGATATGACTACGGCGGCGTTGAGCACCGAGGTTGCTCGCCAGTTAGGGCCGACGACGGCGAAAAGTCTCGACGGCGATCAGCGCAGCTGTGATGCTCTGGTCGAAATGATGTCGCGCGGAAACCGATCTGACGTACCAATCCACCATATTCGGTTACGTACCGATATCGGGTGACGCCATGACGTGCCCTGCCGAGGGGCGAGTATGACTACCGGTGTCATCAGCGACCCAGGCCCGCGGCGGCTTGCCCGCACCGGAAAACCGAAGGTGATGTCCGCCGGCGAGCGAAGCACTCGCGAAACCATTCATCGTCTGGCGACGACGCCGGTGCACAGCGTGGCGACGATCGGTCGCGGTCTCATGCTCTTCGCTAACGTGCTGCGTTACTCGGTGACCGACACGGTCGCCCTGCGCCTTCCGATACGAGAACTCCTGACGCAGGCGTGGATCCTGCTCACCGTCACGGCGACACCGGCGCTGCTGATGGCCGTTCCTTTCGGCGCCATGGCCGCCGTGGTGACGTCGGGTTTGGTTAACCAAGTCGGAGCGAGTTCGCTCGTGGGCGCGGCGGGCGCGATTGCCGTTGTGCGGCAGGGCGCACCGATCACGGCTGGTCTGCTAATGGGTGGTGCGGCGGCGGCGGCGATTGCGTCAGACTTTGGCGCCCGCGCAGTTCGCGAAGAACTCGACGCGATGCGAGTCATGGGCGTTGACCCCGTGCGCAGGTTGGTGGTGCCTCGGTTCTTGGGGCTCCTCTTGTTGTCACCTATTCTCTGTGTCTACATCGTCGTCACTGGGACTGCAGCTACCTTTGTTCTCGCGGTCACCGTGAGCGACGTGACACCGGGAAGCTTCTGGATGTCGTTTGGCACATTCGCCAAAATGGTCGATGTCTGGTTCGCCATCGCTAAAGTCGCCGTCTTCGCAGCAATCGTCGGGATCGTCTCGTCGCTGCGAGGCATGGAGGCCAAAGGTGGACCGCGCGGTGTCGCCGACGCCGTCAATTCGTCGGTGGTCATCAACGTCATTTGCATTATGATCGCGAATCTGGCGATCACGCAGCTGCAGACCATGTTCTATCCGACGGAGATCGCGTGATGACGGTGGAGCAGAGCATCAGTCGTCCCTCTAAGCTTCGATCGGCCAGACTGATCTCCGCGGCTCCGGTGAAAGGCGCGTTTCGCACCGCCGGACAGTGGGTGGTTTTCATCTTTCAGGTTTTCTGGACACTGCCGGTCGCTGTTCGCCGATATCGGCGCGAGATCATGCGGGCGATGAACAGCCTTGCCTGGGGCCGGGGTTCGCTGATCGTCGACGGCGGCGTCATCAGCGTTCTGGTGATACTCGGTATCACACTGGGCGCCTCGCTGGCGGTCGAGTCCTTTGCCGTCTTGAACATCATTGGCTTTGGGGCATTGTCGGGAATCACCGCTGGCATCGGAAGTGTCCGCGAGCTCGCACCGCTCGCCGCGGGCATTGCGTTCACAGCACAACCCGGCGCACGTATGACTGCGGAAATCGGGGCCATGCGTATCAACGACGAAATCGATGCGATCGATTCCATGGGGCTCATGCCAATACCGTTTGTCGTTGGTACGCGCATGCTCGGCGGAATGCTTTGTATCATCCCCGGATACGCGTTGACGTTGGTCGGCCAGTTTTACGTAATGGACTTGGTGATCCGGCAATTCCACAACCAAGCTGGCGGAACTTATGAACATTATGTGCTTGAGTTCACTACACCGACAGATCTTCTGTTCTCGACAATCAAGGCAACTGTCTTCTGCATGGCGGCGACAGTGATCCACTGCTATTACGGATACTTCGTGACCGGCGGTCCTGTCGGCGTCGGCCGGGCGTCAGGCCGCGCTGTGCGGGCAAGTCTCGTCACGATCATGGTGCTCGATTTCTTCATGACCGTGGCTCTGTGGGGCCTGCGACCCGAATTCGTGTTCAAGGGCTAGGCGGTCAGATGCTTCTCCACACATCGGAGGAATCCGAGACGCGGACACTGACCCGTGTCGGCATTGCGCTGGCAGTAGTCCTCGCCGTCGTCGTCACGTCGTATCTGGTGATCAAGCCCTTTGACGGCGGCTCCCAAAACGACATCTCGATCACGATCGAGACACCATATGTGGGAGAAGGTGTCACAACAGGGACTTCCCTTGTCATGCACGGGATTCGGGTGGGCAAGGTCACGGACGTCTTAAGTCATCCCGGCGGAGGAGTTCGCCTCAAGACGGTTCTGGACGCTCGGGCCACCGCAGGGCTAACTGACACAATGAAGATTGACTTCCGGCCGATTAATTACTTCGGCGTCACCGGAGTCAATCTAAAGGCCGGTGCGGGCGGCCAGTTGCTGCGAGATGGAGATCACGTAATCGCCACTCCCGAGGGGAATTTCGCGCTACAGGCGTTGCTGACTCGACTCGGTCAGATCACGACCGGCGTGGTGACCCCGCAGCTGATCCACGTCATTGAATGGGGGACGCGGTACACCGACGCGCTAAATCCCCTCGTTGAAACCATGCTGATAGCGACAAACGCGGTGGCCAAGATACAAACGGTCTCGACCGAGCAGCTGTTGAACAACACGGCAGGAATAAGCGTCGCTTTTCCCGGGTTCGTCAACTCTTTGGTGCAGGCAGGCGACAACTTCATTGTTGCAAACAACTACCAACAGATCTCTCTTCGAGACATTTCAGAAGATTACTGGCAGAACAGGGTCATACCTGTGGTGGACGAGGCACAGTACAGCCTGTTTGCCGCAGTCGGTCGGGTTGTGTCCAATCATATGAACGATCTCCTGCCGGTGACGGATTTGGTCAAGGCGCTCACAGATGTCGCGCCGCCGCTGCTCCGGCCCGAAGACACTGCGCAGTTTCTGGTGGAAATGCGCACCCGTCTGGAGAAGATGTACGGCGGAACTCCAGAGCAGCGCGCTCTCCAGGTCCGAATTGTGTTGGACAGTCTTCCCGGGATAGCGGCTCCGCTCGATGCGATCGGAGGTCCGTGATGACCGCTAGAGCAGCACTGTGGCGACTCGCGATCGCAGCCGTCGTCGCCGTCTTTCTGCTTGTCCTCGTCTCTAACGTGATCCGCCAGCCTGTCGACGCGCCGCTTCGGTCATACACCGCCGAATTCACCGACGCCGCCGGACTCCACCGCGACGCCGATGTTCGCGTACGAGGGGCGCGTGTCGGAAAAGTGCAAGCCGTGGACCTCGAGCGCCGCGATGGCCAAAGCGTTGCCGTCGTTACTTTCACCCTCGACAGCCGGTACGGCGTTGTGGCGTCGACCCGGCTTGCAATCAAGTTCCAGGCCCTTACCGGCCTGCGGTACGTCGACGCCGTCGGCACTGTTGAGCAGTATTCGACAGACGATCTCGTCACTGATGTGCCCACGACGATGACTCAACCGTCCCTGGATGTCACAGAGTTGTTCAACGGACTGCAACCGGTATTCGCCACCCTCAGTCCCGACGACATCAATACCTTCGCGGCGAACGCACAGAACTATCTGTCGGGAGACGGCACTGGCCTGAAGCCTCTTCTGGAGAGCATTCATAAACTGACTGACTTCGCGTCCAACCGCCAAGAAGTCGTCTCGACATTGATGAAAAACCTCTCAGGGCTCGCCAGCCACATGAGTGGAAACTCCGCGAATCTGATCCAGATAATGCGGTGGGTAAACAGACCCATTGACTCCGCCATAGAAGCGATGGATCAATTTCGCAACGGTCAACTCTATGGCCGCGAATTTACTAATGCGGCGGTGAAGCTGCTCGAAAACATGGGATTTCCGGTGTATCCCATGGCTGGCTTCGGATTCCTCGACCCCAAGTATTTCCCCAAGGAAATGAATGAGCAGAATATCGACACCGCTATGGACCGCGCGTTCACCAGACTCGACGACTTCACTGACGCCTTCAAATTCGTCCCGGTCTTTTTCGACAACATTCCGCCATCGCCGGGAGACGCCCTTGCACCGTGTTCGCGCGGCCGCCTTCAACTGCCGGAGCAGATGGACGTTCTTCTGAATGGACAGCGGGTGATCGTGTGCAATTCATGAAGATACTGCGCAATCCCTTTCTATGGGGCACCATCGGCCTGGTCTTTGCGACCGTGGTGGCCCTTGTTGCCGCTGTTGTCTATATCACTCCGCCTGGGCAGAAAACCGTAATCTTCTATACCGACGACGCGTTGTCCGTTCGCCCAGGAGACGACGTTCGCATCGCAGGCATCAAGATCGGGAAGGTTAGAGACCTTGCGCTGGAATCAAAGAGGGTGCGGGTTCGGCTCAGGGTGGCGAATACCGCATTCGTCGGAGACCAATCTCAGGTCGAAGTCCGCATGCTCACTGTGGTTGGCGGATATTACGTAAACATCATTTCACTTGGCGACCACCCGCTGGGCGACAGCCCTATTCCGGTTGAGCGCACAACGATGCCTTACAGCCTGATGCGGACGCTAGTCGACACGACAAAGATCACCGACAACGTCAAACCGAAGCCCTTCGAAGAGTCGTTGGATCAAATCGCCCAAGGCCTCGAGGGGACGAATGTCGAATCGCTCGGCTCGATAATCGAGGCCGGTAACAACATGATGTCGACGATTGACAGACAACGCGGTCAAATATCCGCCATCTTAAATCTGTCCGACGAGTGGATTCAGTCGCTCGCCGACTTCGGTGATGAGCTACGAGACATGGTCGGCAGGCTCGCGATACTGGAGCAGACGCTGAAGTTGTATGCGACTGAGTTCACCGCTTCGATCGTGGGTATCGCTAGTGTCCTAGACCAGCTCACGCCTGCGCTGATTTTCTACCGGATACACAAAGATGAGTTCCTTGAAAGGACGCGTCGATATATAGAAAAGGCGCAGGCGTGGACGGATCGCCAAGGCGCGATCATCCGAACGGCGCGGCTCATACGTAACAAGATTGAACGCTTGCTTGACGCGCAAAGCGCCCCACCACAACTACTGGCTACCGACATGTGCTTTCCGTTGCCCGGAGCTCCCTGCTGATGTCACCGTCAGTCTGGCGCCGCGCTGCTCGTCCAGCCGTAGTCGTAGTCATCGCCGCCGCGGCCGGCGTCAGCGGCTCGTGTTCTTTAGAAGAAGGAGCCTCGGCCGCGGGCGAGCGCACGGACTACTGTGCGATCCTTTCCGACAGCATCGGCCTTTATCCCGGTAACCCGATCACCCAGCTGGGCTACCAGATCGGCACCGTGCAGACCATCACGCCCAGCCCAACTGACGTTCGCGTCGACTTCACCGTCACCGAGCATCGCGTCCTGGCCGCCGATGTCAAGGCGGTCGTCAGGTCGCCGTCGATCCTCGCCGACCGGTCGATGGAACTGGTCGGAGACTATGACTCGGGTCCCCAGCTACGTCCTGGAGAATGCATTCCTCTCAGCCGATCGGCGACCCCCAAGAGCCTGTCCGAAGTGATCGGCTCTGCAACGGCTTTCGTCGACTCGATCAACCCCGACGGGTCCACCAACATCGGTGATGTCGTGCAGCGACTCGACGTGGCATTCCATGGAAACGGCGTTGGCATCAATCAGCTGCTTACCACGTCGTCTGCAGTGCTTGACAATCCTGACGCCGCGGTCAGCGACATCGGCTCCATCCTCGCGAACGTCAGTAGGTTGAGCACCACGCTCACTGATATCCGTGAGCCACTCAAGCAGATAATGCTCGACGCGCAGCAGACGACGCCGATCCTCACTCCCGCTGTAGAGCGGGCCGGAGGGATGATGGGCGGTCTCGACCCAGCAATCGAGGCCTTGGCAGACGTCGAAGCTCACTTCGGTGACGAAATCCAGTTCCTGCTCGACTCCATGTCGGTGGTCGTACGCAAGGTCTCTGCGCATGCCCCCCGACTGGCAAACCTGATGAATCCTGTTCCGTGGTGGATCAAGTCACTGGCGAATATGGTCAACAATCACTCCTGGCAGAGCATCAGATACCGGCCACCCCTCTACCGGATCCGCACCCCGGACGGCGTGGCACTGTGCAACGTCATGAACGCCTCCATGCCGGGCAGCTGCGCAAACGTCCAAGGTACGCCATATGCAGTAGACGCAGCACTGCTGCAATACGTTCTCATCGAGGCGGCAAAGAGATGAGTCGCCGAAAGTTTGCGATAGCTGCTGCAACCGTGTGTGCTGTCACCCTCTCGTCGTGCTCGGGCCTGAACGTCAACCAGTTGCCTCAGCCCGGCCACACGTACGCCGGTGGAAACGACATCCTCATCGAATTCGACAACGTTCTCAACCTGCCAGATCGTGCGCGGGTAGTGCTGGATGGGACGACCGTAGGTGTCGTTGCCAAGATTGAACCCACCAGCCAATACGTCGGCGTCACCGTACGGATCGACAATCACGTCGCCATACCTTCCAACATTCACGCCGCTCTGCAGCAAGCCACCGTGCTGGGGGACATCTACGTGGCTCTCGAGCGACCTACCGAACCCGCACCCGACGGCGTGCACACTCTGTCGTCTGGTGACTCGATCCCGTTGGCGCAAACGACGACTCCGCCGCCGCTGGAAGCCACGATCGCCAATCTCGCGAATTTCGTCTCGAGTGGGTCGATTCAGCGCATCCAGAACACGATGATCCACCTCAACGCGATTCAGCCAGAGGGTGGCGAACCGGCGCTCCGCCAACTCGTCTCGCAGGTATCCGCGGATATCAAGGACTTGGGCCGCAACATGGACACGGTCGACCATTGGCTCAACGGCCTGTCTCAAACCGGTCAACTGATGTACGACAGCATTCCGTCGTTCGAGCAATGGTTCTCAACCAGAGGCATGAACGGCTTTGAACGCGGAATGGCCATCATCGGGCGCTTCGCGACCATTCTTCCAACCCTGAGCTCGGTCTTCGCCGGTGGCTACTGGCTTAAACCCCTACTCCTTTCGATGGCCGACGCGCTTGGCGCGCTTCAGCAGTCGAAGTGGGCATTCGAAGACGAGTACCCTGCGTGGCAGAACTTTCTGAACAACTACTTCCTCCCTCAGGACAAGCACCCGGCCATCAACATCACATCGATTGTGGCACCCGACGGTCGTGAGCTTTCAGGAAATGTGCAGGACGTGCTTAGAATCCTCGGGGCCGCTCCGTGAAAATCCGAAATCTGTTGTCCTTCATCGCGTTCGCCGCATGCATCAGCCTCGCGATCGCCTTCTTCGGCGCCCTCGGCGTGCGACTGGGGCCGCCAGAGCAGCGCACCAACCTCGTGATGAAGATCCCGGACGTCAATGGTCTGGTCTACGACTCAAATGTCCTGTTGCGTGGCGTACCGGTCGGCAAGATCACCGCTCTTGAGACCGATCTCGCAGGAGCAACTGTGCACTTTTGGGTGGATGATCGCTATCCCGTCCCCGTGGACACCGAGGTGAAGATTGGCAGCCTGTCAGCCCTTGGCGAGGCCTATATCGAGTTCGCCCCCAAGACCGGAAGCGGGCGGATGCTGCAAGACGGTGAGTACATCGACACCAAACGGGTGGTACAACCGCCAAGTGTATCGGACCTGGCCGCCAGTATGGGCCGGGTCCTTAGCCAACTGGACCCCGTTGCACTTGAACGCATCGTCAATGAGGCGGATGCCGCGATACCGCCTCCGGAAACGGTCCTGCCCAACCTGACCCGTACCAGCAGGCTACTGAAAAACGTTGCAGCGGACATGAATGGCAAGGGAGCGGTGCTGCTCGACAACTTCCAGACACTGTTACGCAATGCCTCGTGGGTCGGTCCGCTGCTCAGCGACCTCATACCTTATCCGCCAAAGATCGGTTGGGGCGCACAGGGTGTCTTCGCTGGCCTCGTCACCATCACCAGTCACGGGGGACCGGACACGCTCTATCGGTTTCATCATCTCCTCGATCGGATCCAACGTCTCCTCGACAGCAACGGTGGTGATCTCAAAGTGATAGGTGAGAGATTCATGCCGCAGGTCAAAGCAATTGCCGGCGCCCTGATGAACCTGGACCCGAGTCAGATCATGTCGAACATCTTGGCCACGCTTCCCGAAGACGGCGCCGTCACGCTTCACGTGAGCGTGCCGCCCAATTAGGTCGATACCAAAACACTCTCAGACGGTGAGGCGATGAAAGGAATGGAGGCGGCAACACGATGACGACCAATGTGGATCGGCTCATGACCGACGATGACGCGGAAACCGGTTCCTCAGAATCAGAAGCGGAGGTTGGCGGCGCCAACGATGACTCATCGGCATCGCAGGGCCGCAGCGAGTCCGAAGGCGCTGAACCTACAGGAGTAGTTGCTGAGGGACCCGCGCTCGAACGGGACGACCCCGAGGGTCAATATTCCTCGCGCGCTCGGGTGTCGATTTCTGTGCGCGGCTTGGTCTTCGGTGCAATTATTGCGCTACTCGTCGCAACGATCGGCGTGTTGGGGTGGCTGTACTTGGAAGCACGGCACACGCTAGACGCTCAGGCGCTGAAGGCCGATAACTATGCGCATGCAGAGAAAATCGCCCTGGACTACGCCGTGAACGCCGCGGCGATGAATGCCTCAGATCTCGGTGCCTGGAAGTCCAAACTGGTCGCGGGGACAACCCCTGAGCTCAACGACAAGCTGACCAAGGCGGCGACGTCGATGGAGCAGATCCTTGTTCCGCTGCAATGGAATTCTACCGCAACTCCACTCGCCGCCAAGGTCCGCTCAACCGAGGGATCCATCTACATTGTCGATGCCTTCGTAAGCGTTCAGACCAAGACCGTCCAGTCGCCTGACCCCCTTCAGTCCACCGCCGCGTACAGCATCACGATCGACAGCGCCAAGGACTGGCAGATCAGCGACGTCGGTGGGATCGGTGCGATGGTCAGCGGGAACTGACGTCGCGCACCGGAGGAGGGACATCATGAGGAGGGTTGAGAGGTGAAAGAGCGCAACAAGGCCCGCCGCGGCTTTGCCGTTGTCATTGGCGCCGTACTGCTGTTTTCCTTCGCTGGCGTTGATACGCCGCCCATCTCGGCCGCCGATGAGGGCCTCGACGACATCTCAGACTACGACCCTGCCGCCGACGACCCAATCATGGCCAACCCTACCGTGGAAAACCTTGAACGATTCGTACCCGACGAGTTTGGCGACGCCGCCGAGTACAACCGGCCAGTTGTGCCGCTACCTGCAGTGGTTCCCGTCCCGTCGGATTGGCAGCCGAAGTTCCCCTTCCCCTATGACCAGACCCGGGGCCACATCACTGACGCCGACATCAACGCTGAACGCGAGCTATGTCAATGGTTCAACGCCCAGTATTACGAACTGCGGAGGCAGATCGACAAGCTACAGTTCGATCGGATAACCCCGAATGGGCCGGGCCCGATCATGGGGTCGGGCAGCGATTGGGATTACAGCCGTGGCGATCTTCAGCAGCAGGTGGACATCGTAACCACGAATATCGATCAGGCAGTGGCGTTCTTGGATCCGCGGGTCAATGCCCTCACTCAGGCGACGGAGCATTTCGGGGACCATTACTTCCCGATCTATGAGGGTGAGAGCTTCTACCGTCTATGGCAGCATCTGGCGAACGTAAACGCCGGCATCAAGAGTCACCAACCCGACTGGTTCACGGGCCCGTCGGTGCAGAGGGCGAAGCGGTGGGGCACCAGGATAGAGCGATCGCATGTATGTGATTAGGCGAAACCCTGTGATACACAATGAATGTGACAGGACAGCCCAGACATCGGAGGCTGCTACCGGCGTACGCGGCGCACCTAGAAGGTTTGCGGCAGTGCTTGTCGTTACCCTGAGCGTGGCCGTTTTATGCACAGCACATACGCCTGCGGCCGGCGCGGACCCAGACCCTGCTGCCGGATTGCGGGACGCGTTGGCAGCGGCCCGCCAAAGTACGTCGTGTCCCGCGTTGCGGTCCGATCCGATTGTCGAGCGAGTCGCGGAGATCGCCAATCGATCTACCGACGACTATGTCGACAATGTTGCAATAGAAGAGCCGATCGACGATCCGAAGCCGGGATTAAAGACACTTGGGTATGGCGGCACACAGGCCGCGTTGCTCAGAACAGCTGCCCCATCCGAGGCGGATGCCATCAAGTACACGTTGCTCGAAGGCCTCGTTGGGTTGGATAAGACTCCTTTCGCGATCTCCAACTGCGGTTACACGGATTACGGCGCCAGCATGCTGTACAACGAGACGCGCGGCTACTACTTGACTGCGATCGTACTGGCGGGGCCGTAACAGTGTTCACATCATTTGGAATCCCAGGTGTGCGGTCGGTCTTGCGGTCATTCCGATACGCACCAGTTGCAATGATCGTAGCCACCCTCTTCGCAGTCGCACC
This sequence comes from Mycobacterium sp., assembly GCA_044508395.1. Lineage (GTDB taxonomy): Bacteria > Actinomycetota > Actinomycetes > Mycobacteriales > Mycobacteriaceae > Mycobacterium. The sequence goes on along the minus strand of JBIQHU010000008.1, from coordinate 3,956 downwards.
GCCGACTGCATCGGCGGTGGACACGGTTACCTATGAGGTCATTTCGCAAAGGGTCGGCGCGGCAAACATCGTGTACTACGAAAACTCTCAGCGGCGAGTCCTGAATGGTGCCCACCTGCCGTGGCGGTTGGATGTGACGGTGGCCGACGCACGTATCCCGTCCTCCCGTGGTGCTGAAGTTCGAGCCGACTGGCGACCTTATGTCCCCGCCTCGATACTGCCCCCCGGCATACCGATTGGCTACTGGGTCACAGTCCGAATCTCCTACCGAGGCAAAGTGATCTGCCAGAACACGCTCGATGTGGGCAATGCGGCGTGCTACGGCTCGACGACGTTCAAGAACTGACAATGTATGCAGAGCGGACTCGCAACGATCGGAGTGACAATATGCGCACTAGTGGCCGTTGGTTACTGACGGTCGGACTCCTGCTCGGGGTGACATTCGCTGCTACACCGCCGAGCAACGCCGACCCGGCCCCTGACGCTGCGCCCTCTACACCGTTTCCGATTATGTCGATCGTTCATCAGTACTACACCGAGTTGGCGGCGAACCAGTTCTTCATTCCTAACCAAGCGGGTGTGTACTTTCTCACGCCGTCTGGTTTGAACTGCGCCATCTGGATCTGGGGGAGCTTCGGATGTACCGGCGAGATAGCCGGTGCGCCAGCCGGAGCCAACGACAGTGCGTGGTTTAACGGTAACCGTGCGGTGCAACAGGGTTGGACCGCGGCCATCCAGTATCCTCCTGGACGCGCGCAGCAGACCTTGCCGCCTACTAGTTTTGTGAAGTTCGAACAGACCACCTGTGCAGTCACTCCGGAGAGCGATGTCTACTGCGGGCACGGCGAATTCAAGTTCATCGCCACTGCGAAGGGGACGTGGTACAAGGGCTGGAATGATCGCGATTCCTATGTCTGCAACGCCTATGCGACCTGCCCACCCGGATAGTCTGGGGAGAACCATGATTCGTAGCATCGCTACAGCGCTGTGCCTGCTCATTGGCGTGTCCGGGGTGCTGGCGCCTCCGCCCGCCAGGGCCGACGAAATCGTGTTGTACGAAGTGATCTCTGGCTACATCCGTACGGTCGATATCGACTACAACGATGGAGCGCAAATGGTTTCTCTGAAAGACGTGCCACTGCCCTGGCGGATGACTGCGTCAATCGCTGACCCTGCCAGCCGGTCGAGTGGCGGGGCGAAACTTCATGCGCACTGGAAGGAGGCTTCGAAACCATCGCCTTCATGGGTCATAGTCCGCATCTATGTCCGCGGATCACTGGTTTGCGAAAGTTATCGGGATTGGGGCGACGCTACTTGTGAGGGCGACTTGGAAAGGCCCAGCGGGAAGTTAGGTGGGGACGCTCGATGATTCGCACGAACCCTTGGATCAGGTGTGCCGTCGCGAGGCGGGGGGCGGCGGTATTGATAGTGGGATGCGGCGTTCTGTCCAGTCTCGTATCGACGAGCACCGCCGCGGCCGAGCCCGTTCAGGGACCCTCTGGTCGTTGGTGCCCCGGGGAGCCGGCAGTGATGAGCGGCTATCCACCTCACCCAAAGGTGTGGCGAACAGACGTTTGCCACGACTGGTACGGCGTCTGGAATGCAGGCAATGGCACGTGGACTGTTGTGGAGGGAGCGCCTCCGTATACCTGAGCCGGAGCAGTAGGACGGCACCTATCAACCCGGGTGTCGGTGCGTGCGTTCGTTCGACACCTCAGTCCGAGTCACTCGGTGATTCGCAATGCTGCTGTGGGACAGGATCGTACCGCTTCTTCAGCGGCGGCGATCTCGTCTGCCGGAAGCTCGTCGTGGAGTGCGTGAGCCTGGGAATCTTCACCCAGTTCGAGGATATGCGGAGCTGTTGCTTCGCACAGTCCGATGCCGGCGCACTTTTTTCGATCGATAACTATGCGCACTAGACGCACCTATCTGCGGCAAGCCCCGCTCGCGGTGACTATTGACTGTTAGACGCTGCTGAGGATGAGCTCCATGCGCTGCCGAACACCTTGCAGGTCTTCGGCACTCGTAAGGATGTGAACCCGACGGGATCTGATCCCCTCGATCACCTGATCCGCAACGTCGTCGGGGTCCAGTCCACTCTCATCCATCGCCTGTTGACCGAACGCGGCGAACTGGTTGGCCAACTCGTTGTGACTTCTACCGCCGGGACGATTCCGTTCGGCATCCATGATCCTGGTGCGTACGACGCCTGGGCATAGAACTGACGCTCCAAGGTCAGATCCCTGCGCTGCGAACTCAGCCGCGAGTGTCTCGGTAATGGACACCACCGCGGCCTTGCTGGCACCGTACGGGAGAGTCATCGGCACCCCGGCTAGGCCGACGATGGACGCCGTGTTCACGATGTGACCTTCGCCCTGCGCTACCAGTAACGGCAGGAAGGCCTGAATTCCGTTGATGACGCCCCACAAGTTGACACCGATGATCCATTCCCAATCCTCCAGCCGCACTTCTGTGGCGGGACATACCATGCCGACACCAGCGTTGTTGCAGACGATGTGAACTGCGCCGAACTCGCGGACTGTCTGCTGGGCCAGCGCGTTCATCTGCTCGGCGTTGCGCACATCGACGATCGCATGTGTGGCGCCGTGCCCGACCTTTTCGGCGGCCTCGTCGAGGGCGTCTTTCTCGATGTCGGCCATCATGACCTTCATGCCTTCGGCGGCGAAACGGCTCGCCAATGCCAAGCCGATTCCGCTGGCTGCGCCGGTCACTACGGCGACCTTGCCCGAAAAGTCCTTCATCACAATCACTCAGACCGTCTTTGACGTAGCGTTGGCTCGCGGTATCAGCTCGACCGGCAGTTTGCGGACCGCATGCAATCCCAGGGCGGCCGAAGCCTCGAGTTCGCCGGCCATGCGTACTTTGCCGACGCGCCGGACGAATTCGGTGATGAACGTCTCGACCTCGGCTCGGCCGATATGCATTCCCAGGCAATAGTGGCTGCCCCAACCGAAGGTAAGCAGGGGTGAATCATCGTCGCGGTCCATGTTGAAGGTGGTGGGGTCCTTGTATGCCTTGGGGTCGCGGCATGCCGCCCTCATCGAGAGGATCAGCACGGTTCCGGCCGGCACCGTAACACCGTCGATGTCGACGTCGGTTCTCGCGATCCGTGTCATTGATGCCGCCGAGCCGTGGGTACGCAGGAGCTCGTTGACGAACCGGGGGACCGATTCGGGTTCGTCATGCAATCCATTCAGAAGGTCTGGGCGTTCGGTCAGGAGATGTATACCCCAGAGGATTTCGGTAGCGACGGTGCCAAAGCTGGCTGTCAGTAGCACCGTGGTCAGGTTGAGCAGCTCGTCCTCGCTGAGCTTGTCATCTTCATACGTGGCGTTCAGTAACGAGGTAATCAGATCGGCACCACCATGAATCCTGTGCCGCTCCAACATTTCTACGGTGTAGGCGCCGACGCCCTCGATGGCCTCGTCCAACTCGCCGATGATTTCCACGATGTTCTCGTCCATCGCCCTGTGGAGAGTCCCCGCGATTCCCCGGATTGTGTGTACACGCTCGGCAGGCAGGCCAACCAGGCGGCAGAAGACCTGCGCGGCGTACAGCTCCGCAATCTCGACCATGTCGAGCGTTCCCTGGGCGACGGCCGGTTCGAGCTGTTGCGTTGCCACCTCACGCATCATCGGTCGAGCCGCGGCGGCCTGTTTTGGCGTGAACACACCGTTGACCATTCGCCGCAAGCGAGTGTGCTTTTCGCCAGACTGCATCAAAATCATGTTCGCAAAGTGCTTCGTGAACGGCCCTTCCTTGACGCCGATTGCCGCCATGTACTCCGCACCCGATTCCTTGACCTTCTCGCTGCGGAATGCCTCAGCGACTTCTTTATGGCCCAGCACCATCGCGCCGAAGGGACACCGCGCTACGCCCCCTTTCTCTCGTGCCTCATCGAGCACACGGTTGGTATCTGTCGAGAATGCGGGGTC
>JBIQHU010000125.1:0-15728 GCA_044508395.1 Mycobacterium sp. | reverse complement strand
GGCACTTTCCTCATTCCGACACCCCATGACCAGCCAGTTCATCGGTGGAACGAGGCTTAGTCGGAGTCGTTGCCGCTGTCGCCGGCACCGCCACCGTTGTTGCTCTTGCTGTCGGACTTGCTGTCGCTGGCCTTGTCCTTCTTGGAGCCGGTCAGCTTCTTCAGCCCGTCGCCCACCTTCTTGGCGGCCGAGTTGATCCGCTCGTTGACCTTGGCAACATTGGCCTTGGCCTTCTCGGCACTCTTGGTCAACGCGGCAGCAGCCTTTGACTCGGCCGGCTTCTCCGCGGCGCTGTCGGCCAGCTCCTTCTTGACGTCGACCTCGGTGACGACCTCTTCGATCTCGCCGGCCGGGGTCTCGGCAACCGGAGCCTCGACGGGAGCGACGGCCACGACCTCATCGCCCGCGGGAAGTTCCACGACCTCGGCATCGATGGGCTCGATGACCTCGGCCTCCTCGCCCTCGGTGACGGTCTCGGTGCCGTCCTCCAGCGCCTCCTGCTCGTCCTGCTGAAGCTTCAGGTTGACCAGCTGCGAAGCCGGGGCGGGGTTGTTGTTGATGGCGTCGGCGATCTGGCTGGGCAGGCCGACCAGCGCCTGGTAGATCAGACCACCGGGATGTGCCGGTCCGAGGTTGCCGTTCCGATCCGGAACTTCTGGCCCCAGCGGAGCGAACAGGCCGGGCCACGCCGCGGTCGGGTCGTCCGGGTTGTAGTCGAACCCGTTGATCAGGGCGTTGGCGATCGCAGCCGGTGCGTTGAGCAGCACGTTTCCGGCCTCTTCGATCTCGCCGTCCTGGATCGCCTTGACCAGGGAGCCGACGACACGCGCGGCCTCGTAGGGCACACCGCTGGCGACGGCGAACGCCGAGTAGAAGATGCCGCGGTTGATGTTCGTGGTGTCCAGCAGCACGCCCAGGGCGTCCACCATGTTCTGCGCGGCGGTCTCGATGATGCCGGGGGCGGTCGCGGACGAGAAGATCAACCCGGAGAAGGGCGTGACGAACACCGTGAACGAGTACAGGAAGGCGGCGTTGAACGCCTCGTAGGCGGCGAAGATGTCGCCGGCCTCGAGGGCGGCCTGCAGCTTGACGAGGTTCTTGCCGACGTTGCCGTCCTCGGCGAACGACGTCTCGATCTTGGCCGGCAGCCCCTCGACCGCAGCGGCGAAACTATCGAAGTAACCCTTCTGGTTCTCGAAGACCTGGCTCAGCAGCGGCAGCGGGTTGGCCTGGATCGACGCCGCCAACGCAGTGACATTGCTCTGCGTGGTGTTGAAGAACTGCCCGTAGTAATCCAAGGGCGAATCGGTCACGCTGGCTACCAGATCGACGGTCATGGACCGTTGCTGGGCCTGAAGCATCGCCGGGCTGGTCGCGGTGACCGGGACGGCCGCAATCGCCGTTGCGCTCAGCGCTGCGACGCCGCCGATGACGACCTTTTGCTTCAGGGTCTTCGACCGCTTGGTGGGCTCGTCGGCCCCGCGGTGAAGTGCTTGTTCCACAGAGAGCTCCTCATTAACTGGATGTGAGTTTTGCGGCCCAACTGGGTTGAACCGAACCTAAAAATTAGCTGAGTTTTACCTAAGAGACAAGAGGTTTGCCTTACCTCATTTTGAATACATAACCCAGCTCATACCGCCTTGACCAGCATCTTCACATCCAGCAAAGAATCACACCGCCCATAGCCGTAACTCAGCCTATGCACTTGCTTTGCGTTCCCTGAGCAGGCCCTGTGTATTTGCTATGCGTCGGCGAGACTTCCACTTGTCACGCGATTGGCAGGCCAGCGAACCAAGTCGCAGGTCACTCGTGAACGCAGGCCAGCAGGGCGGCCCGAAATGCAAAATAAATTCATTTCGCGTCACGCCGCATACCTGGCGGGATGTGCTTGCACCCGCAACAAGTGCAGCTAATAGTGTTAGCTGAGGGCCGATCCGCCCCAGTGAACCCGGTGAGTCGATTGGAGGCCGCGTAACGGCCTCGCCTCCCAGGAATCACACGTCACTCAGGCCACAATGGTCACATGACAGCTGCTGCCGCTGAGACTCAGCAAGCACCCGAAACCGCTGCCCCGCAGGCCCCGCCGACGGCTGCACCCGCCCCGCCCCCGCGTCCGGCGCCACCGTCCTGGCATCAGACCGCGGTCCGGCAGGCCTCCACGGTGTCGTCGAAGCTCTCGCCACTGGTCCGCCGGGCCGGGGACCGAGTGGCGGCCGCGTCGGCGATGACGCTGCTGTCCTCGCTGCTGGCGGTGCTCACGACCCTGAGCATCATCGCGGCGCTGTCGTCGGATGCCTCCCTCGGCGTGACGAGCACGGTGCTGTTCGTGCCCGCGTTGTCGGCCGCACTCGGCGCCCTGGCCATGCGCCGACTGGTCGCCAGGCGCGACGAGCAGGCCGAGCGTGAGGATGCGCGCCAGGACGCCACTGAACTGCGGCAACTCGAACACACGCTGCGCTACGTGGACGGCAAGCTCACCGCGGCGCTCACCCGCTTCGGTACCGACCAGCACAACGACGCCGTCGTCGCGATGTTCCAGGCCAAGGCCGCCACCGAGCTGCTGCTGGACTCCGACGATGCGCCACACCAGGATTCAACCGAATCCCGCTACCCCCTGGCCGACTTCCTGGCCCCGGCCGCGCTGCGCGCCGGCGACTCCGCCGAACGCCCGGGGGGACTTTCGCTCGCCTGAACCGGCGCCTGGGTAGTCCGAAACGCCACGCCCGCGGCCCCGACGGGCGGATAATCACGGCTAGACAGCCGTAGCCGAGGGGGCGGGCGATGATCAGAACGCACACCGTAGTTGCCGGGGAAACATTGTCCGCGTTGGCATTGCGGTTCTACGGCGACGCCGAACTGTACCCGCTGATCGCCGCCGCCGGCGGGATCGACGATCCCGACGTCCTCGCCGTGGGACGGCACCTGATCTTCCCCGACTTCACGAGGTACCGGGCGGCACCGGGTGACACGCTGCCGTCGCTGGCGACGCGGTTCTACGGGGACGCGGATCTGGCCTGGTTGATCGCCCGGGCCAGCGGACTGCCGGAGTCGGCTGTTCTGACCCCGGGCCAGGAACTCATCATCGCCGACCTCACGCGTTACACCGTGGCACCGGCAGACACGCTGTCGGCGTTGGCATCTCACTTCTACGGGGACGCGTCGTTCTATCCGTTGATCGCCGACGTGAACGGGATCGCCGATCCTAGCGTCATCGACGTCGGGACGGAACTGATCATCTTCGCCGGTCGCGGCGACGGGTTCGGCCTGCACATCGTGGACCGCAACGAGAACGATCCGCGCCTGTGGTACTACCGGTTCCAGACCAGCGCGATCGGCTGGAACCCCGGCGTCAACGTGTTGCTTCCCAGCGACTACCGCACCAGCGGACGCACCTACCCCGTGCTCTACCTGTTCCACGGCGGCGACCAGGATTTCCGGTTCTTCGACTTCGCGGGCATCCGCGAATTGACCGCCGGCAAGCCGATCATCGTGGTGATGCCCGACGGCGGGCGCGCGGGGTGGTACTCCAACCCGGTCAGTTCCTTCGTGGGGCCACGGAACTGGGAGACCTTCCACATCGCCCAGCTACTCCCCTGGATCGACGCCAACTTCCGGACGTTCGCCGAGTACGACGGCCGTGCGGTCGGTGGGTTCTCGATGGGCGGCTTCGGTGCGTTGAAGTACGCGGCCAAGTACTACGGGCACTTCGCGTCGGTGAGCAGCCACTCCGGCCCGGCGAGTCTGCGCCGTGACTACGGACTGGTGGTGCACTGGGCGAACATCACCTCGGCGGTGCTGGATCTGGCCGGCGGGACGGTCTACGGGGCACCGCTGTGGGAGCAACGCCGGGTCAGCGCCGACAATCCCGTCGAGCGCATCGGCAGCTACCGCAACAAGCGGATCTTCCTGCTGGCCGGCACCAGCCCGGACCCGCTCAACTGGTTCGACAGCGTCAACGAGACCCAGGTGCTCGCCGGTCAGCGCGAGTTCCGCGGACACCTCAGCGCCGCCGGGATCCCGCACGAAGCCCACGAGGTGCCCGGCGGTCACTTCTTCCGGCCCGACATGTTCGTCGTCGACCTCGACGGCATCATCGCCCGGCTGCGCCCCGCGTCGCCGTCGCCGCTATGACACCAGTCGCAGGTTCATTGCCGCTGCGGTCGCGGGTCCGACGACGCCGTCGACCTTGAGTCCGCGGGTGCGGCGCTGGAACTCCCGCACCGCAGCCTCGGTCTGCGGTCCGAAGACACCGTCGATCACCAAATCACCTGCGTAATAGGGATATTCGTCGCGTAGCTGCCGCTGTAGCTGGGCGACCTGGGGCCCCTCGACCCCGCGGAACAGCAGGACCTCCGCGTACTTGCCCACCGGCACCGGCGGCCTCGGCGTCGCGGCCGGGTCCGGGATGGTGCCGATGGCGGCCTGGATGTCGCTGCGCAGGATGTCCATGTCGATGGCGCCCGGATCCCATTTGCCCTGCGCCCGGCCCGCGTACTCCTTGTGCCCGATGGTGCGGCTGGAGTTCTGCGCGAGCCGGCGGTTGATCGCCGCACAACTGCGCACCAACGCGTCGTACTGGGCGTCGGGCCAATGGGTGCGGTGCGGCGCGGTGGGGCTGGTTCCGCTGTTGGCGCACTCGATTCCGATGGTGTGCCAGTTGGCCATGTTGGTGGGCAGCCACGGGTACATGCCCACCCCGGCGTGCCAGGCGACCCCCACGGCGACGACGGTGATGGTGCCGTCGCGCGCGATGTGCAGTTGCGACAGCGGTCCGGGCAGATCCGGCCGGCCCCGCGCGATCGAGGCGGCAGAGGCGTTGTCGGATCCGGTGTGGTGCACCATCACCCCGCGGATATCCTTGAAGTCGCCGTGGCCGCGGTCGCGCCATCCGGGGTACTCGACGAGCCGAACCCCTTCGGCACGAAGCACATCCGCGAGCCAGACCGGGTCTCCGACCCACCGTCTTGTCTGCGGCACGGCCGCCTCCTCAGCTGTCGACGTCCTTTTCGACCAGCACCCGGCGCAACAGCTTGCCGGTGGCGTTGCGCGGTAGCTCGTCGATGAACACCACGTCGCGGGGCACCTTGTGCCGGGCGAGGTTGTCCTTCACGTACTGCTTGATCTGAGCGGCGTCCGGTGCGGCGCCCGGCTCGGGAACGACGAAGGCGCGCAACCGCTTTCCGAACTCCACGTCGTCGACACCCACCACCGCCACCTCGGCGACGTCGTCGTGTTCCTCGAGCAGGTTCTCCACCTCCTGTGGGAACACGTTCTCACCGCCGGAGACAATCATGTCGTCGTCGCGGCCGTCGATGAACAGCAGCCCGTTGTCGTCGAAATGGCCCATGTCGCCGCTGGACATGTAGCCGTCGATGATCTGTTTACCGCGGCCGTCGGTGTACCCCTGGAACGGGGCGCCGTTGCGGACGAAGATCCGGCCGGGACGGTTCGCGCCCTCGATGCGCCGGTCGTTGTCGTCGTAGAGCACCACCTCACAGGTGACCGGGGCCCGCCCGGCGGTCCCGGGCGCGGCACGCAGCTCGGCCGGCTGGGCCACGGTGGCGATGGCGCACTCGGTGGAGCCGTACATGTTGTAGAGGACGTCACCGAAGGTGTCCTGCACCCGTTCACTCAGCTCCGGGCTCAGCGCCGAGCCGGCGATCAGGATCACCCGCAAAGAGGAGGTGTCGTACTTGGCGAGGGTCGCGGCGTCGAGTTCGACCATGCGGTGCAGCATCGTCGGGACCGCCACCAGCATCTCGGCGCGGTGCTCGGCGATCATCTTCACGGTGTTCTCGGCGTTGAACCGCCGGGCGGTCACGATCTTGTTGCCCAGCGCGGCACCCACGGTGTAGGTGGCCCACCCGGTGCTGTGGAAGATCGGCGAGACGATGACCATCGTGCCCTTGCGGGGGAACGGAATTCGGTCGATGATCTGCGCCGTCGCCAACGGCGACACGGTGTCGCGGGGCGCGCCCTTCGGCATTCCGGTGGTCCCGCTGGTCAAGATGACCGAGCCGCCGGGGCGGGTCGGGGGCGGTAGCGGATCGGTGGGGTTCGAGGCAACGAGGTCGTCGAGGGTGTGCGCGCCCGCGGGGAGCTCGGCGCCGTCGTCGACCCAGGTGAGCACGCGGGGCAGCTCCGGAGGCAGCGCGTCGAGCAGCCCCACGAACTCGCTGTCGTGCAGCACAACCGTCACCTTCTCGCGCTCGCAGACCTGCGCGAACTGCGGCTTGGCGAACCCGGTGTTCATCAGCACCACGCGGGCGCCGAGCTTGCCGCAGGCGGCCATCGCGATGATCAGACCCCGGTGGTCGCGGCACAACACCCCGACCACGGAACCCTCGACCACACCGAGCGAGCGCAGCGCGTACGCCAACGCCCAGGACTGCTCGTCGACTTCGCCGTAGGTCAGACTCCCGCGCTCGTCGACGACGGCCGGCAGGTCCGGAAATCGGTGGCCGCCCTGGATGGTCATCGTCGCTTGCGGTCCGTAGACCTGAATGAGCTTGGCTCCCCGAAGAGTTCCGCGCAGATCCTTCAGATCGAGGATCCCGGTTTCGACGAGTCGCTTGGCGGCGCGCACCGCCTCGCCCAGATGCTGCAGCTTCTGCCGGACGCCGACCGTTGAACTAGCCATGGGCCCCCCTTCAGGCTCGATGCGCCGATACTCTCACAACGGCCGCCGAGGGGACTCGGCAATGCGTCACCAGCGGTAGTCGAGGAACTTCCCGTCGAACGTGACGACAACGCGGTCGCCGTCGGGGTCCGCCCGCCGGCTCACATCGAGCTTGAAGTTGATGGCGCTCATGATCCCGTCGCCGAACTCCTCGTGGATGAGTTCCTTGATCGCGGGGCCGTAGACCGCGAGGGCCTCCTGGAACCGGTAGATGGTGGGGTCGGACAGCAGTTCCGGGTCGACGCCGCGGGCAGGTTGCAGCTGCAGGCTTTCGCGTACCGCGTCGTCGAGTTCGAGCAGGGCGCACGCGCGTTCGGCTTGCTCGGCGGTCAGTGGATGCTGGCCCAGCAGGGCCGCGACGCACCAGGCCTTCGGGGCGTCGAGTTCCTCGGCGATCTGGGCCCAGCTGAGATTCTTGCGGATCCTGGCGGCGACGACGAGTGCGGCGGCTTCGGGTTTGGTCATGATGGGAGTCATGCGGTCACCTTCTTCGGCTCAAGGGTATCGGGCTGCGCTACGGGGGGCAGCGTGAACCTCGACGCTCCCGTGCGCGCATGGGTCGCAAACAGTGTAAGCCCGACGAACGCCACCCCGCCGACGAGATTTCCCAGCACCGTGGGGATTTCGTTCCAGACCAGGTAGTCGGCGATGGAGAAGTCGCCGCCGAGCATCAGGCCCGACGGAAACAGGAACATGTTGACCACCGAATGCTCGAAACCCATGTAGAAGAACAGCATGACCGGCATCCACATCCCGATGACCTTCCCCGAGACGCTGGTGGACATCATCGCCGCGACCACGCCGGTGGAGACCATCCAGTTGCACAGCACCCCGCGGATGAACAGCGTGAGCATGCCGGCCGCGCCGTGCTCGGCGTAGCCGACGGTGCGGCTGTGCCCGATCTCGCCGAGGCGCTGCCCCACCTCGTTGGGGTCGATGCTGAACCCGTAGGTGAAGACGATCGCCATCATGAGTGCGACGGTGAGCGCACCGGCGAGGTTGCCCAGGAAGACCCAGCCCCAGTTGCGCAGCACCGTGCGCACGGTCACGCCGCGCCGCTTGTCCAGCAGCGCCAACGGCACCAGCGTGAACACCCCGGTGAGCAGGTCGAAGCCGAGCAGGTAGAGCAGGCAGAAGCCGACCGGGAACAGCACCGCGCCGAGCAAGGGGCTGCCGGTTTGGACGGTGACGGTGACCGCGAAGGCCGCGGAGATCGCCAGGATGGCCACCGGCCATGTACGCCCGGATCAGGGTGTCGCGGGTGGACATGTGGGCCTTGGACTCGCCGGAGTCGATCATCTTGCCGACGAACTGAACTGGGCTGACATAGGACATGTGGCTGCAACCTCTTCTCCGATGGCGGTTCGCGGTCCACCGTGTCGCACCGCGATTTCCACTTCGCGACTTCGGTTATGCGTCTGCGTTGCAGACTCTGCACAACGGCGTGGTGCGGGGTGTGAGATCAGCCTCCGGTCACGCCGCGAAATGGGACTTGTAGATCTGGCCGTGCACGCCCACCGTGCGATCGACCACCTGCGAGATCGCGAAATCCGCGGCGGCAGACAGATAGGCGTAGGCCGTCGCGCGGTCCATGCCCTGGTCGTTCTGCAGGAAATCCAGCGCATTGACCACGGCCCGGCGCATCGCGATGTCCAGGTCGGAGCCGTTGCCGTCGATCGCCCCGTCGGGATCCGACAATCCGATGGGCACCCAGGAGTCGTCGGTTTCGGCGAACGGATAGTGGTAGGCGACCGACGGGGCGTCGCCGGACCCCGGTTTGCACACCGTCAGGCGGTACGTGCCGCGCAGGGACCCTTCCATCGCCGTCAGCGCCACTTCACCGTCGCCCATGGCCATGTGCGGATCGCCGACGTAGAACAGTGCCCCCTCGGCGAACACCGGCAGATACAACGTGGAACCTTCGCCCAGCAGACGGATGTCGATGTTGCCGCCGGCCACGGTGGGTGGGATGGAGTTCGCGGTGGCCGCCGTGGGGTCCCGGTCCTGGGAGAAGGCCACCCCCATCATTCCCATGAACGGCGAGAGCGGGAACCGCACCCGCGCGTCGCCGTAGGACATGACGCCGTGGCCGTCTTCGACGGCGGTGAACGTCGAGACGTTGCCGTACTGGGTGGGGTCGGCGTTGGGTCGGCCGTCGGCGGCGACGGGCGGCATCACCTCGTCGAGGCTGATGCCCTCCGGCGCGGTTCCGTCGGCTTTGCGGGCCAGCGCCCCCTTGCCGTGGCGGCTGGACACCACGCCGTACGGTACGCGCGGAATGGCCTCCAGCGTCTCGATTTCAGCACGTCGCCGGGTTGCGCGCCGTCGACGAACACCGGCCCGGTCACCACGTGCGGCCCGTCCTTGTCGAAGTTGCGCGGGGTCCGGTCGTAGTCGGCGGCGACAGCGATCGCGTCCTGCAGCACCTCGGATTCGTTGACCCCCTTACTGCCGAAGTACTCGACGGGGTTGCGCCCCTGATCCTCGAGGATCCCCTCGTGCGAGACGGTGTCGACGGTGATCGTCTGGCCCGAGCGCATCCTCAGGGCCGCCGCGGCGTGCACGGTCGGCACGTAACCCCAGAGCACCTGTTCAGGATTCGATTGCAGGTAATGGTCGCCGGTGATGGTGCCGCTACCGGGTTGCAGGACCTCGAAGCCGTCCGTGGTCCCGGCCGCCACCGCGCCGGTCGCCGCCGGAACGGAATCCCGGTGCGCGCAACCGGCTCCCGCGGCGGTGAGACCCGCGCCGGCGCCCACCGCCGCGACGACACGAACGAAATCGCGCCGCCCGATTCCTTTGGCGAGGGTTTCGGCTGCGGCGTGCGCGAACGACGAACTCATACAGGCTGACCTCCGGGTAGTCGGTGGCCAGGAAGTTACCCACGCGGTGTTTCGATGTTGTTGCGGTTGTGTTCACACACGTTGACATCGGCCGCACTGTGAAGTGTTGCGGCGCCGGTTATCCCAGCGAGTGTGATCGACGCCGATCAGGCCGGGCCTTTGCGCCGAAGCCCCTCCAACGGATTCCAGGACTGGCTGCCCTCGGCCACGTGCAGATAATAGGCCCAGTTCGTCACCGTCGCGATGGCTGCGGTGAAGCCGATGGCAAATGCGCGGTCCCAGTTGTCCGGCACACCCAACAGCACCGAGGCCACTCCCAGCGTGACCGCGACGCCCAGCACCGTCAGTCCCTTGCGCCACATGCCTTTGACGAGGAAGTAGACGGGGCCGAACAGAAATGCCCAGATGTTGAACCCCAGGCGCATCCGGGCACCGAACGGCAGCGCGCGGTAAGCGGCCTTGGCCTCCGGCGTCGAGCCGACTGGACCGTACTGCTGGAAGAAGGCGAACCGCTGCTGCCAGGCAGCCGGCACCTCGGTGGAGTCTGGCACATTCGTCATGGGTTGACAGTACTAGCGCATCGGTGGTGCTTCCGACACCAAAATCGCGGCCTCACACCGGGCACTGGCCTCCGGAGAACAGATCGCAGGTGGTCTCGAGACCGTTGAGGACGCCGGCGGGGATCGCTGAGATGAAGTCGGTGACGCTGATGGCCCGCAGCGAGGTGAGGTCGCTGGCCCGTCGGGTACCGATCAGCACCGCGACGGCGTCTCCTTCGTCGGTGCTGACCAGGAACGACGTTCCGCCGTCGCCGTACTGGCCGGCGCAGTCGGCGTCCGCGAGGCACGCGCCGGTGGCGGGGTCGATGTTCTCGTCGAACATGTCGTTGATCCAGCCCGCCGACAGCGCGCGCACGGCCAGCGGGTTCTGCGGCTGCGGGAATCCGGCGATGAGGTAGGCGGCCGCCTGGATCAACGGGTTGCCGCCCTGCATCGGGTCCATGTGGACGCCGTCCTCGAGCACGACGCCGGTGAACTGGCCGGGTCGGGCCTGGGTCAGCTGGTCGTTGACGTCGCTGAACACGTTGAGGTAGTTCAGCGGAGCGCCGATCTCGTAGATCGGGATGTAGTCGTTGGGATCATCGTCGGCCGGGTCGGCGGTTCCGTTGGCCTCCAACGCATCCAGGCGTTCCATGGCGTCGGGAATGATCGATCCCATGGGCACCGCGTCGTAGATGACGACGCCGGCCAGATCGTTGGACGCCGCCGGATCGTCGTCGCGGCGGCGCAGCAGGCCCTCGGCGTAGTAGCCGGCGACACCGGGACCGAACCCACCACCGAGCGAGTGCCCGACCAGGACGAACTGCAGCGGCACCTCGATGTCGCCGGGGCGGCCGGCCTTCAGTTCGGCGTTGTCCAGGCTGGCGTTGAGCGCGGTGCGGTCCGGGTCGAGGAACAGCTGCGCGACGGCCTCGTGCAGGTTGTCGCCGCCGAGCCACATCCCGTCGGCCTCGAACGGGTTGGAGGTGTAGGTGGTGGTGACCACGATGCTGTTGGTCTGGTTCGCCAGATACGAGGCGGTGTAACTGTAGAGCGGGCCGTTGGCCAGGAACCCGTGCTGCAGATAGATCAGCCTGCTCGGCGCGGGCTGTCCCGCAGTGGTTTTGGGCAGATACCAGTTGGATTCGACTTCGTGGCCGGGCGAGACGACCAGCGTGGAGCTGCTGACCTCGACGGAGTCGCGCAGCTGCGGTGGCACCACCGGGTCCCCGCCCACAATGCGTTCGAGCGCGGCGACGGTGTCGAAGACGACGTCGCCGAGCACCGACAGCGGCTTGGGATAGTTCTGCGGTTCGGGGTTGAGCGCGAGCGCCCCCAGGCCGCGCAGCAGGTCGTGGACGGCCTCGACCGGGTCCTTGCGGGCCGGGGTGACCGCGGCGAGCTTCTCGATGGCGGTAGCCGAGTCCGCCTGCGGGCGTGGTGGTTCCAGGATGTCGGTTTCCGGCTCCGGCTGCGCTGTCGGCACATCCAGCCGGGCATGGCGCTCAGCCAGGGCCGACCGGATGCTGATGGACGGGCGGACCTTCTCCTGGACAGCATCGACGTCCTCGGCCGCAGCGCTCGGCAGCGTCGGGGCTTCCTTGAGCTCGCGTGTTTCCTCGCGGAGTTCGCGGGCGCTCTCCCGGATCTCGCGCGTCGAGTCCTTCAGGGCACCGCGGACCTTGGTGCGGACCGAGTCTGCGGCCTCGCGCAGCGTGCGGTCGGTGCGCTTGATGCGCGCCTGTCGGGCTTCGGCTCGGGTCTCGGCATCCCGTGCAGTTGCCGTATCCGAAACCTTGGACTTCGCAGCCCGTTTCAGTGGGTCGCGCTTCGTGTCAGCGGTGGACCGGTCCTGCGTTGTGTCCGATTTGGCGTCCCGTTTGGTGGCACCGTCGTCATCGGCGTGTGCGGCCCCCGCCCCGGCGAGCACTGCCGCCGAGACTCCCGCGCTGAAAACTCCGGCCCCCACCCACGCTGCTACTCGCGTCATGCCCCGCCCTCTTGATGCGCCGTCTTCGACCGTTGAGCACGCTAACGGGCCAGCGGGCCTGGCGGGCCGAAATCGGGGAGATCGACGGTACGACGACCGCCGTCAAAGCCGAGGATTACAGCCGCGACGTAGCGAGAATCCTCGGCACTAATAGCGGATGCCCAGCGCTCAGATGTCGCCGAACGGTGCGGCGTAACGAATGGTGCCGGCCGGGATGTCACTCCCGTCGAGAGCAAGCACCATGAGCGCGTCGTCGGGAACCGGGTCGCGCATCCTGACCCCGTGGGCGGACGCCCGACTGAAGCCGAATCGCGGGTAATAGCCCGGGTGTCCGAGGACGGTCACGAAGCGCTCACCCTGTGCTCTGGCGGCGGCGAGAACGTCGCGGGTAGCAGCGGATCCGGCCCCGGTTCGCTGTCCCTCAGGCAGAACAGCGCACGGCCCGAGACACAGTGCCGCAGTGTCGTCGATGTGGCAGCGCGTAAGCAGGGCGTAGCCGACGGGGTCGCCGCCGGGAGTCGTCGAAACCATCGAGAGTCCGTCGATCCATGCGGGGTCTTCGCGGAGCGCATCCACGAGATCGGCTTCCGCCGCGGTCTCGAACGCTGCGAGATTGATCCGGCGAATGGCCGCCATATCGGCATCGGTTTCGGCGCGGCTGAGCCGGCGATTCCTCATCGCGTCGAACATTAGTCCGCGCAGCGAGCGGATGAGAGTCCTCGCCGCACAAGTGGCCGGCCCTGTGAAAAGAGTGATAGAAGTGGTTGGTGGGTATTGGTGTCCGCACGATGGCGGCCCGGGCTGCCATCGCAGTGCTGGGTGCGTTCGCTGCGGCAAACACGATCGCGGCGCCGGTGGCCTCAGCGGCACCGAAATGCTCCGACATCGAGGTGGCGTTCGCGCGGGGCACCGACGAACCAGCGGGAATCGGTGTCGTCGGCCAGGCATTCGTCGACACGTTGCGGCCCATGGTGAAGGGCTCGACGGTCAGCACCTACGCGGTGAAGTACCCGGCCACGTGGCATTTTTGGAAGGCAGCCGCCGGAGCCACCGACTTGAGCAAGCGCATCCAGGCGACCGCCGCCCGGTGCCCCGACACCAAGATCGTGATGGGCGGCTATTCACAGGGCGCCGCCGTGGTGGACGTCGTCGCCACCTCACCGATTGCCGGCCTCGGCTACACCGCACCACTGCCCGCCGCCGTCGTTCCACACATCGCCGCGGTGGTCGTCTTCGGTAATCCCTCGGCGCGCATCGGCCAGCCGTTGACCCGGATGAGCCCGGTCTTCGGATCGAGGACCGCCGACCTGTGCGCCCCCAACGATCCCGTCTGCTCGCTCGGCCGAGACTTCCACTCCCACGTCCGCTATCCGGAGTCCGGCCTGGTGAAGCTCGCCGCCCAGTGGGTCACTCGCCATGCCCAGGCACCGGCCGCGAGCCCCACCGTTCGCCGTTAGTCGAAGAACTTTCGTTGCCGAAGCTCGGCCCGGCGGCGCTGCAGCCGCCAACCAGCCGGCGTGCGGACGATCTGGTCGTGGTAGTCGCCGGTGACCGGTGAGCCCTCGTTCGGGAACCCGATGAACTTGGAGTGCGCAATGACGGTGCCGTCATCCTGCTCGCGCATCGTGGTGTTCGTGGTGACGTGCGCATACATGTTGCGGCCCTTGAAGTTCGCGACGATGTCGGGGATGCCGTGCAAGTCCGGGCGGCCCATGGCACCCATCTCGAAGACGAAGTCCTCGGCGAACACTTCGTGGGCTCGGTCCCAGTCGTGATCGTCGACGACGTGGCCATAGTCGGCGAGCAGCATCTGGATCTGTAGGGCGTCCTCAGGTTTCATGGTTGTCCTTCATCGTCGTCCTTCGTCGTTGCGGCAACGCTCAGCACAGACGATGACACGCGGCATCGTGACGCACCAGACCAAGTGCCCCCACCGGGACTCGAACCCGGAACACGCGGATTTTAAGTCCGCTGCCTCTGCCAATTGGGCTATGGGGGCGTCGCAGTTCAGAACATAGTTCAGGCCGTTTCAGCCTCATTCTGACGTCCTGAATACCGCAGTGATACCGCAGTGCTATCGATGGCCTTGCCCAGCGCATCTGCCACACCGCTCAAATCGTCGTTGAGCAGGTGGCCGTAACGGTCGAGCGTCATCGCGGCGGTTGCGTGCCCCAGGAGTCTCTGCACGACCTTGACGTTAGCGCCTGCGCTGATCGCCAGCGACGCCGTGGTGTGCCTCAGGCCGTGGGGTACCAGCCCGTCGATACCGACGTCTTCGCACGCGTTGTCGAATGCCCAGCGGTACGCACCGAGTGGTAGGAACCCGCCCTTCCGACTGGCAAACACCAGCGCGTTCGGGTCGGCGGGCAACTCAGTCTTTAGTTTCTTCCAGACAGGTTCAGGCACTGGCACGTGGCGATCCCGCTTCGTCTTGGTCGTCGACTCCACGATGCCCTTACCGGTGACTGCGGTTGCGGACGAGCGCACCGTGAGTACCCGATCCCCCACATGCCGGCGCCGCAACGCGACCGCTTCGCCGAACCTCAGCCCGCAGTAGCCCAGGACCAGTGTCAGAGTCTCGAAACGATCAGCGGCTTTGGCGAGCATCAACAGCTCTGCATGAGTCAAGTAGCGCCGCTCGCGCTCGGCTTGCTCGGGAAGGTCCTCGTCCCGCTTGATCTCGAACGCGACGTTCTTCGCCACCTTGCCAGTCCTTTGGGCGTACTTGAGGACAGCACCTACCAGCTGATGCGCTTGGGTGGTTCGACTTGCCGATAGACCGGCTCCGCGTTGCCCACCATCGACCGACAGCGACCCCAACCACGTTGAATAGGCCTCGTAGTCAAGCCTTTTCAGCGGAACACCTTCCCACTTCGGCAAGACTACGGTGTCGAGCAACGAGCGATAGCCTGCGACCGTTTTCGGCTTCCGGTGCTGTTTGGTGGCGAACCACTGCTCGGCGACCGACCCGAACGTCTCCGCGCTCTTTCGCGGATCAACGTATTCACCGCGCTGAAGATCAGCGGTCAGTCCGTTGAGGTATGCCTGCGCATCCGGCTTGCGCTGAAAACTCTTGGTGCGCTCAGCGCCCGTGCTGTCGACCCACCTGACACGCCACCGCGAAACCTTGCCGTATACCGCAGACCGCTCCGTGCGCATGGTGCCGTCTAATTCCTTGACGCGCTTGTGCCAGCGGTCATCAATTCCCGCCCGTTCGTTCCGGGTGATCACGAATCGAACATACCGCAGCAATCCGCGTCATCCGTCCGCTTTGCGATCCATCGTTCTTCGACCTTCGGCCAACTCAATCCGAAGCAGCATGACCGGAAATACTTTTCGGTCAATGTGGCTGTGGTGGGAGAAATTGTCAATACCTGTGGATCGGGTTGTTCAGGCGACCTCCGTTCCGGGTTGTTCGGCGCCGTCGGTGGGCGGCTGTGTTGGGGTGATCTCGGTGGGGCGTTCGAGCAGCTTTCCCTTGTGGAAGACCGCGCCGGCGCGGACCAAAGCGACCAGGTGTGGGGCGTTGACGGCGCGCCAGCGGGCCGCGGCGGCGTCGATGAGCTTGTAGGCCATAGCCAGTCCGGCCGCGCGTGATCCCGGGCCTTTGGTGACCTTTGGTGCGCAAACGCACTGTGGCGAAGGTGCTTTCGATCGGATTCGTGGTGCGTAGGTGA
>JBIQHU010000124.1:0-15948 GCA_044508395.1 Mycobacterium sp. | reverse complement strand
TGTCGACGGGCATCACCGGCCAGTCCTCCGGCCTGGTGATGTGGTGGATGCCGAAGACGTACCACATCACGACGTCGGTGTTGTCGATGGAACGGTTGGCCAGCGTCCACTTCGCCAGCCCGGTGTCCCTTGAGGACTGGTTGACGAATTCGCCAGCAGGCCAGCGTTCATCGGGATGATTCGGGGTCACCCAGAGAGTATGACCGATGACGCTGGCCCGCTCGATCACCGGGGAGTCGGGATCGAACAGGGGTGGAATCGCCCCGCTGGGCACCAGCTTGTACGCAGGGTGGGTGCCGAGCCCGTTGACGACGTTGGGGTTGACGATCTTCCAGGTGCGCTGGGTCGCGTAGTTGACGTCCTGCTTGCCCTGGCTCTCGGTGTGCAACGGAAAGGTGCGAGTGACCAGCGACAGGCCGTAGGGATTGTCCGGGCCCATCGGCTCGGCGTGCGATTCGGTCATGCACACGGTGTTGTCGGTGCTGTCGATGTCCATGTCGAGCCGAGCGACCAGAAAGTGCTGGTGGTATGGCGCGTAGGTGCGTTCGTCGACCAGGGTGCCGTTGGGGTGTGGCTGGCCGGGAGCCAACGGGGTCGTCACCATGATTCCGGTGGCCCGGATCTCGCACTCGATGTTGCCGTCCTGGTAGAGCCGCCAGTAGATCAGGTACTCGTAATTGGCGACCGTCACGTGCGAAGACACCGTGAGCCTGCGCATCCGGCGCACCTCGGCGCCGATGGTGTGGTCGACGTGCTTCCAGAGCACGGCGTTGTCTTCCTCGTGGATGCAGATGGCATTGGTGATGGTGTAGGGCTCACCCTTGCTGTTGTGTAGTACGGCATCGAGGTAGCGGATCTCGCCGAGGCAGTCGCAGCCCAGTTCCAGCGATGTGGTCATGAACCCCAGGCCCCACTCACCGATGTCGAAGGCGGTGCGCCGGTAGTGGTCCTCCGACGAGTCCCGGTACGGAACGATCATCTCGGCCAGCGATATGCGGTGTGCCACAGAGCGTTCCCGGTCACCGTCGCGGTAGGTGATGGTGTGCAGCGTCATGCCCTCGCGGTGATTGAAGCCGATCCGCAGTGACCAGTTCTGCCAGCGCAGCAGATTGCCGTCCAGGGTGAACGACGGCCCCTCAGGCTGCTCGATGTGCAGCGGCTTGAGCGGATCCCGGCGCGATGCGGACCGGATGGCCTCGGGGATCATGCTCGGCACGTACTCGCCCATCACGTTCGGTTTCTCGAGGCCGTCCCCGGAAAACGGGCCGCTGTCCTCGACGCGCAACAACTCCATGGCGTTGAGGTCGATGACGCAGTGCAGTCCGCTGACGAGATTGGCATACGGACTGCCGCCGGGCGTGTCCCTGACCCAGGTGTCCGACCAGCCGATCCGCCGGTCGCGGTACTCCGGCGGCGCGACCGCGTTGCCGTAGGTCCAGGTGTCGAAGAAGACCAGGTCAATGTCCGTGATGCCGCGCTTGGCCAACGCCGCTGCGACGTCCGGATGCGACCGCAGCAGCTGGTCGCACTCGGCGAACTCGTCGACGGTGAAGTTGGCCTGCACCCCGGGAATGTGCTCGAACGACTCCACCCGGTCGTCGGTCAGCGACACCGTGCTCTTGTACGTCGCGTTGGCCGACCGCTGGAAGCAGGTCACGCTCGCGCGGCGCGGCGGCGCCGCTCCTCCGTCGTCGAACGCCCGCAACTCGGCCTTGCTGGGCTCGATCAATTCGATGGACGCGTACCGCCAACCCAGGTCGGATGTAGCCGGCTCGCCGGCTCCGGCGCCGACACCGTGCTCGCGCTGCAGGATGGATGCGACCGCCGTGAATTCGTCGCCGCTGAGCGGATCCAGGGGGTAAACCACGGGACTCACGCAATCACAAATGCGCCGCCGTGCGCAGCGGTTTGGGGCAGCGCAACGGATTCAGCGGCCGGCCAGAGTGAACCCTTCCCACGCTTCTCGACGAGGAGCATGCGGGTCGTACTCGATGCGCGGTCGGCGGTCGAAGACCTGCACCGCCCGCTCGGGGGTCGTGTAGACCGGCCAGTCGCCGCCGGGCACGCCCGTCCCTGCGAAGGCACGCCAGCGTGACTGGATGTCGTCGCTGACCCGCAGGGCCGTCCTGCGGTCGGCTGCGGCGGTGAGCAGCTTCCCGAAAGTTGTTCGGTAGACGTCGAATACCGCGAGCAGCTCCGTCGCATGGGTGGCGCCCAGGCCTGACCAGCGCAACGTCCGCGGTGCGTAGTCGTAGCGGTAGAGGTAGGTCGGCGCGTGCCTGTGGTGCGCCTCGGCGATCTGCCACGCGGCCGACCCGAACGCGAAGTCACCGCCGAACTGGATGCACGCCGCGGGGTCGGGATAGCCGGGGTACGCGGAGGTGATGCGCTCCCGCTCAGCGGGTTCCGCCAACGACAGCAGCCGCTCGATCGTCGACTCGGTCATCGGCAGGAGCTTGAGAAACCGGCCGAACAGCCTGGCCTCCTCTGCGTTGGTGCCCACGATGAGCGGTACCTGGTGGGCCTGTCCGTCGCGCATCGCGTCGACCGGATCCAGCGGCAGGTACTCGCTGCCGCTGGTAGGGCCTGCGGCGAAGGCGCCAAGCATGTCGCGCTGGCCTGCGACGACGAGCCGTTCGAACGCGGTCACCAATTCCGTCGGCCTGGCCGCCATCACGGCGGCCGCGCCCTCGCCCGGGCCGGCACCGAGAAGCTCGGCAAACTTGACGGCGTACTCCGCGGCGATCTCCTTGGTGCGAACCATCCCGGCGGCTGGGCTCTCGGAGATCGCCTGGGCGAACAGACCTTTGGCGGCAGGTACGGCCAACAGGGTTGCCACCGCGTGGGCGCCTGCGCTCTCCCCAAAGATGGTCACGTTGTCCGGATCGCCACCGAAGACGGCGATGTTGTCCTGTACCCAACGAAGCGCCATCACCAGGTCGCGCAGGTAGAGATTGTCGTCGAAGGTGTGCCCCCTGTCGGACAACGACGACAGGTCAAGACATCCGAGCGCCCCGAGTCGGTAGTTCACCGAGACGTAGACGCAGCCTTGGCGCGCCAGCGACGCGCCGTGGTAGATCGGCGTCGCCGAACTTCCCATGAAGTAGCCGCCGCCGTGGATGAACACCATGACCGGCATGGAGGTGTCGGGCGGATACGCGGGGGTGACGACGTTGAGCGTCAGGCAGTCCTCGCTCATCGGCTGGTAACGGCCGGGCGCGAGGATTGTGTACATGCGTTGCTGAGGCGCGCAGTAGCCGACCCCGTGGCAGTACCGCACCCCTGGCCAAGGCTCGACGGGCTGCGGTGCGCGCAGTCGCAGCGGGCCGACCGGCGGACGGGCGTACGGGATCGCGCGCCACCGGTTCACCCCGTCACGGGTGAAGCCCTCCACGGTGCCGGAGGCGATCGTCGCGCGGACCGTATGTTCGTGCATTCCCCGACGTTAGCGAATGGCACCCGCCGTCGCGCCTGGACCGCATCGGCGCGTCGGCCCGCTAGCCTGGCCGATATGGGAAGGGCCGGGCTGATCGCGATCGTGTTGCTGGTGGCAGGGTGTTCCTCCACCACGGACGGCCAGGCCGAGCGGATCACGCCGATCCCGCCGAACACGAGCAGGTCTTCGCCGACCACGCCGTCGACCACCGCTCCCGCGCATCCGCCCGCGCCAGGGGCGCCGATGGCCGACGTCATCGCCTGGATCGAGGCAGGCGACACCGTCGACGCCGCGCAGTACCACGTCGCCACACGTGATGGCGTGGCCACCGACCTGGGCGAGGACGTCGCGTTCGTCACGCCCTCAGGCAAGACCACCTGCATGACCGACTCCCGCTACAGCGGTGGAGCATTGACGTGTCTGGTCGACCTGGCCGACCCGCCGCCGCGGCCGGAGGACGCGTACGGGGAGTGGAAAGGCGGCTGGGTTGACTTCGATGGGCCCAGTCTCACTGTGGGATCCGTGCATGGCGACCCCGGCCCGTTCACCGCCGGTAAGGGCCCCGAACTTTCCTTCGGGGGCTCGCTGGGCTTCGGCGACTACCAGTGCCGCGTCGATCAGGTCGGACTGTTCTGCGCCAACCGCGCCCACGACACCGCGGTGCGGTACAGCGAGGCCGGCATCGAGCCCTTCGGATGCCTGGAACCCGTCACGGCACCACCGCAGACCGGCGAGAAGTTCAGCTGTTGAGTTTGCGGTTGTGTGCCGGATAGGCGTGCACGATCACCGCGTGGAGCTTCGGAATGGCGTGTGCCAGTTCGTGTTCGGCTTCATGAGCGATGGAGTGCGCTTCGGACAGGGTCAATGAGGGATCGACATCGAGTTCGGTGTCGGCCTCGAGTCGGTGCCCGACCCACCGCATCCGCAGGCGCCTGACACCGTTCACTCCCGGCTGCCGTTCCAGCACGGTGTGCGCGGTGTCGACGAACTCGGGATCGATGCGGTCCAGCAGTCTGCCGAACACATCTCGTGCAGCGACGAACAGGACGACGCCGATGGCGCCTGCGATCACCAGTCCTACGACCGGGTCGGCCACGGGAAAACCCAGTGCCACGCCGACGGCGCCGGCAACCACCGCCAATGACGTCAAACCATCTGCGCGAGCATGCATTCCGTCCGCACGCAGCGCCGCTGAGCCGATCCTGCGCCCCACCCGTATGCGGTATACCGCGACGATCTCGTTGCCCAGGAACCCGACTACGCCCGCCGCGGTCACCCAACTCAGATGCTGCAGCGGCACCGGGTCGATGAGTCGCCGCACGGCTTCGACGGCCGCAACCAGCGCGGAGATCGCGATGGCCGCGACCACGAACAACCCCGCCAGATCCTCCACGCGTCCGAAGCCATAGGTGTAGCGGCGCGTCGCCGCACGGCGGCTCATCGCGAACGCGATCCAGAGCGGGACGGCCGTCAGCGCGTCGGAGAAGTTGTGCACGGTGTCGGCGAACAGCGCCACCGAACCGGATACGGCGACGATGATCAGCTGCACCGCGGCGGTGACGCCCAGGACGATCAGGCTGATCTTGACGGCGCGGATACCCGCGGCGCTGTCGCGCAGCGCCTCGTCAACGCGGTCGGTGTGGTCGTGTGAATGCCCGATTCCCACTACCCCACCCCTTTGTCGTGCAGCACGCGCAGCTCGCCCTCGTCGAGATGGTGCGCGGGCACCCCGCCCGTCGCATGTTCGGCGTTGTGCACCGCATCGGTGACCAGCTGGCGCACATGATCGTTCTCGAGCCGGTAGAACACCTGGGTGCCCTCGCGGCGGGTGCGCACCAGGCGCGCCATCCGAAGCTTGGCCAGGTGCTGAGAGACCGACGGCGCCGGCTTGGCCACCCGGGCCGCCAGGTCGTTGACGGACATCTCGCGGTCCGCCAACGCCCACAGCAGCTGCACACGGGTGGCATCGGCCAGCATTCTGAACACCTCGACGACAAGATCGGCGTGGTCATCGGCGAGCCGGCGACTGCAGACCTGCTTATCTGCATTCATACGCAGATAATAGCGCAGCGTTCGGATGGCTTGGGGTGTCGCCATCCAGCATTCACGGTACGGACAGGCGCTATCGGCGCTGCCAGCTCGGCAGAACTAGTCACGGTGCGTCGACGCTACGCAGACCGGCGCCGGGTCCATAGGTTTTGATTCTCGATGATGCATAGAGATCGGCCCTGCCGATGTGATCCAGCACACCGGCAGGGCCGTTGGACAGCAACGATTTTCAGGTGTCAGTTGAGCCGGAAGCTTCCGGTGACCAGCGTGGGCGTCACGTCCTTGCCGTTGATCTTCGAGCTCATCCTGCCGTTGGACAGCCGGGTGATCTGCTGCGCCTGCTGAAGCTGCCGCTTGTTGCGCACCTCGGCACGGAACTGCGCATCGTTGAGCTGCTGCACATCCACGGCGTCGAGGACAGCGCCGTTGAGCTGCACGCCGACCGCCGAGCCGTCCTCGCGGACCACCCAGGATGCTCGAACACCGTCGAGGTCGGCGGTGTACATCCCCGCGTCGCCGGTCACCGGCTTCGCTGTGAACTGATACGCGAGACCATTCATGGTGAGCGTGCCGTCGACGTTGCCGCCATCGAACTCCGCCTGCAGGTTGTCGCGGAACCGCGACTTGATGTCGATTGCGCCGTCGGTCCGGTTGCCGAAGAACCACGCTTCGTCGTCGGTTCCGTTGCAGGCGTAGGCCGCAACTTGGTCGCCCTCGACGGCGATCCCGATGGTCATGGTCTTGCCATCGGCGGCGGACATATCGGCGATGTAGCGCGCGGACTGCGGAATATCGGTGGGGGTAGCCGCAGTCGTGGTCGGCGCCTCCGATGCGGAGGTCGCTTGATTCGATCCGCCCGAGCAGGCGGACAGGGTGCCGAGCGCGACGAGTGCGCTGATCCCCACGAGAAGTGTGCGGGTGAGTTTCTTCATGTGACCAGGATGAACTGCCGGATCCGGCGGTACATGGAGATTGGATGGAGATTGCATGGAGATATCGGTCGTCGGTGTTTCAGACGGCCAGAAAGGTGTCGATTTCGGCGCGGAACACCTGCCACGCCGGCTCGGATGCGGTCAGCAGATGGTTGTTGCTCGAGAGTGCGACCAGACGGGAATCCGGAATAAGCGCGGCCAGTTCCTCGCCGAAACGCAGCGGAACCCGGTGATCGTCACGCGAATGCATGATGAGCGTCGGGCAGGAGACCTCGCGCGCCAGTTCGCGCACATCGATGCGGCCGAACTCCTCGAGGAACCGCACCGCGTTCTCCGGTGACGTGGTGCGCCGCTGCAACTGGTCGAACGCGGCCCAGTCGGTGCGGCTGCCGTCCGGCAGGAACTGCGCGGCGAACACCTGCCGGAATGCGGGATCGTCACGGCCCCAGCCGACTCGGGCCAGCTCGAGATCGAGTGCAGCGGCGCGCTTTTCGTCCTCGCTCGACGCGCGCACCGCTCGTCCCTGTGCGTACGCGCTGCACAGCACCAGATGGCTGACCCGCTCGGGATGCCGAGCCGCGTAGGCCACGGCGACGGCGCCACCCTGGGACACGCCCAGCAGCGGGAAGCGTTCCAGCCCAAGCGCGTCGACCACCGACTCCAGGTCGGCCACCCAGTCGTCGAAGGTGAAATTCGTTGCATCCCAGTCGGATAGACCGCAGCCGCGCTCGTCGTAACGGATGAACCGGTGTTTCGCCGACAGGTCACGGACCCAGTGCTTCCACACCGGGCTCTCGATGTCGTATCCGAGGTGGGTCATCCAGTTCGCGGCCCGCACCAACGGCGGACCGTCCCCCGCGACGGCGTAGGCCAGCCGGACGTCGTCGGCCGCCTTGCAGAACGCGATGTGCTGGCGCGGCGGTGGTGGGTCGTCGGGCTCGGTGATCTCGGCTACGGCGATGTCGGGCACGGCCGGTGCGGGCGCGTCCGCGATGAGGGTGCCGACGAACTGATAGCCGCGCCCACGGACGGTCCTGATGAACCGTTGCGATTCGCCGTCGTCGCCGAGTGCGCGGCGCACCGCCTTGATGCGACTCGTCAGCGCGGCCTCGGTGACGAAGCGTCCGCCCCACACGGAGTCGAACAGCTCCTCCTTGGACACGAACCGGTCGGCGTTGGCGACCAACTGGGTCAGCACGTCGAACACCTGGGGCTCGACACGGATCACCTCGCCGCGGGCGCGCAGCTCGTAGCGGTGGGTGTCCAGGACGAAGTCCCCGAATCGCCAGATGCCGGGCGAGGTGGGCACGGAGGCTGAGGACTCGGGTGTGGACAGCGTCACGGCGGATCCCATCGGGAGGTTTGCAGGTCATCGTAACGACGGGCAACCCGTCCCGAACGTTCGAAATTCGAGGAATCGAGAGCTAGCGCCAGCCGTCGGCCGCTTTGGCCGCACGCATCAGCGCGTCGCACAGTTGACGTAACTCCGTGCCGTCGGCGCCTTCGTCGACTGCGGTGGACACGTCTTCGGCCGCGCATCTGACCTGGTAGACCCGGTCGGCCAGTTCGGCGGCCTCGTCGGCGGTCAGCACCACGGCATCGGGAGCCAGCGAGGTGCCCTTGACGAGGGAGCGTTGTTCATAGGCCCGCTGCCGACACGATTGCCGGCAGTACTGTCGGCGTCTGCCCATGCCGGCGTCGGCGACTTCACGACCGCACCAGCGACAGGGTTGAGAACGCAGACGACGTACCACGGACCCGACTGTAAACCGGCTGGCGTTGCAATCCCGGTATCATGGTGGGCCGAGTCGGGAACTGCGTGTCGTGCCGCTGCGTTGATTCTCCGGATGACTTGCATCGATTGAGGAGTGCTAACCATGGCTGATCGCGTCTTGAGAGGCAGTCGCCTCGGGGCTGTGAGCTACGAGACCGACCGCAACCACGATCTGGCACCGCGTCAGGTCGCCCGCTATCGCACCGACAACGGCGAGGAGTTCGACGTCCCCTTCGCCGACGACGCCGAGATCCCCCACACCTGGCTGTGCCGCAACGGTATGGAGGGCACGCTGATCGAGGGCGACGCGCCGGAGCCCAAGAAGGTCAAGCCGCCGCGCACGCACTGGGACATGCTCCTGGAGCGCCGGTCCGTCGAGGAGCTCGAGGAACTGCTCAAGGAGCGCCTCGACATCATCAAGGCCCGCCGCCGCGGCTGACGTCCGCCTCTAGCGGGTTACACCGACACCGCGGGCGCGATCCAGGCGCCCGCGCACACCCCACTCTGCGACCTTGAACAGGGCTTCGCGAATGTTGGATCCGCTCATCTTGGATTGGCCGAACTCGCGTTCGGTGAAGGTGATCGGTACCTCGACGACGACGAACCCGTTGTTGATGGTGCGCCAGGTCAGATCGATCTGGAAGCAGTAGCCCTTCGAGTCGACGGCCGACAGGTCGATCTTCTCCAGCACCTCGCGCCGGTAGGCCCGGTATCCCGCGGTGATGTCGTG
Source organism: Mycobacterium sp. (assembly GCA_044508395.1). Classification (GTDB taxonomy): domain Bacteria; phylum Actinomycetota; class Actinomycetes; order Mycobacteriales; family Mycobacteriaceae; genus Mycobacterium. The sequence goes on along the minus strand of JBIQHU010000124.1, from coordinate 7,027 downwards.
GATGCCGACGCCGAGCAGGATCCGCGAATAGCTGTTGGCGGTCCGGGACAGCAGCATCCGTCGCCGCGGCCAGTTGCGGACCTCACCACCCTTGACGTAGCGCGAGCCGATCACCAGGTCGGCGCCGCCGTCGATGGCGTCGAGGAGGCGGTGCAGCTGTTCGGGCGGATGGCTGCCGTCGGCATCCATCTCGACCAGGACGGAGTACCCGCGCCCCAGGCCCCAGTCGAAGCCGGCCAGGTAGGCCGCGCCGAGGCCGCCCTTACCGGCGCGGTGCATGACGTGCACCCGATCCGGGTCGGCGAGCGCAAGCTCGTTGGCCAACTCGCCGGTGCCGTCCGGGCTGCCGTCGTCGACGACCAGAATGTGCACGTCCGGACACGCCTCTGTGACGCGTCCAACGATCAACGGCAGGTTCTCCCGCTCGTTGTAGGTGGGGATGATGACCAGCGTGCGCTGGCTTGGGCGTTCCCCCGGGCCCGGGCCCGTCGTCATTTCGCTCCTCTATCTTTCGTCGCCGTTCCTAGCCGGCGCACGAAACTCCCATTGTGCAGCATTGCCGCGAACACAGCCCCAACGCCGAGGGCCACCAGCAGGGCCTCGACCACCGGCGCCCAGCGCGTCGCGGCTGTGAGCTGGGTCTTCAACCGCACCTGGGTGTCGAGATAGGCGGGTTCGAAGAACGCGGTGCGGGCAAGCTCGCGTCCGTCGGGCGCGATGACCGCGCTGATGCCGGTGGTTCCCGCGACGACGACGTACCTGTCGTGTTCGACGGCGCGCAGCCGGGCGAACGCGAGCTGCTGCTCGCTCATCGCCTCGTCGAACGTGGCGTTGTTGGTCGGCACGGTCAGCAGCTGGGCCCCGCTGCGCACGGCCTCGCGGGGCGCGCGGTCGAAGATCACCTCCCAGCATGTGGTGACACCCACGGGCACGCCCGCGGCATGCACGACGCCGTTCCCGCTGCCGGGGACGAAATAGCCGGCGCGGTCGGCGTACGACGACAGATGCTTGAAGAAGCCGCGCCACGGCAGGTACTCACCGAACGGCTGGATGATCTGCTTGTCGTGCCGATCGGCGGGGCCGGTCTCCGGGTTCCACACGATCACCGAGTTGTTCGAGGTCGGGTTGTCAGGGGTGGCGCCTGGCGCCTCGACCACGCCGCCGACCAGGATCGGCGCGTCGATGGCCGCCGCCGCGGCCGCGATCTCGGCCTTCGCGTCCGGGTTGGCCAGCGGGTCGATGTCCGACGAGTTCTCCGGCCAGACGACGAACATCGGCTGCGGCGCACGGCCTGTACGGACGTCCCCGGCCAGCCGGATCGTCTCGCGGACGTGGTTGTCCAGCACAGCACGCCGCTGGGCGTTGAAGTCCAGGCCGAGCCTGGGCACGTTGCCCTGCACGACGGCCACGGTGATCGCCTGTTCGTCGTTCACGCCCAACCCGGAGTGCCGGACCTGGGGCCAGGTGAGTGCCGTGAGCAACAGGACGACGGTGATGCAGGCCCCGGGAACCACCACCGCCGGCGGCCCCGACTGCCGGGTGTTGGATTGCCACCATTTCACGATCTCGAGAGTGATTGCGGCCAAGCTGAATCCGACCACCACGACCGCGAACGTCAGCAGCGGCGCACCGCCCACCTGCACCACCGACAGCAGCGGCCCGTTGGTTTGGCTGAATGACACACCGCCCCATGGGAATCCGCCGAACGGCACAGTCGACCTGAGCCACTCCTGGCCCGCCCACAGCCCGGCGAACCACAACGGCCATCCAGGTAACCGCCGAACCGTGACCGCCAACGCACCGAACAACCCAACGAACAACGCCTCCAGCGCCGAGAGGGCGATCCACGGTATTGCGCCGACGAGTCCGCTGATCCACGGCAGCAGGGGAAGGTAGAACGCCAGTCCGAACAGGAATCCGTACCCGAATCCGCCTGCGACAGTGGTTGATTCGCGGGTGATCACCCAGGCGAGCAATGCGAACGCGACGAACGCCAGGTACCACCATCCGAACGGCGGAAAACTCAGGCACAGCGCGAGACCGGCGGCGATCGCGACGCTCAACTGCGGCAGACGGTCGACCACGGCTCGGCCGAACCGCTTTGTGCGCGACGGTGCGGCAGGCGCTACCGGCGGCTCTTCGGCCGGGGCATCACCTGTGGCGGCATCCGCGGCGTCCTCGTCGATTTCCTGGTCGACGTCAGGCGCACGCTCATCGTCAGCCATGAATTGCGACACCTCGATGCACCGTCTGGCGGCAACGTGGCAATTCGTCGTCGAGTCGAGGAAGGACGGGCACCCGCGAGCGCGCATCGGTCGACCAGCGCTGCACCGCGTCGTCAGGTGCGCTGACCTCGAACTCGTCCGCCTCCCAAACCGCGTAGCTCGCCGGGGCGCCGGGAACCAGGGTGCCGGTAACACCGTCACGCACTCCGGCCGCCCGCCAGGCGCCGCGCGTGGCTGCAGCGAACGCGGCGCGGGCGGACAGCGCACTGCCCGGGGTCTGATGCTGTGTCGCCGCACGTACCGTCGCCCAGGGATTCATGCTGGTGACGGGGCTGTCCGAGCCGAACGCGAGGGGCACGCCTTGGGATGCTAGCAGCGCAAACGGATTCAACGATCCGGCCCGTTCGGGCCCCAGGCGCTGGGCGTACATGCCCTGATTGCCGCCCCACAGCGCATCGAAACCGGGCTGCATGCTGGCGAGCACACCCCACGCACCGAGGCGGTGCGCCTGCTTTTCGGTCACCATTTCCAGGTGTTCCAGGCGGTGTCCGCACCGCGCGACGGCCGCTGCGCCGAACTCTTCGACGACGTGCTCCAACGCGTCGACCACGGCGCTGACCGCAGCGTCTCCGATTACGTGGAACCCCGCGGTGATCTGCGCCTCGGTGCACGCCCGCAGGTGCGCCGCGATCGCGTCGGCATCGAGATACGCATTGCCGCAGCAGTCCGGGGCGTCGGCGTAGGGCCGATGCAGCCACGCGGTACGCGAGCCGAGCGCGCCGTCGACGAACAGGTCACCGGCCAACCCGCGGGCGCCGGTGCGCGCGATCAACTCTCGCGCCTGATCGGCGCTGTTCACGGGTTCACCCCAGTAGCCGACGACCTCGACGCCGTGTGCAAGGCCCCGCACCTCGTCCCAGTCGGCCAGCCCGCCGATCTGGGGTCCGGCGCATTCGTGCACCGCGACGATGCCGAGGGCGGCGGCGGTGTCGAGAGCCGCCATCCGGGCATACCGCCGCTGGTTCGAGGTCAGGCCGTCGCGGGCGGCGGCGCGCACGAGGTGGTGGGCGTCGCTGGTCAACGGCTGCTCAGCCGAGAAACCATGCGCGTCGGCCAGGCCGGGTGCCAGCCGCCGCAGCGCGGTCGATGCCGCCGCCGAGTGGACGTCGACTCGGGCCAGGTAGACGGATCGGCCGCCGGCGACGCCGTCGAGATCGGCGGTGGTCGGCGCGGTTCGTTCCGGCCACCCCGATTCGTCCCAGCCGTGCCCCCACACCATGCCGTCGGGATTGGCCTGGACGAAGTCGGCGAGGAGCCGCAGGCAGTGCCGCAGCGAGGTGGCGGGCCGCAGATCCAGGCCGGCCACCGTGAGCCCGGTCGCGGTGAGGTGGACGTGGCTGTCCACGAACGCCGGCGCGACGAAGGCGCCCTCGAGGTCGACGATCTGCGCATCCGGGAACTGCACCCTGCCCACGTCGTCGCTACCCAGCCACGCCACGACGCCGTCGCGCACCGCCATAGCGGACGCATCGGGCATCGCCGGGCTGTGTACCCGGCCGTTCAACAGGAGGGTGGTCACTTAGTCGGGTTTGCGCTCCACGGCAGGAGGCTCGACGTCCGTTACGTCGATGACCTCGCCGTCAATGTAGTCACCGCGCGCGGCGGTGTAACCGACAGGACCCGCGACCGTGATCAGCGCCATGCGGCGCGCGGCCATCGCCTTCACCAGCGGCCGGCCCACCGCGCGGGTGGGCGGCAACAGGAGCAGGGCGCCGAGGACCGAGCTGGCCAGCCCGGGAATGACGACGAGCACCGTGCCCAGGGCGACGAGCACGCTGTCCGTCGCCGCGCCCTGCACCGTGTTCATGTCAAGGCCCGAGCGCAGCCGCCGGATATGCCGATTGACCTGCGATCCGGCCAACGCGATGCCAAGTACGAAGGTGCCGAGCAGCAGCAACACCGTCCAGCCGAAGCCGATCGTCGACGCCAGCGCCACGATGACCGCCAGCTCGACGACCATATAGAGGAGGAACAGCCGCATCGCCATGTAATGCAGAACGTCCGAAACGGCGGATGGGTTCCGTAGATTGCGACTCGTGCCCACTATCGAAATCGAAACCCCGGACGGCCGAATCGACGCACTGCTGAGCCTGCCCCACGGTCAGGGGCCGTGGCCGGGTGTCGTGGTGGTGCACGACGCGATCGGATACGGCCCCGACAACGAGACCACGTCGGCGCGGATCGCCGCGGCGGGGTTCATCGCGATCACCCCGAATCTCTATGCGCGCGGAGGTCGTGCCCGCTGCATCACCAGGGTCTTTCGGGACTTGCTCACCCAGCGCGGTCGCGCGCTCGACGACATCCTCGCGGCGCGCGATCACCTGCTGGCCATGCCGGAGTGCACCGGCTCGGTCGGCATCGTCGGATTCTGCATGGGAGGTCAGTTCGCACTGGTGTTGTCGCCCAATGGTTTTGGTGCGTCAGCACCGTTCTACGGCACTCCCCTGCCCCGGCATCTGAGCGAGACACTGGACGGTGCGTGCCCCATCGTGGCCAGCTTCGGTCGCCGCGACCCGATCGGCATGGGTGCGGCGGCGAAGCTGCGCAAGGTCGTCGAGGAGAAAGGGATTCCCGCCGATATCGAGGTCTACCCGCATGTCGGCCATAGCTTCGCGAACAAGTTGCCTGGTCAGGCCTTTTTGCGCATCACCGGTTTCGGATACGACGATGCGGCGACCGAGGACGCCTACGCGCGTGTCTTCGCGTTCTTCGATAAGCACTTGCGAAGAGAAACGGGGTCGGCGTAACGATTGAGGACCCAACGATGACGACGTCGTCGATCCCGAACTTCGCGTGCGAGGTGTGGACAATCTGTGCGTGATGGACTGTTCGGTGATGCCGACGATGATCTCGGGCAATCTCAACCGTCCGGCGATGGCGATGGCTTGGCACGCAGCGGATCTGATCCTCGCGTCGAACTAGGCCGGTCTCACCTCGACCGCGCTGTGCACCTTGTCGATGCCCCCGCGGATGATCGCCTGCGGGATCCACCACCACGCGTGCCACCAGTACTTCCTGGTGACCATGTCGAAGACGCGGCGGTTCTCGGACTTCGGCAGATTGCGGGCCAGCGCCTCGACCGGTTCGCCCTTCGGCTTGCCCAGTGCGGTCGACCGCTGAATGGTCACGCGCGGTGTGTTGTTGATGCGCTTGGTCTTCCACGACCCGTCGTCGGTGGTGATCAGCAGCTTGTCGCCATCCAGCACACCCCATACGGTCGTCGGCTTCGGCCTGCCGTCCTTGGTGAATGTCGTGAGCAGCAGGTACTTGGAACGTGCCACGTCTTCGAAGGTGTCTGCCATGGATCCAGTTCTCTCGATGCGCAAATGCTGCGCGGGAGGCTACCCATCGCAGTGTTTGCCGAAACCGGCTATGCGGGTTTCAGCTCGAGGCCAACGCTCTTCTTGTCGACGCCGCGCACCTTCATGTACAGGTTGAACAACCGGCCGAGCAGGCCGTAGCGCTTGTTGACTGCGCTTATCACCGCAGGCGCCTCGGACTTGTCGAGTATCCGCGCCGTCGCCTCGATGCTCTCGCTCTTCGGTTTGCCGCGGACATCGCAGATGGCCAGGGTGACCCGAGGAGTGTTGCGGATGCGCTTGACCTTCCAGGAGTCTTCCTCAGTCATGACCAGCAGGCGGTCACCGTCGGGCGCCGCCCAGATCGCCGTCGGCTTCGGCGTGCCGTCCTTGGTGAACGTGGTCAGCAGGATGTAGCGGGCGGCGGCGATTTCCGCGAACGTCGGCGCGGCCATCACGCGGCCTTCAGTTCGACGGTCACGTTGTTCTTCATGCCGCCGCGCAGCTTCGAGAAGAACCCGAATGTCTTGCCCATCAGGCCATAGCGCTCGGCGATCACGTCGTAGGTTCTGCCGTTGGCGGACTTGTCCAGGATGGTCGCCACCGCCTCGATGGCCTCACCCTTCGGGTTGCCGCTGCGGTCGCATGCGGCGATGGTCACCCGCGGGGTGTTGCGGATGCGCTTGACCTTCCACGACTTCTCTTGAGTGATGACGCGCAGCCGTTCGCCGTCGGGCGGGGCCCACACCGCGGTGGGCTTGGGTCGGCCGTCCTTGGTGAACGTGGTCAGCAGGATGTATTCCGAACTCGCGAGGTCGGCAAAGGTCGTGGGCATACGCCAAATCTAGCCGCTCGAACCGACACTCCGCTCATGGCGAAATTTTCGCGGCATCACGCCCTCACCGCAGAGTCGATGACGGCCGAAGAGTGCTAGCGCTAGCTAGCCCTCCAGTTGGCCTTCGGTCTCCAGCAGCACCTGCCGCAGGCCGTCGAGCGTGGCCTCATCCGGTTGCGCCCACATGCCGCGGCCCGCGGCCTCCAAGAGACGCTCGGACATGCCGTGCAGGGCCCACGGGTTCGACTCGGCCATGAACTTGCGGTTCTCGTCGTCGAGGACATACTCGGCGGACAGCCGCTCGTACATCCAGTCGGCCATCACGCCCGCGGTGGCGTCGTACCCGAATAGGTAGTCCACGGTCGCGGCCATCTCGAAGGCGCCCTTGTAGCCGTGGCGACGCATCGCGTTGATCCAGCGCGGGTTGACCACCCTGGCCCGGAACACGCGGGCGGTCTCCTCCGAGAGGGTGCGGGTGCGTACGGCGTCGGGCCTGGTGTTGTCGCCGATGTAGGCGGCCGGCGCTTGTCCGGTCAAGGCCCGCACGGTCGCGACCATGCCGCCGTGGTACTGGAAGTAGTCGTCGGAGTCGGCGATGTCGTGTTCGC
>JBIQHU010000007.1:0-90364 GCA_044508395.1 Mycobacterium sp. | reverse complement strand
CGCAAGTCGCCGAGATACGCGCGACGGGTGTGGTCGGAGCGACCGCGCTCCAGCGCGAGGTATTCGTCGAACTCCTCGAGGATCGCGTCCACGACGTCAACCGTGGCAGACGACGGGCCGACCATTCAGGTGACGCGCCGCAACGTGTCGGGAGTCAGTTCCTTCAGTGACCGGTACCCGTCGACGGCCATGGTCAGGTCGGCCTCGGCGAGCAGTGACCGCAGTACGTGGACGATGCCGTCCTCCCCACCGAGCGCGAGGCCGTACGCGTAGGGCCTGCCGATCGCCACCGCCGAGGCGCCCAACGCGATCGCCTTGACGATGTCGACGCCGCTACGGATGCCGGAATCGAACAGCACCGGCATCTCATCGGCGGCTTCCACGACGTCGGGCAGGCAGTCGATGGCCGGTATCCCTCCGTTGGCCTGCCGCCCGCCGTGGTTGGAGCAGTAGATGGCGTCGGCGCCTTCGTCTTTCGCGCGCAGCACGTCATCGGGATGGCAGATGCCCTTGAGGAGGATCGGCAAGGTGGTGAGGGAGCGCAGCCACGGCAGGTCGTCCCATGTCAGCGGATTCCCGAAAATCGATATCCACTTCATGATCGCCGCCTGCAGGTTTTCTTCCGGCGGCTGATCGAGGCTGTCGCGGAACACCGGATCGGTGGTGTAGTTCGCCAGGCAGTGGCCACGCAGGAAGGGAAAGTTCGACGTCGACAGATCACGCGGCCGCCAGCCGGGGATCCAGGTGTCCAGGGTCACGACAATGCCCTTGAACCCGGCCGCCTCGGCGCGGCGCACGAAGCTGGCGGCGACGTCGCGGTCTCTCGGTGTGTAGAGCTGGAAGAACCCCGGAGTGTCGCCGAGTGCGGCGGCCACGTCCTCCATCGGATCCGCGGTCATGGTCGACGCGATCATCGGGACGCCGGTTTTCGCGGCGGCACGCGCGGTGGCCAGGTCACCGCGCCCGTCCTGCGCGCACAGAGCGATGACGCCGACGGGCGCCAGCATCGCCGGCGACGGCAGGCTGAGCCCGAGAAACTCGACCGAAAGATCGCGTTCGGCGGCGCCGACGAACATCCGGGGCATCAGACCCCAGTTCTCGAAGGCGGTGACGTTTACGCGCTGGGTCCGCTCATCGCCCGCGCCGCCCGCGACGTAGGACCAGATCCCAGGAGACATGGCGGCCTCCGCCTTGGCCTCCAACTCCGCGAAGGACATCGGAAGCGTCGGCAGGACGCCGGACAGACCCTGAAGGTAGATCTCGAACTCGTAATCGCTGTACGCCATGCGGCTAGCGTGCCAGTCCGGGGTTACGCGGTGGCCTGTTCCGCCTTCGCAAGTTCCGCCTTCCACTGCCGGAACGTCTCCTCGGTGCGTCCGCGCCGCCAATAACCGGAGATCGACGACGCCCACTTGGCGTCCACGCCCCGCTCCTTGCGGATGTAAGGCCGCAGATTGTGCATCACGGTCTGCGCCTCACCGTGGACGAACACCTGCACCTGCCCGGGCAGCCAGGGCGCACCCTTGACCGCATCGATCAGCGGCGCGTGATCACCGGCCTGCTCCTCGGGCACCAGGTCGGCGCGGCCGCCACGGTAGATCCACTTGATCTCGACTCCCGGCGGCGCAGTCAGTTCGACTTCGTCCTCCGGGCCGGCCACCTCGATGAACACCTGGCCGATCGCGTTGTCCGGCAATGCTTCCAACGCTGAACCGATCGCCGGAATCGCTGCCTCGTCGCCGGCCAGCAGATGCCAGTCGGCCGCGGGGTCAGGAGCATACGCGCCGCTCGGTCCCATCAGATACGCCGGTTGGCCGGGGACGGCGGAGGTGGCCCACGGGCCGGCGACGCCGTGCTCGCCGTGCACGACGAAGTCGATGGCGATCTCGCGGCGTTCGGCGTCCACCCGCCGAACCGTGTATGTGCGTACGGGAGGTTGTTGTTCAGGGGGCAGCGTCTTGAAGCTGTCCAACGTCAGCGGCTGCGGCAGGGCGGCAACGTCGACGCTGTCGGGAACGAACACGATCTTGACGTAGGCGTCGGTGTATTCGTTGGGCGTGAACGTGTCGAAGCCGTCACCGCCGAGCACCACCCGCGTGAGATGCGGGGTCAGCTGCTCGGTACGCACCACTTCGAACGTGTGCACCGGCCGTCCTGCCACGGTTCCTCCCGTCGTCAATTCACCTTGTCGAGGATACGAGCGCACCCACATTGGAGATCGGCTACCTCATATCGGTCGAGCCAGCTTCCATTTCCCGTCGCGGCGTACCACCAAACCGCCCAGCTCGAGAACCGCCAGCGGGCCCAGCACCTGCGTCGGCGGCACACCGGCAGCCACCGCGATCTGTTCGACCGTGCGAGCGGCACGGGCCGGGAATGCGTCGTAGACGCGCTTCTCCGTGTCATCCAGTCCGTCCAGCGCGGATGTCGGGCGCTGCTCGTCGGGGGCGAGTTCGCCGACGCGCCCGATCAGCTCGACGACGTCCTCGACACGAGTGACCAGGTGAGCGCCGGCCCGCAGCAGGACATGGCATCCCACCGACACCGACGACGTCACCGGGCCGGGCACCGCACATACCGGGCGGCCGAGCGCACGCGCCCAGGCCGCGGTGTTGGCCGCACCGCTGCGCGCGCCCGCCTCGACGACGACGGTGGCACCCGCAAGGCCGGCGACCAACCTATTGCGGGTCAGAAAGCGGTGCCGCGCGGGCCGCTCGCCGGGGGGATACTCGCTGACCACCAGGCCCTGCTCGCGGATCCGTCGCAACATCGCGGCATGCCCGGATGGATACGGCACGTCGACACCGCCTGCGAGTACCGCGACCGTCACACCGTCGGCCGCCAGTGCGGCACGGTGTGCGGCGCCGTCGATTCCGAAGGCTCCTCCCGACACGACCGCAGCATCCCGAGCGGCCAACCCCGCGGCGAAATCGGCCGCGACGTAGTCACCGTAGGCGGTCGCAGCTCGGGTACCGACGACCGCGGCGGCGCGGTAGGCGACCTCGTCGAGGTGAGCAGGGCCGACAGCCCACAGCACCATTGGTTCATGCGCCTGGGAGCGCAGCCGGTCGTCCACCCCGCGGAACGAGGTGAACGCCAACAACGGCCATTCGGCATCGTCAGCGGTGATCAGCCGTCCACCCATGCGATTCAACACATCTAAATCTTCTGCTGCACAGTCGATCTGACGTCTCGCTTCGACCCTCCGAGCGAGAGTGTCGTCTTCGATGTTCCCGGTACTGACACGATGGGCCGCCTCGACAGGGCCGACTCGCCGCACCAGCTCGAGCAACTCCGGACAGGGCGGCTCCGCGACCCGCGACAGGTAGGCCCACGCCTGTGAGATCTCATCGCTCATCGCGCACCGCCGTTCTGTCGGAAGCTCAGTGCGGTGGTGACGTCCCCCAGCCCCGGCGACGTTCGTCCGGACAGGTCACTCAAAGTCCAGGCGACCCTCAGACAACGATCCGCGCCGCGCATACTGATCTGCCGCCGGTCCAGCGCACTGCTCAGGGGTTGCATCACCTTCGCAGGGAGCCGGAACTTCTTGCGTAGCAATGGACCGCGCACTTCGGCATTCGTGCGGATACCGAACGGTCGCCAACGCTCGGCCGCAGCCGCACGGGCCGCAGCCACGCGCGCACACACCACCGCGGTGGATTCGCCCTCCTGCTGGTTGAATGCGCCTGCGCGCTCCGCGTGCATCTCGACGACGAGGTCCACCCGATCGAGCAGCGGTCCGGACAGCTTGCCCAGATACCGCCGCTTGACGTGACCCGGGCAGATGCAGTCGCGCGGGTCGGCAGGCGCGCACGGACAAAGGTTGGCGGCCAGCACCAACTGGAACCGTGCCGGATAACGGGCGACGCCATCGCGGCGAGCCAGTCGAATCTCACCGTCTTCCAACGGAGTTCGCAACGCCTCCATGACGCTGATGCCGATCTCGGCGCATTCGTCGAGGAACAGCACCCCGCGATGAGCACGGCTGACCGCTCCCGGCCGGGCCATCCCGCTGCCGCCGCCGACGATCGCCGCAACGCTGGAGGTGTGGTGCGGCGCCACGAACGGAGGCCGCGTGATCAACGGCGTACTGCTTGACAGCAGGCCGGCCACCGAATGGATGGCCGTGACCTCGAGCGCCTCGCTTTCGCTGAGCGCAGGCAACAGTCCCGGAAGCCGCTGCGCCAGCATCGTTTTCCCGACTCCCGGCGGACCTGTCAGCATCAAGTGGTGCGCACCAGCGGCGGCGACCTCGACCGCGTATCGGGCCTGCGTCTGACCAACCACGTCGGCCAGGTCCGCCGAAGGAGACGGCTCCGGAGACGACGGGGCGACAGACTCCTCGAGTTGTGCCTTCCCCGCGATCCACTCCCGAAGTTGGCGCAGTGTCCGCACTCCCCTGACGTCGACGCCATCCACCAGAGCGGCTTCGGCGAGATTATCTACGGGAACCACGACGGTCGGCCACCCCGCGCGCTTGGCTGCGAGGACGGCGGGCAACACCCCTTTGACCGGCCGCACCCGGCCGTCGAGCGCCAATTCACCGAGAAGAACCGTCTTCTCCAGCCGCGGCCATTCCGCCTTGCTCTGCGCGGCCATCACGGCGAGCGCCAGGGCAATGTCGAATACGGAACCCATCTTCGGCAGCGTGGCCGGTGACAGTGCCAGCGTCAGCCGCGCCTGAGGCCAGTCGTTGCAGCAGTTGGTGATCGCTGCGCGCACCCGGTTCCGCGACTCCTGCAATGCGGCGTCGGGCAACCCGACCAGGTACACACCGGGCAACCCGGAAGTGATATCGGCCTCGATCTCCACGATGTGCCCGTCGAGGCCGTGAACGGCCACCGAGAATGCCCGCCCCAGCGCCATCAGCCGACACCTTGCAGATGGGTGATCTCGGGGATGGGTCGCCGCCCGATGCGCACGCCGACGACGTCGATGCGCACCTCGGACCATTTCGCGTCCTGTCTGGCCAACCACAGCCCGGCCAGCCGTCGCAGCCGGCGCACCTTCTCCTGCGTGACGGCCTGTTCGACACCCCCGAACCGATCGCTGGTGCGAGTCTTCACCTCGACGAACACCGCAATGCGGGCAGCGTCGTCGGCCGCGATGATGTCGAGTTCGCCATAGCGGCAGCGCCAGTTGCGGGTCAGCACCCGCAGACCCAACGACTGCAGATGCTCGGCCGCCAATCGTTCGCCGAGTGCGCCGATTTCGGCGCGGGTCCACGAGGCACGGGTCCCGGGGGTCTTCCCGGCCGTCTTCCCAGATGTCATGAGCACACCGTGCGAGGCGACCCCGACAATCAGCGGCCGTCGTCCCCGACTCATCCCCAACCGCCAGCTCATCCACAGCCGCAAAGTTTCGCCACCGTCAACCTCGGGGTACACGACGGCATGGCTGACAAGACACTCCACGGCGTAGCGGACCGTGCGACCGACAGCGATGCGTTCGAATACACCGCTCGCGCAGGCTTCGCCGTCAGCGGCGTCCTGCACCTGCTGGTCGGATACATCGTCATGCGCATCGCCTTCGGGTCCGGCGGTAACGCCGATCAGTCCGGTGCCTTGGCGACGTTGGCCGGTCAGACCGGCGGTGCGGTGATCCTGTGGGTGGCCGCGATCGGCCTTGTCGCGCTTGGTCTCTGGCGAGTCGCCGAAGCGATCGTCGGATCCAAGCCCGGCGAGGGCTCCGGGCCCCACCGGGACGACACGCCCGCATGGAAGCGTGCCAAGTCGCTCGGGCTCGCGATCGTCAACTTCGCCATCGCCTTGTCCGCGGCTCGCTTTGCCATGGGTAGCGGTCAGCAGAGCAGCCAGCAGAACGCGGGACTCAGCGCGCAATTGATGCAATCCGGCTGGGGAAAGTCCCTCCTGGTCGCGGTGGGACTCGGCCTGATCGGCGTGGGTGGCTACCACGTCTACAAGGGCGTGTCCAAGAAGTTCTTCAAGGACCTGCGCGTCGACGGCGGCACCGGGATCACCGCCGTCGGCATCAGCGGCTACGCGGCCAAGGGGCTGGTGCTGGCCGGCGCGGGCCTGCTGGTGATCGTCGCAACCCTGCAGGCCGATCCGTCGAAGGCGGCCGGCCTCGACGCGGCGGTCAAGACCCTCGGTCAGGCCCCGTTCGGCAAGTTCCTACTGATCCTCGCCGCGCTCGGCATCGCCGCGTTCGGCACGTACAGCTTCGTTCGCGCACGCTTCGGACGCTTGTGAGCCGTATGTGAACGATCAGCCGCCACTTCCATAAGCTCGCGCGATATCGGGGCTGTCGAGCCAGCCCGCGTACGTCGGCCCGGCCGGCCAGCCCTCGGGTGAGTCCTGCCACTCCTCCTGCCGCCCCCAGGGCAGGATGTCGATCAACCCGAACGTGTAGCCGAGCTGTTCGCTCCCCCGGCCGTTGGTGTGCCATGTCCGGTAGACCGTGTCCCCGTCGCGCAGGAAGACATTGATCCCGAAGCCCTCGTTGGGCCCGGCGTCGACGTCGGCGCCGAACGAACTGTCGGCAGAGGAGTACCACTCCATGCGATTGCCCACCTTCGCGCGATAGGCCAGCGCCTCGTCGATGGGACCGTTCGTGACGATCACGAACCGGGCGTCGTAGTTGGAGAGGAACTCGAGCCGGGTGAACTGCGATGTGAAGCCGGTGCAGCCACCGCACTGCCATTCGGCGCCGTTCTCCCACATGTGGTGGTAGACGATGAGCTGGGATCGGCCGTCGAAGATGTCGACGAGCCGGATCGGACCGTCCGCACCAGTCAGCGTGTAGTCGTCCATCTTCACCATCGGCAGCCGCCTGCGCGCCGCAGCGATCGCGTCGAGTTCCCGGGTCGCCGCTTTCTCCCGCCTCCTCAGTTCGGCCAGTTCGGCGCGCCACGTATGAATATCGACCACCGGCGGCTTGCCCGCCGTCGTCGCCTGAGTAGTCATCTGCTGTCCCTGCCTGTCACTGCCTGTCCCTTCGATGTACCGGAAGTACTCAATGGTTCGACTCGCGCCGCCACCGAAACTCATCGGCCACCGAACGACGGCGTGGTGTCAGACCTGCATCGCCTCAAACAGCGTCGCGAACTGTCCCGGAGTGATCGCGATGCCGCACTGGTTGCGCAGATCCTGCAGCGGACCCGCGATCCCCCGGAGGTCCAGGAATTCGCCCGGATGCGCCGTGAAGTATCCCCGGACGTTGTCCCGTGCGACGTCCGGCGGCTGCGTGGCCGCGGCGGTCAGCACATCGTTCGCGCCCGGGTGGGCGCTCAGGTAGCCGCCCGCCTGGGCGAGCACCGGTCCGGCGACGCTGGCGAGCCCGCTCGCGGTGCAGTCGGCCGCGTTCGCCGTCGGCGCCGCGACCACGGCCGCGGATACCCCGAGCGCACAAACTGCGGCGATTCCCATGACGCGCGGGTGAGCTGACTTCTTCATTCGGTGTCCTCTTGGTCGGTGCCTGCGGATCGAATCCGCAGCTAACGTACGTGCAGTCTGTCTGTCGAAAGACGTCGCGGCAACACCTGGACAGATGCCATTCGGCCCTACACCGAACCCAAAGAGGGCAGGGTATGTTCATTTAGGTAAACCTCAGCTAAATGCGCCGGGTCGGCGCGGGAAGGACCGACTGGATGCGCCCTCGTTGGAGCCGGATCGCCGCACTCCTGTCAACCGTTGCCGTGGTATTTGCCGCGACGTCGTGCTCGAGTTCGAGCGAGAGCGACGAGCTGCTGATCTACAACGCCCAGCACGAGTCACTGACCAAAGAGTGGATCGAGGCCTTCACCAAAGAGACGGGCATCAAGGTCACGTACCGCCAAGGTGGTGACACCGAACTGGGCAACCAGCTCGTCGCCGAGGGCGCCGAGTCCCCCGCTGACGTCTTCCTGACTGAGAACTCCCCCGCCATGGCCGCGGTCGAGAAGGCGGGTCTCTTCGCCGATCTTGATCCCGCCACCCTCGATCAGGTTCCTGCGCAGTACCGCCCGGAAACCGGCAAGTGGACCGGCGTCGCGGCGCGTTCCACTGTCTTCGTCTACAACACATCCAAGCTGCAGCCTGAACAACTGCCGAAGTCGTTGGTGGACCTGCAGCTGCCGGAGTGGAAGGGCCGCTGGGGCGCCCCACCGACGAAGGCCGATTTCCAGGCCATCGTCGCGGCACTGCTGCAGCTCAAGGGTGAAGCCGAGACCTCGAAATGGCTCGCGGCGATGAAGTCCGGCGCGACGCTCTACAGCGACAACATCGCCACGCTGAAGGCGGTCAACGCGGGCGAGGTCGACGGCGGCGTCATCTATCACTACTACTGGTTCCGCGATCAGTCCAAAACCAAAGAGATGAGCGCGAATACGGCGCTGCACTACTTCAAGAACGAGGATCCCGGCGCATTCGTCAGCCTGTCCGGCGGCGGCGTGCTCGAGTCCAGCACGAAGAAGGACCAGGCCCAGCAGTTCATCCGGTTCATCACCGGCAAGACGGGCCAGGAGGTGCTGGAGAAGGGCACATCGTTCGAATACCCCGTCGCCAGCGGGGTGCCCGCCAATCCCGCATTGCCGCCGTTGGACACACTGCAGGCACCCGCGGTGGATCCGTCGACGCTGAACTCGCAGCTGGTGACGGATCTGATGACGAAGGCGGGCTTACTGTAGGTGACTGCTGCTCCCCCCGTCCCGGCACCCGCGATTGAAACCTCGCGGTCGGAAGCGACCGCGAGGCCGGGACCGCTGGTGTCGGCGACGGTCGCGATTCTCGTTGCCGCGACCTGCATTCCGCTCGGCTACGTGGTATGGGGCACGGTGTCGGTCGGGTGGACGCGCGCCTATGAGTTGGTCGTTCGGCCACGAGTCGGCGAACTGCTGATCAACACCGTCGCGCTGGTCTTCGTCACGGTGCCGCTGTGCGTGCTGATCGGTGTCGGTGTGGCCTGGCTGACCGAACGGACCGACCTTCCGGGCCGGGGGTTCTGGCGTCCGTTGTTCGTCGCGCCACTGGCGGTTCCAGCGTTCGTCAACAGCTACGCATGGGTCGGTGTGATCCCGTCGATCCACGGGCTGTGGGCGGGAGTCCTGATCACCACCTTGTCGTACTTCCCGTTCATGTATCTGCCCGTTGCGGCCACCCTGCATCGGCTCGACCCCGCCGTCGAGGAATCTGCGCGTGCGCTCGGCTCTGATTCGGTGGGTGTGTTCTTCCGCGTGGTCCTGCCACAGCTGCGGCTGGCGATCCTCGGCGGCGCACTGCTTGTCTCCCTGCATCTGCTGGCCGAATTCGGCGCGTTCGCGATGATCCGCTTCGACACCTTCACCGTCGCCATCTTCCAGCAGTTCCAGGTCACATTCGACGGTGCGGCGGGCAGCATGCTCGCCGGCGTGCTGGTTCTGCTGTGTCTGGCGCTGCTCACCGCCGAAGCGAGCGCCCGCGGCAAGATCCGGTTCGCCAGAATCGGCTCGGGCGCGCCGCGCGCCGCGACACCGAACCACCTGGGCCACAGCGCAATCCCTGCACTGGCCGCGCTCACCGTCCTCGCGGTCCTGGCACTCGGCGTTCCGGTGTGGACGCTGCTGCGCTGGCTGTGGATCGGCGGGGTAAAGGTGTGGGACTTCTCCGAACTCGGCAATTCGCTGGCTCAGACGATCGGTCTCGCGAGCGCAGCCGCAGTCATCACGACGGTGCTGGCATTTCCCGTCGCGTGGGTCGCGGTGCGATCCAGCGGAGTGCTGGCCCGCGCCGTCGAGGGCGCCAACTACGTCACCAGCTCCCTGCCGGGCATCGTCACCGCGCTCGCGCTGGTGACCGTCGCCATCCACTATGCGCGACCGCTCTACCAGAGTGTGCCGCTGATCGTGTTCGCCTACGTCCTGCTGTTCATGCCGCGCGCGTTGGTCAATATCCGGGCCGGTTTGGCCCAGGTGCCACCGAGCCTGGAGGAAGCCTCCCGATCGTTGGGCGCGTCATCGACGGAGACGTTCCTCCGTGTGACGCTGCGACTCACCGCCCCCGCCGCCGCGGCGGGTGCCTCCCTGGTATTCGTCGCTGTGGCAACAGAATTGACCGCAACGCTGCTGCTGGCACCGACCGGTACCCGAACGTTGTCGATGATGTTCTGGTCGCGGAGCAGCGAACTCGACTACGCCGCAGCCGCGCCGTACGCACTGGTGCTGGTGCTGTTGGCCATACCCGTGACCGTTCTGCTCTTCCGCCAGTCGATGAAGGTGGCCGCGCTGTGACCGAACCAACGCTCGACGTCCGAGGACTCGCGAAGTCGTTCAACGGCCATGTCGTGCTGGATCACGTCGACCTGCGGCTGGAGCGGGGCACCACGACCGCGGTCGTCGGCGCGTCCGGTTGCGGAAAGACCACACTGCTGCGCCTGATCGCGGGTTTCGAGACACCCGACGAAGGGACAGTCACCATCGACGGCAGGCAGGTCACCGGTGCGGGACGCGCGGTGGCACCACACCTGCGCAGTGTGGGCTACGTCGCGCAGGACGGCGCGTTGTTCCCGCATTTGACCGTCGGGCAGAACATCGCCTACGGCATTCGCGGCGAAAGTCGCGACAAGGTGCGCCGCCGCGTCGACGAACTACTCGAAACCGTCTCGCTCGATCGATCATTCGCCGCACGCCGGCCACATCAGCTCTCGGGGGGCCAGCAACAGCGCGTCGCGCTCGCCCGTGCGCTGGCCCGACAGCCGGTGCTGATGCTGCTCGACGAACCGTTCAGCGCGCTGGACACCGGTCTGCGTGCCTCCACCAGAAAGGTGGTCACCGGCTTGCTCGCCGAAGCCGGTGTCACCACGCTGCTGGTGACCCACGACCAGGAAGAGGCGCTGTCGATCGCCGACCAGGTGGCGGTGATGCGCGAAGGTCGGTTCACCCAGGTCGGTTCACCGCAGCTGGTGTACCGCCAGCCGAACGACCGCTTCACCGCTGAGTTCCTCGGCGACAGCATCACGCTGCCGTGCGTCGTCACGTCCGGAATCGCCGAATGCGCCATCGGACGGGTCGCGGTACGTGCCGAAGACGGCCCGGGCACGCTGCTGCTGCGACCTGAACAGCTTGTGGCGAAAGCTGTTTCGGACAGCGGAGAGCTGGACGGTGTCGGCAGGGTCATGGCCGTCGAATTCCTCGGCCACGACGTCCTGTTGACCATCGATCCCGCGGGCGATGTCGAACCGATTGTCGTGCGCCAGGCCAGCCTCGATCCCCCGGGTATCGACGCGAAGGTGCGTATTGAGGTGGTGGGCACCGGAGTCGTCTTCACATGAGCACGCTCGTCGAGCACCTGCGCGGCCACGGCGAACGCATTGCGGTGCTCACCGACACCGTCCAGCTGAGCTACCTTCAGCTCGCCGGGCGGGTTGCGGAGGCGGCTGACGCTCTCCATGGTGCGCGTCGGCTCGTCCTTCTCGAAACCCGCAATGACATAGCGACGTTGGTGCATTATCTGAGCGCGATGGCGGCCGGCCATGTCGTGTTGCCGGTCGATGCACGTCGTGATCACACCGCCATCGATGCCGCGTACTCTCCCGACATCGTCATCGACGACCACGGAATCCACCACCGCAACGACGGTGGGATGTCGCCGGCCCGGCTCCACGACCAGCGCCCGCTGCACGACGACCTCGCGCTGCTGATGTCCACCTCGGGCACCACAGGCTCACCGAAGTTGGTGCGCCTGTCGAAGCAGAACCTCGCCGCCAACGCCACCGTCATCGCCGAATACCTCGGTATCCGCGAAACCGACCGGGCGGCAACGACGCTGCCGATGTCGTACTGCTACGGCCTGTCGGTGATCCACAGCCACCTGCTCGTCGGAGCGGGCCTGATCCTCACCGATCGTTCCGTGGTCGACGAGGAGTTCTGGGAGCTGTTCCGCCGACATCACGGAACATCGTTCGCGGGCGTGCCCTATACCTTCGAGCTGCTGGAGAGTATCGGCTTCGACGCTGCTGACCTGCCCCACCTTCGGTACGTGACCCAGGCCGGAGGCAGAATGCCGCCGGCACGGGTCAGCAGATTCGCCGAACTCGCGCGCGACGCGGACTTCGAGCTGTTCGTGATGTATGGCGCCACCGAGGCGACCGCCAGAATGGCATATCTGCCCCCTGAACTCGCGCTTTCCCGGCCGGATTCGATCGGGCGCCCGATCCGCGACGGATCGTTCACCCTCGAACCAGTGGACCATTGGGCCGACGACGACACCGGCGAACTCGTCTACCGCGGCCCCAACGTGATGATGGGCTATGCGCACGGGCCCGACGATCTGGAACTGGGAAAGACAGTAGAGACGCTGCGCACCGGCGACATCGCACGACGCGGCCCCGACGGGCTGTACGAGATCGTGGGCCGCAACAACCGGTTCGTCAAAATATACGGCCTGCGTATCGATCTGGGACAGGTCGAAGCCGCGTTGCGCGTCGCCGGCATGCCCGCGTTCTGCACTACCGATGACGACCTGATCCTGGTCGCCGCCGCAGGACGGCATGACGATCGCGACATCCAGCGGACGGCAGCCGACGCCGCGGGGGTGCCAGCGGGTGCCGTTCGCGCCGTCGCCGTTGATGAGCTGCCACTGTTGCCGTCAGGCAAACCGGACTACGAGGCCGTGCGCCGGCTGACCCGGAGCACCGAGCAGCCGCAAGCCACGGATCTTCGCGGGTTGTTTGCCGACGCGCTGCAAATCGATGCCGCCGCAATCGATCCCGATGCGAGCTTCATCGACCTCGGTGGCAACTCACTGTCGTACGTGATGATGACGGTACGGTTGGAACGGGCGATCGGTCAGCTGCCTCCCGAGTGGCAGCGCATGCCGATCCGGGAACTCGAGGCCATCTCCATACCGCGGCGCCGCGGCTGGCTGGCGACCCTCGAGACCAGCGTCGCGCTGCGCGCAGCGGCGATCGTGCTCATCGTCGGGTCCCACGCCGAAC
The DNA here is from genome assembly GCA_044508395.1 of Mycobacterium sp. GTDB lineage: Bacteria > Actinomycetota > Actinomycetes > Mycobacteriales > Mycobacteriaceae > Mycobacterium. Next base: position 77,455 of record JBIQHU010000007.1, on the reverse strand, counting down.
TGTTCGAGCTGTGGGGTGGCGCGCATCTGCTGCTCGGCATCGCCGGGTACAACTTCGGCCGGTTCTGTCTCACACCGGCTCCGCGCAACGACCGCGTACGCCATCTGGGCAGCACTATCGCGTGGATCGCGGTGCCGTCGGTGCTGTGGGTCATGATCGCGCTGCTGCTGACCGACCACTACACGTGGACAAATCTGTTGCTGGCCAACAAGTTTCTCGGTCCACACGACAGCATGACTGCGGGCCGACTGTGGTTCGTCGAGGTACTGGTGTGGACGCTCGTCCTGCTCGCAATTGTGTTCTGGCTGCCGCTGATGGATCAGGTCGAACGCCGCCTCCCCTTCACCGTCGCTGTCGTGTTCCTGGTCATCGGCCTGGCACTGCGGTACGACATCCTGGGCCTGGACCTGGGTCGCGATGCGTGGTTCACCATGCTGGCGTTCTGGTTCTTCGCAATCGGGTGGGCAGCGTCGAAGGCGACGACGACACTGCAGCGGGTCGCGGTGTCGGTCGTCCTGATCGTCAGCCTGCACGGCTACTTCGGCAACACTCTGCGCGAAGCGATGGTGATGGGCGGTCTGCTGCTGCTCATCTGGCTGCCGACGATTCGGTGCCCATCGGTGTTGACGGTCGCGGCCGGCGTGCTGGCGGAGGCGTCGCTGTACACGTATCTGGTCCACTATCAGGTCTATGCGTTGTTCGACGGCCATCCGGCGCTCGGCGTACTCGCATCACTGGCCGTGGGCGTACTGCTCACGTATTTGGTGACGGTGCTGCGTCGTTGGTTCCGCGGCCGGTTCAGTTTCCTGCCCTCGGATGTGACTCGCCGCGGCGCGGCGGTCAGCCAGGCCTGAAACCTCCTGTGCCCTGCCGCTCAAGCCCGTTCGGCGATGAGACCTTCCTGCGCCAGTGTCGCAGCGATGAATCCGTCGGTGCGGATCAGACTGCCGGTCACGACGCCACGTCCTCGCGCGGCGGCAGGTGAGGTTGTCTCCAACAGGTTCCACTCATCGGCGCGCACGGGTCGGTGAAACCAGATCGACGAGTCGGTGGTGCCGCTGCGGTGCGTACGCGCTTTCATCGAGTGGCCATGCACCTGCAGCGCAGGATCGATCATGTACACGTCGGTGACGTACGTCGCGACCAAGGTGTGTACCAGCGGGTCGTCGGGAAGCGCAGCCGTTGTCCGCCACCAGAATCGGCGGACGAACTGCTGCCCCGTCCCTTCGTCGGCGATCCTGATGTCCAGTTCGTCCAGCGGCATCGACGGCGCCGGGCCCGCCGGACCGGTCTGCGCAAGACCGCCTGGATCGTCCGCCATCGCCGAACGTGAGCCGTGCTCGGGGCCCGGCAGCTCGACGGCGAACGACACCGTCGCCGTGGTCAACAGCCGAGGGCCCTGCCTGGCGTCGACACGACGTGCCGCTGCGGTCCGGCCGTCGAAAACCTTTGTCACGGTGTACTCGACGGGATCGCCGGCCTCGCCGCCGCGTAAAAACTGCAGGTGCATGTTCGTCGGCAGGCGGTCGGCGTCGACGGTCCGGCATGCCGCGGCCAAGCTTTGCGCCGTGAACTGACCGCCGTACGAGCGCTTTCCCTCCGGGCCACTGGCCGCGCCGATCCAGGTGTCCTCGACGTCGCCAGGCCGCAGGTCGAGCAGCGCCAGCAGCTTGCTCATTTCACGGTGCCCGCGTCGGTCAGGTGTGCAATCTCCTCCGAGCTCAACCCAAGCCACTCCTCGAGCACCGCAGCGGTGTCGTCACCCAGAGCCGGTGCGGCCACTGCAGGCGGATAGCGGCCGCCGATCGCCATGGGCAGTCCCGGTGCCAGGTACTCACCGATGCGCGGCTGGTGGAGCGGGGTGAACATCGGGTTCGCCGTCACCCGCTCGCCGCACGCAGCCTCTGCGAACGTGCGGTACCGCTCCCACAACACGGAGCTCGCCGACAGGGCTGCGGTGATGTCCTCCGCGGTGTGCTGCGAGAACCACTCGTTGAAGAGCCCGAACAACGCATCGCGATGCTCGTACCGATGCCCCTCGTCCGTGAAGTCGGCTCCAAGTGTGTCTGCAAGTGCGGCAACGGCTTTGGTCGTCCCGGTGATCTCGGTCAGATCGCGGAAATGTCTGCCCGTGAGCGCCACGATCATGAACGCGGCGCCGTCGCTGCTGGTGAAGTCCTGCCCGTACTGGCCATACACCGAGTTGCCGATACGTTGGCGTTCGGTGCCGTTGATCATCACCTCGGTGAAGAAGCCGAGATTGCCGGCCGTGGCGAGCGCGACGTTCTCGAGCGGAATGCTGATCCGCTGCCCCTGCCCGGTCGCATCGCGGTGCCGCAGCGCGGTCGTGACGGCCAGCGCCGTATAGATCCCGCAGGTGACGTCCCATGCCGGCAGCACGTGATTGACCGGCGTGGCGAGTTCTGCCGGGCCAGTCACCAATGGAAAGCCGATCGAGGCGTTGACCGTGTAGTCGACGCCCGTGCCGCCGTCCGCTCGGCCGGACACCTCGACGTGGATCAGGTCCGGGCGCAGCTGCGTCAGGGTCTCGTAGGAGTGCCATTGCCGCCCTGCGACATTGGTGATCAGCACGCCGCTGTCCGCGATCAACCGCTGCACCAGCTCCTGGCCCTCGGGCGAGCGCAGATCGGCGGCGACCGAGCGTTTGCCCTTGTTGAGCCCTGCCCAGTAGATGCTCTCACCGTCGGCGGTGAGGGGCCAGCGGTGGTAGTCCGCCGCGCCGCCGATCGGATCGACACGGATCACCTCGGCACCAAGCTGGGCCAGCGTCATCCCGGCCAGCGGCACCGCGACGAAACTGGAGATCTCGACGATGCGCACTCCGGCCAGCGGCCGGGTCGAGTCCGAATTCACCCGGTCAAGCTATCAAGCGCCGACTCACACCCCGCGAGACACGTCAGGAGCGCACAAGTTTTATCGCCGCCGCCTCAACCGTCTCCTCCGACAGCAACACCTGCAGGGCGGCGTCTCCGAGCGGGATGAAGCTGTCCTTGCTCGCAACGCGATCGAGCCGCCCCGCAAAACCGTGCTTCACCAGCGTGGCAAGCACACCCTCGCCCACCCCGCCGGTCTCGCGCGTCTCGTCGACGATGAGCACCCGCCCGCTGACCCCGGCCTCCCGCAGCATGTCCTCGACCGGCAGCGGCGCCAACCACCTCAGGTCGACGACGCGCGCATCGACGTGAACTGATGCAAGCCTTCGCGCGACCCGCAGGCTCATTCGAACGCCGTTGCCGAACGTCAGGATCGTCAGATCGGTGCCCTCGCCGTACGTCCGCGCCCGCCCCACCGCGACGCCCGACTCCGGGTACGGTGCGAGCCAACCGCCGTCGTTGTCGTCGTGCAGGTCCCGCGTGTGGTACAGCGCGATCGGCTCGAGGAAGATGCACACCGCACCCGCGTCGCGCGCGGCGGCGGCGCACGTGTGCAGCATTCCAGCGGCATCATCCGGACGCGCGGGTGATGCGATGACGACGCCGGGAATGTCGCGCATCGCCGCGATGGAGTTGTCGTTGTGAAAGTGGCCGCCGAAGCCCTTCTGGTACCCGTAGGCGGCCACCCGGACGACCATCGGGTTGCGGTACTGGCGGTTGGAGAAGAACTGCAGTGTCGCCGCCTCGCCGCGGATCTGATCGGCCGCGTTGTGAAAGTAAGCGAGGTACTGGATTTCAGGAATCGGCAGCAGTCCCGACACTCCCGCCCCGAGCGCCAACCCCAGAATCGACTGCTCGTCGAGCAGCGTGTCGAACACCCGCGCCGAACTCGTCGCCGCCTGCAGTCCTCGCGTCACGCCGTACACGCCACCCTTGCGGGCGACGTCCTCGCCGAAGATCATCGCCTCCGGATACCGGTCCAGAATGTCGTGCAGCGCACGGTTGATCGCGGTCGCGACGGTGATCGGCGCATCCGCCTCACCGGACCTGACGGAGGCGACCAGTGATACGGGAGCGGCCGCCACCACTTCATCGTGTGCGGCTCGCAGCGGCTCCATCACCGCTTGCGCGCTGTCCAGTTGCGGCAGGCCGCTGACCTCATCCGCCAGCTCGATGACCTTGGTCCGCATCGCTTCATAGCGCTCCAGAACTTCCCCAGGTGTCAACACGCCGCGCTCGATCAACAGTTGCGCGGTGCACAACACCGGATCGCGATCGTAGGACGCGGCGATCTCCTCGGCACTGCGATACCCCGGCTCATAGTCGGATCCGGCGTGGCCCATCAGCCGTACCGTCCGCAGATGCAGGACGGCCGGGCGCCGACGGGTCCGTACCCACTCGGCCGCCGCAGTCGCCGCATCGAAGCTCGCGGCGACGTCCGATCCGTCGGCCGCGAAGTACGCCAAACCGTCACGGCTGCTGAACATCTGCTCGATCCAGCCACGCGGTGTTGGGACACTGATGCCGATCCCGTTGTCCTCGCAGACGAACAGCAGCGGCATCGGCACACCCTGATACGCGGCGTGCAGCGCGGCGTTGATCGCGCCGACAGCGGTGGAATGATTCGCCGACGCGTCGCCGAAGCTACACACCGTGATCGCGTCCTCCGGCCATGCGCACGCCACCCCGAGCTTCTTCGCGCGTGCGATGGAGAACGCGACACCGAGCGCCCTCGGAAGGTGCGACGCGATCGTCGATGTCTGCGGGATGATGTGCAGGTCATGGCTTCCGAACACTTTGTGGCGCCCACCCGCGATCGGTTCGTCGGTCGCCGCGACCAATCCGAGCAGCACATCTCGCAGCCCGTCGAGACCGGCACGCGTCAGAAAGAATGCACCGGACCGGTAGTGCAGAAGCGCGGGATCTGTAGGCCGTAACGCCGCCGCGACCGTGGAATTGCCTTCGTGACCAGATGATCCGATGGTGTAGTAGCCCCTACCCTGCGCTCGCAGGTATCGCGCGGCGAGATCGAGATGACGACTGCCCAGCGCGGCGTCGAACAGTGCCAGACTTTCGCGCACCGTCAGAGACGACCCGTCCCGGACGGGAAGATCCTCTCCCGGCCGCTCATGCGTCGACTCTCTCATCCCCGAGATCGTCGCGGTGAAGTACTCGTCGATCGGTTCGGCCACGTGTCTCCTGCGCTAAGGGCTTATTGTCGTGCGGGCCAATGCATTACGAACGAAGTTGACGATCTTCACCGCATCGGCGTAGTCGTCATCCTGATCCGGGTCGTAGATGGCCAAGCTTGCTCCCACGCAATGCGCGGGCGAGCCGAACAGCGATACGACGAGATCGGTCAGTTGGTCCCACGCCAGGCCACCGGGTTCGTCGTCGACGTCAGGCAACCCCTGTGCCGGAAACTCCACGGGATCGAGCACGTCGAGATCGATGTGCAACCACCATTGGTCGACAACACCGGCGAGTTCGGTGATGGCGGCGCGGCCTGCGGCGGCGGGATCGTCGGCCACCTCCGCGAGCGGCGCTACCCATACCCCGCTGTCGGCGAGGGTCCCGACGTTGAACCGCCGTCTCCAGGCGTCATCCCGGGGACCCAGCACAAACAGATGGTCAGGCCGCAGCGCGGGCAGCCGATCGCCGAGGCCTCCGGTCAGCAGCCGCCCGGTCAAACCGAGTAGCAGCCCGATCTCGGTGTTGGCCGCCTCGCCGTCCTCGGACACGTCGAGCGGCATGGTGTCCTCGTGTCCATCGATGAAGACCAGCCCGACGTCGCCGACGTGATCACGAAGGCCGGTCACAATCCCGAACAGCGACGAGCAGTCACCCCCGTAGACGAACGGGAACCGCCCCGCCGCGACCGCCTCGCCGACCCGGGCGTTCAGCGCATCGGTCATCGCGAGCAGCGCGGGTTCGTTGATCAGGGTGGTCAATGCGCCGCGCTCGGGATCCGGCTCGGGCAGTTCGAGATGGTGGTCGACGACGTGGTGATGGTCGAACGCATCGGCCAGCCCGGCATCATGCAGCACCAAGGCGGCCCTGGCCTGGTTACCGGCACGGCCATAGCCGTCGAACGGCACCCCGATCAGCTCGATATCGGGCATTCGTCTCACCCCTCGATGATCAACGCACTGCCGTTGCAGCCGGTCAACAGGACGCCGCGGTCCCGCATCTGCCGCAGCGATGCGCCGACCTCCGAGGACAGTTCGACGGAGATCACACGAGGTCGATCGCCTCGGCAATGGACGGCAGTACGCGACTCGGCCGGAACGGATACCGTTCGACGTCCTCGACCGTGGTCGAACCCGTCAGCACCAGGATGGTCTCCAGCCCGGCCTCGATACCGGCGACGACGTCGGTGTCCATCCGGTCGCCGATCATCACCGTGTTCTCCGAATGCGCCTCGATCCGATTCAGCGCGCTGCGGAACATCATCGGGTTCGGTTTGCCGACGAAGTACGGCTCACGCCCGGTGGCCTTGGTGATCATCGCTGCTACCGAACCAGTCGCCGGCAGCGGCCCCTCTGCCGACGGTCCGGTGGCGTCGGGGTTGGTGGCGATGAACCGCGCGCCCCCGAGGATCAGGCGGATCGCTCTGGTGATGGCCGTGAACGAATACGTCCGAGTTTCACCGAGTACGACGAAGTCGGGTTCGATATCGGTCAGCGTGTACCCGACGGTGTGCAGCGCCGTGGTGAGGCCGGCCTCGCCGATGACGTACGCCGAGCCGCCGGGCAGCTGATCGGACAGAAATGTCGCAGTGGCCAGCGCGGACGTCCAGATCGAGGACTCGGGCACGGTCAGACCCGAGCGCAGCAGCCGCGCCGACAGATCCCGCGGCGTGAAGATCGAGTTGTTCGTCAGGACCAGGAAGGGACGCTTCTTGTCGACCAACCGCTGCAGGAACTCGGCGGCGCCGGGTAGGGCGTGTTCCTCGCGGACGAGTACGCCGTCCATGTCGGTGAGCCAGCACTGCGGGGAGGCGCGCACGCGTCCAGTCTGTCAGGCCGCGGTAAGTCCGTAGTGATTCCGGCGCTAGCCCATCGGCATGTCGGGCAACGGCGCGTTGCAGCGATCCCGGAAGTCGGCGGCTGCCTGCCGCACGGCGCGGAGCTCATCGCGAACCTGCGGGTGGGCGTCCATGTAGGCCTGAATCTCGGCGGTCATCTCATCCCGGGTCTTGCCCTTCAGACCCGTGAAGAAGGCGTTCACATCCGGATGGGTGAACAGGTACGACGACGTCCCGGCGGAGACGCCGGCCATGACACCTGCCAGATCGGCAGCCGTGCAGTTCGGTGGATCGGCGGCCGCCGTCGCCGAGGTGCCGAAAATCATCGCACCGGCGATCATGCCGGCGCCTATCACACTGCGAGACAACATCTACGCTCCTTGCTCGAATGGACAATCGGACTCTAACGGCAACGCTCAGCGGGGGCCGATGCCTCCTCCACCTCCGCCTCCCCCTGGGCGCCCTGGACGTATTGGACCAAGGCTGATGTCGATACCCCAGTCATCGCTGCAATACCAGGGGTCGGCGCAATATCCGGGATAGACCGGACCGGCCTGCGGGGCAGTCGGGCCGCCGCCACGCACTGTGCCTTGTGCACAGACGGTGGCGGCGCCGGCGTTCGTGCAGTCAGCGGAGGCCGGCGGAGCGTCGGACACGACCACCCCCACCGACGCCAGCGTCAAGGCGATTCCCCATAGAAAGTGTTGGCGGAGCAATTTCACGGCTACCTCCCTCCATTGGTCGGCCGCCGCCCGCATGGCCGCCGGCAGCGCGTCGGTAACCGATATGCCGAAGCATATTTGTGACGCTCGGCCGTATTGGCGAAACAGCAGTTCCTGCCGGAATTGCACATTTCGCTTGCTGACCAGTCCGGATGCCGAATTTGTGTCTCTGCAATCGAGAATCTCGCTGGCCAGTCGGTCGCGTCCTAGTGTCGGCCGACCGAGACGACCTTCGAGCGCGACCGAGAAAAGCGCCGCGAAAAAGACGTCCGCCGCGCTGCCTACCCCAGGCGCTATCTCGGCTGGTTCGGGACACCCGGGAACAGCTGCACATCCGGGCCGGAGGTCACGTACCCCATTTGTTTGGTCACCAGATGAGGTGCGAAAACGGATGCGTAGAGCACGTTTCCGAGAACGATGACGGTGACGATGGACACGATCGCCGACTGCACCTTGGTGTTCGACAGCTTGTCCGACCACATCTCGATGACGTTGCGGCCCTGCGAATCCGTCCGCCCGAGCAGGTAGGTGAAGACCATCATCTGAATGCCCATCGCGATGGCGTCGTAGATCGGGTACTGGTGCAGGGTCCCCTCGAACAGTCCCAGACCGGGAATCACGTAGGCGTAGTAGAAGACTCCGAGGCGAGCGCCAAGCCCCGCGTTGAACAACAGGGCCCAGCAGAAACCGACGATGAGTCCGACGGTCAACAGTGTCTGCGGTCTGCGCCAGCTGAACCGCGCGGCCAGCCGACGCCCGATCGCGGCGCCCGTGACGGCCGGAATGCAGAAGTAGCCGATGTATCCCAGCGGCACCGAGGAGGGCAGGCCACCCCAGGTCATGTTCAACGGCCACCACGACGGCATGCGTGGCAGCGCCGGCGGGAACTGGGCGTACATCGCCCAGTCATACGGCGCCTCGATCCAGGAGAACGAGATCGCGGAGATACACAGCAGGAGCAGTGGATGCAGGCGGCCGCGGCGGACGCTCAGGTAGATCCCGGCGATGACGAACAGGATGCCGCTGAGCCAGCCGAACGCGTTGGACGCGATCAGCAGCGGTGTCATCTCGGTGTTCATCGGCCGGCCTCGTCGCTCGACGGCTCCGCTTCGGACTCACTCCGAGCGTCACCGCGGGCCTCGGGGTCGAAGTAGATCACCAGCCCGAATATCAGGATGATCAGCCCGATCAGGGTCCCGAGCATGATGAGTTGGCCCACGAGCGCGTCCCTTCACAGCGGTCGACCGATCAGTAATAGTGCACACTATTAAAATAGTCAGGTCAAGCACCGCTATCGTTGAGGGCCATCAGCCGCGCAGCGCGGTCTAAGGAGTGAAAAAGCCGTGCCGCAGCGACGTTCACCGGGAAAGCAGACCTCGCCGGCGACTCGTCGGCCGCGCGGGGAGGCGCGCAGGCTGCTCCTCGATGCCGCCCGCGAACTCTTTGCGCGCCAGGACTACCGCGCCACGACCACCCGTGAGATCGCCGAGGCCGCCGGGGTCACCGAATATCTGCTCTTCCGCCACTTCGGCTCGAAGGCCGGCTTGTTCCGCGAAGCCCTTGTCCTGCCGTTCACGAACTTTGTCGAGGACTTCGGCAAGACATGGCAGTCGGTCGATCCCGAGGCGACCGACGAGGAGGAACTCGCGCGACAGTTCGTCGGCCGCCTCTACGACGTCCTTGTCGAGCACCGCGGTCTGGTCTTGACCCTCGTCGCATCGGACGGCCTCAGCGACGAGGAGATCGAAAGCGCAGGCATCGCCGATATCCGGCGCGCACTCACGCTGCTCGGGCAGATCAGCACCGAGGGCATGCAACTGCGCGGATTGCATTCGGGCCAACCCGATCTGCCCGCACACTCCACGGTGGCGATGATCGTCGGCATGGTCGCACTGCGTTCGACGTTCTTCGGGAACCGGCCACCGTCGCGGGAGGCGATCGTCGACGAACTCGTCCAGGCCACCCTCCACAGGTTCCTGCGTCGACCGTAGCGGCGGTCGCTATCCCCCGGGTCCGTTGGGCCACTTGAGCAATGAGCCCGCATCGACGCGGATCTGCTGGCCGGTGATGTAGCGACTGTCATCGCTGGCCAGGAACACGCCCAGCTTCGCCATGTCCACGGGTTCGATGTACGGGATCGGCATGGCCTGGAAGAGCGTGAACAACGGCTCGGCGTCCTCGCGAGTGGCCTGCTTGCCCTCCATGGTCAGGTCCGGCCGGAACATGCTGTACATGCCGTCGTTCTGCAACAGATGGGTGTTGCAGTTGGTCGGATGAATGGCGTTGACGCGAATCATCCGCGGCGCCAGTGCCATCGACATCTCTTCGACATACTCGATCAACACCCGCTTGCTCCAGCCATAGCCTCGGCCGCCCGGACCCATGTTCGGGTTGTCGGTGGTGCCGCGGATCATCCCCGCGGTGGATCCTGTGACGATCACCGAAGCACCGTCGGGCAGGTGCGGAACGGTGACGGCAACGGTGTTCATCACGCCGAGCAGGTCGACGTCGCTGGCGTCGACGAACGACATCGCGTCATGAGGTCGGCCCATGGCCATCGGCAGGATGCCCGCGTTCGCGACGACGATGTCGATCTTGCCGAGGTCGGCGACGCCTGCCTCGACCGCATCGCGCAACTCGTGGCGTTCCCGGACGTCGGCGACGCGCGCAACGACGCGACACCCGATCTCCTTGATCGACCGTTCCGTCTCGGCGAGGTCGTCGGGTGTGGCCAACGGATAAGGGTTGGACGGGATGTCGCGGCAGATGTCGACCGCGATGATGTCGGCGCCCTCCTTGGCCATCTCGATCGCGTGGGCGCGACCCTGGCCGCGAGCCGCCCCGGTGATGAAAGCGACCTTGCCGTCGAGCTTTCCGGTCATGTGTGCTCCTCGAGTTCTGGCGAACAGACATACAATGCCCGTTCTTTCCGGCGTGTCGGGGTCTTTTGCGTCTACTCAGCGACTCAGGTGATCGGAACGTATTGCACGTGCAGCGCGGTCAGGCCCCGCATGATGAATGTCGGCTCGTAGTCGTACTTTCGGTCATCCGGCGGTCCATGCATTTCTTCTGAGATGCGGATGTCGGCCATTCGATCCAGGATGCGGTTCACGGCGATACGCGCCTGCGACCGCGCCAGCGGCGAGCCGGGGCACGAATGGGGGCCGCGCCCGAAGGCGACATGTTCGCGCACGTTGGGCCGGTCGTGCTTGAACACGTCCGGGTCCTCGAACTTGCGTGGATCGCGGTTGCTGGCGCCGGGCAGCATCATCAGGATCGTGCCGGCAGGGATCTCGACATCGCCGATGGTCGTTGACGTGCGTGCCAGCCGGAAATGGCTCTTGACCGGGCTCTCCATCCGCAGGCACTCCTCGAGGAACGCCGGGATTTGTGTGCGGTCGTCGCGAAGGGATGTCTGGATGTCCGGCCGCTCCCCCATCACCCGCATCGCGGTGCTGACGAGTTTGGTCGTCGTGTCGGTACCCGCAGCGAACAGGAACGTCGCCAGCTTGACGACCTCGTCGACCTCGGGCACCGATCCGTCCGGGTATGTGGCAGTGGCGAGTCCGGTGAGCACATCCTGGCGCGGTTCGCGCCGCCGGTCGGTGATGTAGGAGGTGAACTTCTCGTCCAGCCAGGCCAGCGGGTTGTGCGCGACGGTCTCACCCTCGTTGCCGTCGACCTCGCCGAGGGGTTCGGCGCCCAACGCCTGCTTGAACTGCTGATGATCTTCGGCCGGCACCCCGAGCAGATCGGCGATCACCAACAGAGCCAGCGGTTTCGCGAAGTCCTCCATGAACTCGCACGAGCCGCGGTCGACGATCTTGTCGAGCTGCTGGTCGACGAGACGCCACATGAAATCTTCGTTCTCGCTGAGCCGCTTCGGAGTGATCAGCCTGCTCAGCAGCCCACGCGTTTTCTGGTGTTCGTCGGCGTCCATCGTGACCACATGCTCGGCCATGGGAATCGCCGCGCGGTGTTCTTCGATCTGGGCGCTGATGTCGTCACCCTCCGGCGTGAACGGCAACGGCGGGAACGGTCCCGCCACCGCCACACACGACGACATCGCGGGGTCTTTGTATGCGGCGAGCGCTTCTTGGTGCCCAGTCACCGCGACGACACCGTAGGGCGTTGCCCGCTGTACAGGGCACTTCGCACGCAGTTGCTCGTAGTAGGGATACGGGTCGGGCACCAGCGACATGTCGGTGAAGTAGTCGATCGATTCGATATCGCTCACTGCGCCCCCTCGCTGCCCGCCGAATCCGGCGCGCTCCGAACACACATCGGTTATCCCCTCTCGTTGAGCATCACGTCGCGAACGGCTCTCACTGCGGGTCGAACAGGACGGGCACCGAGGTCGGCGACCGGAACACCTGACCCCTGACGTGCGGATCGTCGCCGTCGGGGTCAAGCCGCAGGTTCGGCAGCCGGTCGAGCAGAAGGTTGATGGCAGTTCGCATTTCGAGTCGGGCGAGGTGCATGCCGAGGCATACGTGGACGCCGTGGCCCCACGCCATGTGGCTCTTCTGCGGGCGGAAGATGTCGAACTTATCGGAGTCCGGGAACCGGCCCTCCTGGTGCGTAGCGGATCCCAGCATCGGCATCACCGTCGCGCCGGCGGGGATCTCGACCCCACCGAGGACCGTGTCCTTGGTCGCCACCCGGGTGATGGTCAGCAGCGGCGGCTCCCACCGCACGCCCTCCTCGATGGCCTGCGGAATCAGCGAGCGGTCAGCGCGGACCGCATCGAGCTGGTCCGGGTTCGACAGCAGAGCGAACAAGAGGCTGCCCAATGCCCGGTAGGTGGTTTCCACGCCCGCGGGCAGCAGCAGCCGCAGGAAGGAGAAGATCTCCTCGTCGTCGAGCTTCTCTCCGTCGAGCTCGGCCGCCGCGAGCGCACTGATGAGATCCTCGCGCGGCTCGGCCCTGCGGGCTTCGAGGATCGGCGCGAAGTAGTCGCACAGGGCTGCCGAGGCGGCAAGTCCCCGTTCGGGATTCATGATCCAGCTCAGCAGCGAGATGGACCAGCGCTGAAACTGCGGGTAGTCCTTTTCCGGAAGCCCAAGCAGACCGGCGATGATCTGGCTCGGATAGTCGAAGGTGAACTCCTTGACCAAGTCTGCCTTGCCGTTGGGCGCGAACTTGTCGATGAGGCCATTGGCCACCCGGCCGACGAGCTCGTCCTCCCACCGAGCCAACGACTTCTGCGTGAATGCCTTCGAAACCAGACCACGCAGTCGACCGTGGATCGGCTCGTCCATGCCCAGCATCACACCCTGGCCCAGCACGGGGCCGAACGCCGCGATGACGGCCGCCGATGAGAAGGTCTCGTTGTCACGCAGCATCTGCTGAACGTCTTCGTGGCGGTAGACGATGAACATCGGCAGCGACTCTTCGTGTGGCAGCGCGCCCGACGTTTCGAGGCGCTGCACGGGCTCTTCGCGGCGGATTCGCGCCAGTTCCGTATACGGGTCGCGAACGTCGCCGGAGATGGCGTCGTCGAACGTCCCGAAGTCCTCGAGGTCGTCGAAGAGTTGTGACATACATGCGCTCCTTTGGGCTGCTACTCCTGGTCGGCCGGATAGGCGACAGACTTCACTTCCGTGTACTGGGTGAACCCGACGATGCCGTTCTGCCGGCCGACGCCGCTGGCCTTGTAACCGCCGAAGGGTGTGTCCGCTCCGTACCCTGCGGTTCCATTGAGACCGATGAAGCCGGCCCGCAGTCGCCGCGCCACCGCCAGGGAGTGGTCCAGTGAACTCGACATCACGTTGCCCGCGAGGCCGTACACACTGTCGTTGGCGATTCGCACAGCGTCGTCCTCGTCCTCGTAGGGGATGACGGCAAGGACCGGGCCGAAGATCTCCTCCTGCGCGATGGTCATCTTGTTGTCGACATCGGTGAAAAGCGTTGGGCTTACCCAGAATCCCTTGTCGAACTCCTTCGGCGGTTCCGTGCTGCCAACCAGCATCGTCGCGCCCTCGTCGACACCTTTGCGGATGTAGGACAGGATGCGTGACTGCTGTTTGGCCGAGATGACCGGACCGCAGATGGTGCCGGGGTCCTGCGGGTCGCCTGCCTTGATGTTCTCGTAGATGCCGCGCAGGATCGCCACCCCTTCGTCGTAGCGCGACCGCGGCAGCAGCATCCGCGTCGGGGCCGCGCAGCCCTGACCGGCGTGCATCAGTGGCCCGATACCGATCAGGCACGCGGTGTTGAAGTCCGCGTCCTCCAGCACGATGGTCGCCGACTTGCCGCCGAGTTCGAGGAACAGGCGCTTCATCGTCGCCGCGCCCTTTTCCATGATCCGCTGGCCCACCACGGTCGAGCCGGTGAACGAGATCATGTCGACCTTCGGCGACAGGGTCAGTTCCTCACCCACGAAGTGATCCGACGCGGTCACGATGCTGACCACACCCGCTGGGATGTCGGTTTTCTCGGCGATGAGCCGGCCCAGCCGGGTGGCGTTGAAGGGTGTGTTGGGCGCAGGTTTGAGGACGACGGTGTTGCCTGTCGCCAACGCCTGCCCGAGTTTGTTGATCGTGACCTCGAACGGGAAGTTCCACGGCACGATCGCGCCGACCACACCGACCGGCTCATGCCACACCTTTCGCCTGGTGTTGACACCCGTCACCGAGACGACCTTGTCACCGAGGTCGGTTTCCCATTCGAAGCTGTCGATCAGCCGGGCGGGATACTTGAGGCCGTCCTCCAGCGGCGCATCGAGGTGCGGGCCGTGCGTCACCGCTCGCGGAGCTCCCACCTCGAGGATCAGCTCCTCGCGCAACGCCTCGAGCTCGCCTTCGATCGCTTCGTGCAGCTGCAACAGGCAGCGCTTCCGAAGCTCCCGGTTGGTCGACCAGTCGCTCTCGTCGAAAGCCCTTCTGGCTGCGTCGATTGCGCGGTTCATGTCGGCCTTCGACGCGTCGGCGACCTCGCCGAGGACATCCTCGTTCGCAGGGTTGATGTTGGTGAAGGTGCCCGCCTCGCCATCGACGAGCTTGCCGTCGATGAGCATCCTGGATTCGAATTTCACTGCGGTGGCTTCAGTCATTGCTCTCACTCCTGTCAGGTTGCGCTGGCGTATTCCGCATCGCCAACGAAGCCATGCGCTGCAGCGCCGCCGGCGGAAAAACCTTGGCCGCAAGCACCATCGCCCGCTGGGTTGCCGTCAAGGGGTATGCACCGCCGCGCATCGCACCTTGCCGCGGAATCCCCATGACCAGCCGGGACATGTGGTGCATCCCTGCTGCCGGCAGCATCCTGTTGGACACCAACAACATCGAGGCGTCCGGACCTACGCCGTGGCGGCGGAACGGAGCCTGGTCGCCGAGCGCCTTCACTAGTCCGTCGGCGAACTTCTCCGGAGAGCGGGCGAGCTTCATCGCGAACCGCCCGCGGGTGTTCATGGTGTTGTGGATGCGCACGTAGGGGCCGTCGAAGTTGCGGTCGTCGGTCGTGCCGGCGTCGGTGATGATGTCGGTGTCATAGGTTCCGGTGACCAGGATCGTGACTCCGAGCCCGAAGGGCGCGATCTCACCGGCCAACGACTCGCCCCACCGCTCGAGTGCGCCCTTGGCCGCCGAATACGGGGCGATGCCGGGCTGTCCCCTGACGCCTCCCGCACTGGACACCAATACGATTCGGCCGCGTCCGGCCTCACGCATGGCCGGCAGGAGCGCCTTGGTCAACTCGACCGGTCCCAGCACATGCGTTGCCAACATTCTCTGCCACAGCTCCATGTCGGCCTCTTCGACCATGCCGGCAGCCGAAATCCCTGCGTTGTGCACCACTGCGTAGGGGGCACCGATCGCCTCCTCAATCGCCTTGGCTGCCGCCACGATCGACGCGGCGTCGGTCAGGTCGAGCTGCGCCCCGATAAGCCGATCGTCGTCGGCTGCCGCGCCGGTCTCCTCGCGGAGTAACGGCATTCCGTGATCCGGGTTCCGCATGGCCGCGACGACGCGCCACCCCTCGCCGTAGAGGCGCGCCGCCGATGCGAAGCCCAAACCCCTGGAGGCACCGGTGATGACGACGCTGCGCGTATCAGTTGTCATTCGGACTTTCCGTCGCGCAGCGGTTGCTCGTCGAACCCAGCTCGACGTCGACGTTGCGGGACGGCCCCTGCTGCCAGGTGGACCATTTACCTACCGAGTACGGGCCCTCGGCCCCGTTGGCCCGGTAATACCCTTGCGGGTCATACACCTTGGCCTCCGGATAGGGCCACGGGCAGGCAACCGACGTGGCCAGACCGCTGGCCTTGATCGCCCAGAACCAACCGCCGTAGGCGAAGTACGACACGTTGATGATCGCGAACATGACCAGGAACGTGCCAAGTACCGGCTTCTTCGGAAACAGCCTGGCCTTTGCGGCGAGCTTCTCCGCCACCGACTTTCCGGTGTCGTCGCGGTAGACGAGGATGGCCGCGGGGATCATCACGAACGTCACCGACAGCGACTCCCAGATCAGCGGGAACTGGAAAGTGGTGCCGGGGAACAACGTTCCGAACGGGATGGCCTGCGAGTAGATGTACAGCCCGGTGCGCACCAGGCTGATTTCCAGGATCGCGTCGAAGATGAAGCCGATGACCAACACCAGCCCGCCCAGGCTGACCAGCGGATGCCGGCTGACGAATGCCTCCGGACCGCGCTTGGCCTGCATCTTGCGCAGGATCCAGATCGCCGGGAAGTAGGGGCCGAAGTAGAACGTGACGTATCCGAACACGATGAACGGTTCGACCGTCGGCGACATCATGATCAGGTACCAGTTCTCCGGCCAGTGCAGCAGCGCCGGGTTGTACACCGCGTACGGCGACCAGTTCATGATCGGGTCCTGCCACACGATCAGCGTGGTGACCAGGACCATCAGCAGAACCGGGCTACCCGGGTTCTTGCGCCAGCCACGGATGAAGACGATGGTCAGCACCGCGACCATGATCGCTGCGCCCACCTGGGGAATGACCTGCCAGTGATCGAACCCCGTCAGGAATTCGACCGGGCGAGGCCGCCCCTCGACGTTGGGGTTGGCCACGCGCGGATCGACCGCCGTCCGTCCTACCGCGGCAAACAGGCCGAGGAAGCCCAGCCATGCGAGCAGCGAGATGACTCGGCCCCAGTTCGGCCCGTTGCGCGGCGCCTGAGCTGGTTGCTGCTCGGTGGGAAGCGGTCTCGATTCCGTGGTCATGTCATTCCTCCCCGAACCGGTCGACCAGATGCGAGTTGACGCCGTCGGCATCGAGCGTGCGAGCCACCAGGTATCCCGAGCCCATCCAGGCGCGGCGGGTCCATTTGCCCAGCGACACACGGGTTCCCGGCGCTCCCGAGGCGGCGGGCATCATCTTCACGCGCTCGAGCGCCTCCTTCACACCGCGCGGGCTCAGCGGGTGGGCGTCGGTGAAGGCACGGACAAGTGTCGCGGCGACGTCGCGGTTCACCACCGTCACGCAGAACTCCGGACGACTGCCGTACTTCGCGGCGTACCGGTCCAAGAACTCCTGTCCGATGGGGTTTTCTTCGTCGTACTGATCGACCCCGATCCAGCCCATGAACGCGTTCCACATGATGGTGTTCACCCACGCGTTCTGGAATGCGGTGGTGGTGAACCGTGGCGGGTCCCAGTCGACGGCCTCCAGGGCCGGGTTGACGAACACGATGCCGAAGCCGAAGCCCAGGTGCACGATCGCCTCGGCCTTCGCGTCGTGCAGCGTGCGTACCGCTTCGTTGATGTCCTGCGCGGTCTGGGCGATCGTCGCCTCTGCGACGATCCGGATTCCTTTGCGGCGACACGCACTTCGTAGATTCTTCAGATAACTCTCGCCGATCAGACTCTGCTCGACCAGGACGCCGATCTCATTGAGGCCGCGTTTGGCGATGAGGTCGGCGAGGAAGATCGGTTCGTCGGTCATCGACCCCTGGGGGAAGGCGAACGTCCACTCACCCAGCCAATCGTCGGTGCCGGTGACGCTGATCGCAGGCACCTTGAAGCGTTCTTCGATCGCCTCACGCATCGGCACACAGTTGTCGGTGATGTTGGGGCCGAAAACCACGAGGCAGCCCTCGTCGACCAATTCGCCGTAGGCATCGATCACCGCCTTCACCGAACCCTTCGGCAGCCCTTCGACCTCGCGGTAGATCATCTGCACCGGGCGATCCATCAGGCCCTGCTCGACGGCTTCTTCGAAGATCAGGTCGAAACATTGGGTGAAAGAGGCCAGTAATTCCTCGGGAAAACCAGGGGGCAGCGTGAAGTCCATCAGATAGCCGACCTTGATGGGCTCCGCGGTGCTTTCGTAGGACATCTGACCTCCCTGGGGGTCGACCTAATATTTGTTCAGACCCTAGCGGGCGACGGTTGGCAGCGTCAATGAACGTCGGGCGCACCCAGGTAAACGTCGATCATCTCGTTGAGACCTCGGCTGACCGACGTGTCGTCGGTCAGCGGCCCCGCGATCGCGGCTCTGGCCGCATCGCGCATGGTCAGGCCCTCGGCGATGAGCCGGCCCGCCGCGATGAGCACCCGCGTCGAGGCCACCTCGCGCAACCCGCCGGTCTCGAGCCGGCGAATGGCCTGCCCGAATTTCACCAGTTCGGCCGCAGTCGCCTGATCCACGCCGGACTCGTGGGCGACGATTCCCTCCTCGACCTCGGGCTCGGGGAAATCGAACTCGATGGCGACCATCCTTTGCCGGGTGGAGTCCTTGAGGTCCTTCAGGATGCTCTGGTAGCCGGGGTTGTACGACACGACCAGGCCGAACCCCGGCGCCGCGTCAAGCGTGATCCCGAGCCGCTCGATGGGCAGTTGCCGGCGGTAATCGGCGAGTGGATGCAGCACGACCGTGGTGTCCTGACGGGCTTCGACGACCTCGTCGAGGTAGCAGATCGCACCTTCTCGCACTGCGCGGGTCAGCGGCCCGTCCACCCAGACCGTTTCATCGCCCCGCAGCAGGTATCGACCCACCAGATCGGCGGTAGTGAGGTCGTCGTGGCAGGCCACGGTGATCAATGGACGGCCGAGGTCGTACGCCATCGCCTCGACGAAGCGCGTCTTGCCGCAACCCGTCGGACCCTTCAGGACCAGTGACAGGCCCTGGTGGTACGCCGCCTTGAAGACGGCCTCCTCGTTGCCAACCGCCCGGTAATACGGGCGCGAAGGGTCGGCCTGCTGCATGGCGCCATTCTGATACGCGAGCCCAGACTCGGTGCCCATAGCGCCCCTTTCGTCACCCCGCGTCGTTGCGTTGAGTCAAAAGCCTAGACGGACCAGATGTTTGTTTCAAGGATGCCGAGTGATCCGACCCGTCATGCCGAGACCGCCCTCGGCGGCCGAGCCTGGGGCTTCCACAGCGTTGGCGCACAAGCGAAGTCACGACACGCGGCGCCGTACTTCCGCCGAGCGAACGGCCGACCGGAAGAGCGGTCCGATGATGCCTGCCAGTTGTTCTGGCCGGGCGATGGTCGCGTGCGCGGTACTTCCGAAGACCTTCTTCAGGGCCTCGATATCGGTGCCTGCTCCCACGGTCAGGCATACACAGCCAGTCCCCCGACGACGGGCTTCGGTCAGCGCGCGCCTCGCGTCGGCGGCTCCGTAGGCACGCTCGTAGCCGTGGTCGTACGCCAGTCCGTCAGACACGACGACCAGCAGGCGCCGCGACGTGCCGCCACGCGTCTCCAGGACGGCGGAACCGTGTCGGATCGCGGCCCCGAGGCGCGAATACGCTCCCGGCTCCAGGCTGTTCAGGCGTCGGATCACCCGTGCGTCGAGGTGGTCGTCGAATCTCTTGACGGGCACCATGTTCACCGCGGCCCGGCCCTGTGAGTAATACGCATAGAGCGCCACGCGGTCACCCAGGTCATGCAGCGCGACGGTGAGATCGGTGATCACCGTCAGTTGCTGCTGATGAACAGTTCGTCCCACGGTCCCCGGTTCCGCCGCCGAGCCCGAAACATCGAGCAGCAGAAGCACTGACAAATCACGGCGACGCCGCAGACTGTCGAGATACACCGCCTCGTCCGGCACGGATCCGGCCCGCACCTCCACACGCGCCTCAACCGACGCGTCGATGTCGATGTCGTCGCCCTGGGCCTGTCGATGCCGGCGATGCAGACCCATGCCGAGACGTGCCAGCGGGCGGCGCACCCCGATGGCGGCGTCGATGGCCTGCGGCGCGGATGGCTTGATCCGCGGTTCGATCTCGCGCACGGTGCACCAGTCCAGCCGGTAGCTCTTCCGATCGGCGTCCCACTCCGGATATTTGAGACCGTGCGCCTCGATGTCGGCGACGTCCTCGGCCGACGTTCTGGCCGTCGACGACACAGCGAACGCGCCTCGGTTGGCCGAATTGGTGCGATGTGTCGGCGAATCGGCGCCCGGCGGTCCGCCGCCGCTGCTTCCCGACTTCCGCGCCGACGACAACATCTTCTTCAACCACTTGCCGATGAATCCGCCCCCGCCAACGGGGCTGGTGAACAGATCGGGATCGTCGCTGTCGTCGACCTCGCCGTCATCGAGTTCTTCGAGGGCTTCCTTGCTATCGCGACGTGGCACGTGCGCCACCGTGTCGTGGTCCACCTGTACGGCCGCTCGACCACCGGTAGCAAGCACCTTCTTGGCACGAATGACACCGAATGTCGTCGGCGGATCGTCGAGCGGATCCTTACCCGACGCGATGGCGAGCGACGACTCAGGGGAGTCACTGCAGCGTGCTGTTTCCAAGTCGGCGAACGAACACAGCACGCCCGGCAACACATCAGCGTTGGCGGCGAGGGCGCGATGTCCTTCGACGGTCAGATAGCGCTTGGCCAACCGGGGATGCCGAACCAACGCGCCCACGATGTCGTGGGCCAGGCTGCCCGCCGCGATCAGTGAGGCGTGAACCGCGACCGACTGCAGATTCTCGCGCGCGGGTGCAGCGGGATCGACGAATACGGTCTGTCCGTCGGTCCACGACGGCTCGCCGGGATCGAGCGGCGCCACCGCGACGGGTCGAGCGGCGAGCGCGGACGCCAACATGCCCAGCGCCTGCAGGTGGTCACCACCGGCGTCGTTCGCCACAACCACCTCCGACCTGTCCGCCCGTTGACCAAATATCTGTTCCACCGTAAAGTCCGGTCGTACTGGAGTCAATCAATGCAGGCTTGACGCAGACGTGCCGATCGGTGAGTCCAACGCGCGCGCCGAATCAGCAAGGAGTACATGGTGATCGACTTCGAAGGCCAGGTCGCGATCGTGACCGGGGCAGGCCGCGGGTTGGGCAGGCTGTACGCACTGGACTTGGCGCGACGGGGTGCGGCGGTGGTCGTGAACGACCTCGGAGGCACCATGCATGGCGAGGGCGCGGACACCGGCGTCGCCGATCGGGTGGTCGACGAGATCAGGAAAACCGGCGGTCAGGCGGTCGCGTCGCATCATTCGGTGGACAGTCCCGAGGGCGGCCAGGCGATCGTCGACACCGCGGTCGACACCTTCGGCCGGCTGGATGCCGTGGTAAGTAACGCAGGAATCTTCAACAGCATCCCGTTCGAGGCGCTCTCCCCCGACGGCTGGCGGCACATGTTGCGGGTGCACCTCGATGGCGGCTTCTACCTGAGCCAGCCCGCGTTCAAGGTGATGATGAGACAGAACTACGGCCGGTTCGTGTTCATCTCGTCGTCGGCGGGCAACTTCGGCCAGCCGATGGAGGCCCACTATGCGGCCGCAAAGACCGGTCTGGTCGGACTGTCCAACGTCATCGCGATCGAGGGCGCCGCACACGGAATTCTCTCCAACACGGTTCTGCCCACCGGCTTCTCGCGGATGGTCACCGAGACGGTCGGTGACGAGAAGTTCCTCGAAGAGTCGGGTTTCATGCGCGCCATCCGGGCCGAGCTGGTCGTGCCGCTCGTGGTGTTTCTGGCCAGCCGCGCCTGCGACTTCACCCACCGCAACTACTCGGCGTGCGCGGGACGCTACGCCCGGGTATTCGTCGGGCTCGGCGAGGGGTGGCTGGCCGACGCCGGAACCGAACCGTCCGCCGAAGACATCGCCGCCCACCTCGACGAGGTGTCAGCGACCGACAGATTCATCGTGCCCGACTCCATCGTCGACGAGGTACTCGACGTCTGCGACCGCCTCGGCATCAGCGCGATGCCCGACAGCGCCGAGGTCGCCTTTCCCGAGCCGACGAAGAGGTAGGGAGCAGCCGTGGATATCGAGGAACTGCTCACGACGACGCGATCCGCTCGCAAGTCACTCGATCTGGACGCGCCCATCGATATCGACGTCATCCGCGACTGCCTGCGCATCGGACTGCAGGCCGCCAACGGTTCCAATCAGCAGTCGTGGCGCTGGGTAATCGTCACCGACAAAACGTTGCGCGACAAGATCGCCGACCTCTACCGCACCGCCTATTTGGCGAAGGTGGGCGGCCAGATGATCTCCGGTTTGATGCCCGCGGGCACCCCGGAAGCCAAGCTGATGTCGTCCACCGAGTGGCTCGTGGAGCATCTGGCGGATATCCTCGCGCTGGCGATTCCCTGTTACGAACCCACGATGCCGCGGTCGCCGGGTGACGAATCCTTCTATCTGGCAACTCTTTACGGATCGATCTTTCCCGCGGTGTGGAACTTTGCCCTGGCTTTGCACAGCCGCGGATACGGGACCTGCATCACGACCCTGCACCTGCACCACGAAGCGGAAGTGCGGGACTTGCTCGGCATTCCCGAGTCGTTCACCCAGGGCTGTCTGCTCCCCGTAGGGCGCCTGCGCGACGGCTTCCGGTTCGGCGCGGCACCCCGCCGTGCGATCGACGAGGTCATCGGCCTCAACGGATGGGAAGGACGACATGGGGAAGGCGACTGATGGGAAGGACGATGATGGGCGCCGACGAACTGGCCGAAAGAGTTGCCCGACTGGAGGATCGCGAGCAGATCCGCGAGTGCATGATGCGTTACGCGCGTGGCATGGACCGGCGTGACCGGGCGCTACTCCGGTCGGCCTATCACGACGGCGCCGTCGACGATCACGTCGGATTCGTCGGCAAGGTCGACGACTTCATCGACTGGGCGTTCGCGTACCACTCGACCCAGACCCGCTACCAGCATTATCTGCTGAACCACACCGTCGATCTCAACGGCGACGAAGCACACGCCGAAACCTACTACCTTTTCGTCGGGACCGACCGTGAGCCCGCCAACCACATGACGCTCTCAGGTGGCCGGTACGTGGATCGACTGGAACGTCGCAAGGGGCGATGGGCGATCGTCGACCGGGTCTGCGTCGTCGAGTGGAATTCGGAGTCGACATCGTTCATCACCGACGAGGTGATCGCGATGATGGCCGGCTCCATGAAAGTGGCCACACACGACACGACGGACCCGTCGTATGACCGTCCGTTGGCCGCCTCACGCACGGACGCCTTGTCATGAGTCCCTACGGCATCCCCGCAGTTCCGGCGGGGATCGGTAGGATCTGCTTGCAGTTGTGGAGGCCGACCACCCCAGGAAAGGTACGCAGGTAGCGATGGCTGATGCCGACGCCGTGGGGCGGACCCCGAGGAGCGGCCGACCCCCGGCCAAGAGGGGCAAGCGCGCCCCGAAACTCACGGCCGTCCGCGATGAACCGGCCATCGAAGCCACGCGGCGCACCGAGATCCTCAAGACCGCGAACTCGGTCATCGCCACCACCGGACTTCGCACGTCACTGCAGCAGATCGCCGATGCTGCGGGCATCCTCGCGGGCAGCCTCTACCACCACTTCGACTCCAAGGAAGCGATCCTGGTCGAGCTGATCAGGCGCTATCACGCCGACCTTGACCGCGTCGGCGAGCAGGCGTTGAAGCGCCTCGATGAGGCGGATCCCCGTCCGGTCGCCGAGCAGATCACCGAGCTCGGCTGCGCGATCGCACGCTGCGCGGTCGAACACGGGGCCGCCCTGCAGATGTCGTTCTACGAGGGGCCGAGCTCAGACCCCGAGTTGATGGAACTGACCCAACGGCCGCCGTCGGCCATCCAGACCGCGATGTTGCAGGTACTTCGGGCCGGACGCTGGAGCGGTTACATCCGAGGCGATCTCGACCTTCCCACCCTGGCCGACCGGGTGTGCCAGAGCATGTTGCACGTCGGCCTTGACGTCATCCGGCACAATGCCTCACCGGACGAGCTGGCCACGCTCAAGAGCCACATCGCCCTCGAAGGCCTCGCGGTCGATGTGCCCTCCGATGCCGACCTCGACAAGTCGAACGCGTTCGCGGCCGCCGAGGAGGTCATCAAGAGCTGGGTGGACACCGAGGACGACAGCGACCTCAAGGCGGCGCACGTGCGCGCCGTGGCCCGCTCCGAATTCGGTCGGCGTGGCTACGAGATGACGACCATCCGAGACATCGCGTCTGCCGCTGGGCTGGGCACCGGCACCGTTTACCGCGTCATCGGCTCGAAAGACGAACTGCTGATGTCGATCATGCTGGAGTTCGGGCACAAGGTCGGCGGCGCGTGGACGGACATCGTGCGGTCCGACTCCACCACGATCGAGAAGCTCGATGCGTTGAGCTGGTTGAACATCAACGCGCTCGACCAGTTCCCCGACGAGTTCCGCATTCAGCTGGCCTGGCTACGCCACACCCCCCCGGACACTGCCAATCCCGCGTGGTCGTTCACGACGCGGATCCGGCAGATGAAAGCGCTGCTCTCCGAAGGGATTCGAGCAGGGGAGATACGTAAAGACAGTCCCGCCGCCGACATGCTGGCCCGGTGCATCATCGGTGAGCAGTGGATACCGGAGAACATCCTGCAGCGGATCGGCACGCGGAATGCGGTGCTGCTGGCTCGTGACACCACCCTGCGGGGCATCAGCGTTCGTGAGTCATGAGGACGACGAACGCATCTTCGCGGCGTGGCCGGTGTCGAGGTGCTGCGCGAGCGGCTGTCAGTCTGATGGCCGGCCACCCCGCAGCGCACCGAAGCGCGGGATCCCCATCATCACGCGAATCGTGTGATGCATGGCCACCGAAGGCATGAACTTGTTCGCCATCAACAGCATCCGCGCGTCCGGCCCGACCGACCGGCGCACAAAGGGCTTGCGGCTATCGAGCGCCTTGGCCAGACCGACGGCGAACTTCTCCGGAGGCCGGGCCGCCACTTTCATCGCGTAGCGGCCGCGCTTGTCCATCGTCTTGTGGTGGCGAGCGTACGGACCCGCGAGATCACGGGAGTCGGTGGTGCCCTCGTCGGTGATGATCTCGGTGTCGTAGGTGCCCGCCACCAGGATCGTCACACCGATCCCGAACGGCGCCACCTCGCCGGCCATCGACTCACCCCATCGTTCCAGTGCCCCCTTCACCGCCGAATACGGCGCGGTGGCGGGCATACCGCGGACTCCACTTTCACTGGACACCAGCACGATTCGGCCGCGACCAGCCGCCCGCATCGGCGGCAACAGCGCCTGCGTCAGCGCCACCGGACCGAAGATGTTGGTGGCGAACATCAGCTCCCACAGATCCAGCGGAGTCTCTTCGACCATCCCCGCGGCCGATATCCCGGCGTTGTGCACCAGTCCGTAGGGCGCGCCGACGGTGGCGGTGATCGTCGAAGCGGCCTGCCCGATCGAATCGGGGTCGGTCAGGTCGAGTCGGACACCGATGAGGCGGTCGTCGCGGCTCGCACCTGTCATCTCGCGGAGTCTGTCCATACCCGAGTCCACCGACCGCATTGCCGCGACCACGGTCCACCCCTGGCGGTAAAGAAGCGACGCAGAGGCGAGCCCGAGACCGCGCGATGCGCCGGTGATGACGACGCTCCGCGATTCGGCCACCGGTCAGCCGCCGATCTCGTTCGGCGCAGCCGTGCTCTCGTACGACATGACACCTCCATGACGAAACCGACCGTTGATGCTGTTCATGCGCTATCGCGTGATCACGGGCAGTCGGCCCCAGCCACGGACGCTGGACGTGTGTGCCATCGCGGCGTTGTCGTAGTCGATGTCCCACTCGGGCCATCGTGTCAGCATCTCTTCGAGTGCGACCCTCGCCTGCATTCGCGCCAGCGACGACCCCAGGCAGAAGTGCAGCCCCTGGCCGAACGACAGATGGGATCCGGTCCGGTGGATGTCGAAGCTCTCACCGTTCGGGTAGTGCCGTTCATCGCGGTTCGCTGAACCGTTGAGCAGCAGCATCACTGAGCCTTCGGCGATGGTCTGGCCGTATACTTCGGTGTCCCGGGCGACATAGCGTGCCTGCACCGGCGACGGCGACTCGTAGCGCAGCACTTCCTCGATAGCCCCCGGGATCAACGAGAAGTCCGCCACGAGTTCGCGCCGCTGGTCGGGGTGTTCGGCGAGGAGTTGGCCGATGAAGCCGATCAGCCGGGTGGTGGTTTCGTTGCCCGCGCCGGCGATCATGCTCGTGTAGGTCAGCACCTCGATACGGGTCAGCGGACGCAACTCACCGTCGTCTTCGACCTCCGCGTTGAGCAGTTGTGTCATCAAGTCGTCGGCCGGATTTTCGGCCCGCCATTCGATGTAGTCAGCGAACAGCTGATACGCGTTTTCGAAGGTGGCCGCCGACACCGACCGGAAACTGCCTTCTTTCAGGCCGATCGATGCATCGGTGTTGTCCCGGATCTGCTGCTGCCCCTCTTCGGGGATGCCGAGCAGATATCCGATGGTCCGCATCGGGATCAGCGCCCCGAAGTCCGTGATCAAGTCGAACCTCGACGCCCCTTCCAAAGCGTCGAGTGCGCGGACGCAGTACTGACGGACCAGTGGCTCGATGGCCTCCATCCGGCGGGGGGTGAAAACCTTTGACAGGACGCGCCGATGGATGTCGTGAAGCGGTGGGTCCTCGAAGAGGATCACTCCCGGTGGTACGTCGACACCGCTCATGATGATGTCCATCGTGGTGCCTTTGCCCGAGCGATAGGTGTCCCAGTTGTGAAGTTCGCGCGCGACATCGTCGTAGCGGCTCAGCGCGTAGAAGTTGTACTTCTCGTTGTGGTACAGCGGCGCCTCATCCCTCATCCGCCGCCAGATCGGATAGGGATTGTCGTCGATGTCGAAATCGAACGGGTCGTAATACAACTCGGTGGTACTGGCGCCAGTCATCGACTACTCCTCTGGTTGGTCATCAGATCGGTGAACGCATCGCTGAGTCCGTCGGCGGCCGAGCCGTTGAAGTGCGCGGCCGCAGGCAGTATCCGTTCGCCGACCCGCTTCAGATACGGCCACGCAACGTCTGGCGGGATACCGCCGCACAGCGGCGACAGGTTGAGAATTCCGCCCCGGCGGACGATCTCGACGGCGTCGTCGACGTTGATGATGCGGTGCGAGGTGAAGTCCGCTCGAAGGCTCGCGACATCGGCCGCGTTCGAGATGCCGGCGGAGACCTCGTTGCCCGGATTCCACTGCGCATACATTCGGGCGTCGTGGAGCAGGTACTCCCCGATCTCGTTCCATGCCGCGTCGACATCGTCGGCGACAAAGGTGACGGTGGGCGTGTCCGGCGACGGCAGCAGGGCTGCGCCGGGTTCGTGTCCATGTTCGCGGCACGCGGCTTCGTACGCCTCCCACATACCGGTGACGCTGCCGTTGGCGAGCAGGCCGAGGCCGTATCGCCCGGCCCGCCGGGCGGCCGCGATACTCGCACCGCCCCACATCAGCGCCGGACCGCCGGGGGTCTGCGGTGACGGCGACACGAGGATGCGGCGGCCGTCATGCACGGTCGGTTGGCCGGTGAGCAGGGTGCGCAGCAACTCCAGCTTCGCATCGGCAAGGCGGCCCCGACCCTTCACGTCGAGGCCGAAATGTTCGAATTCCTCGGGCCGATAGCCGATTCCGAACACATAGGATGCCCGTCCCCTGCTGATGATGTCGAGGACCGCCATCTCTTCAGCCAGCCGAACGGGGTCGTAGAAGGGCAGGATCACGACCAGGCTGAGCACCAGCCGTTCGGTGCGGGCCGCGATGGCAGATGCCAGTAGCAGCGGCGCCGGAAGGTAGCCGTCCTCGGATCCGTGGTGCTCACACAGCACGGCTGCGAGACAGCCGTGCTTCTCAGCCCACGCCGACATGTCGATGGCCGCTGCGTACAGGTCCGTCGTCGCCGCACCGAAGGCGGGTGCGCGCATGTCGAATCGTATCGAGAACACTGATGGTCTCCTTTCAACTCACTCGAATGCGTGACGCGGCAACGTGTTCGGCAGGTCGAGTGAGCTCAGCAGGCCCGGCGCCGCCTCGACCACGTAGGGAACCGCGTTGACCACCCGCATCGCCGTGGCGGACATCGCGGCGTGGCCTGCGGCGTGTCCCTCCGCGGCGCCGACATTCATCGCGCAGTGAATGTCGGGATCGCCCTCGATGTCGATCCGGTATGTCGCATCGAACTCCGATGCCGGCCACTCCGGTGCGACGTCGCGCGCCATCCGGATGATGTGCTCGACGACGATGGCTTCGCGCCCGTCGACCACGCCCGCGGCCCTGGTGCTCACCGCACCGCATGTTCCCGCTTTGATTGTGCCGAACGCCACCTCGATGTCCCTGTCGGTGATTTTCCGGTCGAGAGTTCCCCGGATCTCTTCGACCTCGACACCGAGCCCTGCCGCGATCAGATGGATCGGTGCCCGCCAGGCCATTTCGATGAAGCCGGGGGTTTTCAGCAGCGGTTCGAAGTCCAGCGGATGGCCGAAGCCCATGCCGTTCATCATCACGTCGGCCACCGGGTAGTGGTCGTTGAGTGCGACCTCGGTGACCTTGAGGCAGCGGATCTTCTTCGACTGCGTGGCCAGCATCAGCGCCAGCTGATCGGAGCCGAACCCGGGGAAGATGCCGGATGCGTAGAACGACGCATTACCTGATTTCGCAGCGGTTTCCATCTGCTCGCGCCACTGCGGTGAGTAGTACGACGGCGGATACACCAGGCTGGTCGACGACGTCGATACGACATTGATGCCGGCTTCGAGCAGCTTCACGTAGTCGGGCACCGCGGCGGCGTCGCGCTCGGGACCGCTGGCGGCGTATACCACGCAGTCGGGTTGCAGCGCGATCAATGCGGCGTCGTCGTTGGTGGCGGCGAGCCCGATCGGGTCGATGCCGGCGAGTACGCCCACATCCTTGCCGACCTTCTCCTGCGAGTGCACCCACACCCCGACCAGTTCCAGGTCGGGTCTGCCGTGAATCGCGTCGATGGCAATCGATCCGACCCCGCCGGTCGACCACACCACGGTCCTCAGCGGTGTTGCCACGAGTCCTCCTTATGGTTACGCACGAGGGTCACGCACACTCGGACGCCATGACAGCGCGTTCCAGATACGGCCAGGCGACGTCGGGTGGGACACCGCCACACAGTGGAAGCAGCGGAAGCGGACTGCCGCCACGGATGTACGCCGCGGCCTCGTCGACGGTGAAGATCCGGTACGGACCCTGCGCCTCACGCAACGCGTCGAGGGTCTCGGCTCGGGAGATGCTGGCCACCGAGTCGTCGCCGTCCCGATAGGACGCCGCCGTCATCGCATCGTGCAGCAGATGAGGTCCGAGCTCATGCCATGCGGCGTCGACATCATCGGCGACGAACACCGCGGTCGGCGCGCCAGGGACCGGAAACTGGATCACGCCCGGCTCGTGACCGTTGGCGCGACATTCGGCTTCGTAGAACTCCTTGAGCTCCGGTGACTCCGTCTGCGAAATGAAGCCGAGACCATGCTTCGCCGCGCGCCGCGCCGCCGCCCTGCTGCCTCCCGCGATGAGCACGTATGGTCCCCCGGCCGTAGCGGGGGCGGGTGTGACGTGGATGCGCCTGCCGTCGAGGTCGACGGGTTCACCGGTAAGCAATCGACGCAGCAGTGCGAGTGACTCGTCGGCCAGTCGACCTCGCCTCGCCACGTCAACCCCGAAGTGCTCGTATTCCTCTGCGCGGTGGCCGATTCCGAAGGCATACGAAACCCGCCCGTTGCTGATGATGTCCAGCACGCTGATCTCCTCGGCCAGCCGGACCGGGTCCCAGAACGTGATAGGCACCGCCGCCAGCAGGATCGCGAGTTGTTCGGTACGGGCTGCGATCGCCGATGCGAGGATGTGCGGAACCGGCAGATGGCCGTCGTGAGTGCCGTGATGCTCGGACAGGATCGCGATGATCGCCCCACGCGTCTCGGCCCAGGAGCACATGTCGATGGCCGCCGCATAGAGGTCGGTCGCCGGTGCGCCGAGGTCGGGCGCCCGCATGTCGAACCGCAGGGTGAACATCAGCGCCGGTTCCAGCACGGGGTGGTCACGCCGACCGACTATAACCTAAAATTTGTTCTGGTCCGCTGTAATAGTGATTGCTATTCTAAATCGGTCTCGAGGGCTCACCGCGAGGAGGAAAGATGACAGAGGGCAAGCACCGCGTCGTGGTCTGGTCCACTGGGGGCATCGGCTCGATCGCGATCCGCGCCATCCAGGAGCGGCCGAATCTCGAACTCGTCGGGGTGTGGGTGCACTCACCCGACAAGGACGGTAAGGACGCCGGCGAACTCGCCAACGGCGAACCGATCGGGCTGTCCACCACCGCCGACGCGGACGCACTCATCGCGCTCAAACCCGACTGCGTCATCTACGCGGCCAGCGGTCCGGAACGCGACGCGCTGGCGATCCCCGACTACGTGAAACTGCTCTCCGCCGGGATCAACGTCGTGACCACGAGCACCACCCGACTGGTCAACCCGCACGCCTACGAACCAGCCGAATGGCGCGATCAACTCGTCGCCGCGGCCAAGGAAGGGCAGGTGTCGCTGTACGCGTCGGGTATCGAACCCGGCTTCGCCGCCGACTATCTGCCCCTGGTGCTCGCCACCCAATCGTCACGAATCGAGAAGATCCACGCCTACGAGATCGGCCTCTACGACGACTACGGCGTGCCCGACATCATGAGTGATGCAATGGGATTCGGCCGTCCACTCGATTATCAGCCGTGGATCAGTTTCCCGGGCGCCATCGCCGGGGAATGGCAGGGTCAGATTCGCATGGTCGCCGACGCGCTCGGCGTCGAGGTGACCGAGGTGCGGGAGACATTCGAGCGGGCGGTGACGGATCGGACGCTGGAGGTGGCGATGGGCACGGTGGAGGCCGGCACCTGCGGCGCACTGCGCATGCAGGCGATCGGGGTTGTCGACGGCCGCGGGGCCATCGTCATCGAGCACGTCACCCGGCTGGCGCCCGACGTCGCACCCGACTGGCCGACGCTGCCGAATGCACTTGGCTATCGCGTGGTCATCACCGGCACACCGGACATCGACTGCACGTACGACGTGACACTTCGCGATCGCAAGAAAGCGGGCATCGAGAGCATGACCTCAGGGGCGGGCGCGATGGTGGCCACCGCCATGCGTGTCGTGAACGCCGTGCCGTATGTCATTGCCGCGCAACCGGGATTACTCAGCTCGGTCGATCTGCCGTTGACGATCCCGCAGCACGCGTTCAGCCCACACGGGTGAGCTTCAGCGGCATCTCGATATCGAGCACCTTGTTGAAGCCGCAGGCCCCGCTGGGACCTACCGTCCTGTCCCAGCCCACGTACTGGCTGCCGTCGGGATAACCCCGCCAGAATACGAAGGACTGCGTCCCCGGATGGGCTGTGCCGTCGATGCACGGCTCCCAGTTCTCCACGACGTGGCTGACCTTCCATCGTCCGCTCATGAACACGAGGTCACCACTCCAACCGTGGTCGCTCGTCACGCGACCGGTGCAATCCTGATACGTGGTGCAGGAGGACGTGATCGTCCATGTCTGAGTGACACTTCGCTCGGGGTGGTACGAGTCGTTGGTCTTGGCCCCCTGCCCGTCAGAGAACGCGATGAACGTCCCGTTTATCGCCTCTTCGTCCTGCGCCGTGGCGGGAGCGGCCCCCCACATCGCCCACGCCGCGATCACCGTCACGACGGCTACCAGGGCGCGCATCACGGTGTTCCCCCGAGCATCAGGTCCTGCCAGGTTGACGGTGGGTCGGCGAGGTCGGTCTGCCTGGCGACGGTGCCGTCGGGTGTGGCGTACTGACCGGTGGCGGGATCGTAGTGCGCGATCGCCACCGACGGTCCCGGTCCGGAAGCGTTGGGATCCAACGAACTTGGCGCGGCGGGCACGGCACCGGCCGGCGGGCCGGGGACTGGCGATGCGGCCGGTGCGGCCGTCGCCGGTAAGCCCGGCATCGGCGGTATTCCCGGGGGCAGTGGTGCCGGTATCGGCGGCGCGGGTGACCCCGCGGCGGGCGGCGGCGTGCCCTGGATCGGAGCGTAGATGTTCTCCTGGAAGGTGACCCGACTGTCGAGTGGAACGCCTTGGGCGATCAGATTCGGATCGATCGGATACGGGCCAACAGTGTGCTGGCGCATCGCGAGCGGCTTGTAGGGCTGATCGCTGTAACACTCCTCGACCGTCGGCGCCCGCTTACCCGGCACTCCCATACACGGTGCGTTGCGTGCGCCACGCACCACGATCGGTGAATCCTGTGGAAGCTTGCAGTACAACCCGTCCGGAGTGTCCACCGTGGTCTGATCCGCGGGACTGCGCCACTGCGACGGCGGCAGGAATCCCACCGTGCACGGGTTGGGGTCAGTCAGCGAAATGCGGAAATCCCCCAGCGGAATTCCCGTTGGGTTGTTCTCCGGAGCAGACGAAAGGACGTTGGCGATGAACGGTGGCAGCAATACCAGCACCTGTTCGAGCGAGGGCCGGTAGGTGACCGCCACCTTGCCGAAGGTGGTCATATTGGCCAGCAGCACCGGCAGGGTCGGCTTGATCTGATCGAACAGGCGCGAGACCTCGTTGGCCGCATCCGGGCCCTGTTGCAGCAGCGACCGTATCTGCGGGTCGTTCACCACCACCTGATCGGTGATACCGGCCAGACTTCGCGCCCAGAACCGCAGCGCATCGGTGGTCGCTGCTTGCGAATCCAGCAGTGGCTGCGAGTCTTCGATGAGCGTGGTGGAGCGATCGGCTGTCCGGTTCAGGTCGGCGGAGATCTGTGCCGACGAATCGAACAGCGAGCCGAGATCGTAACCGGCATCGTTGAAAGCCAGAAACGACTCGTCGATCAACCCGGTCAGCTTGTCCTTGGGAATGCTCTGGATCAGGTCGTTGGCGCGATCCAGCATCGGACTGACCGGTTGTGGAATCCTGGTGTCGCTCATGGCGATCACCGAGCCGTCGTGCAGATAGGGCGGCGAATCGGTGCGCGGCAGCAGCTCAACGTACTGCTCGCCGATCGCCGAGACGCTGCGTACCTCCGCCTCCAGATCTGCGGGGATCTTGGGTGATGTGTCGAGCGTCAGTGTCGCCGTGGCCTGGCCGCGGGACACGTCCATCGCGGTCACCTTGCCGACCTGCACACCGCGATAGGTGACATTCGAAAACCGGTACAGGCCACCGGAGGACGGCAGTTCCAGGGTCACCGTGATCTTGCCGACGCCGAGCAGTGTCGGCACCTGCATGTAGGCGAACACCATCACCAGAACGCCGACGATCGACGCGATCGTGAAAATGACCAACTGAATCCGCACGAAGCGTGACAGCATCAGCCACCACCCCCGGGGTCCCACGGGGCGGGATCGGCATTGGGGATCGGACCGAACGGCGGTGAGGTCCCCACGCCGAGCGGGAACTTCGTGTAGTAGGCGTCGTAGCCGGGGTCACCTGGGGCGGGGATCAGCGAAGCCCGGTCCTGCCCCAGGCGGGTGCCGAGCAGCAGCCCCCGCTTGATTCGCGCGTTCGTCCAGTCGACCGTGACGAAGAGGTTCACGTAGTCACCGCGGACAGCGCGGTCAATGAGGTTCTGGCTCATCGGGAACGTCGGGAGGTACGCGAGGGCGGTGTCGATCCCAGGGCCGACGTCGGCGAGGGCCTTCAGCGTGGGTTCGAGGTTCTGCAGGTTCTTCACCAGGTCGGCCTTGGTGTCGTTGACCAACCCGGACACCGTCTGGCTGAACCGGCCCAGCTCGATGAGCGCCGTCGTGAACCGCGGTCGTTCCCGCAGTAGAACGTCCAACGCCGGCGGGATCTTGTTCAATGCACGGGTGAGCGTCTCCTGTTGGCTGCCTAGCCGCTGGGTGAACCGGTTCAGTTCGTCGATGGTCGCGATGATGTTGTCCCGCTGCTGATACAGCGTTCCAACGAACGTGTCGAGGCGGGTGATCAGATCCCGAACGGCGTCGGAGCGTCCGGACAGCGCCGCATTGAAGTTGTGGATGATGTCGCCGATTTGGCCCAGCCCGCCGCCGTTGACGACCGCCGCCACCGACGACAGCGTCTGTTCTGTCGACGGATACGTCGACGTCTCGTTCGGCCCGAGCGTCGACCCTGGTTTCAGCCGACCGGCGGGCGCCTGCCCCACCGGCGGGTCGAGGGCCACATGCATGGAGCCCAGCAGGCTCGTCTGCCCGACGGTCGCCACCGCGTTGGCGGGGACCACAACGTCCGGTTTCACATTCAGCTCGAGATCGACGTGCCAACCGCGCAACGTCATCTTCCCGACGCTGCCCACCACGACGTTGTCGATCATCACCGGTGAATTCGACTCCAACGTGCCGATGTTGGTCAGTTCGGCGTGATACACCGCGGCGTCGCTGCCTCGCCCGACCGCACCGGGCAACGGTAGGGAGTTCACTCCTTGGAACGCGCATCCGGTGACAGTGAGCATCATTGCGAAGGCGATCGCCAGCACACGGCGAGAGACTGTGAGCACGGTCATGGCGGCGTCCCGTCAGCGGGTGGCGGCGAGGCGGGCACTTCGCCTGGAGCAGGCGGTCTTTCGGCGGGCAGCAGCATGCTCTGCAGGCTCGGCGTTACTGGCGGCGCAGGAGCGGCGCCGGGCGGTGGTCCAGGTGGTGGGCCGGGCGGTGGACCATAGCCCGGCGGCGGCGGGACGTCGCCGTCCAACCCCGTGAACGCGGACACGACGGGTGGCGGCTCCGGCGGGTCAGCCTCCCCGTCGCCCCCTGGCATCAGTCTCGGCTCGCTGTAACGAAGCATGTACGGCGGCGGGTTCGCCGTCAGGAACGGATTGAACGGGAACGGCAGGTTGTTGAAGTTGAGCCGGTTCAACGCCGGGCTGAGGTACTGCGAACACAGCTTCCGCGAGGTGGGAGCGGTGACGTTCTCGAGGGCGCCGACCATGCCGCAGAGAGCCCAGTCCGGATTCGACATGTTGTTGAACACGAACACCCCGCTCGCCGCCCCGGTACGCGGGTCGAACATGTTGACGGCGTTGGCGATCGAGTGCGGCGCGATGTGCAGGACGTTCTCCAGCGCCATCCGGTTGTCCGCAAGGGTCTGGGTGACGTTGGCCAGCCGCTGGATCTGCTCGGCCGTCTTGTCCCGCGTGCCGCTGATGAATCGCGTGGTCTCTCCGACCACCTCCGACAGGTTCTTCAGCGCAGCATCGAGATCGGACCTGCTGTTGTTCACGACGCTGGTCAGGGTCGCGAACCTGTCTTGGAACTGCACGA
This sequence comes from Mycobacterium sp., assembly GCA_044508395.1. Lineage (GTDB taxonomy): Bacteria > Actinomycetota > Actinomycetes > Mycobacteriales > Mycobacteriaceae > Mycobacterium. The sequence continues at coordinate 42,378 of JBIQHU010000007.1, read as the reverse complement.
TCTGCTCGTTGCTGTCGCGCAACGCGGTGACAAAGGTCTGCAGGTTGGCGATCGTGTCGACGATGTCGCCGCTGCCGTCGGCGAGGATTCGCCCGACCCCGGACAGCTGCGCGAGCGTCTGGCGCAGCTTCCCGCCGTTGCCGTCCATCGCGGTGGCCGCGCTGTCGATGAAGCGGCCGACCGACCCTGTGGACATGCCGTTGGTAGGCCCCAATTCGGTTGCCAGTCGCGTCAGTTGCTCCTTGACCTCGTTCCATTCGACCGGCACGGCGGTGCGCTCGATCGGGATGACGGCCCCGTCGCTCATCGCAGCTCCGGACTCATATGCCGGGGTCAGCTGGACGTAACGCGCCGAGACGAGGTTCTGCGCGACGAGTACCGCCTTGGCGTCGGCGGGGACACGGACGCCGTTGTCGACGCGCAGCGTCATCTTGGCCTGTGTGCCGACCGGTTGGATCGACTCGATGGAGCCCACCTTCACCCCGGCGATGCGGACCTCGTCGCCCGGGTACACCGCGGTGGCGGTGGTGAAGTAGGCGGTGATGGTGGTCGAGGGGAAGAAAGTCTGTCGGATGACGACAGCCGCGCCGCCGATCAGTGCGACGACCAGAGCGGCCGCCAGCGCGAGCCTCACGATTCGGTTACCAGTCATCACGGCGGTGTCCCCCACTGCTCCCCCGGACCGGGAATTCCGTTGTAGGGGAAAGGAAGTTCGGCACGTGGACCCGCGTTGTCCGGGGGCTGACCGGCGTTGACCCCACGACGGAAGCCGAACGCGTAGTCCAGGAACGGTTGCAGCAGCTGGCCGAATATGATGTTGGGGACGTAGGCCTGGTAGTACGGACCGTTGCCGATGGTCTCGCCGAGAGTGGTCTGGAATTTGGCCAACCCGGGAAGAGCCTTGGCGATGTTGTCGCGGTTGTTCTCCAGGACAGCCGTCACCGCGTTCAACTTGTCCAGCGTGGGCGCGAGTTCCTGCTCGTTCTCGTGGATCAGTGCGGACAGCTGGGTGGACAGCGCCGACGTATGCGCCAGCAACTCGACGATCGCGTACCGGCGCTCCGACAACACCGCGATCAGGTCGTTGGCGTTGAGCAGCAGAGTGTTCACCTGCCGGCTGCGGTCGGAGAGGATCTTGGTGACGTCCGCACCGTTTTCGAGCAACGCACCCAACGTGTCGTCGCGGTCGTTGAGGGCACGGGAGAGGCTGGTCACCGATTCGAAAGTCGGGCCCAGTTGCGGCGCAACCTGATCCAGCGTCGACGACAGCGTGTCCAGGGACTGGTTCAGGGATGCGGTGTCGGTGCCCGCGGTGTTCGACGTCAGCTCGCTCACGGCCTCCGTCAACGAATACGGCGAGGCCGTCCTCGACGCCGGAATGACGTCCATGGGCCGCATCGTGCCTTCACCCTTGGACTCCAGCGTCAGCACCCGCTCGCCGAGCAGAGTCCCGGTGCGAATGTGCGCGGTGGTATCCGAACCCAGTGGCACGGATCCGTCGATGGTGAATGTCACGAGCGCATTGCGCCCCTGCAGGGAGACATCGGAGATGCTGCCCACCTTGATGCCAGAGATCGTCACGTCGTTACCGACTACGACGCCGCCCGCGTCGGCGAACTGCGCCTGGTAGCGGATCGCCGTCGCCCACGACACCAACCGTTCCGGCGCCAGCCCCACGGCAATGACGAGGATGGCGAGGACGACACCCATGAATCCTGCCCGGATGAGTTGCTTACCACGGTATTTCAGCATCAGGGCTCCGTGCACCTCCCGTTCTCCTGCTTGAGCCACGGGAAAACGGCCGTCCGCCCCTGCAGGTCGGTGACCCGCCATTTCAGCTCACAGATGTAGTAGTTGAAGAAGCTGCCGTAGGAGCCGGTACGGATCAGTTTGCGGTAGTTCTCGGGAGCCTTCTTCAGGCTGGTGTCGAGGCGGTCCTTCTGGTTGTCCAGGTTGGCGGCCAGCACGTTCAGCCGATCGATGGTCCCCGCGAGTGGGGGCCGCGCGTCACCGAGCAGATCGGCGATCGAGGCCGATCCGTTGTTCAACGACTCGATCGCCTCGCCGATCGGATCCTTTTCCGCGGCAAGCTCGGTGACCAACTTCTCGAGCCGGTCGATCGTCCCCGAGAATTTGTCTCCCTCTTTGGCGAGGGTCGCCAACAGGGTGCGTAGATTGTCGATCAACGCCTGGATGGTTTGGTTGTGTTCGGACAGCGCCGCCGTGAATCCCGAGGTGTTGGAGAACAGCGACTGCAGGGTGCCGCCCTGCCCCTGGAATATCTGGATCAGCGCGGCCGACAGCGCGTTGACGTCCTGCGGATTCAGTCCCCGGATAACGGGTTTGAGTCCCCCGAGCAGGAGATCGAGGTCCAGCGCCGCTTGCGTACGGTCCTTCGGGATCTGCGACCCGGGCGGCAGCGGGGTGCCCTGGGTGCCCTCGATGAGTTCCAGATATCGGTCACCGACCAGGTTGAGGTAACGCACCGCGGCGCGACTGCCGGTGGTGAGCCGCACGCCCGGATCCGCGTCGAAGGTGACGAGAACGGTCTTGTCCCGCTGGAGTTTGACGCCCTTGACCGTGCCGACTCGCATCCCGGCGACGCGTACCGATTGGCCCGCCTCCAGCCGCGACGCGTCGGCGAACACCGCCGAATAGTCTTTCGTGGAGCCGGTTTGATACTGGCCGAAGATGAAAAAAAGCGATGCCGTCAGCAACACCATGACGACGACGAAGATGCCGAACTTGATCAGTGTCGACCGCAGCGAACTCCTCATCCCGGCTGTCCGATCTGCGCGCTGTTACGTGGCGGGCCGGAGGTCTCGGTGTCGCCGAACATGATCTGTTTGATCAGGTCGGAATTGAGCACGATGCCCGGGTAGGTGCGCCGCCACGGGTTGGTTCCGGTATCGGCAACCACGTACGGCGGAGCCCCTTCGAACGGCATTATCGGCAGACCGGTGCACTGGGGTCCGCCCTTGGCGCCGGCCTTGGGCAGATCCTGTGGGTAACGGTAATTCTGTTGCCCCCATAGGAATCCGGCCAGCACGACCACACCCGGCTGGTTCAGCGGCGGGCGTCTGGATACCTCGACCATCGCGGATAACCCACACCACAAGGCCTGGTTGTACTCGTTGGCCAGGTCGGTGGTGGGCACGAGCAGATGGAGCACCTCGGTGAGCGGCTGGCGGTTCTCGCCGATCACCTGATTGCCGATATCCGCCAGGCCGATCACGCTGACCAGCGCGGCGTCAAGGTTGTCCTGCTCGTCGACGATCGAGTCGCCGATTCGCGATGCGCGGTCGGCGATGGTCGCGAAATCGTCTGCCGCATCGGCATAAGCGCGCGCGACGTCTGGTGCGACTTCGAGGTCGTGGCGCAGCGCGGGCAGCGTCGGCTCGAGTTTCGCGAGGTATGAGTCGAGGTCCGACAGCATCTGCCCGAGCTTCTCGCCCCTGCCCGACAGCGCCGAGGCGATCCCGCCCAGGGTGGCGTTGAGCTTGGCGGGTTCGATGGTCGACAACAACGAAGTCAGTTGCTCGAAGACGGTATTCACCTCGACCATCACATGTTGTGCATCGATCACCTGGCCTGCCTGCAATGACTCGCGGGAGGGGTCGGGCGGAAAGACGAACTGAACCTGCTTGGCGCCGAAGACCGTCGGCGACGCGATGTCGACGAGTGCGTTGGCTGGGATGGCGTCCAGCCGCGACGGGTCCATCGCCAGGTGAAGGGCCGCTTGGCCGTCGGGCAACTCCTCGATCGACGCCACCCTGCCGACCTGTACCCCACGCACTTGCACCTTCGCGTCCGGGTTCATCACGAGTCCCGCGCGATCGGAGAGGACAGTCACCGGCACGCTTTCGGAAAACCCTCCCCGGAAGAGATTCGCGGCGACCAGGCACACCACGATGATGAGGGCGATGGAAGCCAAACCAACCAGTGGGCGCACGGCACTTCGCATCAGCGACCGACTCCACACGGGCGTCGGGACCACGCCCGAAGGCGCCCCGCCGCTCGGTCAGACAAGCCCGTCCCACCCCCAGCGTGCGTCCGAAGTCCGCGCAGGACTCTACTTGGGAACATATCTTTGGGTCAATAATCCGTTGTCGACATCACGTGCACCCTGCCCCTAGGGCCGCTCCGCCAACCGCTTTCGATTTGCTGTGTAAGGCTCTCATATGCTGCGCTGCAGGTCAACACCGAAAAATGAGACAAACCTGAGTTTTCTGTCTTGCCCTTGACACGTCGTCTCGAAATTCGTCATGCACCTTGGTAGTGACACACAAACGGAGCAAAAGTTAGGTTATTGACCTCACCGTCAACCATGCCGACATCGCCCGTGTCAGCGCATTGTCGGTGTCCCCATCTCCTCCACCCTCACCGATAATGATGACCCAGGCGCCACGTTGGGCTCGCCAACTTTGCAATATTAGTGAGAATAGAGACTGTCAGTTCAAAAAATCCGTCCAACGAACTCGGCCGCTTCCGTGCCTCGGAACCGCTGGCGGTACTCCCCGGGCCCGATCCGATCACCCGCTTGAACGCGCGGCACATGGTCTCCACACTGCCGAAACCACAACGCGCAGCGATGCCCTGCAACGGAGAATTGGTGTTCTCCAACTGATTCCGCGCCGCGCGAATTCGGACATCACGGATGCCCCGGCAGGCACTACTCCGGCAGCCGCAGCTCGGGCTTCTCGACTTCTTCGATGTTGACGTCCTTGAAGGTGATGACACGAACCTGCTTGACGAAACGCGCGGGCCGGTACATGTCCCACACCCAGGCGTCGCCCAGCCTCAGCTCGAAATAGACCTCGCCGTCGGAGTTGCGGGGCACCAGCTCGACACTGTTGGCGAGGTAGAACCTCCGCTCGGTCTCCACGACGTAGCTGAACTGCCCGACGATGTCCTTGTATTCGCGGTAGAGCGAGAGCTCCATCTCGGTTTCATACTTTTCGAGATCCTCGGCACTCATCTGCTCAATCGTCCTTCATGTCCGTCTCGCCCTCCGGCCCCGCGCCCTTCCGCCGGGTGGGACCCCAACCTGCCGGAGGTGTGGCCCCACGTCACGCAAGTGCTCATCGCGCCTCCAATCCTCCTCTACCCGAATTGGCTCTGCTGCTCGGGTTCGCCCTCGAGGTCGACGTCGGGTACCAAGAAGGTGTCCAGCTCGGTACCCAGCTGGCCGTCCACCGCCACGAGCCGCCGGACATTGATGAACGAGTACCGGTGCTCGGTGCATGGACCCAGCTCCGCAAGAGCGGCGCTGTGGGCGGGCGTGCTGTAACCCTTGTGCTCAGCGAAGCCGTATCCAGGATGTTCGGCCTCCATCTTGACCATGAGCCTGTCACGACTCACCTTCGCCAGCACGCTCGCGGCCGCGATGCACGCCGCGGCCGCGTCACCGCCGACGACGGGCAGCGACGGCATCGGCAAACCTGGTACCCGGAATCCGTCCGACAACACGTAACCGGGCCGCACGGACAGGCCGGCCACGGCACGTCTCATGCCCTCGATGTTGGCCACATGTACACCTCGGCGATCAACCTCCGCCGAGGGAATGAAGACCACGTGGTAGGCGAGCGCATACCGGCGAATCAGCGGGAACAGGCGCTCGCGCTCCCGCTCGTTGAGTTTCTTGGAGTCATCAAGCGCAGCAAGGCTTTCCAGCCGGTTCGGCGACAGTACACATGCCGCCACCACCAATGGGCCCGCACAGGCCCCGCGCCCGACCTCGTCCACGCCCGCCACCGGTCCCAGCCCACTGCGGTACAGCGCGGACTCCAGCGTGCGCAGTCCAGAGGATTTCCGGATCACCGTTCGCGGGGGCCATGTCGCCGGCAAATGCAACTCCTACTGGGTCTGCGGGTTCACACTGCCTACACCACCCCATCGCGACGGGGGCCAGGCGATGAACCGTGCTTTTCCAATCACATTGTCTATCGGCACCGTGCCGGTCTGCGGGTCGCCGGTGCAGAGCACCCCGCGTTGGGCATCGGCGGGCGTACTGGTGCAGTGTGCGCGTGAATCGGCGGAGTGGGTGCGGTTGTCTCCCATCACCCAGACCTTGCCCTCGGGGACGGTCACCGGCCCGAACTCATTGCCAAGACAGGCGGCGTACGGATTCGTGGGCTCGACATTCATCGTGTCGAAGTTGAGGTACGGCTCGTCGAGGCGTTTGCCGTCGACCGTCAGACCGGTGTTGACACGACATTCGACCGTCTGGCCGCCCACCGCGATGACGCGCTTGACCAGGTCGTTCTCGTCCGGCGGGACGAAGCCGATGAAGGACAGCCCGTTCTGCAGCCAGCGCACCAGGGTGTTGTCGGACCGGATCGACTTGTAACCGATGTTCCAGTTCGGCGGGCCCTTGAAGACGATGACGTCGCCCGGCTCGGGCTCGGAGAACCGATATGTCAGCTTGTCCACCATGATCCGGTCACCGGTGCAGCCCGGGCAGCCGTGCAGGGTGGGTTCCATCGATTCCGACGGAATGAGGTACGGGCGCGCGACGAACGTCAGCATGACGTAATACAGCACCAGCGCGATGGTGATGAGAATCCCGAACTCGCGTAGGGCGCCGTGCTTCTTCTTCGGCTCTTCGGCGTCTTCCGTCGAATCGGCGACGTCGGTCGAACCGTCGGACGGCCCGTCCGGGTCGGTGGATTCGGTCACCGCATCAGGGTAGCCAGCGCGATGTTCGTCGCCCCGGTCATCGGCTGCCACGCGTCAGGACCCTGCGCGTCGGCGGCCGGACACGGTCAGCGCTTCTCCTTGATCTTCGCCTTCTTGCCACGCAGCTCGCGCAGGTAGTAGAGCTTCGCGCGGCGCACGTCACCGCGCGTGACGACGTCGATGTGGTCGATGTTCGGCGAATGCACGGGGAACGTCCGCTCGACACCGACGCCGTAACTTTCCTTGCGCACGGTGAACGTCTCGCGGATGCCACCGCCCTGGCGACGCAGCACAACGCCCTTGAAGACCTGGATACGTTCCTTGGAGCCCTCGATGACCTTGACGTGCACATTCACGGTGTCGCCGGGGCTGAAGTCCGGGATGTCGTCGCGTAGCGACGTCTGATCGACGAAGTCCAGCGTGTTCATCGGTGACACTCTTCCTTGCTGTTGGCCGGCTGCGGGCGTGCCGTCGCGCTTCTCACTCGCGGCGCTGAGCCGGTCTATCGGGTGTATCGGGGTGTATCTCGCGGTGGGCGGATACTCGCCGCACGCAGACAACTGCTCAATTGTGCCAGATGAGCCCCGATCCAGTGAAATCTGGTGACCCCGATGGGCCTGACCGGGAGCCGGCGTTCACGACGGAACACGAAGCCTACCTAAACAAGCGTGAGGGCAAGGCTGCAGTTAGGCTGATAGGGGCGGAAATCTGGGTTGTGACGAGGCAAGGGAGGCCAATGCGACGCCGGCCATCGAAGCTGGTTACGGCGACTGCGATCGTCATCGTCGCCGCCCCATTGGTCAACGGTTGCGAGGCACGGGTCTACGGCGTGGCTCCGGAGTCTGCCGGCCCGCATCTGACCGTGGTCGTGCCGCAGGGCCGGATGGCGCCCCTGCCGGAAGTCCCGCCCGACGAGCCTGCGGCCGCCTTCACGGGCCTCAGCGAGCGGGCTCAGCAGGCTGCCGCCCAAGCCGAGGAGGCCGGTGCCGACATCACGCTCACCGTGTTGGACCGCAATACCGGCCAGATCGTCTCCAGCGGAGACTCCAAGGCGATGCCCATCGCGTCGGTGTCGAAGCTGTTCATCGCCGATGACCTGCTACTCCAGGAATCACGCGGGGAAGCGGAGCTCTCCCCCGACGACCGCAAGGCGCTCGACTACATGCTGCGGGCTTCCGACGACAGCGCGGCCGAGGTCTTCTGGAACCGCAGCGGAGGCAGCGCGATCATTTCGCGGGTCACCGCGCGGTACGGACTCAAGTCGACGACGACGCCGTACGACGGGCGCTGGTACACCACCATGAGCACGACGGCAGACCTTGTCCGGTATTACGACAAGCTGCTCTCCGGCGCCGGCGGATTGCCGCCGGAGCAAGCCAGCATCATTCTCTCCAACCTGGCGGCCTCCACCCCGACCGCGCCCGACGGCACCGTGCCCGGCGGCGTTTACCCGCAGCGGTTCGGCATCCCCGAGGGCTTCTACAACGAGCCCGTGGCGGTCAAGCAGGGCTGGTTCTGCTGTTGGGGTGCCGGGGACTGGGTGCACTTGTCGACCGGAGTGATCGGGCCCGATCGCCGATACGTCATGGCGGTCGGCTCCATGCAGCCGACCGACGACGTCACCGCCCGCAACACGATCACGCAGGCGGTCAGGACGATGTTCCCGGGCGGCCGCATCTAGCTCGCCCCGCCGAAGTCGGGCAAATGTAGGCACCGGCTGTCGTGCTGGGGGATTATTCGTGGCGGCGATAATTAACGCAGACGAAAGGCGCGCGATGGCACAGGTCGAGGGCTCGCAGGAAGGCCACCTAACACGTCGTGCACTGCTGGCCGGGCTAGGTGTCGGCGCCGCAGCGGTGTCCACTGTGATGGCGACCGGGACCGCCCCGCAGGCCCAGGCCGACCCCGACGTGGGTTACGAGGCAATGTTGATGAAGTGCATCGACCCTCGATTCACCACCGACACGTGGAACTACATGACGAGTCGCGGCTGGCAGAACAACTACAGCCAGTTTGCATTGGCCGGAGGACCGGTCGGCGTGGTGGCACCGGCCTTCGCGGCGTGGCAGGAGACGTTCTGGGACAACCTCGCAATCTCAGTGGAACTGCACTGGTTGAACCGGATTGTCGGCATGACACACCGCGACTGCGGTGCCGCCGCGGTCGCCTATGGCGACCGGATCAGGACGGACAGGGCGTACGAAACCGAGGTGTTGTCGACCGCGCTGCGGGAGTTCCGCACTCAAGTGCAGCAGCGTCAGCCATTGCTCGAGGTGGAACTCGGCATCATGGACCTCAAAGGCAGCGTCGAGTACGTCACCTGAGCACGTTCAGTCCAGCAGGTCGGGCCGTCGCTCGCGAGTGCGCTGAAGACTCTGTTCGCGTCGCCACGCCGCGATCTTGGCGTGATCGCCGGACAGCAGGACCTCCGGCACATCGAGTCCGCGCCAGCTCGGCGGCCGGGTGTAGCTCGGTCCTTCCAGCAGCCCGTCTGAATGCGAATCATCTTGGTGTGACGCGGGATTGCCGATTACGTCGGGCAGCAGCCGGACCATCGCTTCGATCATGACCAGCGCTGCGGACTCCCCGCCGGGCAGCACGTAGTCGCCGATCGACACCTCTTCGACGCGCATCCGGCGGGCCGCATCGTCGGCGACACGCTGATCGATGCCTTCGTATCGTCCGCACGCGAACACCAGGTGCTTCTCGGTGCTCCACCGGTGGGCGTCAGCCTGGGTGAACAACCTGCCCGCGGGTGTCGGCACCACGAGAAGCGTTTCATCGGTGCATATTTCGTCGAGAGCCTCACCCCAGACCGGCGCCTTCATCACCATGCCCGGACCGCCACCGTAGGGCGCGTCATCCACCGACCGATGCACGTCGTGGGCCCAGCGGCGCAGATCATGCACGGCGAGCGTGAAGATGCCGGCCGCAATCGCCTTGCCCGGCAAGGACTGCCGCAGCGGGTCGAGGTATTCCGGGAAAACGGTGACCACGTCTATGTGCATACCTGCGCGCTCCGTCATCCCAGTTCCAGCAGTCCCTCGGGCGGGTCGATTTCGATGACCTGATCGGTCAGCGACACGGACGTCACGATCGCTTCGACGAAGGGCACCAAGACTTCACGTTCGCCGGTTCGCACCGAGAGCAGTTCGCCCGCCGCGGTGTGCAGCACCTCGGCGACGGTGCCGACCGCCACTCCGTCCGTCGTGCGCACCTGCAGCCCTTCGAGCTGATGGTCGTAGAACTCGTCGGGGTCCTCGATGGGCGGCAGCTCGGAAGTATCGACGACAAACAGGGTGCCGCGCAGGGCGTCGGCACCGTCGCGATCGGCGACCCCGTCCAGCCGGACCAGCAGTCGCCCGCCGTGTGGGCGCGCGGACTCGACCACGAAGCGGCGTTCGGTTCCGCCCTTGGCGCGGGCACGGAGGCTCGCACCGGGCGCGAATCGAATGTCGGGGTCGTCGGTTCGAACGTCGACGACGACCTCGCCGGTGATGCCGTGCGCCTTGACGACCCGCCCGACAACCAGGTCCATATCGACCGCTCTACTGGTCGGTGTCCACCACGTCGACGCGGATTCCCCGGCCACCGATGCCGGCCACCAAGGTGCGCAGGGCGGTCGCCGTGCGTCCGCCGCGACCGATGACCTTGCCGAGATCGTCGGGATGGACGTGCACCTCGACGGTGCGCCCGCGGCGGCTGGTCACCATATCGACACGAACATCGTCGGGATTGTCCACGATCCCGCGAACCAGGTGCTCCACAGCGTCGACGACGACTGAACTCACAGCGGTCAGCTCTCGGACGACTCGGGTGCGGCCTCGGCAGGCGTGGCCTCGGCGGCCTCAGCAGCCGGCTCGGTCTCGGCGGCAGTGTCGTCGGCCTTCTCAGCCTTGTCGCTGGCCTTCTTCGCCGGCGCCTTCTTCTTCTTGGGCTGAGTGGCCTCGCCCGACGGACCGCCCTCGGCCTCGGCGAGCGCCGCGTTGAAGAGATCCAGCTTGGACGGCTTGGGCTCCTTGACCTTCAGCGTGCCCTCGGCACCCGGCAGCCCCTTGAACTTCTGCCAGTCGCCGGTGATCTTCAGCAGCTGCAGCACGGGCTCGGTGGGCTGAGCGCCGACGCTCAGCCAGTACTGCGCGCGCTCGGAGTTGATCTCGATGAGGCTCGGATCTTCCTTCGGGTGGTACCGGCCGATGACCTCGATCGAGCGACCATCGCGGCGGGTGCGCGCGTCGGCGACGGCGATGCGGTACTGGGGATTGCGGATCTTGCCAAGCCGGGTCAGCTTGATCTTGACAGCCATGGTTAAGCGACTTCTCCTGTAATTGCCACGCCGCAATTCAGCGGTGCCGGCCGGTTGCCTGCACCCGGTTTTGCTTTACGTGTGTGACCGCTATGCAAGCGCCCAGCGAGAAGCCGGAGGCGGATCGCTCAGAGCGGGTCGCATGGCAGACAGCCGACCATTGTGCCAGAACAGCCCCTACCGGGGAAAATCGCGCTCGAGCGTACGGATTCGTCCGGCTCAGCCACTCAGCGCCTGACCTTTACAACTTCGACCGATAGTGTCACGCTCGCGGGATGGACGCCGCGACCACCCTGCTCGAAATCGAGGCCATCAAGCAACTGAAGGCCCGCTACTGCCGGTTCCTGGACACCAAGGACTGGCAGGCGTGGCGGAACATCTTCGCCGACGACTTTCACAGCGATACGTCGTCATCGGGCGGCAAGGTGATCGACGGCGCCGACGAGTTCGTCGCATTCGTGCGTAAGAACCTGAAGGACCAACCGACCGTGCACCAGGTGCACGCACCCGAGATCGAGCTGACGTCGCCGACGAGGGCACGCGGCGTTTGGGCGCTCAATGACATCGTGCGGTTGGCGCCCGGCCTGAATCTCGACGGCTGGGGGCACTATCACGAAACCTACGAAAAGATCGACGGTCAGTGGCGCATCAAGAGTTCGACACTGACACGTTTGCGCACGGATATCTTCAATCCGCTGTTCTCCGTGCGCATTTCGGACCGGCTGAGCCGGACGGCGGCCAAACTGGCTCGGCGCTGAGCGCCACTAGATCAACTTGTCGAAGCACTTCTCTTCGACGCGCTTGGTCATCCGCCAGCCCTCGGCGGTGCGAACGAACTCGTCGACGTACCAGATGCCGACGAACAGGATCTGCTTCTCTTCAACGTTGAACACCATCGGGTTGAAGCAGATGGTTCGGGACGACGCGGAGTCGCCGGAGATGCGCACATCGAAGTTGCCCAGCATGTGGTAGTACGCGGGGAAATTGGGCAGCACATCCTTCAGCCATGCCTTGACCTCAGGAAAGCGGCCGTCGATCCCACCGGTGACCCGATAGTCGATGTAGGCATCCGGGGTGAAGACCCGATCGAGGTCGTCGAACTGCTTACGGTCGATCGCCGTCGAGTAGTCCACCATCAGCTGCTGGATCTCGAACCGATCCGATATCTCTTCCAAGCTCAACATGCGTCGATTGAACACGATTGCAGTGCGGCGATAGGCTCACCCGTCATGCGGAGATTTCTCGTCTGCATCGCGTCCACGCTGTGCCTGGTCGCCGGGGGGACCGCGGTCGCGTCGGCGGTACCCGCCGGCGTCGTTCAGCCATCGGGTTCGGTGCCGATTCCCGACGGCCCGGCCCGCGCCTGGATCCTCGCCGATATGGACACCGGCGCCGTGTTGGCTTCCCGAGACGAGTACGGCCAGTACGCGCCGGCCAGCACCATCAAGGTCTTGCTCGCATTGACGGTGCTCGACGAACTTCCGCTCGACACGACGATCGTGGCCACCGAGGCCGACACCAAGGTCGAATGCAACTGTGCAGGCGTGACGCCCGGCATGGTCTACACCGCGCGCCAGCTGCTCGAGGCGTTGCTTCTGGTGTCCGGCAACGACGCCGCCAACACCCTGGCAAGCATGCTCGGCGGCCAGGACGTCGCCGTGATGAAGATGAACGGCAAGGCCGCACTGCTCGGCGCGTACGGCACCAACGTCGGCTCGCCATCGGGACTCGACGGCCCCGGCATCGACATGTGGTCCTCGCCGCACGACCTGGCGGTCATGTTCCGCGCCGCCATGGCCAACCCGGTATTCGCGCAGATCACCGCGCAGCCGACGGCGGTCTTCCCCACCAAGACCGGGGACAAGGTGCTGGTCAATCAGGACGAATTGCTCAGGCGCTATCCGGGCATGCTCGGGGGCAAGACCGGCTTCACCGATCTCGCGCAGAAGACGTTCGTCGGCGCGGCCGGCCGTAACGGAAGGCGTCTGGTCGTCGCGTTGATGTTCGGCATGGACAAACCCGGCCAGCCGACCTACTGGGACCAGGCCATGCGCCTGTTCGACTGGGGTTTCTCACTCGACAGAAACGCAACCGTCGGCACACTCTGACCGCCGCAAAGTTGCTGAATCGCAACGCGTTCGAGACCGGGTCTGGAATCGGACCGGTTAGGCTCGGCGTTCGTGCGAAAGTTGTTGGCCGCGTTGGCGATCACGCTATGCGCGGCTACCACGGTCGCGCCATCCGCTGCAGCCCAGCCAGGTAACGAGCCAGCGGGCGCTGTCGCGCTGCCCGACGGACCGGCGCAGGCATGGTTGCTCGCCGATCTGGACACCGGCGCAATTCTGGCCTCCCGCAACCCATATGAACCACATGCACCGGCGAGCACGATCAAGCCACTGCTGGCGATGGTGGTGCTGGACCACCTACACCCGGACAGCTTCGCCCGCGCGAACTCGTCCCACACCGAGGTTGAGTGCTCGTGCGTGGGCCTGAAGCCGGGCCAGCCGTACACGGTGCGCCAGCTGCTCGCGGCGCTGTTGATGGTGTCGGGCAACGATGCCGCGAACATGCTGGCCGACATGCTCGGTGGACAAGGCGTCGCGCTGCCCACCATGAACCGCAAGGCAGCTGCCGTTGGTGCGCGTTCGACGAAGGCGTCGTCGCCGTCGGGCCTCGATGGGCCCGGATGGGAATCCACCACCACGCCACACGACCTTGCGGTCATTTATCGTGCGGCGCTGGCCTATCCACTGATCGCGCAGATCATGCGGGCGCAATCGGCGGAGTTCCCCGGCAAGACCCTCACCAACCAGAACGAGCTGCTGACCCGCTACCCCGGCACGTTCGCGGGCAAAACGGGGTTCACGAACCTCGCCCGCCACACCTATGTCGCCGCCGCCCAGCGGGGTAACCGGCGACTCGTCGTCGTCGAGATGTACGGCACCGGAGATCTGTACGGCCAGGCCATCAAGCTGTTCGACTGGGGTTTCAGCCAGTCCCGCTGACGCAAGCTCCCCCGCGACGTCGTCAAGTTACTGGCCGCCGACCTGCCGTCGTCAACTAGCGGAACACCTTGCCCCGCAGGATCACCAGGTCCGGGTGTTTGACGACGTCCGCGCCCGCACGGGGGTCATTGCGGTAGCAGACCAGGTCGGCCGAGGCGTCGTGCTCGATTCCCGGCCGGCCCAACCACTCTCGGGCGTTCCAGCACCCCGCACCGAGCGCGTCGGTGGGACTCATCCCGACGCTTTTGAGCGCGTCGATCTCGTCGGCGATCCGACCGTGCGCGACCATGCTGCCCGCGTCGGTGCCCGCGTAAAGCGGCACGCCCGCCTCCCGCGCGGCGGCGATGCGCGCGGGACACTTCTGGTGCAGGTCGCGCATGTGGCGCGCGTAGACCGGGAATTTGGCTGCGTTATCGGCGATTCCGGGAAAATTCTCGATGTTTATGAGCGTGGGCACCAGCGCGGTGCCGTATTCGACCATCAGGTCGATGGTGTCGTCGGTCAAGCCGGTGCCGTGCTCGATACAGTCAATTCCGGCTTTGATCAGCCCCGGTAGCGCGTCCTCACTGAACACGTGCGCGGTGACGCGGGCGCCGTTGTCGTGGGCGGCATCGATGGCGGCCTTCAACGTGTCGTCGGACCATAGCGGCGCCAGATCTCCGACCTCGCGGTCGATCCAGTCGCCGACGAGCTTGACCCAGCCGTCGCCGAAACGCGCCTGCTCGGCGACCGCCTCGGGCAGCTGGGACTCGTCGTCCAACTCAATCGCGAAGCCGCGCTGGTAGCGCTTGGGTCTGGCGAGATGGCGACCCGCGCGGATGATTCGCGGCAGGTCATCATGATCGTCGAGGCTGCGAGTGTCGATGGGTGAGCCCGCGTCGCGCAGCAGCAGCGCGCCCACGTCGCGTTCGGTCTTGGCCTGTTCGATGCACTCGTCGATGTTCTCGACCGCGCCGTGCTCGCCGAGTCCGACATGGCAGTGCGCATCGACGAGACCCGGCAGAATCCATCCGTCAGCCCGATCAGCGCCGAAGACGGTCTCCGCACCGGCGACCGGTTCCGCACTCAAAACGCCGTCGACGATCCACCATTCCACCGGCTCTTCGTCGGGTAGACCCCGACCGCGCAGGTGCAGGCGCATATCAGTTCTTGGGGAACTTCAGCTTCGACAGATCGATGTCGGCAAGGCCCGGCGGAAGCTCATCGAGGCCCTTGGGCATATTCGAGAGGTCGGGGAAGCCGGCAGGCATTCCGGCGCCCAGCGGATTGCGCACCTTCGGCGGTGTCGGCCCGCTTCCCTTCTTGCGGCCTTTTTGCCCTTTGCCCTTCTTGCCCTTGCCCGACTTGCGGGTCGAGGACTTGCGGCCGAAGGGCATGCCCATCTGGCCGGCCATCGACGACATCATCTTGCGCGCCTCGAAGAACCGCTCGACGAGCTGGTTGACCTCACCGACGGTGACCCCGGAGCCGTTGGCGATGCGCAGCCGGCGCGAACCGTTGATGATCTTCGGGTCGGCCCGCTCTTCGGGCGTCATACCGCGGATGATCGCCTGCAGCCGGTCGAGCGATTTGTCGTCGACCGCCGCCAGCGCGTCCTTCATCTGCCCCGCACCCGGCAGCATGCCCAGCAGGTTGCCGATCGGGCCCATCTTGCGGATCGCGAGCATCTGCTCGAGGAAGTCCTCCAGGGTGAGCTCGCCGCTGCCGATCTTGGCGGCCGCCTCTTCGGCCTTCTGGGCGTCGAAGACCTGCTCGGCCTGCTCGATGAGGGTGAGCACGTCGCCCATACCCAGGATCCGGCTGGCCATGCGGTCGGGGTGGAAGACGTCGAAGTCCTCGAGCTTCTCGCCTGCCGAGGCGAACAGGATCGGAACGCCGGTGATCTCCCGCACAGACAGCGCGGCGCCACCGCGGGCGTCGCCGTCGAGCTTGGTAAGCACCACGCCGGTGAAGCCGACGCCCTCGCGGAACGCCTCGGCGGTGGTGACGGCGTCCTGACCGATCATCGCGTCGAGCACGAAGATCACTTCGTCGGGATCGATGGCGTCGCGGATCGCGGCGGCCTGGCTCATCAGCTCGTCGTCGATGCCGAGGCGGCCAGCGGTGTCGACGATGACGACGTCGAAGTGCTTGGTCTTCGCCTCGGCGAGGCCGGCGGCCGCCACCGCGACGGGATCGCCGGGTGCCGAGTCGTCGGAGCCCTCGATGGTGCCGGGATGCGGGGCGAACACCTCGACACCGGCGCGTTGACCGACGATCTGAAGCTGGTTGACGGCGCCGGGCCGCTGCAGGTCGCACGCCACGAGCAGCGGCGTATTACCTTGCCCCTTCAGCCATTTCGCGAGCTTGCCGGCCAGCGTGGTCTTACCGGAGCCCTGCAGACCCGCGAGCATGATGACCGTGGGCGGGGTCTTGGCGAACGCCAGTTGGCGCGTCTCGCCGCCGAGGATCGTGATCAGTTCCTCGTTGACGATCTTGACGACCTGCTGGGCGGGGTTCAGTGCGCCGGATACCTCCGCACCCTTGGCGCGTTCCTTGATCCGTGCGACGAACTCGCGCACCACCGCCAGCGAGACGTCCGCTTCGAGCAGCGCCAACCGAATCTCGCGGGTCGTCGCGTCGATGTCGGCGTCGGACAACCGCCCCTTGCCGCGCAGCCCCTGCAGGGCGCCGGTCAACCGGTCGGACAGCGATTCAAACACGCGCTCCACCCTACTTGCCCAGTCGCTCCGCTCTCCCCTGACCTGCGGCCGTGGGCCCAGCCCGCTGGACCCTAACTGGCCTCTGAAACCGGCTTCGCAGGAGCAGGTGCTGGCAGGACGGCGTACAGGTCGCGCTCGAGTTCGGCACGCACCGCCTCGGGAAAATGCGCAGGGGCTCCGGCCGGATCGCCGTCTCCGACGGCAGAGATGCCGAAGACGTCGACCACCGACGAACCGAGGGTGGTGACCTTCGCCCACGCGATATCGACGCCGTCGCGTTCGAACACCGCCGTCAGCCTCGCCAGCAGCCCGGTGCGGTCCGTGCTACGGATCTGCACCACCAACTCACCCGGGGCTCGACCTTCGGACCAGAGGATCCGCGGCGGTGCGGTCACGTGGTTGATCGGCACCGCGTCCGGCACCTCCCCTGCGCGTGCCGTCCCATACTGGGCGGCTTCGCGGTCGCGTTTGTCCAGCGACGCGAGCGCGTCGAGGTCGCCGTCGAGAGCAAGGATCCACTGCTGCCGCAACAGCTCGGCCGCCGGCGGGGATCCGAAGTGTGGTGAGACGACGAAAGTGTTGATCGCCGAACCCGCGTGTCCGTTGACCGACGCCGAATGCACGCGCAGCGAGTTCAGCGCGAGCACACCCGCCGCCTTGGACAACAACCCCCTGCGGTCGGGCGCGATCATGGTCACGTTGTAGATGTGGGGACTGTCGGCGGGTGTGAGCTCGACATGCACGCCGACCTCGGCCGCCAGCGAAAGGTAGCGCGGGTCAATGGGATCGGGTTCCGGCAGCGGTTCCCCGGCCATCACCAGGCGGCAGCGACGCACCAGATCGCCGATGAGCGAGGCCTTCCAATCGCCCCACACTCCCGGGCCCGTCGCGAGCGAGTCCGCTTCGGCCAGCACATGCAGCAGTTCGAGCACGACGAGGTCACCGTCGAGGGCCTCGACCACCGCGGCGATGGTCTTGGAGTCCTGCAGATCGCGGCGTGTGGCGGTGTGCGGCAGCAGCAGATGGTGGCGCACCACCTTTGACAAGATGTCGACATCCGATGGCCACAGGCCGAGCCGGGTGCCGATCTGAACCGCCAGGTCGGCACCGATGACGCTGTGGTCGCCGCCGCGTCCCTTGCCGATGTCGTGGCACAGCGCACCCAGGAGCAACAGATCGGGCCGTGACACCCTGGTGGTGAATGCGCTTGCCCGCGAGACGGTTTCGACGAGGTGGCGGTCCACGGTCCAGATGTGCACCACGTCGCGGGGCGGCAGGTCGCGAACCGCACCCCACTCGGGAAAGAGGCGGCCCCACAGACCGGTCCGGTCCAGCGCCTCGATGGTGGCCACCGCGGGCGGGCCGGCAGCCAGCATGACCAGCAGGTCCTTGAGCGCCTGGCGCGGCCACGGGGTGCGCAGCTCGGGCGCGGTTTCGGAGAGCCGGGCCAGCGTGGACGACGCCATCGGCAGGCCGGTGTTGGCTGACGCGGCCGCCACCCGCAGGATCAGGCCGGGGTCACGTTCGGGGCGGGCGTCGCGCGCAAGGATCACCTCACCCGCGAACTCGATTACCCCTTCGTCGAGAGGGCGGCGGGTGGGACGGCGAAAGGCCGAGAGTCCGCGTCTGGGCAGCGCGTTGGCGGCGGTTCGGATGCCGGCCTCGACGTAGAAGCTGATGGTGCGCGCCGCGTCGGACAGCATGCGGGCCAGATCGAACCGGTCTCCGATGCGCAGCGCCGCGCCGATCTCATCGGCGTGCTGCGCCAGCAGCAGCTCCCTGCCACGCCCGGCGACCCGATGCAGCTCGGTACGCACATTCAGCAGCGTCATGTGCGCCTCACCCAGCGACTCGGTCGGAGAGGCGATAGACCGGCTGGGATAGACATCGGCGAGCTGCGCGATCGCCAACGCGTTGAGCAGTTGAACGTCGCGTAGGCCGCCGCGCCCGCATTTGAGGTCGGGCTCCGCGCGGTGGGCGATCTCGCCGCTGCGCTGCCACCGCGCGCGGGTGTGCTCGACGAGTTCTTCAAAGCGCGAGGCGATTCCGGTGCGCCACTGCCGTCGGGCTCCACCGATCAGCAGGTTCGACAGATCCGAATCACCGGCGATGTGCCGTGCTTCGAGCATCGCGAGTCCGGCCGAGATGTCCTCGCTGGCGACGGCCAACGCCTCGGGTACCGTCCGCACGCTGTGGTCGATGCGAATGTTCGCATCCCACAACGGATACCAAAGCAATTCGGCGACTTGTCCCACGACATCGGGCGGCATGTTGTCGTGTAACAGCATCAGATCGAGGTCGGAGTAGGGCACAAGTTCGCCGCGGCCGAGCCCACCGGTCGCGACGATGGCGAAGCCACTGGTCGGCGTGATGCCGATCTCGGCGGCCTTTGTCGTGAGCCAGAATTCGTGCAGATCGAGCAGAGCGTCGCGCAGCGCCGCCGAATCCAATTGGCGGGCGTCATTGGTCAGCAGCTGCTCGGCGGCCGCGGCGAGGTCGGTCGCCGGACGTAAAGACCCCGCCGCCGGGGCCTCCCAACGAGGACGCCCGGCGGCGGGACCTGGTCTCTGCTCTGTCATTTCGTGCCCTCCCCCGGCCCTTACCTGTAAAACGCTCACGGTGCAACGGCCGGGAGACAACCTCTTATTTCGTCACGTCGGTCAAAGGGCATCGCTCCCGCGCTCACCCGTGCGCACTCGCACCACGGTCTCAACGGGGCTGACCCATACCTTGCCGTCGCCGATCTTGCCCGTGCGTGCGGCCTGAACGATCACGTCCACCACCTTGTCCACGGCTGAATCGTCGACGACGACCTCGACGCGGACCTTGGGCACGAAGTCGACCGAGTACTCCGCACCGCGATAAACCTCGGTGTGGCCCTTCTGCCGGCCGTAACCCTGCACCTCGCTGACGGTCATTCCGAGGATGCCCGTCTGCTCGAGCCCGGTCTTGACGTCTTCGAGCGTGAACGGCTTGATGATCGCGGTAATCAGCTTCATTTAGTTCATCCCTTCCGATGAAATTGTCGCCGGTCAGGCGAACTCGTAAGCCGTTTCAGCGTGTTCGGCTTCATCGATACCAGTCTCCTCGTCTTCTTCGCTCACACGCCAGCCCAGGGGCTTCACGATGAACGCGATGATCGCGGTCATGATCCCGGTGAAGACGACTGCCACCACTGCGATTACCGCCTGGATGACCAGCTGCTGGAAACCGCCACCGTAGAACAAGCCGGTTTCAGTCGCCAGGAAGCCGATACCGATGGTGCCCCACAACCCGGCGACGAGGTGCACGCCGACGACGTCGAGCGAGTCGTCGTAGCCGAGCTTGTACTTCAGGCTGACGGCAAGTGCCGACAACGCACCGGCGATGGCACCGAGGATCAGCGAGCCGACCGGCGACAGCGCGCCACACGCCGGGGTGATCGCCACGAGGCCTGCAACGATGCCCGAGGCGGCACCGACGCTCGTCGGCTTGCCGTCACGAATCCGCTCCACCAGCAGCCAGCCCAGCATCGCGGCTGCTGTCGCGGCGGTGGTGTTCACCCAGACCTGGCCGGCGAGCATATCGGCGGCACCCTCGGAGCCCACGTTGAAGCCGAACCATCCGAACCACAGGATCGACGCACCCAGCAGAACGAACGGAACGTTGTGCGGCCGGTAAGCCATCTTGCCGAATCCCCGTCGCTTACCGAGAAGCAGAGCGAGCACGAGCGCTGCCATACCTGCGTTGATATGCACGACCGTGCCACCGGCGAAGTCGATGGGCGCGACGTTTGCCGAACCCGCTTCAGCGTCGTAGCCGAATATCCATGAAGCGAAGCTGTTTTCGGCCCCGGACAGCAGCCCGCCTCCCCAAACCATGTGCGCCAGGGGGAAGTAAACAAGGGTGACCCAGATGCCCCCGAACAGCAGCCAGGTGCCGAACTTCATCCGCTCTGCCATCGCGCCGCTGATCAGGGCGACGGTGATGACCGCGAAGGTGAGCTGGAAACCGACCCAGACGATCGCGGGTACCGTGCCGAATCCGCCGAGAACGTAGAGCGTGTCCTCGCCGACTTCCTTGGTTTCCAGAAGCTGGCTCACCCCGAATAACGAGAAGGGATTGTCGAAGATACCCAGGATGTCGCTGTCACCGGTGTGTGCCGAGGCGAACGACATCGAGTAGCCCCACAACACGTAGATGACGCTGACGGTGCCGATGGAGCCGAACGACATCATCATCATGTTGAGCACGGACTTCTGACGCGACAGGCCGCCGTAGAAGAACGCCAGGCCCGGTGTCATGAACAACACCAGCGCCGCAGCCGTAAGCACCCACGCGGTGTCGCCGGCGCTCAGGCCGTCTGGACCGAAGGGCGCAAACGCATCGTCGGGTAGGGCTAAAGGTAAGGCTAGAACCACTTTGTGTGAACCTCCTTGGGAAGCGGGCCAATCGCATCGGCCTCGCAAAGAGACTCTGTGGCGCGCGTTTCACCCGTGATGCGCTCAAGTTTCATCAATGTGAACGCGCAGGCATTCGTGGTTACGCTCATGTTTCACCAACGAAAGCGCCCGTATTATCCGGCCAAACCGGCTGTTCGCTAGCCGAGCAACGCGTCGACAAACGCCGCCGGTTCGAACGGCGCAAGGTCATCAGGGCCCTCGCCCAGACCGACGAGTTTGACGGGCACACCCAAGTCCTGTTGGACGCGGAAGACGATTCCGCCCTTGGCGGTGCCGTCGAGTTTGGTGAGCACCACCCCGGTGATGTCGACGACTTCGGCAAACACGCGTGCCTGCGGCAGACCGTTCTGGCCGATCGTCGCGTCGAGCACCAGCAGCACCTCGTCGACCTCGGCCCGTCGACTCACCACTCTCTTGACCTTGCCGAGTTCGTCCATCAGGCCGGTCTTGGTGTGCAACCGCCCCGCGGTGTCGATGACGACGACGTCGGCGCCGTTCTCGATGCCGGCGTCCACCGCATCGAAGGCGACCGACGCGGGGTCGGCCCCCTCGGGGCCCCGCACCACCTGGGCGCCGACGCGCGACGCCCAACTCTGCAGCTGGTCGGCGGCTGCGGCGCGGAAGGTGTCGGCCGCGCCGAGCACGACGCGGCGGCCGTCGGCCACCAGCACGCGTGCCAGCTTGCCGACGGTCGTGGTCTTGCCGGTGCCGTTGACGCCGAC
Organism: Mycobacterium sp.; assembly: GCA_044508395.1. Classification (GTDB taxonomy): domain Bacteria; phylum Actinomycetota; class Actinomycetes; order Mycobacteriales; family Mycobacteriaceae; genus Mycobacterium. The sequence continues at coordinate 20,523 of JBIQHU010000007.1, read as the reverse complement.
GACGAGCAGCACGGAGGGCTTGTCGGCGTGCGGCAGCGCCTTGATGGACCGGTCGAGGTTGGGATGCAATTCGTCGATCAGGACCTGGCGTAGCACCTCGCGGGCCTCGGACTCGGTGCGGACGCGGCTACTGGCCATTCGCGCCCGCAACGCCGTGACGACCGATTCGGTCGCGACCGGGCCAAGGTCGGCGATCAGCAGCGTGTCCTCGACCTCCTGCCAGGAGTCCTCGTCGAGATCACCGCCGCCGAGCAGGCCGAGCATGCTCTTGCCCAGCGTGTTCTGCGATTTGGCCAGCCGGCCCCGCAGCCTCTCGAGCCGCCCCTCCGGCGGGGCGATCTCGTCGAGCGCGGGCGCGGCGGGTGCCTGCGGCGCGGCGGGTGCCGGCGGTTCTTCGGTTACCAGCGGTTCTTCGGTTACCAGCGGTTCTTCGGGAGCCGGCGGCGCGACCTCGGCTGGGGGCTCTTCGACCGCTGGCGGCTCGGGAAGCTGCACGTCGGCGATGGCCCGCTTCGGTGCGTCGCGCGGGATGGTGGCATCATCGCCGACGGCGGGCAGTCCGCTGGTGTCGATCCGTTCGACCGGCTCAGCCGGCGCTGACTGTGAGAACGTGATGCTTGACGAGGCGGTATAGCCGCCAGAGCGGTCGACAGGAGTGGCGGTGTCTGTAGACGACAAGCTGATCCGTCGGCGCCGATACCGCACCAGGCCGACGACGAGCGCGGCGATGACCAGAACGGCGATGACCGCGATCGCGATCCACAAGACAGAATCTGTCACTGCGTCATTGTGTCAGGAGGGGTAGGCGGTGACGCTGGACCCCGGGGGCATGGAGACCCGCAAACGACGACACATCGACGTGTGCCTCAGCGAGGACGTCGACTTCCAGACGGTGACGACCGGCTTGGAGCGTTACCGGCTGCCGTACAACGCGCTCACCCAGACCGACCTCGGGTCCATCGACTTGACGACGAATTTTCTCGGCACCAATTTGCGCGCCCCGGTGCTCATCGGCCCGATGACCGGTGGCGCGGAACTCTCCGGCACCATCAATCGCAACCTGGCCGATGCGGCCCAGCAACTCGGTATCGGCATGATGCTCGGCTCGCAGCGCATCATGCTCGACAACGGCGCCGCCTCGTCGACATTCCGTGTCCGCGACATCGCGCCCGACGTGCTGTTGATCGGCAACATCGGACTCACCCAACTGACGCCGGACGTCCTGCCCGCGCTCGTGGAGGCGCTCGACCGGGTCAACGCCAATGCCCTTGCAGTGCACACCAATCCGCTGCAGGAAGCCATGCAGCACAAGGGCGACACCGATTTTTCCGGTTCGATCGCTCGCCTGCGTGAGATCGCGGGGAGCATCGGCTATCCGGTGATGCTCAAGGAGGTAGGCCACGGAATCGGGGCTGCGGCGGCCACCGAACTTGTCGACTGCCCCATCGCGGCCGTGGACGTCGCCGGGGCCGGCGGCACGTCATGGGCGCGCGTGGAACAGTTCGTGCGATACGGCGAGATCCGATATCCCGCGCTGGCCGAGTGGGGTATTCCCACCGCGCAGGCGATTCTGGAGGTGCGACGCGAGCTGCCGGGTGTACCGCTGGTCGCATCGGGTGGCATCCGAACCGGGATGGATGCGGCGAAGGCGCTGGCACTGGGTGCCGACGTGGTATCGCTGGCCCGGCCGCTGCTCGCGCCGGCGATCGAATCGCCTGCCGCCGTGGTGGATTGGCTGCAACGCTTCATCGAGGAGCTGTTGATCTGTCTGCACGGCTGCGGAGCGGCCGACCTCGCGGAACTCCGCGATCGCGGCGTCACCCCCATGTGATTTCGGCGTGGTGGGTCACGCTGAGCGTGACCCAACACGCCGAAATCACAGTCAGTTGGCCGCGCCGACCAGTTCCTGGCCACGCATGCGCTGACTGATCACCGCGGTGATGCCATCGTCACGCATCGTCACGCCGTAGAGCGCGTCGGCGATCTCCATCGTCGGCTTCTGGTGCGTGATGATGAGCAACTGCGACTGGCTACGCAGCTGCTCGAAGAGCCCGAGCAGCCGACGCAGGTTCACGTCGTCGAGCGCGGCCTCCACCTCGTCCATCACGTAGAACGGCGACGGCCTGGCGCGGAAGATCGCCACCAGCATCGCGACAGCCGTCAGCGACTTCTCGCCGCCCGACAGCAGCGAGAGCCGCTTGATCTTCTTACCCGGCGGGCGGGCCTCGACCTCGATGCCGGTGGTGAGCATGTCGTCGGGATTCGTGAGCAGCAGCCGGCCCTCACCGCCGGGAAACAGCGTCGAGAACACCTGTTGGAACTCACGTTCCACGTCGGCATATGCCTCGGTGAACACCTGAAGAATGCGCGCGTCGACATCGTCGATGACGTCGAGCAGGTCCTTGCGGGCCGCCTTGACATCCTCCAGTTGGGTGGACAGAAAGTTGTAACGCTCTTCCAGCGCGGCGAACTCCTCCAGCGCCAGCGGGTTCACTCGACCCAACTCGTTGAGCTCGCGCTCGGCCTTCTTGGCGCGGCGTTCCTGCGTCGGCCGGTCGAACGGCATGGGCGCGGGCATCGTCACCTGTTCGCCGCGTTCACGCGCCTGCTCGTACTCGGCCATCTCCAGCTCCGACGGGGGCAGCGGCACGTCGGGGCCGTACTCGGCGACGAGATCGGCGGCGGCCATGCCGAAGCTCTCGAGGATGTGCTCCTCGAGTTGTTCGATCCGAAGCGCCGCTTGGGCTTTCGCGATCTCGTCGCGGTGCAGGGCGTCGGTGAGAGAAGCGATCTTGGCGCCTAGTTCGTTTACGTCTTCGCGCGCCTTCGTCAGCGCCGCGGCCCGGTGCTGACGTTCGGCGGCGACGTCGTCCCGCACCCGCGACGCATGGGTCACCGCCGCGCTGAGCCGCTGGGCAACCAGGCGCCCCGACTCCGCGACCGCCCCCGCAACCGCTGCGGCATGCACACGTGCCTCGCGCGCCCGTCGTGCGCGTAACCGGGCCTCCCGCTCGGCAGCGGCGGCCCTGCGCAGCGAATCCGCCTGACCGCGAACGGCATTCGCACGCTCTTCTGCCGTGCGCACCGCCAGCCGCGCTTCGACCTCGGCAGCCCGGGCCGACTCGGCCGCTGCCATCGTCTCTTGCCGGTCGACGGGCTCGGATTCGAACGTGGGCTCCTGCTGCGCGTTGTGCAGCCGCTGCTCGAGTTCGGCGAGTTCGGAAACGGTCTGATTGCGTACGGCTTCGAGTTCGTTGCGCTGCTGGATCAGCCGCTGCCATTCGTCGTCGGTGGCGCGGGCGTCCTGGCCGAGCCGGCCGAGCTGCTCGTAGACCGCGGAGATCGCCGCGTCGGACTCGTTGAGCGCGGCCAGGGCCTGCTCGGCGGCATCCTGCCGGGCGGCCTGCTCCTCCAGAGCGCCGGCCAACGCGGCGGACAGCTCCCCGACCTGCTTCTCCGCCTCGGCGAGCTCAGCTCGGGCCTTCTCGACCTCCGAGGTGATCTCCAGCGTGCTCGGCTTGCGGTCGGATCCGCCGCTGACCCAGCCGGCGCCGACGAGGTCGCCGTCGATGCTGACAGCCTTCAGGTGCGGGCGGACCGCGACCAGGTCGAGCCCTGCAGAAAGGTCACGGACCACGACGACTCCCGACAGCAGGGCGGTGATCGCCCCTTGCAGGCGCTGCGGGGTGTCGACGAGGTCTAGCGCCCACAGCGCGCCCTCGGGCGGCGGGCCGGTGTTCGGGACGGAGTGGTGCGGCCAGTCACCGAGGACGATGGCCGCACGGCCACCGTCGGACTGCTTCAGCGCGTCGACGGCCGCACGCGCCGCGGCCGAATTCTCCGCGGCGACCGCGTCCGCAGCCGCGCCCAGCACGGCCGCGATCGCCACCTCGTAGCCCGGGCGCACCTTGACCAGATTGGCGATCGAGCCGAAAAGCCCGGAGCCACTGCGGTTTTTCTGCAACCACGCCGCGCCGTCCTTGCGGTCGAGGCCGACGGAGAGCGCCTCGATGCGCGCGCGCAGCGAAGCCACCTGGCGTTCGGCGCCGCGCTCGGCGGCCTGCAACTCGGCGACACGCTCGTCGGCGAGCCGCAGTGCCGCGACTGTGCGGTCGTGATGCTCGTCGAGGCCGACCTCACCGGCGTCGAGTTCACCGACCCGACCCTGCACGATCTCGAATTCGGCCTGAGTCTGCTGAGCCTTGGCCGCGGCCTCCTCGATCCCCGTCGTCAGCCGTGCGACGGTTTCGTCGATCGACTCGACACGGGTGCGCATCGTGTCGACCTGGCCGGCCAGCCGCGCCAGGCCCTCGCGGCGGTCGGCCTCGGCGCGGGCGGCGGCCAGATGCGCGCGCTCGGCTTCGGCGGCCACATTCTCGCGCTCGCTGAGCTCGGCGCGGGCGGCCTCAAGGCGCGCACGCGATTCCTCGAGCGCTTCGAGCAGTTGGCGTTCCTGGGCTGCGACCTCCTCCGCCTGGACTTCCAGAGCCTCGGGATCGGGGCCGGTGGAGGCTTCGGGCTCGGTGTCCAGATGCTGCGCACGCTCGCTGGCGATGCGGACCGTGGCGCTGACCCGCTCGGCCAGCGCCGACAGCGAAAACCAGGTCTGCTGAGCGGCTTCCGCGCGCTCGCTGAGGCTGCCGACCGCCGACTCGTGGGCGTTCAATTCGACGGTGCGGGCCTCGAGGCGGGCCGCCAACTCGTCGTGCTCGCGGCGCAGCGTCGTCTCGGTCTGGTTGGTGTTCTCGAACTCGGACCTGCGGGTGACCAGATCGTCGGCGGCCAACCGCAGCCGGGCGTCGCGCAGGTCAGCCTGGATGGTCTGGGCGCGACGGGCCATCTCGGCCTGCCGACCGAGAGGCTTGAGCTGACGGCGCAACTCCGTCGTCAGATCCGTCAGCCGCGCGAGGTTGGCCGACATCGACTCGAGCTTGCGAACCGCCTTTTCCTTGCGCTTGCGGTGTTTGAGGACGCCCGCGGCCTCCTCGATGAACGCGCGCCGGTCCTCCGGGCGCGATTCGAGGATCTCGGAGAGCTTGCCCTGACCGACGATCACGTGCATCTCGCGGCCGATGCCCGAGTCCGACAGCAGCTCCTGCACGTCCATCAAACGGCAACTGGTGCCGTTGATTTCGTACTCGCTGCCGCCGTCGCGGAACATCCGCCGGGTGATCGACACTTCGGAGTACTCGATCGGAAGCGAGTTGTCGGAGTTGTCGATCGTGACGGTGACCTCGGCGCGACCCAAAGGCGGGCGCGATGACGTGCCGGCGAAGATGACGTCCTCCATCTTCCCGCCGCGCAGCGTCTTGGCGCCCTGCTCGCCCATCACCCAGGTGAGCGCGTCGACCACGTTCGACTTGCCGGAGCCGTTGGGTCCGACGACACAGGTGATGCCTGGCTCGAAGCGCAGAGTCGTTGGCGAAGCAAACGACTTGAAGCCCTTCAGGGTCAGACTCTTGAGGTGCACGACGTGCCACACTACCGTCGCGCGGGCTAACGCTCGGTGAACCCCGATAGCGTTTCGCCGACTTCTGACCAATCGGCGATGACTTTGTCGACGCGCCCAGGTGTGTTTCCGCCTTGTAGCAGCTCAAGCAGCTTTTCGCAGTCCCGTCGCGCACCCTGCGCGACCACCTGAACGCGGCCATCGGGCCTGTTGGACGCGTATCCGGTCAACCCGAACTCAAGGGCGCGGGACCGGGTCCACCACCGGAAGCCCACCCCCTGAACGTGACCGTGGACCCACGCGGTCAGTCGTACCTCAGCTAACTCCTGCATCATTGACCTCAAATGTCACTTTGGTACCGGATTTCAGGGTCCGGCCCACGGTGCACACCTGATCGATGGCCCGCTCGACGACCGTGAGTACCCGCGCCCGCTCGTCCTCAGACAGGCCGGACAGGTCGAGTTCCATGCGCTCCTCGAGCAGCGGGTAGCGCTCCTGCTCGCGGTCGGGCGGACCGGACACCCGGATGGTGGTTGCGTAGTCCTCACCGAGTCGGCGCTGCAGAGGCGCGTCGCTGGCCATCCCGCTGCAGGCAGCCAGCGCGATCTTCATCAGCTCGCCGGGGGTGAACACGCCCTCGACGTCCTCGTTGCCGACGAGTACCTGCGCACCGCGCGAGCTACGCCCGGTATAGCTGCGCACACCGGTGCGCTCCACCCACAGTTCGGTCATGGCTTATTTCTACAACCTCCCGCTTTCTACAACCTCCCGCGAAATAGCATTCCCGGTCGTTGATTGACTCCGGCTACAGCCTGGAATGCTATTTCGCGGAAATCAGGTCTGACGGATCCGCGGGCGCGGTTGGCATTTCGGGCAATAGAACGACGAGCGGTTCATGAACTTCTCGCGTCGCATCACCGCACCACACCGCCGGCATGGCTCACCCTCGCGGCCGTAGGCGTCCAGTGATCGCTCGAAGTACCCCGATTCGCCGTTGACGTTCACGTACAGCGAGTCGAACGATGTTCCACCCTGACCGAGCGCCTCCGTCATCACCTCGGCCGCGGCGTCGAGCACTGCGTCGAGTTGCTTGCGAGTCAGCGACGACGCCAACCGGGCACCGTTGATCTTCGCGCGCCACAGCGCCTCGTCGGCGTAGATGTTGCCGATACCCGACACCACCGTCTGATCGAGCAGCTGCCGCTTGATCTCGGAGTGCTTGCGCCGCAACACCGTAATGACACCCTCGCGATCGAACTTCGGGTCAAGCGGATCACGAGCCAGGTGTGCCACCGGCACGGGGACATCGGTGCCGTCGACGGCGACCATATCGGCGAGCATCCAGCCGCCGAACGTGCGCTGGTCCACGAAACTCAGCGCGGTGCCGTCATCGAGCAGCGCCGCGATGCGCAGATGATCCTCGCGCGGCAACGGACCGAGCAGCATCTGACCGCTCATACCCAGATGGACGACGAGCGCCGATCCGTCGTCCAGCGTCAGCCACAGGTACTTCCCCCGCCGCCCCGTCCCGGCAATCCGCGAATTCAGCAGCCGCGCAGTTAAATCGGCGGGACCGGCCTCGTGACGGCGCACCGCGCGTGGGTGGTGCACCCGCGCGGCGATGATGGTCTTGCCGACGACGTGTGCGTCCAGCCCCCGCCGAACAACCTCGACTTCGGGAAGTTCAGGCATCTACATCGGAAGCGGATTCGAGCGCATTCCAAGCCGCCGCGGCGGCTTTGAGTTCAGCCTCTTTCTTCGTGCGGCCGACGCCCTTGCCGTACTCGTTATCGGCGACGACCACCGTCGCGGTGAATTCCTTGTCGTGGTCGGGACCCGTCGACGTCACCACGTACGCCGGCGCACCCATGCCGCGGGATGCGGTGAGCTCCTGCAGGCTGCTCTTCCAGTCCAGCCCTGCGCCCAATGTCGGCGCGGTGTCCAACAGCGACGCGAACAGCCGCAGGATCACCTCGCGTGCGGTGGCGATACCGTGCGCCAAATAGATTGCGCCGAGCAGAGATTCGACGCCGTCGGCCAGGATGCTGGCCTTGTCGGCGCCGCCGGAGTTCTCCTCCCCCTTGCCGAGCAGCAGGTAGGCACCGAGCCCGGCTTCTGACAGCTCGCGACCCACATCGGCCAGTGCGTGGGTGTTGACGATGCTCGCCCGCAGTTTGGCCAGATCGCCTTCGCTGCGATCGGGATGACGGTGGTAAAGCTCCTCGGTGATGGTGAGGCCGAGTACCGCGTCGCCGAGAAACTCCAGCCGCTCGTTGGTGGGCAGCCCGCCGTTCTCATACGAGTAGCTGCGGTGGGTGAGCGAGATGGTGAGGAGGTCCTGCGGCAGGTCGACACCCAACGCCTCGAGTAACGGGGCGCGGTCAGTCACTGCTGCCCTCATCGAACATGCCGGCCAGCTTGGCCCATCGCGGATCGAGCTTCTCGTGCTGGTGTCCGGGCTCGGCCGTCGCCAGCGGCACCCCGCAGTCGGGGCACAACCCGATGCAGTCCGAAGTGCACAGCGGCGCGAACGGCAATGCCAACCCGACCGCATCGATGATGGGCTGTTCGAGGTCGACGGTGTCGGCACCACCGACCTTGCCGACGCGTCCGATCTCGTCGGCCTCGGTGGTCTCGTCGGTGGCACTGTCCGGGTAGGCGAACAGCTCCGTGAGGTCGATGTCGACGTGCCCGGTGATCGAGGTCAGACAGCGCGCGCACTCACCCGTCGTGGGCGCCGAGACCGTGCCGGAGACCAGCACGCCCTCCGAGACGGACTCGATACGCAGATCAAGATCCAGCGGGGCGCCCTCGGGGATGGCGATCAGGTCCAGCCCGATGCGCATCGGGCTGGCGACGGTCTCGGCGAAGGTCATCATCGACCCGGGCCTGCGCCCCAGCCTGGAGATATTCAGCACAAGCGGCGACCCCGATGCGCGCCGCGCGGGCGCATTCGCATGGGTCGCCATAAGTGTCGATCTTACGGCGGCCTCGCGGGGCTAGCGGGCGGCGTAGTCGTGCGTACCCGCGGCGGTGCGCAGCTGATGCCGACCGCGGCCCACCGAGCGCAGCGTGCCGTTGAGGAAGTCCTCGAATTCGGCCAGCTTGTTGTCGACGTAGATGTCGCACTCACCGCGCAGCCGGTCCGCCTCGGCGTGGGCCGAGTCGATGAGACGGGTGGCCTCCAAGGTGGCGGTCTGGACGATCTCGGTCTGCGCGACCAGCCGCTGCTGCTCCTTGATGCCCTCCTGCACGGCCTTCTCGTAGGCGAGGTTGCCGTTCTCGATGAGCCGGTCGGCCTCGGTCTTGGCGCGTCCCGTGCTCGCCTCGTACTCCCGCTTGGCGGTCGCAGCCAGACGTGCGGCCTCCTCGCGGGCCTCGGCGACCATGCGCTCGCTGTGCTGACGAGCCTCGGCGACCATCCGGTCAGCCTGCGACTTCGCGTCTGCGAGCAGCCGGTCCGCTTCCGCCCTGGCGTGGTTGACCAGCGAATCCGCCTCGGCAGCCGCCGCGGAGACCGTCGAGCTGGAATGCTCCTTGGCCTCCCTCAGCAGCGTGTCGCGCGCGTCCAGCACATCCTGGGCGTCGTCGAGTTCACCGGGGATCGCATCCTTGATGTCGTCGATCAACTCGAGGACATCACCGCGGGGCACCACGCAGCCGGCCGTCATGGGCACGCCGCGCGCTTCTTCCACAATCGCGCCCAATTCGTCGAGCGCCTCAAATACTCGGTACACGGCAACACCCTCCAGGCATAGTTGACAGTTACCAGTGTGCCTGGTGTTACGCCTGTGACTCAGCTACCGACTCGGTGTGTCGCGTCTGGGCTGATAATTCTTGTGTCACCGCTTCCCCAGGCCGCAGGTCCGTCTGCGTTTCGCCGCGCACATTATGTCAACACGAAGCGGACACGTCGTGCGTTGGGGCCGACAGCGAATCGGGGTGCAGTCTGCGCGTGACTAGCGGACCGCTGCGGCGATCGCGTCGCGCGCCCGATCGAGCATCGATGCGAACGGACCCGCGAGGAAGTTCGCCTTGGCGCTCTCCACGCCCGGATGCGGACGCGTGGGCGCGACGGCCTCCGCCGCCAGCACCGCCTTGGCCATCCGGCCGCGATCGTCGGCCGAGAGATTGCGCTCGAGCTTGGTGAACTCCTCGTTCTCCTCGTGCTCGGCGTGCTCGATGACGGCGTCGCGGAACTTGGTGAGCTCCTCGAGGAACTCCTTCGAGTCGATGTCCATGTCCTCGAGGGCCGACAGCATCTTCTTGGCCTCGTGCTCCTCCGCCAGGCGCGCGTCGACGATCTCGTCGCCGTTGGCCGCCTCGTGGCGGACCCGCGGGTGGACCACCATCTCCTCGGCGGTCTCGTGCACAGCCAGCAGCTGGCGCAGTTCGACGAAGGCTTCCTCACGCGCCTTCGCGTCCGAGGCGTGGAGCACCTCCTCGAACATGTCCTTGATCAGGTTGTGCTGATCCTTGAGGAACTTCACGACATCGTCGGTGGACTGAACAAATGTCTCAACCACGGCAAAACCTCCAAAACTCATGGGAAATAGTTGGGGCGCAATGGGCTGTGCGCCGCCTTCTACCTACCCCGTGAGCGAGGTGCTTAACCCTTGAGCTTGGCCTGAAGCCGCACGTTGACGGGCTCGGGCAGCAGCGCAGAGACGTCGCCGCCGAGTGTTGCGACCTCCTTCGCCAGCGACGACGACACGAACGAATACGTCGGTGTGGTGGCGACGAAGAAGGTGTCGACGCCCGCGATGTGCTTGTTCATCTGCGCCATCTGTAGTTCGTATTCGAAGTCGGTACCCGTGCGCAGACCCTTGACGATCGCGGTCAGGCCGCGGCTCTTGACGAAGTCGACGACCAGTCCTTCACCGGATTCCACGCGCAGATTCGGCAGGTGTGTCGTGGACTCCTCGATCATCGCGATGCGCTCGTCGAGGGTGAACATCCCCTTCTTGTTGGGATTGATCAGTACCGCCACGACGACCTCGTCGAACTGGGCCGCCGCGCGCTCGAAGACGTCGATATGGCCGAGGGTTACCGGGTCGAATGAACCCGGGCATACGGCGCCGCTCATGGGGGAAGACGGTACAGGGCAGCTCGGCTGCTACGGGGCGGCGACATTCACTACGGCGTCACAACGGCGGCGGCGTCGTATTCGGCGAGTTCCAGCCGGGTGTCGCCGTAGGTACGCGACGGCCACACCTGCCATCCCTCGGGCCACGTCAGCGCCGTAGCCGACGCCGGGCGTTCGACGACGGCAACGGCTCCGGTCGCCACCCACCCGCCCTGCGTGAGCGTGGCGAGCACGGTTTCGATCTCGGCGCCGTCGACGTCGTAGGGCGGGTCGGCGAGCACCAGGTCGACGGGCCGCGCGATCGCTGACGCCAGTACCGACGCGACGGCTCCGCGGCGCACCGTCGCCCCCTTCACGCCAAGCGACGCGATGTTCTTGTCGATGACGCTCACGGCGCGTGCGTCGGACTCCACGAACGTCACCGACACCGCCCCGCGGGACATCGCTTCCAGGCCAAGCGCCCCCGATCCGGCGTACAGATCGAGCACCGCGATACCGTCGAGATCCAACCGCGCCGCCAGGAGATTGAACAGCGATTCCCGCACTCGATCGGTGGTGGGTCGGGTTCCGGTGCGCGGCACCGTGATTCGCCGTCCACCGAGGGCGCCTGCGACGATGCGGGTCAGCTGACCACCACCAGCAGGTCGCCGCCCTCGACTTGTGCGGTGGCTGACACGGCGACGCGGGTGACCTCGCCGGCCTTGGGCGCGGTGATCGCGGCCTCCATCTTCATCGCCTCGATGGTGGCGATGGTCTGTCCGGCTTCGACGGTGTCACCGGCGGCGACCCCGACGGTCACCACACCCGCGAAGGGGGCCGCGACGTGGTCGGGGTTGGACCGGTCGGCCTTCTCGGCGGCGGGCACCTCGCTCGCGATGCTGTTGTCGCGCACCAACACCGGGCGCAGCTGACCGTTGAAGATACACATCACGGTGCGCATGCCGCGTTCGTCGGGATCAGAGATCGCCTCCAACCCGATCAACAACTCGACACCACGCTCCAGGCGCACCCGATGCTCCTCGCCGCTGCGCAGCCCGTAGAAGAACTGGTTGGCCGACAAGCTCGAGGTATCCCCGTACAGCTCCCGATGGGCGGTGAATTCCTTGGTCGGCCCCGGAAACAACAACCGGTTCAACGTGGCCTGGCGGATCAGCCCCGGCTGGGTCAGCGCCGCCTCGTCCTCCTCGGACAGCTCCTCGATAGGCCGCGCCGGCGAACGCCCCGCCAACGCCTTGGTGCGCAACGGCTCGGGCCACCCCCCCGGCGGGTCACCGAGCTCGCCACGCAGAAACCCGATCACCGAATCCGGGATGTCGAACCGCTCCGGGTCAGCAGCGAACTCATCAGCGCTGACCCCGGCCCCCACCAACGCCAGCGCGAGATCCCCGACCACCTTGCTCGACGGGGTCACCTTCACCAACCGACCCAAAATCCGGTCGGCAGCCGCGTAATTGGCCTCGATCTCCTCGAACCGATCCCCCAACCCCAGCGCGATGGCCTGCTGGCGCAGGTTCGACAACTGACCGCCGGGAATCTCGTGGTGATACACCCGCCCCGTGGGTGCGGGCAGCCCCGACTCGAACGGGGCATACACCTTGCGCAGCGCCTCGAAGTACGGCTCCAAATCACACACCGCCGACAACCACAGACCCGTCTCGTATTCGGTGTGCGCAGCCGCGGCCACAATCGAACTCAACGCCGGCTGGCTGGTGGTCCCGGCCAGCGGCGCCGACGCGCCATCCACCGCATCCGCGCCGGCCTGCCAGGCCGCCACATACGTCGCCAACTGCCCACCGGGGGTGTCGTGGGTGTGCACATGCACCGGCAGGTCAAACCGGCTGCGCAGCGCACCCACCAACACCGTGGCCGCGTGCGGACGCAACAACCCCGCCATGTCCTTGATCGCCAACACATGCGCGCCCGCGTCGACGATCTGCTCGGCCAGCTTCAGGTAATAGTCCAGGGTGTAGAGGTTTTCGCCCGGGTCGGTCAGATCCCCGGTGTAGCTCATCGCCACCTCGGCGATCGAGGAACCGGTCTCGCGGACCGCGTCGATGGCCGGGCGCATCGACTCCACATTGTTCAGCGCATCGAAGATGCGATAGATATCGATGCCCGTCGCGGTCGCCTCTTCCACAAACGCGCGGGTGACCGACTCCGGATACGGCGTATACCCCACCGTGTTGCGCCCGCGCAGCAGCATCTGCAGGCAGATATTGGGCAGCGCCTCCCGCAACGCAGCCAGCCGCTCCCACGGATCTTCCTTCAAGAACCGGAGCGCCACATCGTAAGTCGCCCCACCCCAGCACTCCACCGACAACAACTGCGGGGTCATCCGCGCAATGTAGGGCGCCACCATCACCAGACCCGTGGTGCGCAACCGCGTCGCCAACAACGATTGGTGCGCGTCGCGGAACGTCGTATCGGTGACCCCGACCGCCTTGGACTCGCGCATCCAGGCCGCGAACCCGTCGGGGCCCAGTTGCACCAACCGCTGTTTGGATCCCGGCGGCGCAGGCGACGACAGATCGATATCGGGCAATTTGTCCTGCGGATACACCGTCGACGGTCGCGCCCCGTGCGGCTGATTGACCGTCACATCGGCCAAATAGTTGAGGATCTTGGTACCCCGATCGGCCGGGGTATGCGCGGTCAACAGATATGGCCGGTCATCGATGAACGACGTCATCACCCGACCGGCACGAAAATCGGGATCGTTGACCACCGCCAACAAGAACGGGATGTTCGTCGACACCCCCCGCACCCGAAACTCCGCGAGCGCGCGACGGGACCGGGCAACCGCCGCCGCGTAGTCGCGTCCACGGCACGTCAACTTGACCAACAGGGAGTCGAAATGCGCCCCGATCTCTGCGCCCAGATGCGTTGCACCGTCGAGACGAATACCCGCACCGCCCGGTGACCGATAACTGGTGATGCGCCCGGTGTCTGGACGGAAGCCGTTCGCAGGGTCCTCGGTGGTGATCCGGCACTGCATGGCCGCACCACGTATCTGCAGCGTATCCTGGCTCAGCCCAAGGCTTTCCAGTGTTTCGCCGTCGGCGATGCGCAACTGACTGGCCACCAGGTCGACGTCGGTGATCTCCTCGGTCACCGTGTGCTCGACCTGGATGCGCGGATTCATCTCGATGAACACGTAGTGGCCGCGCTCGTCGAGCAGGAACTCCACGGTGCCCGCGTAGGTGTAGTCGATCTGACGCGCAAACGCGACCGCGTCAGCGCACATCTTGTCGCGCAGCTCGGCGGAAAGGTTTGGCGCGGGCGCCAACTCGATCACCTTCTGATGGCGGCGCTGCAGGCTGCAGTCCCGCTCGAACAGATGCATGACGTTGCCGTGCCGGTCGGCCAGGATCTGCACTTCGATGTGGCGCGGGTTGAGCACCGCCTGTTCGAGATAGACCATCGGATCGCCGAATGCCGACTCCGCCTCCCGACTGGCCGCTTCGATCGCCTCGGGCAGCGCGGACGCATCCGACACCCGCCGCATGCCGCGCCCGCCGCCACCGGATACGGCTTTGACGAACAACGGGAATTCCATCTCCGCGGATGCCGCCACCAACTCGTCGACCGACGATGACGGCGCCGACGAATTCAGCACCGGCAGACCCGCATCACGCGCCGCCGCGATGGCTCGGGCCTTGTTGCCCGTCAGTTCGAGGATCTCCGCGCTCGGCCCGATGAACGTGATCCCCGCCTCCGCGCACGCCGCGGCCAGTTGCGGATTCTCCGACAGGAAGCCATATCCCGGGTAGACGGCGTCGGCACCCGCCTGCCGTGCGACGCGGATGATCTCGTCGACGGACAGATAGGCGCGCACCGGGTGACCCGTCTCGCCGATCTGATACGACTCGTCGGCCTTCAGCCGGTGCTGGGAATTGCGGTCCTCATGGGCGTACACCGCGATGGTCGTGATGCCCATCTCGTAGGCGGCTCGGAAAGCTCGGATCGCGATCTCGCCACGATTGGCCACCAGGACCTTGGTTATCACGCGCTGCGGCCCCCGTCGTCGTTTAGAGGAGTGTCGTCGTCTAGAGGAGTTTCGTCGTTTAAAGGAGTGTGGACCAGTAGTCCCAGAAGCGCACCAGGATCAGCAGGATCACTGCGGTGAACCACAGCGCCACCAACGACCAGCGCCACGAATGAAGCACGCGCACAACACCGTTGGAGGTCGCAGGGGCCGCGGCGATCGACGTCGCGACGACGAAAAGCGGAATCGTCACGGCCCACACCACCATGCAGTACGGGCACAGCGCGCCGATGTTGTAGAGGCTCTGCCACGCCAGCCAGTGCACGAATACGGTGCCGAGCAGGGAGCCGATCGCCAGCCCGATCCAATACCAACGCGGCAGGGTGACCTTGGCAACCGCGAGTATCCCGGTCACGAGCACGACGGTGAACGACACGATGCCCATCAGCGAATTCGGAAAACCGAACACCGACGCCTGCGGGGTGACCATCAC
Source organism: Mycobacterium sp. (assembly GCA_044508395.1). GTDB lineage: Bacteria > Actinomycetota > Actinomycetes > Mycobacteriales > Mycobacteriaceae > Mycobacterium. The sequence continues at coordinate 5,510 of JBIQHU010000007.1, read as the reverse complement.
CGATCCGCACGACAGCACCGGGTTGATGCTGCAGGTAGGTACGTAGTCGGGGTTGATCAGAATCTCGATCTTTTCGACCGTGAGCGTCACCGACGCGGCCAGGCCCAGCACCCCGGCGATCAGCACCCAGATGGCGCTGGGCCTGCCTACCGCAGCACCCTTCGACCGTGCCGAGGCGGGTCCGCTCGGTTCCACGGTGCTGGGTGCGGCGATGGTCACGGCTTCGGCGCCGGCGCGGGTGTGGGAGGAACGAGCGGGGTGGGGTCGGCGGCGGGAGGCGGGGCGCCGGCGTCGAGCGCGGGCACGTTGCCGACGATCTCCTCGATCTTGGCGATCAGCGCGTCAGGAGTCGTGGGGTTGTAATCCTCGCCGTTGATGCGAATCGTCGGCGTCGCTTTCACCCCGGTCGCAGCGGCCAGGCCCGATACCATGTCGGCGTTGGTCTCCTTCTTGATGCACTCGGGCACCTGCCCGCCGGCGCCGGCCTGACGCGCGAGCTCGGCCAACCTGGCGTTGTCGGGGAACGGACCGACACCCTCCTCGGGCTGCTGGGCGTACAGCGCGGCATGGAACCTGCGGAACGCATCGATCGAATCACCGGCGACGCAGTACGCCGCGTTGGCGGCCCGCGTCGAGTACCCCTGGCCCTGACGGTCCAGGATCGAGACCATGTAGTAGTCGGCGGCGACGGCCCCGGAATCGATCAGCTTGTTGATGGTGGGCCCGAAGTTCTGCTCGAAGTTGCGGCAGGCCGGGCACAGGAAGTCCTCATACAGCGACAGCGTGGCCTTGGGCTCGTCAGTGCCGTCCTTCTTGATCAGCTGGGCCGAGGCGACCCGGATGGATTCGGCTTCGCCCGCGGTCGGCTTTTCGTCGGCCGACAGCACGATGTAGAGCACGATAGCGGCGGCGAAGATCACCACGATCGCCGTCAGACCGATCTGAACTGCCAGATTCCGCCTGCGATCGGACGCCTTCAGATCGTATTTCGGTTTCGAAGCCACGCGACAAGAGTACCGGCGGCCTTTCCGAGGTCCGTCACCTGCGGGCCAGATGCGCGCGCAGCGCCGAGATCGACTCCGCGGTGGCGGTCGCGCTGCCGCCGCCCAGCGCGAACAGGTTGGCGAAACCGTGCACCAGCGAGCCGAACTCCCGGTAGTCGACGGCCACGCCCGCTTTGCGCATCGCCTCGGCGTACTGCCTGCCCTCGTCGCGCAACGGGTCGAAGCCGGCGGTCAGCACCAGCGCCGGCGGCAGACCGGAGAAATCGTCGGCGAGCAGCGGAGACACCCGGGGATCGGACGCGTCGACGTCCGCTCCGTCGAGGAAGTGGTCGCTGAACCAGTCGATGTCGGCCTTGGTGAGAAAGAAGCCGTCGGCGAAAAGGATCTGTGAGCGCGTCTCGTCGCGATAGTTCACCACCGGGTAGAAGAGCAGCTGCACGGCCGGCAGGCGGGCCGCCTCGGTACGGGCGCGCATCGACACCACAGCCGCGAGGTTGCCGCCCGCGCTGTCGCCCCCGACGGCGACACGGTCCGGGTCGGCGCCCAACTCGGCGGCGTTGTCGAGTGCCCATTGGAAGGCCGCCAGCGCGTCGTCGGCGCCCGCCGGGGCCTTGTGCTCCGGGGCAAGCCGGTAGTCGACCGACAACACGTGCATCCGCCCCTCGCGGCAGATCTGCCTGCACAGGTCGTCGTGGGTGTCGATGCTTCCGATGACCTGACCGCCGCCGTGGTAGAAGATGAGCAGGGGGGCTCCATCTCCGTCGACCGGGCGGTAGTGCCTGGCGCGCATCTCGCCTGCAGGACCGGGAATGGAGAGATTGGTCACCGCCGCGACCGGGATGTGCTGTTTGAAGCTGGCGGTCAGAATCTCGAGGTTGTCCCTGGCGATGGATACGTCATCGTCTGTCACCAGTCCGTTGATGCCGACCGCACGTTGGCCGGCCAACATCAACTGCAGCGTGGTGTCCAGCGTGTTGCCGTCGATGGTGACGGACTTGCCGCCGAGCATCGCTCGCTTGACCGGGTTCGGAATCCGCGGCAACGCGCGCAGGGTGACGCCGGCGGCCGTATTGAGGATCGCCTCCTTGCGGCTGAGGACCCGCGGTTGTTGAACTGGCAGACTCTTCGTCATGGCTTCTCCCTCGATCACGCTCAATGACGGTAATGCGATCCCGCAGGTTGGTTTCGGTGTTTTCCAGACACCGCCTGAGGAAACCGAACGTGCGGTGAATATCGCGTTCGAGGCCGGATACCGGCACATCGATACCGCCGCGGCCTACCGTAACGAACGCGGTGTCGGCAAGGCGTTTGCGGCGTCCGGTCTGCCGCGCGAAGACGTGTTCATCACCACGAAGCTGTGGAACTCCGAGCAGGGCTACGACAAGACGCTGAAAGCATTCGACGCCAGCGCGGACCGGCTCGGTCTCGACTACGTCGACCTCTACCTGATCCACTGGCCGCTGCCGGCGCGCAATACGTTCGTCGACACCTTCAAGGCGTTCGCGCAGCTACGTGACCAAGGGCGCATCCGCTCGATTGGCGTCAGCAACTTCGAGCCCGAGCACCTGCGAATCCTCGTCGACGCCACGGGCATCGTTCCGGCCGTCAACCAGATCGAGCTGCATCCCCTGTTTCAGCAGCAGGAGCTGCGTGAGGTGCACCAGCAGATGGGCATCGCCACCGAGGCGTGGGCCCCGCTCGGCCAGGGTGCGCTGCTGGACAACCCCAAGGTGACCGAGGTCGCCGCACGGCATGGGAAGACGCCGGCCCAGGTACTGATTAGGTGGCATATCCAAATCGGCAATATAGTCATCCCGAAATCGGTGACCCCCGAGCGAATTGTGAGTAACTTCGACGTGTTCGATCTTGAACTGAGCGAGCAGGACATGGCGTCCATCTCCTCGCTCGGCGAGGGCGGTACACGTTTGGGTCCCGATCCACGGACCTTCGATTTCACAGGTTAGGTGACATGACCCCATCGCCCGCTGCGATCCCTACCGTCACGCTCAATGACGGCAACACCCTTCCGGTGATCGGTCTCGGTGTCGGCGAACTGTCGGAAGCCGAGACCGAACAGTCGGTGAGTGCCGCCCTGGAGGCGGGCTACCGGTTGATCGACACCGCGAAGGCGTACGGAAACGAAGCGGCGGTCGGCCGCGCGATCGCCTCGTCGGGGATTCCGCGCGAAGAGGTGCACGTCACCACCAAGCTGGCCACCCCTGACCAGGGCTTCCAGGCATCGCAGGACGCGCTGAAGGCCAGCCTGGACCGGCTGGGCCTCGACTACGTCGACCTCTACCTCATCCACTGGCCGGCCGGTAACCCCGATCGGTACGTCGACGCCTGGGGCGGCCTGATGAAGCGGAAGCAAGAGGGTGACACCAAATCGATCGGTGTGGCCAACTTCCACACCGAGGACCTGTCGAACATCATCGACCTGTCGTTCTTCCCGCCGGCGGTCAACCAGATCGAGTTACACCCGCTGCTGAATCAGGCCGAGTTGCGGGCGATCAACGCCGAACACGAGATCGTCACGGAGGCCTACGGCCCCCTGGGCGTGGGCAACCTTCTGGACAACCCGACGATCGGATCCGTGGCGCAGGCGCACGACAAGACGCCGGCGCAGGTGCTCATCCGCTGGAGCATCCAGCTCGGCAACATCGTCATTCCGCGCTCCAAGTCGCCCGAGCGGATCAAGGAGAACATCGCGGTCTTCGACTTCGAGTTGACCGAGGACGAGATGGCCACCCTCAACGGCCTGAACGACGGCACCCGCTTCCGGCCGGACCCCGAAACCTATACGGGCTCCTAACCGTTCAGATCAACGTCACGCTGCGTGCGGCCGCGGTCAGGTCGGCACGGAAGTCGGGATGAGCGATGGAGATCAGCGCGTCGGCGCGCTCCTTGGTCGACATGCCGCGGAGGTTCACCGCACCGTGTTCGGTGACCACCCATTCGACGTCCATCCGCGCGTCGGTGACCATCGACGCACGGGGCACGATCGTGGACAGTTGGCCCTTGCGTGCTGTCGATGCCAGCGCGATGATCGATTTTCCGTTGCGGGCCAACGACGCTCCCTTCACGAAGTCGTACTGGCCGCCCGAGCCGCTGTATTCGTGGTCGCCGATGAACTCCGCATTGACCTGTCCATAGAGGTCGATTTCGATCGCCGTATTGATGGAGATGAAGTTGTCGTGAGCGGCAATGGTGCGGATGTCGTTGACGTAATCGGACGGATAGCTCTCGAACGCGGAGTTGTTGTTCATGAAGGCGTAGGAATCGGTGGTGCCGAAGGCAACTGTGTAGACGTGCTTGCGCGGATGCAACGTCTTTCGGGCGCCGGTCACCACACCATTGCGAATGAGGTCGGCCATGGCCGGGGAGAACAGCTCGGTGTGGATGCCGAGATCGGAGTGCTCCCCCAATGCCGCCGCCACCCCGGACGGAATCCTGCCGATACCAAGCTGAATCGTTGCGCCGTCGGGAACCATGGGCGCAACCAGACCGCCGATGACCCGGCCTTCGGGGGACGGCTCACTGGCGCCGGCCTCGATCAGCGGCACGTGGTTCTCGACGATGCCCGCCACCTCGCTGACGTGGATCTGGGACTGGCCGAACACCCGAGGCATGTTGTCGTTGACTTCGACGATCAGCCGGTGGGCGCGACGTGCCGCCACGGACGCGAAGTCGTTGTTGGTGCCCAGCGAGAAATAGCCTCCCGAGTCCATCGGCGAGACGGTGACCAGGAACGTGTCCAGGTCGATCACTTCGGTGAACAGTCGTGGGATCTGGCTGAAGTTCACCGGCACGAAGCTCACCAGCTTGTGACCTGATTCTGCCTGGCGCTTGATGATCTGATGGTCCGGGGCTCCGATGAAAAAGCTGTGGGCGTCAACCTTTTCGATGACGTCCTCGGCCAGCAGCGTCGAACCGAGCGGTTCCATCGCGATCTTGTAGTAGAGCCGGATATGGCCAAGCTCGCCGGAACGCAGGCGATCGGCGGTCGCCGCGAGCAGGGCGGGCGGTTGGCCGATCGCCATGCCGCACGACACGGTCTCGCCGTTCGCGATCGCTGCCACCGCGCGCTCGGGGGTCGTGAGTTTGGCGGCGTACAACCCGGTGACGTCGGCTACCACTGGCCTACCTTCCGTCGAGCGCGCAGAACCACACTCTGCATCAAACGCCTAGCCGGCAGGTTTCGTGACAGTTCAGCCGGTTGGGCATGTGACCGCGGCATCGCGCAGCGCCGTGGCTGAAGGCGCGTCGATCGGCAGCGCATAGCCGCGTAGCACCGCGATGAACTGCATGGCGTACTGGCATCGGAACGCCGTGTTGGGCGGCATCCAGCTGGCGGGCTCGCGATCGCCCTTGTCCTGATTGGCTCCTCCGGCGACGGCCAGCAGATTCGCGGGATCGTTGGCGAACCGCAGCCGCTGCTCGTCGGTCCAGTTGCGCGCCCCGAGATCCCACGCCAGCGCCAGCGGCACGATGTGGTCGATCTGCACT